>NZ_BAAAGX010000014.1:75354-140608 GCF_039524755.1 Cryptosporangium japonicum
ATCCCGCGACCGCGGACCGGGTGTCCACCTACCGGGCGGAGGGCGCGCCCCGGCCGGCCCGGAGGAAGTCCCGGGCCAGCTCGCCGGTGTCGAGCCGCGCGGGGTCGCGTCCGGTCATGACCCAGAGCAGCGCGGGCCCGATCAACGCGGCGGCCTCCTGATCGGAGACGTCCCGGCCGGGCCGGACCCGCTCCACGACCGCGCGTGCGCTGGCCACGAGGGTGTCGTGGGTGCCGATCAGCTCCTTCACCGCGGGGTCGTGCTGCGCGGCGCCGAGCAGGGTCCGGTAGGCGATGCCCGCCGGTGAGTGCGCGAGGAACCGCACGAAGGCGTCCAGGTACGCGGTGACGTCGGCCAGCGGCGTCCCGGCCGGCGGGACCGCGAGTTCGTCCGCGGCGTCGGCGACGCTGGCCTCGAACAGCACCTCCGCCTTCGTCGCCCACCAGCGGTAGACCGTCTGCCTGCCGACGCCGGCCCGCTCGGCGATGCCCTTCATCGTCAGCGCGGCGTAACCGACCTCCAGCAGCAGGTCGTCGACGGCGTGGAGTACGGCCTCGCGGGCCTGTTCGCTCCGCGGCCGGCCCCCGGGCCCTTTCGGTTCGTTCATGCGCCGATAATACCGAGACACCATGACTCGTTTCTGTGCTACCTTTCGATACACGGTGCTTCGAAACGGGGCCCGATTAAGGGAGAAACGATCATGCGTGTTTTTGTCACCGGAGCGACCGGGTGGATCGGCTCCGCGACCGTCGACGAGCTGCTGGCCACCGGTCACCAGGTCACCGGCCTGGCCCGCTCGGACGAGTCGGCGGCGGCGCTGCGCGCGAAGGGCGCGACCGCGCTCCGCGGCGACCTGGACGATGTGGACGCGCTGCGCCGCGGCGCCGACGCGGCGGACGGTGTCGTGTACCTGGCGAACAAGCACGACTTCGGCCCGGAGAGCGACCGGGCCGAGCGCGCGGCGGTCGAGTCGATCCTCGGCGCGCTCGACGGCAGCGCCAAGCCGTTCGTCCTCGCCAACGGGTTGTCCGGCCTGGTGAAGGACCGCGCGGCCGTCGAGACCGACGCCTCACCGGAGGTCGGCCCGGGCGCGGACCGGGGCGGCAGCGAGAACCTCGCGCTCGACCACGTCGAACGCGGGGTGCGGTCGGTCATCGTCCGGTTCGCGCCCTCGGTGCACGGCGTCGGGGACTGGGGCTTCGTCACGTTCCTCGCCGACGCGGCCCGGCGTCGCGGGGTGTCCGGCTTCATCGGGGACGGCTCCACGCGCTGGTCGGCGGTGCACCGCTCGGACGCCGCGCGGCTGATCCGGCTCGGCCTCGAGCGCGCGCCCGCGGGCACCCGGATGCACGCGGTCGCCGAGGAGGCCATCTCCACGCGCGCGATCGCCGAGGCGCTCGGCGAGGCGCTCGGGCTGCCGGTCACCTCGATCGCGCCCGCCGACGCCGACGAGCACTTCGGGTTCATCGCCGGTTTCTTCGGCCTCGACATGTACGCCTCCAGCGCCCGGACCCGCGAACTGCTCGGCTGGACGCCGACCGGCCCGACGCTGCTCGAGGACATCCGGTCCGGCGCCTACGGCCACGCGGAGTGACCCTCCGGCCGGCGGGGTCCGGGAGGCACGGGCGGCCCGCCCCGCCGGTCGTCGCGAAAGTCGTGGTGCGCTGGTCATCGCGGTCGTGGGCTTTCCCGGTCTTTCCCGGACGGCGTGGTCGGACACTGTCCCCAGTGGCCCCATGCAACTGCCCTGACCTGCGACGATGTGCAAACGTAACACCAATCGCTCTAAAATCACGATTAACTCTTAGCTGTGTGCCTACTCTCACCAGCGTGAACCACCGTGTTGCCCTGACAGCTCTAGGTGCCTCCACGTTCGTTTACGTGACCGCCGAGGCGATACCGGTCGGGCTGCTGCCGGAGATCGCGGCCGACCTGTCGGTCAGCGAAGCGGACGTCGGTCTGCTGGTGACCATCTACGCGGCCGTCGCCGCGCTGACGTCGATCCCGCTGACCGCGGTGACCATGCAGGTTCCGCGCCGGCGCCTGATCGCGATCGGCATGTCGATCTTCGGGCTGTCCCAGCTGGCCTCGGCGCTGGCACCGACGTTCGAACTGCTCGTCGTGGCCCGGCTCGCCTGCGCACTGGCGCACGGCATCTTCTGGGCGACCGTCGCCCCGATCGCGTTCCGGCTGGTACGACCGGGGCAGGGCGGTCGCGCGACCGCCTGGGTGTTCCTCGGCAACTCGCTGGCGATCGTGGTCGGCGTCCCGGTCGGCACCGCGCTCGGCCAGTACTTCGGCTGGCGGGTCGTGCTGGCGGCGCTCGCGGTCGGTGGTGCGCTCTGCGTCGTCGGCATCCTGACGCAGCTCCCGGCGCTGCCGCCGCTGCCGGGTGACCTGCGCACGTCGGCCTGGCAACGTCAGCGCAACGCGGTGCTGGTGCTGCGGTCGCGGCCGCTGGTCGCGGTCGCGCTCGCCACGATCGTGCTGATGACCGGTCTGTTCAGCGCCTACACGTTCCTGGCGCCGCTGGTCCGGCGCAACGCCGGGCTGGAGGGGCCGGCGCTGAGCGCGCTGCTGCTCGGTTTCGGCGCGGCCGGACTGGTCGGGAACTGGTTCATCGGACGGTGGGTCGACCGGCGTCCGGGCCCGTTGCTGAAGGTCCTGATCGGCGTGATGATCGCCGCGCTGGCCCTGCTCGTCCCGGCGCTCGGGCCGGCGCCGACGATCGTCGCGGTGCTCGCCTGGGGCGCGGCGATGACGGCCTCGCCGGTGATCATGCAGGCCGCGGTGTTACGCGTCGCACCGCAGTCGGCGGACGCGGCGTCCGCGGTGTACGTGGTGGCGTTCCAGATCGGCATCGGTGGCGGCTCGTTCCTGGGGGAGCGGATCGTGCGGGCCGGCTACCTGGACGTGCTGCCCGGCGTCGGGCTGAGCCTGGCCGCGGTGGCGTTGGCGATCGTGTTCCTCGCGCGCACCGCGTTCCCGTCGCGGCTGTCCACCGCACCCGCGCTGGAGGCGCCGGCCTCGGAGACGGACGCGGCCGCGCCGCCGAACTTCAGCTGGTTCCAGAACCCCAACCACCTCCTGGTGAGCAGCCACTACGCCGCCCCCGCCCCGTACCACGACTTCCGCCCGGTGGCCTACCGCGACGTCACCGAGCCCTGGTGGCACCCGCAGGAATCCCCGCGCTGACCCGGCGTTCCGGCGACGGACAGGACCACCTTCCCGGTCGCGGCGTCGGACTCCAGGTAGCGGTGCGCCGCCCCGACGTCCTCGAGCGGGAAGACGCGGTCGAGGTGCACGCGGTACACGCCGGTCTCCACCGCGTGCACGATCCGCTGCCACGCCGCCGCGTCACCGGCCCCGGCGCCGCTGTGGAACGCGGTGAGCTTCGTGCCCGCGGGCACCGCCGCGATCGGTTCGGAGCGTCTTGTCCGGGCGGCGGGTCGTGGCGGCGACCTCGATCCCGGACGCCGACGCGATCGCCGTGGCCGCCGTCCCCACCGACGACGACCCGCCCCGGACGAGCAGGCGCTCGGGCCGCCCGAGGGTGTCCAGCGCACCCTGGGCCGTCAGGTACGTCTCGGGCAGTGCGGCCAGCAGGAGCGGCGGAAGGTCGGTGACGACCGGCATCAGCAGCCGGTTCAGCACCAGCGCGTACTCGGCGTACCCGCCGTCGAAGTCCCGGCCCATCCCGCCCATGACCGCCGCGACCGTCGTCCCCTCCGGCAGCGCCGGGTCGGTCGAGGCGGCCACGACCCCCACGCACTCGATCCCCAGCAAGCGGGGGAACACCACGCTCGGGGAGTGCCCCGGCCGGGTCCGCAGTTCCGACCGGTTCAGCCCCGCGCCGTCCACCCGGACGAGACTCCACCCGGGCCGGACGTCCGGTACCGGCACCTCACGCAGTTCCAGCATCTCCGGGCCACCGGCCCCGGTGCACACCGCTGCACGCATCGTCGTCATGCGGCTACCCTCGCCGGGGCCGTCCGTGGCCGACTACCGGAAGGACGCCAACTGATGCCGGACGGACGCCAGGATTCGTGGGTGTGGCCGTCGGCCGGGGTGCACCTGTGGGAGTCGGGGGGAGCCAGTGCGTCGCGGACGCATCCCCGCGGACACCTGGTGTACGCCGCCCGCGGGGTGCTCTCCGTGCACACCGAACGCGGCACGTCGATCGTGCCGGCCAACCGCGTCGCCTGGACCCCGGCCGGGTTCGCCCACCACCACCGGGCGCACGGCCGCACCGACATGCGCATCGTCTTCCTGCCCGCGTCCCTGGCCCGCACCCTGCCCGCCGCGCCGGTGGTCTTCGCCGCCACCGGCCTCGCCCGCGAGCTCCTGCTGGCGCTGACGGACCGCGCCCGCCGCGACGACCGCGGCGCGCGGGCCCGCCTGCGCCGCGTCCTGGCCGACGAACTACGCCGCGCCGACGAGGAGCGGCTGCAGCTGCCCGAACCACGCGACGACCGGTGACGCGCGGTCGCACGGGTGCTGTACGGGTCGCCGGGAGACACCTCGTCGCTGCCCGAGCTCGGGCGCCGGGTCGGGGCCAGCCCGCGCACGCTCAGCCGGTTGTTCCACGACGAACTCGGCCTGACGTTCCCCGAGTGGCGGACGCAGGTGCGGATCTACCACGCGCTGGTACTCCTGGCCGAGGGCCACGACACGACCCGCGTGGCCCGGAGGTGCGGGTGGGCGAACCCGAGCAGCTTCATCGAGGCCTTCGCCGGACTGATCGGGGTCACTCCGGGCCGCTACCGCGCTGGCGCCGAGCCGTCATGATGTCCGACATGGACTGGACCGTGATCGGAATCATCGGTGGCGCCGGCATCGTCCTGCTGATCGTCTCGGCGTACCTCACGCGCCGGGCGCGGCGCGAGCACGCCGGACGGACGGTGGACCCGGACGCGGTGCGCACCGAAGTCGTGGCCGCCCTCGACGGGGAGGGCCTGGCGGAGGCCGTGCGGATCTACCGCCGGCGGACCGGCGCCCCGCTGCTGGAGGCGACCGAAGCCGTGCGACGGATCGACGAGTCCCGCTGACCACCGCTCTGACCACCGGCCGACCCGCCGCACCGCTCAGCCCGGCGAACCGACACGCAGGACGCCGATACCTAGGAGGTCTTCGGTCGGCTCAGAGTCGCCGGGATCGGCGGGGTGTTGGGGGCCAGGTGCGGGTCGCTGCGTGCGGAGATCCACTCCAGCAGCGGACGGCGCGTGGTGTTCTGGAACGCGGCGAACTTCCACGCGCCCTCTCGCCGCACCGCGACGAACGTCTGCGCCTTGTCCGGCTTGCGCCGGCTGAACCGCGACTTCAGCACCCGGCCGACGCTCGTCACGACCGCCACGTCGTCGGTGACGAAGTGCACGTCGGTGACGTGACCGAGCAGCCGGCTGCCCTTCAGGTACCGACGCCACAGCGCCGCGTGCATCTCGACGATCACCTGCCGGCCCCGGTAGTGCGTCCCGGTGAAGATCACGTAGTCGGCGTCCTCGGTGAACGCGTTTCCGTAGGCCTCGGCGTCGCCGCTGTTCCAGGCGGTGAGGGTGGAGTCGAACAGGGACCGGACGGCGGCCTCGTCGTTCATCGCACTTCTCCTCGGTAGAATCATTCTGGAAGCAGGAAGTCTCGATCAATCGAGATTTCCTGTCTGTCGAGATGTTAGGACGCCGTGTCAAGACGTGACGAGCTGATCGGGTCGATCGGCGATCTGCTGCGCCTGCAGTCGGGGCTGGCGCTCGTGCTGCACCAGGCCGTCGCCGAGCGGTTCGGTCTCAACCCGACCGACCTGAAGTGCCTCGACCTGGCCGCCCGCGAGGAGGCGCTGACCGCCGGGCGGATCGCCGAGGTCACCGGCATGAGCACGTCCGCGGTCACGGCGTTGATCGACCGGCTCGAGAAGCGCGGGTTCGTCGAGCGGTACCGCGACGCGTCCGATCGCCGGAAGGTGTACGTACGCACCACCGGTCAGCACGAGGAGAAGCTGGCCGAGATCTACGGCCCGCTGTCCGACGCCACGACCCGCGTCCTCGAGTCGTTCGACGTCACGAGCCTCGACGCGGTCCGCGACGTGCTCAGCAAGCTGGCCGAGGTGAGCCGCACGTTCATCGGGTCTGAAAAGCCGGAAAACGGTTAACCCAGCCGCGTGCACATCGGGACGTCGGGGTGGAGCTACGACCACTGGGAGAACGTGCTGTATCCGCCGGGCACGCCCGCGCGCGATCGGCTCGCGCACTACGTCGGCCGGTTCTCCACGGTCGAACTCAACGCGAGCTTCTACCGCTGGCCGCGCACCGAGACGTTCGCCGGCTGGCGGCAGCGCCTGCCCGACGGATTCCGCCTGACGGTCAAAGCCCCGCGCGGGCTGACCCACGCCAAACGCCTCCGCGAACCGGAGGTCTGGATCGAACGCATCGCGTCGTGCTGGCACGAGCTCGGCGACAAACGTGGGGTGCTGCTCGTGCAGACCCACCCCGCCCACCAGCGTGACGACGCCCGGCTCGACCACTTCCTCGGCGCGCTGCCCTCGTGGGTGCCGACCGCCGTCGAGTTGCGCCACCCCAGCTGGCACGACGAGGCGGTGTTCGCGCTGCTGGAGAAACACGGCGCGGCGTACGTCGTGATGAGCGGCGCGAACCTGCCCTGCGTCCTGCGCGCGACCGCGCCGTTCGTCTACGTGCGGCTGCACGGCCCGGATCGGGAGCACCTCTACGCGGGCTCGTACTCGGACGACGACCTGCGCTGGTGGGCCGACCGCATGCACGAGTGGGCCGCGTCCGGGCACGAGGTGTGGGCGTACTTCAACAACGACGGCCACGGCCACGCCGTCCGCAACGCCGAAACGCTGCGGACCCTAATCGGCTAGCGCTCCGGCGTACCGTGGATCACGTGCGCACCTTCTTTGATCACCCCCGGCTGCCGGTCAGCCGTGCGGGTGCCGCGATCGTTCGGTAGCGCACGGGCTCGTCAGCCGGGGGTTTCCTCCCTTCCATCGCTGACGAGGAGTCCCGTTGAACACGTCCGAACTCGTGTCCGCACTGCGGCTGCGTGACCTCACCGATCCGGCCGGCGGCCGGCACGCCCTCCAACTCCTGCTCGACGCCCTCGTGGCCGCGGACTGGGGCTGTCCGGTGCGTGTCCTGCGGCCCTCGCCGCTGGTGTCCGTCGAGGACAACTACGACCGGCTCGGCTACCCGCCCGACGCCGTCACCCGCGACGCCCGGTACAGCCGGTACGTCGGCGAGAACGTGATGCTCCGCAGCCACACCTCGGCCGGTGTCCCGCCGGCCCTGCGCCGGTTGGCGGCCGACCCGGTGCCCGACGTCCTGCTGGTGCTGCCCGGCCTGGTCCACCGCCGCGACGTCATCGACCGGCTGCACGTCGGTGCGCCGCACCAGGTGGACCTGTGGCGGGTCACGCCGTCCCCGGCCTCTCCCGGCGATCTCGACGACCTGGTGGCGCGCGTCGTGTCGACGCTGCTGCCCGGAGCGCGGTGGCGGCTGACGCCGGCGTCCCACCCGTACACGTGTGCCGGCCGGCAGATCGACGTCGGGACGCCGGACGGCTGGGTGGAGCTGGGGGAGTGCGGGCTGATCGCACCCGCGGTGCTCGACCGGGCGGGGCTGCGTTCCGGAGGGCTGGCGATGGGGATCGGGCTCGACCGTGCGCTGATGCTGCGCAAGGGCATCGACGACATCCGGTTGCTGCGGTCGGCGGATCCGCGCGTGGCCGTCCAGATGCTCGACCTGGCGCCGTGGCGTCCGGTGTCGCGGCAGCCGGCCGTGCGCCGCGACCTGTCGATCGTCGTCGACGGCGCCCCCGACGCCGAGCTGCTCGGCGACACGGTGCGACGGGCCCTGGGTGCGGACGCCGAGTCGCTGGAGTCGGTGGAGATCCTCGGCGCCACGCCCTGGGCCGACCTGCCACCGGCCGTGCGGGAACGGCTCGGCCTGGGCCCGGAGGAGTGGAACGTGCTGCTGCGCCTGACCCTGCGCCCCCCGACCGGCGCGCTCACCGCCGCGCACGCCAACCGCCTGCGTAACGCCGTCTACGCCGCCGTGCACCGCGGCCCGAACCACGAGTGGGCCGGCCGGACGTGAGTCTGGGCAGATCCTCAGCTGGTACGAAGGGTGCACTTGCCGACACAGGGCATTGTTCGTCACATGACTGCCGCCCATCACGCCGGACCGACCGGCCGTTCCTCCTGCCGGCCACGGGTCCACCAGCACCAGCGTCGCCGGGGAAGACCGGTGGCGAGAGTGCACCGGGGCTGGGTGGGGCGGGTGAGCCGCCGCCCGCCACCGCGCTGGCTCTCGATGCTCCTCGGCTCGGGGCTGGCGCTCCTGAGCGCACTCGTCGTGCTCGACTAGGCCCGCCTGGCCCGACCGTTCCGGAGGCGGGCCGCCCCGCTAACCAGGGGCTCCGCCGACCCACTAAGGTTCCCGCGTGATCCAGGGGGTTCCCGACCGCTGTGTGATCGGCCGGCCGGACGGCACCGACTGTCCCGCCCCCGCCGAGGTGAAGCTCGCCGATGGCTCCGGGGCCTCGGCCTGGAGCTGCGTCGAGCACGCGGACGAGGTGCTGATCAGCGCGCGCGGGGTGTTCCTCGCCAGCGACGAGCCCGACGGCCTGGTCGCGTTCCTCGCCGCACGCGGACGGACCCTCGGCGGCACCCGCCTGACGAGGAATTCCTGACACGGGTAGTTACTGCTTGGCTGCGCTCCCAACGGGGAATAGGGGGATCAGTTTTTGCGGGCATCACCAACCCCCCGCCCGGATGCCCCCACCCCAGGAGGTCGCACCATGCGAATCGGAAGCGTTGTCGTGGTGATCTGGTTGCTGATCGGCGTCATCGCTGCCGCACAGCGCGACTACTTCTCCGGCGGAGAAGCCAGCTGCGCGAAGACCGGCACGATCCTCGTCACGATCGTCGCCGGTCCGTTGAACTACTTCGGGCTCAACCCGAAGGTGAACTGCTCGACGCCCCAGCCGTCGAAGTAAGCCCCGCGCGCGTGGGAGCCCGGCCGGGCTCCCACGCGTTTTTGTTGCCACCGGTACAGCGCTCGTGTCACGGCGGTGACCATTCGTCGCGCCCGCGGCCCGGACCCTGATGGACGTCCTGGAACGTCACCCGGAGGGTCCGCATGAACGTCGTCCCGCTGCACGCCGCACCGACCCGCCCCGCGCCGGTCGTGATCGCCACGCTGCTGGCCGGCCTCTACGCCGTGCACTCCGCCTACCTGGCGACGCAGGGCCTGTTCGACCGCGACGTCCCTGCGCTCGTGCCGCTGCTCGAACTCGGCGTGTGGGGCCTGCTCATGGCCGGGCTCTGGCGCGGGCGCCACCTCGCGTACGTGTTGGTAACGATCGCCGCCACGCTCACCGTGCTGGTCGCGGCCCCCGCGTTCGGCGAGTCCCACCACTGGGCCGACGCGGTCCGGCTCGCGCTCGGCGTCGCCCTGCTGGTGGTTCTGCTGTTCCCGCAGACGAGCCGCACCTACTACGCCCGACGCCGGTGAACCACCGGCCCGGCCCGGGTTAGGGTCGGGGAATGTACGTCCCGTCGCACTTCGCCGTTCCGGCGGACCGCCAGGCCGCGCTCCTGAGCGGCGGTGGTTTCGCGCATCTGGTGACGCCCACCGCCGAGGGTCTCCGGTCCACCCCACTGCCCTTGCTGTTCGACGCCGGGCGCAACGCGTTGCTGGGTCACGTGGCCCGCAACAACCCGCACTGGCGCGACCTGCCCGACGCCGAGTCGCTGGCGATCCTCACCGGCCCCGACGCGTACGTCTCGCCCGGCTTCTACGCCTCGAAGCGTGAACACGGGCGGGTCGTGCCGACGTGGAACTACGAGGTGCTGCACGTCCACGGGCGGCTGGTCGCCCACGACGACGTCGAGTGGCTGCGGACCCTGGTGACCAGGCTGACCGACGCCCACGAGGCGCTCCGCGACGAGCCGTGGCAGGTCACCGACGCCCCGGAGAAGTTCATCGACGGGCAGCTGCGGGCCATCGTCGGGCTGGAGCTGGTGATCAGCCGGGTCGAGGGCAAGGCCAAGCTCAGCCAGAACCGCCCGGAGGCCGATCAGGAGGGCGTGATCGCCGGCCTGAGCGCCACCGGCGAACCCGGCGACGCCGCCGTGGCCACCACGATGCGCTGGGCCCGCGCCGACGCTTAGACCGGCGGCGATCGCGCGGCTACAGTATCCCTATCGGCTTGATAGGGAGGACGGCCTTGCCCAGTACCCCGCTCAGCGTTCTCGACCTCGTCCCCCGCAGCAGCGGCGACAGCACCGCCACCGCGGTACGCAACGCCATCGACCTGGCCCG
The DNA here is from genome assembly GCF_039524755.1 of Cryptosporangium japonicum. NCBI lineage: Bacteria > Bacillati > Actinomycetota > Actinomycetes > Cryptosporangiales > Cryptosporangiaceae > Cryptosporangium > Cryptosporangium japonicum. The sequence goes on from NZ_BAAAGX010000014.1 coordinate 85,689, forward strand.
GCAGACCGAACGGTTCGGCTACCGCCGGTACTGGTTCGCCGAGCACCACCTCAACCCCGGCGTGCTCGGCGCCTCCCCGGCCGTCACGATCGCGCTGGCCGCCGCGGCCACGTCCACGATCCGGCTCGGGTCGGCCGGTGTGCAGTTCGGCCACCGCCAGCCGCTCGCCACCGTGGAGGAGTTCGGGCTGCTCGACGCCGCCTACCCCGGCCGCATCGACCTGGGCATCGGCCGCTCGTTCGGCCGCCAGAAGCCCACCCCCGAACCGGCGATCGCCGCGGCCGCCGACGCGTACCTCAAGAGCCGCGGCGGCGGAGCGCACCGGACCGACGAACGCACCGGCAACGGCCTGCTCCTGCCCAAGCAGTACGACGTCAGCCGGCTGCTGACCACCGCCGGTGCGAAGATCACCGCGCAACTCGACCTGCTGCAGCAGCCCGGTGCCTACACCCCCGGCTACGAGGAGCAGATCAGCGACGTCCTCGCCCTGCTGGCCGGCGTCCACCCCGCGGGCCACGCGTTCCCCGGCGAGGGCGCCGCGCTCGAGGTCTGGATCCTCGGCGCGTCCGGCGGGTCCAGCGCCACCGTGGCCGGCGCGAACGGGCTGCGGTTCGTCGCCAGCTACCACCACAGCCCGAGCACGGTCATCGACGCGGTGCGGGCCTACCGCGCGGCGTTCGAACCCTCGGCCACGCTCGACCGGCCCTACGTCAGCGTCTCCGCGGACGTCGTGGTCGGCGAGAGCGACGAACAGGCCGCGGTGCTCGCCTCCGGGTACGCGCCCTGGGTACGCAGCATCCGCACCGGCGCGGGCGCGATCGCCTACCCCACGCCGGCCGATGCCGCCGCGACCACCTGGACCGACGAGGACCGGGAGCTGGTCAAGGACCGGATCGACACCCAGCTGGTCGGCGCGCCGTCCACCGTCGCCGCCCGGCTCGAACAGCTGCGTGATGCGACCGGTGCGGACGAACTGGTGATCACCACGATCACCCACGACCACGCCGACCGCGTGCGCTCCTACGAACTGCTGGCCGAGGAGTGGAGCCGGCGCGGCTGACTGTCGTGATCGCGACAGCCGGGAATTCCCGCTCCGCTGTGGACATAGACTCGGCGGGCTCCGGGCGGGCCGCGAGGGGGCTGCTCCCAGGGCGGCCCCCTCCGCACCGCCCTAGCGGCGTTCCAAGCGCACGACCACCGACTTCGACACCGGCGTGTTGCTGACCTCGGCGGTGGAGTCGAGCGGGACCAGCACGTTGGTCTCCGGGAAGTAGGCCGCGGCGCACCCCGGAGCGGTGTCGTAAGCGATCACCCGGAAGTTCTCCGCCACCCGCTCACCGTCGGCGTATTCGCTGATCAGGTCGACGTGGTCACCGTCGTTGATCCCCCGCTCGGCCAGGTCGGCGGGGTTGACGAACACGACCCGGCGGCCCGCGCGCACCCCCCGGTAGCGGTCGTCGAGCCCGTAGATCGTGGTGTTGTACTGGTCGTGCGACCGCACGGTCTGCAGGATCAGCCGACCCGGCGGCACCCGCAGCACCTCGAGCGCGTTCGCGGTGAAGTTCGCCTTGCCGGTCGCGGTCGGGAACGTCCGCGAGTCCCGGGGCCCGTGCGGTAACACGAAACCCTCCTCGGCGCGCTCGACGAAGTTCTCGAAACCGGGCACGACCCGCGCGATCCGCTCCCGGATCCGGTCGTAGTCGGCGGTGAACTCCTCCCAGGGCAACTCGACCCGGCGTGCCTTCGCGAGCGTGCGCTCGGCCAGCGCGGACACGATCGCGACCTCCGACCGCAGCTGCGCCGACGCCGGCGTCAGCCGCCCACGCGAGGCGTGCACCGCGCTCATCGAGTCCTCGACCGTCACGAACTGCGGCCCGCCCGCCTGCCGGTCGACCTCGGTGCGCCCGAGCGTCGGCAGGATCAGCGCCTGCTCACCGGTGATCGTGTGCGACCGGTTGAGCTTCGTCGAGACCTGCACGGTCAGCCGGGTCCGGCGCAGCGCGGCCTCGGTCACGGCCGTGTCCGGGGTCGCGGACACGAAGTTGCCGCCCAGCGCGAGGAACACCTTCACGACGCCGTCGCGCATCGCCCGGATCGAGTCGACGACGTCGTAGCCGTGCTCGCGCGGCGGCGCGAACCCGAACTCGGTGCCGAGCGCGTCGAGGAACGCGGCCGACGGCTTCTCGTAGATGCCCATCGTGCGGTCGCCCTGCACGTTGCTGTGCCCGCGCACCGGGCAGACCCCGGCACCGGGCCGGCCGACGTTGCCGCGCAGCAGCAGGAAGTTCACGACCTCGCGGATCGTCGGCACCGAGTTCTTGTGCTGGGTGAGCCCCATCGCCCAGCAGACGACGATCCGCTCCGAGCCCAGCACGCGCTGGTGGATGCGCTCGATCTGCTCGCGCGGCAACCCGGTGGCTTCGAGGAGCTCGGGCCACTCCGACGCCCGGGTCGCCTCCGCGAACTCGTCGAAACCGTGCGTGTGCTCGTCGATGAACGCGCGGTCCAGCGCGTCCTCGGACTCCAGCAGCAGCCGGTTGAGCGCCCGGAACAGCGCCAGGTCACCGTTGAGGCGGATCTGCGCGTACTCGTCGGCCAGCGCCGTGCCCCGGCCGATCACCCCGGACACCTTCTGCGGGTTCTTGAACCGCATCAACCCGGCCTCGGGCAGCGGGTTCACCGCCACGATCGACGCCCCGGCCTTCGTGGCCTTCTCCAGCGCCGACAGCATCCGCGGGTGATTCGTCCCCGGGTTCTGCCCCACCACGAAGATCAGGTCGGCCCGGTACAGGTCCTCCAACGACACACTGCCCTTGCCGACGCCGAGCGTCTCGACCAGCGCCGACCCGGACGACTCGTGGCACATGTTCGAGCAGTCGGGCAGGTTGTTGGTGCCGAACGCACGCACGAACAGCTGGTAGAGGAACGCGGCCTCGTTGCTGGTGCGCCCCGAGGTGTAGAACGACGCCTCGTTCGGGTCGTCCAGCGCGGCCAGCTCCGACGCGACCAGGTCGAACGCGGCGTCCCAGGAGATCGGCCGGTAGTGCTGCGCGCCGCGCGCCAGGAACATCGGTTCGGTGAGCCGGCCCTGCTGGCCGAGCCAGTAGTCGCTCTTGTCGGCCAGGTCGACCACCGACCAGGCGTCGAAGAAGTCCGCGTCGACGCGACGCTCGGTCGCCTCCTCGGCCACCGCCTTCGCGCCGTTCTCGCAGAACTCGGCGACGCTGCGGTGATCCGGATCCGGCCACGCGCACCCCGGACAGTCGAACCCGTCCTTCTGGTTGACCTTCGCGAGCGTGAGCAGGGTACGCCCGGCGCTCATCTGCCGGCCCGCGTGACGTAACGACTGGACAACTGCCGTCAAACCCGCCGCCTGGTCCTTCTTGGGACCAACGGTCAGGTTGCGCTCGTCGACGTCCGTAGACGGGGGCTGGGCGACCAAGTCGACACCTCATCATCATCGGGCCGGAACACCCTCAAACTACCCGTCTCCGGTGAGGGCGCCAGGCGACGGCCGCGACGGAGGGCGCCACTGTGGACGCGAACGCGCTTGGTACCGGCACCCTCACCGATACTCAACTCGCCGCAGCCGACAACAATCCGACCATGGGCCTCTGGCGGCCCGCCGCGCCTCGCGTACCGGCAGGCCCGGCATGACGGGCCACCCCTGATCCCGGCGGCGACGTCCCAGGTCAGGGCCTGGCTACCGTGGTACTAGTACTACCGGACGGCTGGTGGCTGGAACCGGAAGTGGCGGACAAAGGTCTCATCGCACTTCGCGTCGAGGAGGAGACCTGATGAAAGCGACGTTCGTAGCGCTCGGTGTGGTGGCGGTTCTCGCCGCGGCGGCGCCCGCGGTGGCCGGGGTGACCGGGAACAGCGCGCTCAGCCGGGAGGTCGCGGTCAAGACGGCCCCGTCGCCGTCGGCCACCAGCCACGGTCCGACGGCGCGGCCCTCGGCCTCGGCGTCCGCCGACGACAAGGGCGGTCTGCGGCAGCGTGACGACAAGGGCCACCGCACCGCCGAACCCGGCGACGACCGGGGCACGCACACCAGCGGCACCCACACCAGCGGCACCCACACCAGCGGCACCCACACCAGCGGCACGCGCCCCAGCGGCACCCACTCCAGCTCGACCGAGGCCGGCGACGACCACGGCGGCCGGCGCAACCGCGGCGGGGACGACGACAACAGCGGCAAGGGCAGCGGCAACAGCGGCAAGGGGAGCGGTGACCGCGGCGGGTCGGACGACGGCCCGAACCACGACTGAGCCAGGATCTCCCCGTGACCGACGACAACTGGGTGGTGCTCGCCGCCGCCGGAGACGCCGCCCGGGCCGACCGGGTGGTGTCCTGGCGCCGGATCGTCGTCCAGTCGGTGCTCGCCGTCCTGGTGGTGTTCGGCGTGGCGGCCTCGGCCGGCACGATCGCCGCCCGTCAGGCGGCCGAGTCCGAGTCGGTCAACGACGCGCTCACCGTCACCGACCTGCTGGCCGGTGCGGTGGTGACGCCCGCGCTGGAGGACGCCCTGCTCTCCCCGGACGAGGCCACGGCGGCCGCCGCGCGGGACCGGCTCGACGCGGTGATCCGGCCCGGTGTGCTGGTGGGTGCGATCGTGCGCACGAAGATCTGGACACCCGAGGGCCGGATCGTCTACTCCGACGAACCACGCCTGATCGGGCGCACGTTCCCGCTCGGCGACGACGAGCGCGCTGTCCTGCGGACCCCGCGCACCCGGGCCGACGTCAGCGACCTCGACGAACCCGAGAACCAGTACGAGCGCAGCGACAGCAAGCTGCTCGAGGTGTACCGGCCGGTCTGGACGCCGGGCGGCCGGACCCTGCTGTTCGAGACCTACTCACGCTACGACGCGGTCACCGACCGCAGCGGTCAGCTCTGGCGGGGCTTCGCCGGCATCACGGTCAGCAGCCTGCTGCTCATGCTGGTACTCCAGGCGCCGGTGACCTGGGCGCTGGTCGGGCGGGTCCGCCGGGCCACGCTCCAGCGCGAGCAACTGCGTGAGCGTGCGATGGCCGCCTCCGACTCCGAACGCAAACGCATCGCCGCGACGCTGCACGACGGTGTCGTCCAGGACCTGACCGCGGGTGCGTTCGCGGTCGCGGCGGCGGCCGGCAAGGCCCGGTCGACGCCCGGCGCCGAGTCGCTCGCCGAGCGCCTGGACTCGGTGGCCGGAACGGTGCGGGCCGGGGTCGGCAGCATGCGGTCGCTGCTGGTGGACATCTACCCGCCGTCGCTCGTCGACTCGGGGCTCGCCGCCGCGCTCGAGGACCTGGTCACCGGTCTGCGCGAGCGCGGCACCGAGGTGGCGATCACCGTCTCGCCCGAGCGGGAGCTCACGCCCGACGTCGAGGCGCTGCTGTTCCGAGTGGCCCAGGAGAGCCTGCGCAACGTGGCGAAACACGCCGACGCGTCGCACGTCGTGGTCGCGGTGACCGGGGCGGTCACGCTGGAGATCACCGACGACGGCGTCGGGTTCGACAGCGCCGCGGTCCGGCCGGAGGGGCATTTCGGGCTGCGGGTGATGGCCGATCTCGCGCGTGAGGCCGGCGCGATGCTCGCGGTCGCGTCCCGGCCGGGCGGCGGCACCCGCTGGCGGTTGGAGAAAAAACTATGAGCATCCGGGTACTGCTGGTCGACGATCACGCGCTCGTCCGGGCCGGGCTCGCGTCCCTCCTGGAGGACGCCGATCAGATCGACGTCGTCGGCGAGGCCGAGGACGGCGCGCGGGCGATCGAGCTCGCGGCCTCGTTGCGGCCCGACGTGGTGCTCATGGACCTGTCGATGCCGGTGATGGACGGGGTGGAGGCGACCAGGCGGTTGCTCGCCGAGCAGCCGGGCAGCACGGTGCTGGTGCTGACGTCGTCGTCGGGACGCAGTTCGGTGCGGGACGCGCTCGCCGCCGGCGCCACCGGCTACCTGCTCAAGGACGCCGACCCGCGCGAACTGGTGGCCGGGATCCAGGCCGCCGCGCGCGGCGACGCGCCGCTCGACCCGCGGGTGGCCCGGACGCTGCTCCCCGGCGCGGCGCCCGACCCGGCGGCGCTGCTCAGCCCGCGGGAGCGGGAGGTGCTGCGGCTGGTGGCGCGAGGGCTGGCGAACAAGCAGATCGGGCGGGCGCTCGGCATCACCGAACGCACCGTGAAAGTGCACCTGGGGAACGCGTTCAAGCGCATCGGCGTCTCCGACCGCACGTCAGCGGCGCTGTGGGTGCGTGATCACCTGCCGGTCGAGGATTAGCGGCGGCCCGACCGGGGGCACCTAGGGTGCACCGACCGGTCGAAGGGGCACACGATGCTGGCGATGAACAGGTACCCGCAGGAGTACGTGGACGCCTGCCGGCGCGAGATCACCGCGCAGGTGGACGCGTTCCGGACGCTGGGGTCGGCGCCGACGGTGCACGATTTCGAGCCGATGTTCTTCAACAACCTGCTGCTGCGGCTGGAGCACCACTTCGTGCACCGCACCCGCACGCTGGAGAAGAAGGACGGCAACCCGCTCAACGAGGTGCGGGTGGTCGCGATGTCGCTGCTCAGCAACGGCGGCGTGATGGGTACCGACAAGGCGATCCGGCTCGACCCGGCGACGTCGGTGCTGAAGTTGCGCGTCGGGGACCCGATCGCGCTGCGTGAGGCGGATTTTCTCGCGTTGTCCGCCGCGTTCTTCGCCGACCTGGAGGCGAAGTTCGTGTGAGCCGTGACAGCATCAGGTCCTCACTGGATCGTTCTGACGAGGAGCTGTCGTGGTCGACTTGCGTACCGAGGTCCCGCATCCGGCGCGGGTGTACGACTATCTCCTCGGCGGCAAGGACAACTTCGCGGCCGACCGCGCCGCGGCCGAGCAGGGCCGTCGGTCCAACCCGGCCAGCGACGTGGCGCCCGGCGCCAACCGCGACTGGTTACGGCGCGTCGTCACCTACCTGACGCGTGAGCAGGGCATCGGCCAGTTCCTCGACGTCGGCACCGGGCTGCCGACGTCCCCGAACGTGCACGAGGTGGCCCAGGGCATCGACCCGGGCGCGCGGATCGTCTACATCGACCACGACCCGATCGTGCTCGCGCACGCCCGGGCGCTGCTGACCAGCAACCCGGCCGGGGCCACCAACTATCTCGACGCGGACTTCCGCGACCCGGCGCGCATCCTCGCCTCCGCGAAGGAGACGCTGGACTTCGACCGGCCGGTGGCGCTGCTGCTGGTCGCGATCGCGCACTTCGTCGGCGACGCGGACGAGCCGCACCGCATCGTCCGCGAGCTGGTGGACGCCCTTCCGTCCGGCTCGTACCTCGCGCTCTCGCACCTCACCGGCGACTTCCTGCCGGAGCAGTGGAAGAAGGTCGAGGCGATCTACGCCGCGCGGGGCGTCACCATGCAGGTCCGGCCGAAGGCCGAGATCGAACGGTTCTTCGACGGGCTCGAGCTGGTCGACCCCGGGCTGACGCTCGTGCACCGCTGGCGCCCGGACGAGCGGGACCGTTTCGCCGACCGCTCCGACGAACTGGTGTCGGTCTACGGCGCGGTCGCCCGTAAGCCCTGACGGGGCAGGCTGCGGGCCAGCGCCGGAATCATCACGGCCGCCGGGACCAGGTGCAGCACGACCAGGGCGACGACCGTGGCGGCGGCCGCGCCGGAGACGAGCGGCGGCACCAGCGAGACGACGGTCAGGGCCACCGCCGTCCGGACGAACAGCGCGGCCGGGCGGGCGCTCCAGCGACGGAACGCGGCCGCGATGAGGACACCCACGAGCGAGAAGAAGCCCGCCACCACGGCGAACCCGGGCACCGGGATCGTCTGGCCGTCGACGACGTCGAACTCGACGCCGGCGACCCGCGCGAGCACGGCCGCGAGCGCGGTCGCCACCGCCGCGACGACGGTGGCGACCAGGCCGGTGACGACGAACGTGGCCCGGCTCGCGACCGGGGCGCCGGTGGCCGTCACGCCGTCGCCTCGAGCGTGGCCGCGATGCCCTCCAGGCACCACTGCCAGCCGGTACGCAGGTGCTCGAGCGATTCCGGGCCGGAGAGGCCCTCGACCGTCAGCTCCAGGTGGGTGCCGCCGCCGGACGGCCGGAGCAGCACCGTGCAGCGGGACCGCTCGGACGTGCCGTCGCCCTCGGTGAGCACGTCGAACACGAGGCGCTCCACCGGTTCGAACACCGTGAACGTCGCGGTCTCGCGGTACGAGTCGCCGTCCGGGCGGGGGCCGAACCGGAGCCGGTAGCCGCCACCGGAGTGGGCGTCGACCTCGCAGCTCGACACGCGCCACTCCGGGTCCGGCAGGACCCAGCGCTCCAGCTGGTCGGCGTTGGTCCAGGCGGCCCAGACCCGTTCGGGTGACGCGGGGTAGGTGCGGTCGAGGTCGAACGACAGGAGCGGAGCGGTGGTCACGATTCCTCCAGGAGAGTGCCGAGAGCGTCCAGCCGGGTCGACCAGAGCGCCTGGTTCCGTGCGGTCCACTCGGCCACGGCGACGAGCGCGTCGTTCCGCAACCGGCATTCGCGCACGCGGCCGCGTTTGACGGTCGTCACCAGACCGGCCTCCTCGAGCACGCGGACGTGCTTGAGGACGGCGGGCAACGACATCGACGTCGGCGCCGCGAGGTCGCCTGCGGTCGACGGCCCGCGCACGAGCCGTTCGACGATGGCCAGACGGGTGGGGTCGCCCAGAGCCGCGAACTGACGGTGAACCATATGGTTTACTGTTGCGGCGAGGAACGATCCTGTCAAGCCCGCGGAACGAGGTGTTCGGAACCGTCGACGAAGAGGCGAGCGTCCGGCGTGGTGCACGCGGCCAGACGGCGGAGGACCATCGCGCCGAGGGCCGGGTGGCGGCCGTCGAGCGCGCCGACCCGGGCCGCGAAGACCAGGTCGAACCGTGGTTCACCGGGGTCGAGGACAAAATCCTCGGCCGCGACGCACCGGACACGCAGGCGGCCGGCGGCGATCGCGTCGGCGCCGGCGGACTCGGCCCGGCGGATCGCAGCCGCCGAGCGGTCGATCGCCAGGATCCGACCCGTGGTCAGCCGGGCGGCGACGGCACGCGCCGCCGCGCCCGGCCCACAACCGATTTCGAGGACGTGGGAGTCCGGGCGCAGCGGCAGGGCGGCGACGAGGGCGGCGAGCCGCGGAGACAGCACCGGGTCTATCCAACCGTCCAGGTGTCGTTGCCGTGGAGCAGGTGCTGGAGGTCGGCGCCGCCGCGTGCCTGGGCGGTGTCGAGTTGTGCGGCCATCTCGGCGTCGTAGGTGGGGCGCTTGACCGAGCGGAACACCCCGACGGGGGTGTAGCGCGGGATCCGGGAGAGCGCGAACGCGTAGGAGGGATCCTCGATGTGCGCGTCGTGGACGACGAGGTCCTTCTCGTTGTCGTCGGTGACGTCGACGATGTCGAGGCTTCCGCGGATGACGCCTTTCTCGTTCTCCGTGCCGAACCGCAGGGGCTGGCCGTGTTCCAGGCGGATCGTCCAGTCGTCTTTGGTGGCGTTGTCTTTGAGGAGTTCGAAGGCGCCGTCGTTGAAGATGTTGCAGTTCTGGTAGATCTCGACCAGGGCGGAGCCTTCGTGCTGGGCCGCGGCCTGCAGGACGTTGGTGAGTTGTTTGCGGTCGGAGTCGATCGCGCGTCCGACGAAGGAGGCTTCGGCGCCCAGGGCCAGGGAGACGGGGTTGAACGGGTAGTCCAGTGAGCCCATGGGGGTGGATTTGGTGATCTTGCCGACCTCGGAGGTGGGGGAGTACTGGCCTTTGGTCAGCCCGTAGATGCGGTTGTTGAAGAGCAGGATTTTGAGGTTGACGTTGCGGCGCAGGGCGTGGATGAGGTGGTTGCCGCCGATGGAGAGGGCGTCGCCGTCGCCGGTGACGACCCAGACGCTGAGGTCGGGGCGGCTGGTGGAGAGGCCGGTGGCGATGGCCGGGGCGCGTCCGTGGATGGAGTGCATCCCGTAGGTGTTCATGTAGTAGGGGAAGCGGCTGGAGCAGCCGATTCCGGAGACGAACACGATGTTTTCGCGTTTGAGGCCGAGTTGGGGCATGAAGGATTGGACGGCGGCGAGGATGGCGTAGTCGCCGCAGCCGGGGCACCAGCGGACTTCCTGGTCGGTCTTGAAGTCGCCGGCTTTCTGCGGGGTGTCGGTCTTCGGCACCAGCCGCAGGGACGGGAACTGGAGGTCGGTCATCGCGCCATGCCAATCACGTGCGTGAGGGTCTCTTCGAGTTCTTCGGCGCGGAAGGGAAGCCCGCGGACCTGGTTGTAGGAGACGACGTCGACCAGGTACTTCGCCCTCAGCAGCAGCGCGAGCTGCCCGAGGTTCATCTCCGGGACGACCACACGCTGGTAGCCGCGCAGGACTTCGCCGAGGTTGGCCGGGAACGGGTTGAGGTGGCGCAGGTGGGCCTGCGCGATCTTCATCCCGGCCTTGCGGACCCGGCGGGCCGCGGCGCCGATGGGGCCGTAGGTGGAGCCCCAGCCCAGCACCAGGACATCGGCGTCACCACTCGGGTCGTCGACCTCGAGGGCGGGGATCGAGCGGGCGATGCCGTCGATTTTGGCTTGGCGGGTGCGGACCATCAGGTCGTGGTTGGCCGGGTCGTAGGAGATGTTGCCCGACCCGTCGGCTTTCTCGATGCCGCCGATGCGGTGCTCCAGCCCCGGGGTGCCCGGGATCGCCCACGGCCGGGCCAGGGTCTCCGGGTCACGCAGGTACGGCCAGAACTCCTCGCCGTGGTTCTTCTCGGTGGCGAACTCGGTGCGCAGATCCGGCAGCGCGTCCACCGTCGGCACCTGCCACGGCTCGGAGCCGTTGGCGAGATACCCGTCGGAGAGCACGAATACCGGGGTGCGGTAGGTGATCGCGATCCGGGCGGCCTCGATCGCGGCATCAAAACAGTCGCTCGGGGAGCGGGGCGCCACGATCGGCACCGGCGCTTCCCCGTTACGCCCGAACATGGCCTGCAGCAGGTCCGACTGCTCGGTCTTGGTCGGCAACCCCGTGGACGGGCCACCGCGCTGGATGTCGACGACCACCAGCGGCAGTTCCAGCGACACCGCCAGGCCGATGGTCTCGGACTTGAGCGCGACACCCGGACCCGACGAGGTGGTGATCCCCAGCGCCCCGCCGAACGAGGCACCCAACGCGGCGCCGATCGCGGCGATCTCGTCCTCGGCCTGGAACGCCCGCACGCCGAACCGCTTGTGCTTGGACAGCTCATGCAGCACATCGGAAGCGGGGGTGATCGGGTAGGCACCCAGGAACAACGGCAGCCCGGCGCGCTGCCCGGCGGCCAGCAACCCGTAGGCCATGGCGAGGTTGCCGGAGATGTTGCGGTAGGTCCCCGAGGGCATCGGGGCCGGTTTCACCTCGTAGGTGACCGAGAAGTCCTCGGTGGTCTCCCCGTAGTTCCAGCCGGCCTTCAACGCCGCCACGTTCGCCTGGGCGACGTCCGGTTTGGTGGCGAACTTCTTCTCCAGGAACCCCACGGTCGATTCGACCGGCCGCGAGTACAGCCAGGACACCAACCCGAGGGCGAACATGTTCTTCGCCCGTCCCGCGTCTTTGCGTGAGAGCCCCAGGCCCTCGACGGCCTGCAACGTCAGGTCGGTCAGCTCCAGCGAGTGCACGTGGTAGGCCTCGAGCGACCCGTCCTCCAGCGGCGACGCGGCGTATCCGACCTTGGCCAGGGCGCGTTTGGTGAAGTCGTGGGTGTCGACGATGATCGTCGCCCCGCGCGGCAGATCCGGCAGGTTGGCCTTCAACGCCGCCGGGTTCATCGCCACCAACACGTCCGGCCGGTCACCCGGGGTCATGATGTCGTGGTCGGCGAAGTGCACCTGGAACGACGACACCCCCGGCAGCGTGCCCTGCGGCGCCCGGATCTCGGCCGGGAAGTTCGGCAACGTCGACAAGTCGTTGCCGAACGACGCGGTCTCCGAGGTGAACCGATCACCGGTCAACTGCATCCCATCACCGGAATCACCGGCAAACCGGATCACCACACGGTCCAACCGCTGGACCTGCTTGCTCACTCGGCCGTCCTCCGTAGCCCGGCACCGCGGCTCAGCCCGCACACCGCCGACCGCGACGCGGCCGGGCGACCAGGGCACCGCGATGCCGGAGTGCGGCGCCCGTCGACTCACCAGCCTCGCGCCCGGGCGCGAGGCCCGGTAGGTGTCATCTGCTGTTGACCTCATAACCGCGACTTATGAGTATTCAGACCTGATCGATAGGCGATAAAGGTAATCTCGACCGCGTCGATCGGGGAGCGTGAAAAATGCAGGTCCACTGGCGGCGCCGGCTGCGTCGCGCGTTGTCCGCCGTCGAGTCGGGACTGATCGCGATCGCCCCGTTCCCCGGTGCTCCGTGGCCGGACCTTCCCGCGCAGGGCTGGGTGGTCGGCGCCGACGGCAAACCGGTCGTGATCGCGACCCCAATGGACGGTGGCCCGCACTGGGCGGGGCCGCCGCGCCAAATGACACGTTCATGAGTCGGTTTGCCGGGTATCGCCGCGAGAGAAGCGTGCGACAGCTCGGAGGAGAACCATGTTCGGAAAGCGTCGGCAGGACAGTGCGGAGAAGACCGCGGAGAGATCCGACGACTACGACCTCGACGCGGCCGTGAGCACCCGCACCGGCGACGACGCGCCGAACGATCTGTCGACCGTGCCGCCGGACGCCGGCCCCGACAGCCCCGCCGAACTGCGGGGCAAGGGGGTGTTCGCGGCGCTCAAGCGCACGTTCAAGCAGTTCTCCAGCGACAACCTGTCCGACTGGGCCGCCGCGCTGACCTACTACGGCGTCCTGTCGATCTTCCCGGGTGCGATCGTCATCGTCTCGCTGCTCGGTCTGCTGGGCAGCGACGGCAAGGAGACCGTGACGAACGCGGTCAACGAGCTCGCCCCGAACAAACAGCTGCAGGAACTCGTCGACACCGTGTTGACGCAGGTCAACGGCTCCGGCGGGGCGGGGATCGCGGCGATCGTCGGTATCCTCGCCGCGTTCTGGTCGGCGTCCGGGTACGTGGCGGCGTTCATGCGTGCGTCGAACGCGGTCTACGACGTGCCCGAGGGGCGTCCGATCTGGAAGACGCTGCCGATCCGGGTGGGCGTCACCGCGGTGGTCGGTCTGATGCTGATCGTGTCCGCGGCGATCGTGATCTTCACCGGTGACCTGGCCCGCGTGGTCGGGGACGCGATCGGGCTCGGCGACGCCGCGGTCACCACCTGGAGCATCGTGAAGTGGCCGGTGCTCATCGTCCTGATCAGCCTGATGTTCGCGATCCTGTACTGGGCGTCGCCGAACGCGAAGACCGGCGGGTTCCGCTGGGTGAGCCCCGGTGGCATCTTCGCGGTGTTGCTCTGGATCCTGGCGTCGATCGCGTTCGCGATCTACCTGGCCAACTTCGCCAGCTACAACAAGACCTACGGCACGCTCGCCGGCGTCATCGCGTTCTTGGTCTGGATGTGGATCAGCAACATCGCGATCCTGCTCGGCGCCGAACTCGACGCCGAACTCGAGCGCGGCCGGGCGATCGCCGCGGGCCACGACCCGACGGACGAACCGTTCCTCGAGCTCCGCGACGACCGCAAGCTCAAGCCGGGCTCCGAACGGGGTCTGAGCACGAACTGAGCGGCGTACCGACGACGTGACCGGCCCCGGCCTCGACTACGAGGCCGGGGCCGCTCGCGGTCAGCCGAGCTGGACGAGCAGGCCGCCGACGAGCAGCAGCGCGAGACCGCCGGTGCGGGCGCGGGTCAGCGGGCGGCGGGGCAGGCGGAACCCGCCGTAGTGGTCGACGAGGGCCGAGGCCAGCTGCTGGCCGGTGACGGTCAGCGCGATCGTCGTGGCCGCGCCGAGCGTCGGGATCAGCAGGAACGTGCCGGTGACGTAGACCGCGGCGCAGAGGCCGCCGAGCCAGCCCCACCAGGGGACCGTGCCCAGGTCGGGCCGGAACCGGGTGCGGGTGGCGGCCACGACGATGAGGATCGTGACCGTCGCGACGGTGAAGCTGATCAGGGCGACCGCGAGCGGTTCGTGCACCTCGGCACGCAGACGCGCGTTGACCGCACCCTGGATCGGCAGCACCGCCCCGGCGACCAGCCCCAACCCCAGCCAGCCACCCCGCGCCGACCCGACACCACCGGCGCCGGCACGCGGCCCCGGCGACGGCGGGGCGCCCGCGCTTCCCACGGCGCGCACGGCGACCGGCTGCGCGGCGGGTGCGGACCGCTGGGCGCGGACGATCACGGTGATCCCGGCGAGGACGGCGAGCGAACCCAGCGCGACCACCGCCGTGAGCGGGCGTTCGGGCACGCCGAGCAGTCCGAACAGATCGAGCGCCAGCGACGCGAACATTTGCCCGGTGACGAACAGCGCGACCGACATCAGCGCGCCGAGCCGGGGGAACAGCAGGATCCCGCTGGTGATGTAGAGCGGGCTGGCCAGGCCGCCGAGCAGATGCCACCAGGTCACCGGGCCGTTCACCGGAAGCGAACCGGTCACCGCGGCGGCGACCAGCAGGACCGGCGTCGCCAGGCCGAGCTGCACGGCCGCCGCACCGTACGGCGTCCCGACGCCTTTCGTGAGTTGCAGGTTCGCGGACGCCTGCACGGCCAGCAGGCAGCCGATGAGCAGGGCTGAAGCGAGTTCCACGAGGATCTCCGCGGGTTAAGTGGACACGTGTCTCAGATCAATCGAGACGCGTGTCCACTTATTCCGGGGGTCGCTAGAGTGGCGGGCATGGAGCGTGCTGACGCGGCCCGCAACCGGGCCCGCGTCCTCGACGCGGCCCGGAGCCTGTTCCGCGAGAAAGACCCCCGAGCGGTCACGATGGACGACCTCGCCCGCGCCGCCGGGGTCGGCCGGGCGACGCTCTACCGCCGCTACCGCGACCCCGCCGAAGTGGCGCTCGCCCTGCTCGACGAGCACGAACGGGCGCTCCAGGAGCGACTCATCCGGGGTGAGGCGCCGCTGGGTCCGGGCGCGTCACCGGCCGAGCGGCTCACCGCGTTCTACGCCGCCATGGTGGACCTGCTCGACGAGCACCTGCCGCTGGCGCTCGGCGGCGAGACCGGAGCCGCGCGCTTCCGCACCGGCGCCTACGGGTTCTGGAGCGCGCACGTGCGCTCGCTCCTCGTCGCGGCGGGCACGCCGGAGCCCGACGCGCTCGTCGACGTGCTGCTGGCGCCGCTCGCTCCGGAGCTCTACCAGCACCAGCGGCAACGCGGCCAGGACCGGGCCCAGATCGCCGAGGCGCTGGCCCGGCTGGCCCGCGGGATGCTCGGCTCTTGACTTGCATGACGCGTCATGTAAGTTTCCGACCCGTGGGACTAGTTCTCGAGGTGCCGGCGCAGGGTCTCCATCGCGTCGGCGAGCGCCGCCAGCTGGTGGTCGTCCAGCACGTCGGCGAAGAGGGTCCGGACGGCACGCGAGTGCGCCTGCGCGGCCGCCAGGAAAACCGCCCGTCCCTCGGTGGTCAGATGCACCTCTGAACCGCGGCTGTCGGCGCGGTGGGGCTGCCGCCGGATCAGGCCGCGACGCTCCATCCGCGCCAGCTGGTGCGAGAGCCGGCTCTGCTCCCAGCCGATCAGCCCGGCCAGCTCGACCGACCGCACCGGCTCGTCGCCGCGCTCGTGCAGCGTCACCAGGATCGGGTAGTCGCTGCCGGACAGGCCGGAATCCTCGATCAGCAGCCGGTCGGAGCGGTGCCGCAACAGCGCGGTGGTCTCGATCAGACCGCGCCAGGCCCGCAGCTCCAGCGAATTGAGACGTCCCTCCACTGCTTGAAACTAGCGAAAGGTGCCGCCCGTGGCGACGATCGAGGAACTCATGAACGCCAACCTCCTGGAGGTGTTCAACGAGCGCGACGGTGACCGGCGCCGCGCGGCGATCCGCCGGACCTACGCGCCCGACGTGCAGTTCTCCGACCCCGACGAACTCGTCGTCGGGCACGACGCTCTCGACGCCAAGGCGCAGGGCATTCTCGACGGTGCGCCGGACTTCGTGTTCACCCCGGCCGGAAAGACCTACGTCAACCACGACCTGGGGTACCTGACCTGGAACTTCGGTCCGGCCGGGCAGCCGCCGGTCGTCCGCGGCGTGGACGTGGCGCTGGTGCGCGACGGGCTGATCCGGAGCGTCTACACGCTGCTGCTGACCGACTGATGAGCGTTCTCGAGGCGCACGAGGTCACGAAGAGCTTCGGCGGCACGGAGGCCGTCCTGCGCGGGATCTCACTGCACGTCGAACCGGGCGAGCTCGTCTCGATCGTCGGGCCGAGCGGCTCGGGCAAGTCGACGCTGCTGTACTGCCTGGCCGGCCTCGAGGCGGTCACGTCGGGAACGGTGTCGATCCTCGGCACCCCGCTCGCCGGGCTCGGCCGACGCCGGCTCGCCGCGTTCCGGCGCGACCACGTCGGCTTCGTGTTCCAGTCCTACAACCTCATCACCTCGCTCACGGTCTGGGACAACGTCGCGCTCCCGGCCCGGCTGGCCCGCCGTCCGATCGGCGCCGACGAGGTCGCCGCGGCGATCGAGCGGGTCGGGTTGAGCGACCGGGCCCGCTACAAGCCCGCGCAGCTCTCCGGCGGCCAGCAGCAACGGGTGGCCGTCGCGCGGGTGCTGGCGACGCGGCCCGACCTGGTGTTCGCCGACGAACCGACCGGCGCGCTCGACACCGCGAAGGGCGACGCGGTGCTCCGGCTGCTCCGCGAGGCCGCGACCGGTGACCGGTCGGTCGTCATGGTGACGCACGACCTGGAGGCCGCCGCCCGCGGCGACCGCGTGCTGGTGCTGCGTGACGGACGCCTGCACGCCGAACTCCACCACCCCACCCCGGCCGAGGTGCTCGCCGCGGTCGGCGCGGCGAGCGAGGCCGTCTGATGCTGCGGCTCGTGGTGAGTGAGCTCCGGCAGAAGGCGCGGATCTGGCTCGGGGTGACGGTGGTCGCGGCGGCCACCGCGGCGGTGCTCGACGTCGCCGCGACCGCGATCGAGACCGCCGTGCACGCCGGCGGGAACGCCGGCCTCGCGCTGTACGCGATCGGCGGGCTGATGGTGGTCACGACGACGGTCGCCGCGGTCGTGGTGCTGAGCGCGGCGGCCAACCTGACCGTCGTGCTCCAGCAGCGCGACTACGCGCTCTGGCAGCTGACCGGCATCGGCCCGGCCGCGGTGCGGCTCGTGGTGTCGGCGCAGCTGGTCGTGGTGGCGCTGCTCGGTGCGGTGGCCGGCACGCTGCTCGCGCTGCCGCTGGTCCGGCCGCTGTTCGCACGCATCGTGTCCGACACCGACGGGCTCGGCTCGGTGGAGGTCGTGTTCGGCCCGCTGAGTTACGTCAGCGTGGTGGTGTTCGTGGCGGTGGTGGTGCTGTTCGCCGGCGGCGGCAGTGCGCGTCGGGCGGCGCGGGTGAGCGGGTTGGCCGTGCTGCGTGACCCCGACGGGCCGACGACACGCATGGGTGTCCTGCGCTGGGTCGCGGCGGCGGTGCTCGCGGTGCTGGCGCTGGTGATCGTCCGGAGCCTGGGCGGCCGCCCGGTGTCCGGTCTCGAGCCGCCGCTGCTGTTCACCGGCCTGCTGGTCGCGAGCCTGTCGGTGTGCGTCGGGCCGGTGCTCTACCCGGCCGTGATGCGGGCGTGGACCAGCGTCGTCCCGGCGACCGTCTCGTCGTCCTGGTTCCTGGCCCGCGCCGGTGCGCTGCACCGCGTCGGGCGCAGCTCGGCGACGATGAGTCCGCTGGTGGTGGCCGTCGCGCTGGCCGGCAGCCTGTACGCGGCGAACGGCGTCGCCGGGTCCGGGGCGGTGGGGGTCGCCGCGGTGGTGCTGCTGATCGGCGGGCCGCTGCTGTTGTCGGTGCTGGGGGCCGCGGTCACCGTGGTCATGGCGTCGGGGGCCCGCGACCGCGAGGCGGCGCTGGTGCAGGCGAGCGGAGGCACGGCCGAGGTCGTGGTGGCCGCCGCCGCGTGGGAGGCCGTCCTCTACGTGGTCACGGCCGCGCTGGTGGGCACGGTGGCGGTCGGTGTGGTGACGGTCGCCGGCTGGTGGGCGGCCGGCGCGGCACCCGGCGCCGGTTTCGTCGCCGTGGCGGTGACCGCGGCCGGCGAACTCGTCCTGATGCTCGTCGCGACGCTCCTGCCGGCCTGGTGGGGAAGCCGCCGCCCGATCGCCGGCCTGCTCGCCGCCGAGTGACGCTGTCCCCCAGCGCCGTCTCAGCTGGTCGCGCCCTCCGGTACCGGAGCCTCGGTGCGGCTTTGCCGGTACTCCAGGGCCTCCGGTTCCTCCGTGAACTCGAGGACGTCGCCGGTCAGCTCGAGCATGAGTTCCCGGACTTCGACGGGCCCCACACGGAAGAACTCACGACGGGCGTTGACGCGATTGACTCGTCGATCGGCGAAGCGGGTGTGTAGTGCGGTCTCCAGGCCCACTGCGTCCTGGGAGAACACGAGCGCGTGCACGTCGAAGTTGAACGGCACGGACGCGTCGGACAGTTCGCGGACGCGGTCCCGGGGTTCGAGCCGGCGGGTCATCCCGATCTTGACCATCTCCGGCCCGAACGCGCCGATGTTGGAGATGACGTACACGTAGCCCGCGCGGATGTTGGCGGCGCGGTAGTCGACGTCGACCAGGGCCCGATCGACGTCGGCAAGGTGTGCTCTGAGTCGTTCGACCGCCTCGGCGTCGCCCTTGGCCTCGACGGCGGCCAGCGCGTTGGCGTAGTGCTGACGTTCCTTGTCCAGCCGCTCGCGCTCCCGGTCCAGCTCCAGCTGGGCTTTGCGTTCCTCGCGGAGCCGGACCTTCTCCTCTCGTTCACGCTCCTTCTCGGCGGCTACTTTCTCCAGGTAGTCCGCGGTCAGCGTCAGCTCCTCGATCCGCAGCCGGTGGTAGGCGACGGCGACCCGGATGTTCATGGTCTTGCCCAGGCGCTCGATGGTCTTGGCGACCTTGTCCAGCCGGTCCACGGAGCTGTGCACCTTGTAGGGCTTGAGGCTTCGAACGAGATTGTCCGCTTCGGCGTTGTACGCCCGCAGCATGAGCTTGCTGAAGTCGCGCACCATCGCCCGGCCTTCGGCCGCCGACCCGTTGACGGTCCAGTCGGTCGTGGCTTGGATGGCTCCGCCGTCCCGACGAGCCATCGCCTTGGTCTGATCACGCAGCCGGCCCAGTTGCGCCTGATACGCCGCGGCGTCCGACAGCGGATGCTGGTACGTATAGACGCCGACTTCTTGCAGGAGCTGGGTTTCCTCGGTCACGACGACTTGTTGTCGCAACGCCGTGAGCGCGCCCTCCAAGCGATGCGTCTCGGCCCGCGCCGCGGCGAGCGCCTGCTCCGTGCCGGCTCGGGCAACTCGTGTCTGCTCGGCGAGCAGGGCTTCGTGCGCGGCGCGATCACGGCCGAGTTGCTCGCGCTGGGCGGCGACCTCGGCCTGGAGGTCCGCGCGAAGTCGCTGCAGCTGGACGACGTCCAGCGCACCGAGCGCCCTCAGCTGGCCCTGAAGTCTCGCGACCTCCTCGGACAGCTCGCGGACCCGGGCCTTCGCGCCGAACATCGAGACTTTCTCCGGCTCGATCTGCTGCGCCACGGAAGCCGGCGGTGGCGCCGGCGTCGGTGGATGGAGGGCCACGTCTATCCAGAACTGCCACCCGACCGGCGGCGGGCCCCAGGCCGGATCGGGAGACCATCCTTCCGGAGGCATCCAGCCCTCGGGTGCCGGCGGCCAGTTCGGCGGTGGATTGAAACGCCTGACCTTAGCCATGTGCCCCCCACCAGGTTCTGTCCCCACAGAGGCACAAAGAGTAAGCGCGCCGTACCCGGTGGGCATCGGCCATCTGTCCACAGGAGCCGCTGGCCGAACGATCAAAGATCCGCGATGCCCTGGGCTCGCGCGCCGGAGGCCGGGCGGGCCGCGCCGGGAAGGTTTCTCGGTGTCGCGGGCAACGCGCGTCGGGTGGCATCCCTCTAAGGAGGGAGACCGTGACGGCAGCCGGAGGGCATGTGGTGAGCGACCGGCCGGACGAGGCCTTTCGGGAGTACGTGGAGGAGCGCTTACCCGCGCTGCAACGCTTGGCGTACCTCCTGTGCCAGGACCGGCACCACGCCGACGACCTGGTTCAGGAAGCGCTGGTGAAGCTGTACACCAAGTGGGACCGGGCCAGCGCCGCGTCCCATCTGCACGCGTACGCGCGGACGACGCTGGTGCGGACGTTCCTCAGCGAGCGCCGGACCAACTGGGCGCGCCGGGTGGTGCTCGTCGACGGCTTCCGTGACGAGCCGGGCATCTCGGACCCCGATGCCGCGTCGATCGTCGCGGTCCGTCGGGCGTTGGCCGAGTTGCCGCCGCGTCAACGGGCGGTGATCGCCCTGCGGTACTACTCCGACCTCTCGGTCGAAGAGACCGGCGAGACGCTCGGGTGCTCGGCCGGAACGGTGAAGAGCCAGACCGCCAAGGGCCTCGCCGCGCTCCGCCGCGCGCTGCCCGAAGTCGAACCCGACGACGTCCCCACGACCCGGACGAGGAGTTGACCATGGACGAGTCCCGGACTCGGGCGCTGCTGACCAGGGTGGTGGCCGAAGCCCCACCGCCGGCCGCGGTCGACGTCGACCGGATCATCGCCCTGGCCGCAGCGCGGGAGCACCAGCGCACCCGGTGGGTGCTCGCCGCCGCGGCCGCGGTCGCCGTCGTCGTGACGCTCGCGGTGAGCGTGCTGACGCTCGGCCCCGGCGCCGAGCGGGCCGCACCACCGGCCGGGCCGGCGAAGCTGCCGATCCAGAAGCTTCCGGCCGAGAAGCCCCAACCGAACCTTCCGCTGCCCGGCGCCGCGCCCACCCGGTTCGACCTGCTCCGCAGCGAGTTGGTGGTCAGCGGCCTACCGGACGACCTGACCGAGAACGGTGCCCAGGTGCGCTTCACCGCGCTGGGCTACTACGGCACCCAGAAGCGTTCGTCGCGGGCCGTGTACATCACGGTGGGGGCCCGTGACGCCCGGCTGAACCGCGTCATCGGCAACCGGATCGTCAAGACGACGCCCGG
Organism: Cryptosporangium japonicum; assembly: GCF_039524755.1. NCBI lineage: Bacteria > Bacillati > Actinomycetota > Actinomycetes > Cryptosporangiales > Cryptosporangiaceae > Cryptosporangium > Cryptosporangium japonicum. The sequence continues at coordinate 106,714 of NZ_BAAAGX010000014.1, forward strand.
TCCCAGCATCCACGGCCACCCGTCGACGTTGAACCAGTGGGACCCCGGGTTCGGCTGGCAGCTGACCTGGAACTGGGCGCCGGGTGCCCCGGCGTCGGTGGTGGTGGTCGGCTATCCGAACCCGGGCGAACTCGCCGCGAAGATCGCCACGGCCCTGCGGGTCAACCTCACCGGCCACGCCCGGCTGCCGTTCACCGTCCGGGCGCCGGCGGGGGCGCTGCTGAGCGAGTTCCAGGCCACCGTGGACCTGAGCGGTACGGGCCGCCAGCCGTCGGCCACCGCGGCGTTCGGGGGGCCGGGGTCGGGCTTCATCAGCATCAACACCAACCCGCTCGGCGCCGGCATCGGCGACGCCGACTCGGTGTACGAGGACCGGCCCGCCCGGATCAAGACCGAGAAGTCCGGCAACGGTCAGGGCGGCGAATTCACGACGATGGTCGTGGCCGCGGACGATCTCAAGGTGACCGGCACCTGCAACTACAACCCGAACCCGGAGGTCAGCGCGGCGGAGTTCAAGAAGCTGTGCCTGTCGACGACGGCCAGCGTCCGGCGCGTCGGCAACTTCACCAACGCGTCGGAGTGGCCGATCTTCAGCGTCCGATGACTTCCGATCGGTCACCGGTGACGAGGTCCGCGGCGAGTGTCCGCACCCCGGCGAGGGCCTCGGCCGCGTCGGGTGCGTGAGCCGGGTCGACGAGCCACTGGAGCATGAGGCCGGTCACCAGGGCGAGCGGTACCGACCCGCCGAGGCCTTCCCGTCCCTCCCGTTGGCCCTCGGCGAGGTGCCGGCGAATCTCCGGTGAGTGTTCGGCCTGTACCGCCGCCTCGAGTTGGGCCACCCACAGCCGGCGGTGGGTGGTGAAGGTGTCGATCAGCGCCTGCCAGCGCGCTTCGGTGCCGTCGGTGCGCGACTGCTCGGCGAGTTCCGCGGAGAGCTGCTCCATCGCTTCCACCAACGCCTGGGTGAGCAGCGCGTCCTTGCTTCCGAAGTGGTAGCCGATGGCGGCGTGGTTGACCCCGGCGGCCTCGGCGATGTCGCGGACCGTCGTGCGTGCCCAACCCCGCTCGATCAGGCACTGCCGTGCCCCCCGGAGCAGGTCGTCGAACGTGCGCCGCGCCTGCGCACCACCGGATACGCGGTGGACTTCCGCGGCGCCGCCGTCGAAGTCCTCGCCGAGCTGGGGATCCTGGCCGAGGTGCGCGCCCACGAAACGGCGATGCGGGGCACGGTCGTCGTCGACGAGACGGGAACGGAACGTCGACGCTGGGGTCCCGAGGTGTTCGGCGGTCCGGCGGTTCGATCTGGTGGTCGGTGCCGACGGTCTGCACTCGAAGGTCCGGGAGCTGGCCTTCCCGCCGGACAGCCGAGCACTGCGGCACCTGGGCATGTCCGGAGCCGCGTTCAGCACCCCGAACTACCTCGGCCTCGACCGCACCGGGCTGCTGCGGCCGACGAAGGACACCGCGGTCTTCGTGTTCGACAGCGGGGTCGCCGACCGGCTCACGGTCAGCCTCTCCTTCGCCACGACGTCACCGGCGCTGGACCGGCGCGGCCGGGCCGAGCAGGAGCAGGCGGTGCGGACGGCGTTCGCCGGCCACGCCTGGGAGGTGCCGCGCCTGCTCGACGCGATGACCGGATCCGACGACTTCTACTTCGCCTCCACCAGCCAGGTCCACCTGCCCCGCTGGCACGAAGGTCGGGTCGTGTTGGTGGGTGACGCCGGGTATTGCGCCGCGCCCACCAGCGGGATGGGGACCTCCCAGGCGCTGATCGGGGCCCGGACCCTGGCTCGTCAACTGGTCACGTGCGGCGACGACGTCGAGGCCGCGTTCACGGCCTACGAGCACGAACTACGACCGTACGTCGCGGACAACCAGGCGAAGGGACGAGAAGCCGCGGCGTTCTTCGGCGGCGGGGCGTAACCCGCTCCGAGCGCGTCTACGCAGTGGCTCCGAACCAGCGGGACAGGTGGGTGTCCAGGTCGCGCTGATCGTCGCCGAGCCAGGCGACGTGGCCGTCCGGGCGCAGGAGCACGGCCGGGGCGTCGACCTCCTCGCTGACGTCGGCGACCAGATCGACCCGGTCCGCCCAGCCGCCGACCGAGAGCCGGCCGGTCTGGTCGAGCAGCAGCCCGCGGCCCGCGTGCGACAGCGAATACAACCGGCCACGCGTCAGCCCGACGTCACGCAGGCGCCGTCCGAGCAGCGGCGGGCCGTCGCCGAAGTCGTAGCGGATGCCGATGCCGATGCCCTTCTCGACCAGGAACCGGTTGACCTCCTCGAAGTCCATCAGCTGCGACAGCACCGAACGCACGGCCTGCGCACCCGGATCGGGCGACAACAGCTGCATCTGGGCGCGGGTCACGGTCAGCACGTCGGCCGCGACCGGGCGCCGTTCGCTCTCGTAGGAGTCCAGCAGATCCGCGGGCGCCCAGCCGGCGGTCGTGGCCGCGAGCTTCCAGCCCAGGTTGAACGCGTCCTGGACGCCGAGGTTGAGCCCCTGGCCGCCCACCGGCGGGTGCACGTGGGCCGCGTCGCCGGCCAGCAGCACCCGGCCCACGCGGTACCGGTCGGCGAGCCGCGTGGCATCGCCGAAACGCGACATCCAGCGCGGCGAATGCACCCCGTAGTCGGTGCCGGCGACCGTACGCAGCCGCCGCCGGAAGTCGTCGAGCGTCGGCGGGACCGTGCGGTCCTCGGCCACGCTGGCGGCCGGGACGAGCACGCGGTACACGCCGTCGCCGATCGGACCGAGGCCGAACAGCTTCTCGGTCTTGCGCAGCTCGATCACCGAAGCCGTGATCTCGGCCGGGTCCGCGGTCACCTCCATCTCACCGAGCAGGGCCTCCACCCGGGCCGGCTCGCCCGGGAACGGCACCCCGAGCAGCGTGCGGACGGTGCTGCGGCCGCCGTCGCAGCCGACGAGGAAGCGGGCACGCAGCTCGGTGCCGTCGGTGAGCGTCGCGGTGACGTGCCCGTCGTCCTGGCTCAGCGCGGTGAGCCCGGCGCCGCGCCGGATGTCCGCGCCCAGCTCCGCGGCGCGCTCGGTGAGCAGCCGGTCGGTCACCGGCTGGGGGAGGCCCAGCGTGTAGCCGTGCGCGGTGTCCATGCGGTCGGGCCACGGCTTCTCGATGCCGGCGAACGAGCCGCCCGTCGTCGGGTACCGCGTGCCGGCGGCGAGGAAGCGCTCGAGCAGCCCGCGCTGATCCATCACCTCGACGCTGCGCACGTGCAGGCCCAGCGAACGCACGACCTTGCTGGGCTCCCGTTCCCGTTCCAGCACGACGGTGTGGACACCGTGCAGCCGCAGTTCGCTCGCCAGCATCATGCCGGTCGGTCCGCCGCCGACGACGATCACGTCGATCATGTCCGGTCCCCGTTCGCGCAGGTTGATCGCTTACGGCGTGCGATTCTGCGCGCCCACCCGGGGCTTGTGGCAAGCCTCCCCATGGCTTATACGTTGAAGTGGGGGTCAGTGCGGGGACCGCAGGTGCCAGGTCGTGGTCGCCTCGGTGCGGTAGCCGAGTGACTCGTAGAGCGGCACGCCGGCCTCCGTGGCCGTGAGCGTGGACGCCCGCTCCGCACCGGCCGCGAGCGCCGCGGTCAGCACGCTGCGGGCCAGGCCGGCGCCGCGGTGACCGGGGAGCGTCGCGAGCGAGTAGACGCCGATCGAGTGCCCGTCGTCGTAGGTGTAGGCGGCCGCGGCGGGAACGTCGTGCCGGAACGCCAGCCACACGTGCCAGCCGGGGAGACCGAGCACCGACGGGGGCAGGAACTCGCCGGCCGACCAGGGCAGATACGCCCGCTGCGGAAACCCGTCGACGATGACGCGCTCGGCGTCGGCGAGGTCGGTCGTCCCGGTGACGCGGACGACCCGGGTACCCGGCGGCGCGGCCGGGGCGATCGGACCCGGGGGACGGGTCATGACCGGCATCCGCAGCGTGGTGACCGGCTCGGTCACCGCGGTGCCGAACACGTCCTCGACGACCAGCGCGACGCCACGGGGTGCCGCCGCGACGAGCGCGTCGACCGGTGCCGGTGCCCGGGTGATCCGGCGGTTGATCCGTGCCCGGTCGACGACGAAGGTGCCGGCGGTCGTGCGCGCGGAGGGTTCCAGCGCGCTCCACATCGCGATCGCGTTGTCGACGTAGGCCAGAGACATGACGCCATGCTCGCGCGCCGGACCCGCCCGGCACTCGGCGGCCGGTACCCAAAATAACAAGCCCAGACACGACGACGGCACCTCACGGACGATCGGCGCCGAGGGAGCGGGAGATGCCGCGTGCGGCGGCACGCACCATCGGAGCCAGCGCGGCCGGCAGTGCGGTGCCGGCCAGCACGACGATCGACACCGCCGCGACGACGTCGCCACCGGGGCCGTGGACCGGCGCGGCCACCGACAGGGAGTCCATCGTCACCTGGCGGTCGTTGATCGCGTAGCCGTGCGCCTTCACGTCGCCGAGGATGCGCCGGATCGCCGCCGGATCGGTCACGGTCAGCGGCGTGAACGCCGGGAGCGGCCCGGCCAGCACCTTCTCCTGGACGTCGGCGGGCGCGTGGGCGAGCAGCACCCGCCCGATGCCGGTGGGGTGCAGCGGGAACCGGCCCCCGACCCGGGTGAGGACGGGCACCGCGGCGCGGCCCGCGATCCGCTCCACGAACACCGACTCGAGACCGTCACGGACGGCCAGCTGCACGTTCTCGTGCGTCACCGCGTACAGGTCCTCGAGGAACGGCAGCGCCACCTCGCGCAGCCCGAGCCCGCGCGGCGCCAGCGACGCGATCTCCCACAGCCGCAGGCCGACGTGGAAGGTGCCGTTCTCGTCGCGTTCGAGCAGGCCGCAGTCGACGAGGACGCCGAGCAGGCGGTGCGCGGTCGTGAGCGGTAACCCGGTGCGCTGCGCGAGCTGGGTGAGGCTCATCGCGGGCCGCTCGGGCGTGAACGCGGCGAGCAGCTCGGTGGCCCGCCGCACCGCGAGCCCGGCCTCGGCGCGAGCCACCGGAACCCGGTCCGCGGGCGGCCCGGCGGAACGGGATCCGGCGGAAGGAGGCACGGCACCTCCCGGGTCAGAGATCGAGCACGAGCCGCGGGCACGCGGCGCGCGAGACGCAGATGAACATCGTGTCGTTGGCGGCCTGTTCATCCTCGGTCAGAAGGCTGTCGCGGTGGTCGACTTCGCCGGAAAGCACCCCGGTCTCGCAGGTTCCGCACGTCCCCTCCTGGCACGAGGACAGCACGTCCACCCCGGCGGCCTCGACCACCGAGAGGATCGAGCGGTCGGTCGGCACGGTGAGCGTCAGCCCGCTCCGCGCGAGCTCGACCTCGAACGACCAGGGCCGGACGGGTTCGTCCTGCTGCTTTGGCGCGAAGCGCTCGACCCGCAGGGCCCCGGACGGCACGAGCTCCTCCACCGCGGCCAGCAGCGGTTCGGGCCCGCAGCAGTAGACCAGGGCGTGCGGGTCGGTCAGGATCCCGGCCAGATCGAGGAGCCCTTCGACGAGGTGCACCCGCGGCCCGGTGAGGTCGTCGGCGAACGCCATCGAGGCGCGGCTGCGTCCGCCGTAGTGCAGTTCCCAGTCGGCGCCGGCGGCCTCCGCGGCGTCGATCATCGGCCGGATCGGGGTGATGCCGATGCCGCCGGCGACGAACACGTAACGCGGGGACGGTTCGAGCGCGAAGTGGTTGCGCGGCCCGCGGACGTCGACCAGCGTGCCCTCGTGGAGCTTGTCGTGGACGTACTGCGAGCCGCCGCGGCTGTCGGTTTCACGCAGCACCGCGATGCGCCAGACCGACCGGTCGCCGGGGTCGCCGCACAGCGAGTACTGGCGGGTGAGTCCGGGTCCCAGCGACAGGTCGACGTGCGCTCCGGGTGTCCAGGCCGGCAGCTCCCCGGAGCCGCGGAGGTCCAGGCCGATCACGCCGTCGGCGAGGCTCACCCGCCGGTCGACGCGCAGGCGGAGGTCGGACTCGGGCACGGGATGCTCCTGGGATCGGGGGAGCCGTCAGGCCGGGACGGGGACGAGACGCATCGGTGGGCGCGGTGGTGCGCCGGAACCGCCGGAGGGGTGATCGGGGTGGGCGAGCAGCCATTCCCAGAGCACCACCGGGTCCTCGGCCTCGGTCCGGGCGCCGCAGTGGCAGCGCCCCGCGAGCCGGTCCGAACCGGGCACCCACTCCACCCGGAAGACGCGGTCGCTCATCGCGCCGCCGACGCCGGAGCGGCACCGGCGAGCCGGGCCAGCATGCGCCGGGCGGCGAGCCCGCCGGTGTCGATGTTTATCGACAGCTCCTGGTAGCCGTCGGGTTCGGTGGCGATCACCCGCTCCAGGACGTCGAGCGCGGCGACGTCCTGGAGCACGACGGTGCGGTTGTTCTCGGCGAGGAAGTCCGAGACGCCCTGGTCGTCGAGGGCGAAGTCCCGGGCGACGGCCCAGAAGTCGTGCGTCGAGTGTTCGGTCTCCGGGGTGATCGCGTAGACGACCTCGACGTGGAACGCGTCCGGGTCGGTGCCGTCGTCGTGGGGCAGGACACCGGCCGGCGCGATCCGCGAGTGCAGCGTGTAGAGGCAGGGCGGGGTGTACTCGATGTCCTGCCAGCGGGTGATCCGGCCGGTGATGCCGGTGGACTTGGCGTAGAACGGCGGGCACGCGGCGTCGGCCATGCGCCGGGACACGTAGACGATGCCGGCGTCCTCGTCGACCTCGGTGGTGATCGGGGTCTCGGCGACTTCGGGCGTGCCGATGTACCCGCCGTGCAGGTACGTCTCGTGCGACAGGTCGAGCAGGTTGTCGACGAGCAGGCTCGCGCGGGCGGCCAGCGGCTCCATGCCCGACACCGTGGTCCAGCCGTCGAGCGCCAGCCAGGGCGCGCGGGGGATGCGTGTCGTCTCGGCGAGCGCCGGGTCGCCGATGAACACCCAGACGAACGAGTCCTGCTCGACGACGGGGTACGACCGCAGGCGCGCGGTGCGGGGGATCCGGGACTGGCCGGGTACCGCGACGCACTTGCCGTCCGCGCCGTAGGTGAACCCGTGGTAGCCGCAGACCACGGTGTCGCCGAGCAGGTGGCTCGGGCTCTCCGAGAGCGGGAAGCGCCGGTGCACGCACCGGTCGGACATCGCGGTCACCGCGCCGGCCTCGGTCCGCCAGAACAGGATCGATTCCCCGCAGATCGTCCGGGAGAACAGGTCCCGGCCGATCTCCCGCCCGTAGGCGGCCACGTACCACTGGTTGTTCACGATCGACGTCATCGTCAGCCCTCTCACCGTCAGCCCGGCTGGGTCGGGTCAGTGTGAGCGGGCGAACACGGGCCGGTCGCGGGAACTTCCACGATGCGGAAGAAGTTATCCGCCGAACGCGGCCAGCGAGACCGGCTGCCAGTCGCGCCAGGTCCGCAGGCGCTCCTGGTAGATCGCCTCGATCGCCGGGAAGCTCTTCCCGAGGAGGATCCGGCGCGGCGGCTCGGCGGCGTCGACCAGGGCCAGGATCGCCGGTGCGGTCGCGGCGGCCTCACCGACCTCGAAGTCGGCCGCGGTGTCGGCGTGGGTCTGCGCGTAGTCCGGCAGTTGCGCGCTGTGCCGCGATCCGCGGGAGAGCCAGTCGGTGGCGTACGGCCCCGGCTCGACGCAGGTGACGTGGATGCCGAACCCGGCGACCTCGGGAGCCAGCGCCTCGGAGAGACCTTCCAGGGCCCACTTGGACGCGTGGTAGGCGCCGATGCCGGGGAAGGCACGGACGCCGCCCTCGCTGGTGACCTGCAGGATGTGGCCGCTGCCCTGGCGGCGCAGCACGGGCAGGACGGCCTGGGTCACCCAGACCGCGCCGAAGAAGTTCGTCTCGACCTGCTGGCGCAGTTCACGCTCGGTGAGTTCCTCGACCATGCCGAAGTGGCCGTAACCGGCGTTGTTGACGACGACGTCGAGGCGCCCGAAACGCCACACCGCGGTGTCGACGGCGGCGAAGACACCCTCCCGGTCGGTGACGTCGAGTTCCAGCGGCAGCGCGGTGTCGGGGAAGCGGGACACCAGCTCGGTGAGCGTGTCGGTGTCGCGGGCGGTGGCGGCCACGCGGTCGCCGCGTTCGAGTGCGGCCTCGGCCCAGAGACGGCCGAAGCCGGAGGACGTGCCGGTGATGAACCAGGTTTTGCTCATGACTCGAGCCTGCGCCGGCCGACTTCATTCCGGTAGCGACTGATTCTCAGATCAGGTATTCCATGGAGGCATGGATGTGCACCCGCAACTGCTGCGCGCGCTGCGTGCGGTGATCGAGACCGGTTCGCTCACCGCGGCGTCCGAACGCCTCGGGTTCACGCAGTCGGCGCTGTCCAAGCAGATCGCGGCGCTGGAGGCGGCGGCCGGTACCCGGTTGTTCGATCGCGGGCCGCGCGGGGTCGAGCCGACGGCCGCGGGCAACCGCCTGGCCACGCGCGCGGCGACGATCCTCGACCAGTACGACGCCGCCCAGCGTGAACTCGAGGACCTGCCCGCGCCGCTCGGCGGCCGCGTCGCGCTCGGCGGTTTCCCGGCCACCGCGCTGTGGCTCGTGCCCCGCGCGATCGCCCGGGTCCGGGCCGACCACCCGTCGATCGAGGTCGACTTCCTCGAGTCGTCCACGTCGGTGCAGATCCGGCGGCTCCGGGCCGGCCGGCTGGACCTGGCGCTCCTCGCGTCCGGTGAGGGCCTGCCCGGGTACGACCTGACCGGCATCGAGGTCGAGCCGCTGCCCTCGAGCCCGCTGCTGGTGGCGGTGGCCCGCCGTCACCGGCTGGCCGGCGCCGGTCGCGTACCGGTCGCCGAGCTCGCCGACGAGGGCTGGATCGCCGGCCGGGGTGCCCGCGGCGAACCGCAGTTCGGCGCCTGGCCGACCGTCGAGCGCCCGCGGATCGTCGCCGAGCTCGGTGACTGGTCGGCGCGGTTCGGGTTCGTGGCCGCCGGGCTCGGCGTCACCACCGTTCCCGGGCTGATGGCACCGGCGCTGCCCGGCGGCATCGTGTGCGTCGAGGTGGACGACCCCGGCTGGACCGGGCGCTCGATGGCCCTCGCCCGCATCGGCGCGCTCACCGGCTCCACCGCCGCCACCCGCGCGGCGCTGATCCGCGAGGCGCGGCTGCTTCAGGGTGCGAACACCGCCGCGGCCGCGTTCTCCTGAACCCGCCGCTCCTCGTCCGGCCCCCACCCGAACGTCTCGCGCAGCGCGGCGAACTCGGCGTCCAGCGACGTGTCCGCGGTCGTCCTGGTGTCCGTGCTCACCGTCACCCGCAGCCCGGCCCGCAGCAGCTGGTCCACCGGGTGCGCGGCGAGCGACGGCACCGCCCTGGTCAGCACGTTGCACCGGGGGCAGGTCTCGAGCGCGATCGCGTCGCGTCGCAGCCGGGAGAGCAGCGCCGCGGACCCGACCGACCGCACGCCGTGCCCGATCCGCCGGGCCCCGAGCACGTCGAGCGCCTCCCACACGCTGTCCGGCCCGGCCGCCTCGCCCGCGTGCACGGTCACCGGCAGCCCGGCCGCGTGGGCCAGGTCGAAGGCTTCCCGGTGCGGGGCGCCCGGCCGCCGCTCGTCGCCGGCCAGGTCGAGCCCGGCCACGTCGTCGCGCCGCACCGCCGTCGCCGCGATCTCCAGGCTCACCGACGGATCCTGGTGACGCAGGCAGCACAGCAGCAGCCCGGTGCGCACCCCGGTGACCGCGGCGAGCCCGGCCGACACCGCGTCGATCACCGCGTCGACGCTCAGGCCCGCGCGGGTGTGCAGCTGGGGCGCGAACCGCACCTCCCCGTGCACGACGCCGTCGGCGCGCCAGTCCTCGGCCAGCTCACGCGCCACCCGCTCCAGGGCCTCCGGCGTCTGCAGGACGTCGAGCGCGACGTCGATGAACGGCAGGAAGCCGTGCAGGCTCCCGACGTCGGGCGGCGCGACCGCGCGGGCCCGGACGTCGACGCCGGGCGCCAGGTCGGCCAGTGTGGACAGCCGCACCGACCCGTCCAGGTGGCAGTGCAGCTCGTACCGCCCGCTCATGCGCCACCGCACGCGTCGAGCAGCAACGCGAAGAACGCGTCCCCGTCCACCCGGCGCACCAGCGTGAGGTTCGGGTCGGCCGCCGAGCGCCGCCGGTCGACCAGCAGCTGGCCGCGCGCCTCGTCGCCGACCGCGACGCGCACCGGCACCACCTCCGCGTCCCGGACCAGGTCCGGGCGCAGCGCCACCGCCATCGCCAGCGGATCGGGCAGGTCGTAGCCGGCCAGCCCGGTCACCGCGAGCGCCCACCGGTCCACCGCGGCGTTGATGCCGTCCGCGAACGCCGCGAGCGGGGTGCCCAGCCCACGCAGCCGGGCCTGCCGCTCCGGGGTCATCACCGCGTCGAGCCGGGAGGCGTCCCAGCCGATCCAGGTGACGGTCCCGGGCGTGGCCGCCTCGCACACGATCGCGGCCGCCTCCGGGTCGGCCCAGACGTTGTACTCCGCGGTCGCGGTGATGTTGCCGACCGCGTCCGCGGCGCCGGCCATGCAGTACACGTGCCGGAACCGGCCGAGCAGCGACCGGTCGCGCAGCAGGGCGGCGGCCACGTTCGTCAGCGGCCCCAGCGTGACCAGCGTGACGTCCGGTGCGGCCAGCCGCAGCAGCACGTCGACGGCGTGGTCGTCACCGGCGGCGACGTCGGGCGCCGGGAGCGCGACCCCGCTCATCCCGTCGTCGCCGTGCACGTGCTGGGCGGTCCGCGGCGCACGCAGCAGCGGCCGGTCGCAGCCGGCGTGGAGCGGGACGTCGGCGGCGCCGGCGAGCGAGAGCGTCACCGCGGCGTTCCGCGTGGCCTGGGCGAGGGGTACGTTCCCGGCCACGGTCGTGACCGCGGCGATGCGCGCGCCCGGGTGCCGGGCGGCCAGCACCAGGGCGACCGCGTCGTCGGACGCGGTGTCGGTGTCGATCAGGAGGCGCATCTAAACGATTAGACTGGCATACTCCGCCCATGTCAAAGGGACCGACGATCCGCGACGTCGCCGCCCGCGCCGGTACGTCGACGGCCGTGGTCAGCTACGTGCTCAACGACGGGCCGCGGCCGGTGGCGCCCGAGACGCGCGCCCGCGTGCGCGCGGCCATCGACGCGCTCGGGTACCGGCCCAACCGCTCCGCCCGCGCGCTGCGCGCCAACCGCACCGGCACGCTCGGGCTCGTCGTTCCCGACCTCGCGAAACCGTTCTTCGCCGAGCTGACCCGCGCGATCGAGGACGCGGCCTTCGCCCGCGGCCACCGGCTGCTCGTCGGCAGCGCGCAGTTCGACGCCGGGCACGAGGAACAACAGCTCCAGGCCCTGGTCGACGCGCACGTCGACGCCGTGCTGCTGGCGCCGGCGCACGACCCGGCCGCCGCACTGGAACTGCTGCGCCGCGCGGAGCTGCCGCACGTGCTGGTGCACCGCACGGTCGGGGCCGCGCCGGGCGTCGCCGGGGACGATCTCGACGCGGGACGGCGCGCGGCGGCGCACCTGAGCGGCCACGGTTACCGGCGGGTGGCGGTGCTCGGCGCGGCCGAGGGGGACGATCCGGTCGGTCGGCGGACCCGGGGCGCGCTGGCCGGGTTGGCCGGGCCGCCGGACGCGGTGGTCGAGTGCGCGTTCACCGACCTGCGCGGGGACGCGTACCGGGCGGCGACGAGGCTGCTGGCCGGGCCGGTCGAGGCGATCTGCGCGACCACCGACGAACACGCGCTCGGCGTGATCAGGGCGGCCGCCGAGGCCGGGCGGGTACTCGGGACGGACCTGGGGCTGATCAGCGTCGACGGTACCGAGCTCGGCGCGTATCTCGGGCTGAGTGCGGTGACCACGCCGTTCGCGGAGCTCGGCGTCGCCGCGGTCGGCGCGGTGCTCGACGGCGCGCCGGGACGGACGGTGCCGATGACGCTCGTGACGCGGTCCAGTTGCGGGTGCGTGGCCCCGGACGCGGAGAGGAAGCGTCCGGGGCCACGGGTGCCCGAAGAAGGGAGAGACGCGTCGCGCGTCAGGCGTAAAGAACCCAGAAGCCTCCCACCTCCCGGTAGCTGAAGCTGCTCCAGTAGCCACTGATCTGGCCGCGCCAGGCCGCGTCACGGCACTCACGCCAGTCGCGGTAGCGGCCGATCGTCCGGAAGTGCCGCCGCTCGAACCGGCCGTACTGCCACTCCCCGTTCCAGAAGCCGCCGCGGTCGTACCGCCGGAAGTCGTCCCAGTCGTCGTCCCAGTTCCCGTGGCTCGGGGCCGTCTGGAGCGAGACCGCCTGCGCACCGCTGGGGGTCGCCGCCGTCGCAGCGGCCGGGCTCAGACCCGCCGCCAGGCCGACGCCGAGCGCGCACACGGCGACGGCTGTCGCGGTCCGTCGAACTGTCCCAGTCATGGTCACCCTCTTGTCGTCGTCGTTGATTCCGACAATCAGGCTAGATCGGACAATCGCGCGTTTTCTGCCCCGGACGGGTGCATTTAGCTGTGCAGTTCTTAAGTCCGCGTGCCCGGGGCGGTGCGGAGCCGATCGATGTGCTTCCGTGAAGCAGCCACTTGGAAGAGGGCGTGCGGTCTCCGTCACTGGCGGGTGGCGGAGACCGGAGCACCCGGCTGTGTCGTCCGGCGAACAGTCGCTGCGTTCGGGCCCGGACGGTTTTCGTCCGATGACCCATGAACACTGAACGCGCCGATCATTCCGACCGACTCGGACAAGGAGACGACGATGAGCTGCCACGCATCCTGCGACTGCGAATTCCGCTACGACAACACGTGGGACTACGGCTGTGACAAGGCGCGGCGCCGTCGCTCCGGCCGCGGGTACAAGGGCCGTTCGAAGGACTTCTGGGACGGCTACACCGGACGCTGACCCGCCCGGGCCCAGGCCGGCGCCCACGCGTCGGGGCCGGCCCGGTGCCGGCCGCCGAAGTACGCGCGCAGCTCGGCCAGGGCGGGGTGGCGGTTGTCCTCGCGCCAGATCAGCGACATCGGATAGACCGGCGTCGGGTCGACCACCGGGATCCGGCGCAGGTCGTAGCGGTCCGGCCAGAGGTAGCGCGACCCCTCACCGACCAGTGTGGCCAGCGTCGCCGACCCGGCGATGTCGGCGATCTGGGCCTCGTAGCCGAACACCGGGCCGTCCTGGTCGATCGTGAGCCCGAACGCGTCGGCGAGTTCGTCGTAGTACGCCGACCACTCGGTGCCCGCGGCCAGGCCCGGCATCCAGAGGCGGTGCCCGGCCAGCTGTCCCGGGGTCACCGAGCGGGCGTCGGCCAGCGGGTGCCGGGGGCCGACCAGCAGCTGGTGGGCGTCGTCGATCACGCGCACCGAGTTCAGGCCGGGCGCGAGCGCGTGGCGGGGCACGGCGTGGAAGGTCGCGTCGATCGTCCCGGCCACGACGGCGGCGGCCGCGGTGTGCACGTCCCCGCTCAGCGTGATCACCTCCAGGCCCACGTGCCGGTGCGCGAGGTGGAACTCCTGCAGGCGCACCGCCGGCGCGATCCGACGGCTGTGCACGTCGACGCGCAACGCCCGCCGGCCGGGACGCACGGACGCGTCGGCCCGGTCGGCCACCCGGAGCAGCTCGCGGGCGTGGGGCAGGAACGCCTGGCCGTCGACCGTGAGACGCACACCGCGCGGGGTCCGCGCGAACAGCCGCACCTCCAGGTCACGCTCCAGCGCGGCGATGCGCCGGGACACCCCCTGCTGGGTGATCGACAGGTCCGCGGCCGCCTCCTGGAACTGACCGGTGTCCGCGGCGGCGACGAACGTGCGCACGGCGTCGAGATCCACGCCGCCGACCGTAGCCGGACAACACCGCGTTGTGGCTCGCGGGCGATCCGGTTGTTTGATCCGCCTCCGCCGGTTCGACCAGGGTGGCCGGATGCGTTCGCTGGGGCGGGAATTCCGGTGGTTGTGGGCGTCGTACGCGGTGAGCGCCTACGGGTCCGGGCTGGCGTTCGGCGCGTTCGGGCTGGTCGCCCTCCTGGTGCTGCGCGCGAGCCCCGGGCAGGTGTCGGCGCTGGCCGCGGTGGGGCCGGCCGTGGGCGCGGTGCTCGCGGTGCCGCTCGGGCCGCTGATCGAGTTCCACCGGAAGCGCCCGGTGATGATCGCGGCCGACCTGGTGCGGTTCGGGGCGCTGCTCAGCGTGCCGGCCGCCTACCTGCTGGGGTGGCTCGGCTTCGCCCAGCTCCTGGTCGTCGCGGTGGTCGTCGCCGCGGCCCGGATCGTGTTCACCGCTGCCGGCGGGGCGCACCTGCGCGCGGTCGTGCGCCCGGAGGACCTGCTCGTGGCCAACGCCCGGTTCGAGTCGACGACGTGGGGGTCGATCGCGGTCGGACCCCCGCTGGGCGGCGCCGCGATCGGCCTGTTCGGGCCGGTCACCACCGTCGCCGCCGACGCGGTCAGCTACCTGGCGTCGGCGCTGGCCCTCGGCGCGATGCGGCACCCGGACCGGCGCCCGGCCCGGCCGCGACGACCCCTGACCCGCGACGAGCTGCTCGACGGCTGGCGCCACCTGCTGACCCACCCCGGGCTGCGCCCGCTCTTCGTCAACCAGCTGGTCGTCGCCGGGCTGATCATGGCCACCGAGCCGCTGCTGGCCGTGCTGCTGCTCGGCGAACTCGGGTTCCCGCCCTGGCAGTACGGCCTCGCGTTCGCCGTCCCCTGCGTCGGCGGGCTGCTCGGCGCACGGCTGGCGCCCCGCGTCGTCGCGCGCTTCGGCCGGGCCCGGGTGATCCGGGTCGTCGGCACGTCCCGGGCGATCGGGCTGATCGGCCTGGTCGCGGTGCGGCCCGGCGTCGTCGGCCTGGTCACGGTCATCGTCGTCGAGCTCGCGATCGTCGTCAGCATGAGCCTGTTCACCCCGGTGCTGGCCACCTACCGGCTCGAGCAGACGCCGCCCGATCTCCTCGCCCGCACGCTCGCCGCCTGGTCGATCAGCAGCGGCGCCGCGATCGCCGCGCTCAGCGCCCTCGGCGGGGTGCTCGCCGACGTCACCGGTCCGCGGGTCGCGATCGCCGCGGCGGGCGCGCTCGTGCTGGCCAGCCCGCTGCTGCTCCCGCGCCCGGCTACCCTCCGCTGAGCGGTGCCTTGGACTTCTCCGCCGCCAGGTCCAGGGCCTGCTGCGGCTTGGCCCGGCCCAGCAGCACCGACGCGATCGCCTCACCGACGTTGCGTGACATCTCGTCGTAGCCGGACACGGTCGGGCGGGACTGCCTGGCGTTCTCGAGGTTCTGGAAGAACTCCTTGCCGCCCGGGTACTCCTGGGTGTACGCGAAGAACTGCGGCGTGAACTGCTCGATGTCGCGCACCGGCAGGTTACCGATCGCGAGGTTCCACTTCGCGTCGATGTCCTTGCTGGTCAACCACTTGACGAACTCCCGGGACGCGCCGGCGCGGTCGGCGTCGTCGTGGTCGAAGAGCGCCCACAGGTCCGGGCCGGACACCGTCTGGTGATCACCCTTGAAACCCGGCAGCTGCACCACGCCGTAGGAGACGTCGGTCTGGGCCAGCTCGAGCAGCTCCCACGGGCCGGACATGATCATGCCGACCTTGCCCTGACGGAACAGCGCGCTGTACTTCTCGTCGGTCTGGTCCAGGTACATCGACTTGTCGTCGACCGCGATCGCGCGCAGCGTCTCCAGCGCGGCGACACCCTCGGCGCTGTTGAAGACCGGCTTCTTGCCGCTCAGGATCGCGCCGCCCCGCTGCCAGAGCAGCGGCCACAGGTGCCACGTCGTGTCCTCGCCGCCGGCCACCGAGTAGGCGGTTCCGTAGATGCCGTTCTCCGGGTCGGTGAGCTTCTTCGCCGCGGACCGGAACTGGTCCCAGGTCCAGTTGTCGGTCGGCGGCTGCACCCCGGCGGCGCTGAAGATCTTCTTGTTGTAGATCAGCGCGAGGTTGTCGACGAGCGCCGGTACGCCGATCACGATGCCGTTGACGGTCGCGGTGCGCTGCGCGGCGCCGGGGAAGTCCTCCCAGCCGAAGTCCGGGCGCCCGACGTAGTCGGTGAGGTCCTGGGTGTGGCCACCGTCGGCCAGCTGACCCGCCCAGCTGCCGTACGCGTACGAGATGTCGGGGTAGCTGCCGTTCTTGTAGCCCGCCGTGATCTTCGGCAGCAGCTCGTCGGCGGTGCCGGCGCCCGGCGAGGTCTTGATCGTGACGTTGGGGTGCAGCTGGTGGTACTGCTGGGCCAGCTGGTCAGCCGTCTTCTGCGCCTCCGGGGTCTGCCCGGTCCACCAGGTCAGCGTGACGTCGGCGTTCTTGTCGTACCCCGCGGCGGCGTCCTTGCGGTCGCTGGTGGAGATCGATCCGTTGCAGGCGGACAGCAGCACGGCCGCGCTGACGGCGGTGGCCACGCCGACCACCATCCGTCTGCGTCGGTTGGGGAATCTGCGCTGGCCAGGGAGGAGCGGCGACATTGCTAGACCTCTTGGTGGAGTTCCCGGAAAACGCCGGAGGCGGGACAGGAGTTAACAGACGGACGGGCGGTGTCTGAGATGGATGGGATTATTCTCAGCTGCAATTCCCGAACAAGATCCCGCGCGCAATCGTGCAATCCGAGTTGCACGTTTGCCGACGACCCCCGGTGGACGCCGGTCCCGCCCGGGCGTGACGCAGGGTGGCGGACCGGGTCGATTTACGAACTACGCCACCCGCAGATCAACGCATCGTGAGTACGGAATCCGCATAAGTGAACCGTCATTTGCACCGGGCGGCGTCAAAAAATTAAGCTTTGCGGCCGACGGCGCCCAGGATCTCCGTGCGCGACGGGTCCGTTCCGGGCTCGTCCGGCCAGTCCGGGCGCCACTCGGGCAGCCAGACCAGGCCCGGTTCGACGAGGTCCCAACCGGCCAGCAGCCGCTCGATCTCCGGGCGGGTACGCAACGTGAGCGGATCGCGGGTGCTCCGGTAGACCTCCTCCGAGCGCGCCGCCTTCGCCGGCTGCCGGTCGACGGTGCCGTGCGAGAGCGCCAGGTAACTGCCCGGCGCCGCGGCGTCCCGGAAGCGGCCCAGTATCCCGGCCGGGTCCTCGTCGTCGGCCACGAAGTGCAGCACCGCGACGGCGAGCACCGCGACCGGGAGCGCCGGGTCGATCAGCCGCCGGGTGAGCGGCGCGTCGAGGATCGCGGCCGGGTCACGTACGTCGGCCTGGAGGACGCCGACGTCGGTGCGGCCGGCCAGGATCGACTCGCTGTAGGCCACGGCCACCGGATCGTTGTCGACGTAGAGGACGCGCGCGCCCGGCGCGGTCGCGTCGACGACCTCGTGCACGTTGCCCGCGGTCGGGATGCCGGAGCCCAGGTCGATGAACTGGCGGACGCCCAGCGCGAGCAGTTCGGCGACCGCCCGGCGCAGGAACGCCCGGTTGGCCTGCGCCGCCGACGACGCGTGCGGGTAGATCGTCAGGATGCGCGCGGCCGCCTGCCGGTCGACGGAGAAGTTGTGCGCACCGCCGAGGAAGTAGTCGTACATCCGGGCCGCGGACGGCTGGTCGAGCTCCATGGACCGCCCTCTCCACTGTGGATGTCCAGAGTAAATCCCTGGGCGCTTCCCCGACGCCTGGAAGCGCGACCGGATGACGTGGATCAAGCCGTCGTTCCTCTGGATGATGTACCGCTGCGGGTGGGCCACCAAGCCGGACCAGGAGACGGTGCTGGCGGTCGAGATCACGCGGGCGGGATTCGAGTGGGCGCTGACGCACGCCTGCTCGGCGCAGTACGACTCCCGTGTCCACCCGTCGGCCGCGGCCTGGAAGCGCGCGCTGAAGCGGGCGCCGGCCCGGGTGCAGTGGGACCCGGAGCGCGATCTGCACCTGCGTCCGCTCGCACACCGGTCGTTGCAGCTGGGGCTCGGGCGAGAGGCCGCCCGTCGGTACGCCGACGAGTGGATCGTGGCCATCACCGACGTCACCGCGCTGGTGCGGGAGATCCACGACCTGGTGCGTCGCGGCGAGCTGTCCGCCGCCGCGGCGCGGCTGCCCGACGAGCGTCCGCTGGCGCTCAGCGCGTCGCGTCCAGCACCGGTTTGACGTCGAGAACCGGGGTGCCGTCCACGGCCTCGAGGTCGGCCACCCGCACCCGGGTCCCGTCGATCGCGACCACCCGGACGCGGTGCAGGCCGATCGGGTTCGGCCGGTCCGCCGAGCGGGTGCTGAAGACCCCGGTCAGCGGGTTCGCCGGGTCGTCACGCGGGTGGACGGTGAGCGCCGAGCGGTCGGCGAGGTGGAGCCAGGTGAGCACGAACACGTCGTCGCCGACGTCGAGGTCGCGGATCGCGTCGGCGAACTCGGGGCGGAACCGCAGCCAGGCCGGCGGACCGTCCTCCGTGCCCTGTTTCGGCGCGCTCGCCGGATCGCTGAGCGTCGACTCGACCACACCGACGGGACGCAGTTCCACGGTCATGGGTCAAGCTTGGCCGATGAACGAGCTCAACTACCCGGAGATCGGCGCGGTCGGCCGCGGTGAACGGCCGCCCGGCTACGGGCACTTCGCGTACCGGGTGCGGCTCGGCGGCCCGGACCACTTCCCGACCGCTGTCGGTGACCTGCTGTCCGGGCGGATGCACGCGCGCGCCGGGATCCGGCTGCGTGCCTCCGCCCCGACGGTCGCGCCCGGTGTGGTGCTCGTGCAGCGCCTGCGGGTGGGCCCGATCGAGGTGGTGGCGCCGGTGCGCGTGCTCGAGGTCGGCCGCGAGCCCGACCGTGCCTGGCTGACCTACGGGACCCTGCGCGGACACCCGGAGCAGGGCGAGGAACGCTTCCTGATCGAGCGCGGCGAGTCGGTGACGTTCACGATCAGCGGCTTCGTCCGTCCGGCCGCCTGGTACGCGCGCCTCGGCGCACCGGTGAGCCACCTCTACCAGCGCCTGATCACCGCGCGCTATCTCCGCGCGCTCCGGGAGGACGCGGCGTGGACACGCTGATCGCGCTGCCCGCCGGCGCGGTCACGCTGTCCGACCGGCGCACCCAGCGCTCCTGGACCGTGGAGGTGCTCCCGTTCCGGCTCGCGGCCGTTCCGGTGACGAACGCGTGGTACCACCGGGTCAGCGGGGACACGGCCCGGCGTCCGGTGGATTCGGTCAGCTGGTGGGACGCCGTGCGCTTCTGCAACCGGGCGTCGGCGAGCGAGGGGCTCCGCCCGGCGTACCGCCTCACCGCCGACGGCGTCGAGCGCGACCGGGACGCCGACGGCTACCGGCTGCCGACCGAGGCGGAGTGGGAGTACGCCTGCCGCGCCGGAACGGACGGGCCGCGCTACGGACCGCTGGCCGACATCGCCTGGTACCGCGACAACTCCGGCGAACGATCGCACGACGTCGGCACCAGGGCGCCCAACGCGTGGGGGTTCCACGACCTGCTCGGCAACGTCTGGGAGTGGTGCTGGGACCGCTACGACCCCGACGTCTACGGCGGCTACCGGGTGCTGCGTGGCGGAGGCTGGTTCGACGAGCACTGGAGCTGCCGTGCCTCGGTGCGCCGGCGCAGCCATCCGGACCTGACGCTCGACGACGTCGGCTTCCGGGTGGCCCGGTCGGGCGGGAGCCCGGTGTAGCCGCGCCGCGCGGCCAGGACCCAGCACACGCCCCAGAGCAGGAAGTACGGCGACCAGAGGAACAGGTCCCAGCGGGCCGTGGCCGCCGCGGCCGTCGAGACACCGGCGAGCAGGCGCTGGACGTCGCCGATCGACTGGAGCACCGCCCGCAGCACCATCCCCGCGCCCAGCACCACGAGGGCGACGCCGACGCGGCGGGGGAGCGTGCGGCGCATCAGCAGCCACGCGGCCGCGACGCCGACACCGGCAGCGGCGACGCCGAGCCAGTGCCCGAGCACCGCGCCGGGGGTGCGCTCCAGCGCGTCCCGGATCGCCTCCGGCGGGAGCGGCACCTGACGCAGGCCGAAGTCGCCGCCGAGCGCCCAGAACAGCTTGAGCGCACCGTAGGCCGCGGTGCACCCCAGCGCGAGAGCGGCCGGCCGGTTCATCGCCGCGGCCGGGATCGGACCTGGTAGGACCAGGTCATCGCCAGCCACAGCAGCGTGACCGCCACGCCTCGGGCCAGGCCGCCCAGGGTCTCCCGGCCCGCGGTCGCGATCAGGTACGGCGCCCCGGCCAGCATCGGGAGCAGCGCCACCCAGAGCGGCACCAGCAACAGCCGGCGACGAGCGAACACCGTGCTCAACGCCAGGGCCGCGCCGAGCAGGCCGAGCGACGCGAGCGTCCACTGACGCGCCGCGACGTGGCCCAGCTCCGCGTAGGCGGACGTGGGCACCGAGGCGCCACCGGGGATGCCGAGCCGGCCCTGGGCGGCGTAGTAGGCCTTCTGCCCGGCGTAGACCAGCAGGCCGGTGGCGCACAGGTAGGCCGGCGCGGTCCACACCGTCCGTTCGAGCAGCGCGTTCGCCATGATGCCTCCTCGACGAGTGGTCCCGTCAGGATGCGTCCGCCCCGCGGCCCTCCGCGTCCGTCTCCGGTCTACGGTGGGTGTTCTTCGGTCTACGAAGCGCTACCGCGGGCGCAGGACGTACGCGGTGTAGCCGTAGTCGGCGCCGTGCCGCTCGCGGACGTCGATCTCCTCGCGCACCGCGGCCAGCCGGTCGTCCGGAACACCCTCGGCGCGCAGCTCCTCGATCCGTGCGGCCAGCGGCCCGTAGTAGTTGTCCCAGTCGGCGTCGGGGAGCACGTAGACGGCGCGGATGCTCCACCCGGCCCGCGCGATCGCGGCGACGTTGCCCGGCATCGTGCGCATCGCCGGGTACCCGGCGTCCCAGAACGCGCGGGCCTCCGGCGCGGGTGCGTCGCTCGACCATTCGGCCTCGGTGAGCACGACGACCCCGGACGGCGTGAGCAGCGGACGCCACGCGGCCAGCGCGGCGTCGAAACCCATGATGTACGCCGAGCCCTCGGCCCAGAGCAGATCGACGGACCCGGGCGCGAACGGCAACGCGTCCATCGACGCGGCCAGCGTTCCGACGTGGACGTTCGCGGCCTTCGCCCGTTCGGTGACCCGGGCCAGGAACGGTTCGTGCCGGTCGACCGCCGTGACGTCGCCGCCGGTCAGCTGGGCCAGCAGCACGGTGGCCGGCCCGGTTCCGCTGCCGACGTCGAGCACCCTGGGCCGGGACGGCAGCGGGCCGGCCAGGCGCAGCAGCAGCCGCGTCGTGGCCTCCGAGCCGGGCGCCTCGCGGGGCAGGTCGGTGTGGGCGCGCCAGAAGACGTCCTCGGTCATGGGCCGAAGGCTCTCACGGCGGACAACTGGTTTGCGTGGTCGGAGACCGTGTCGGTGTGCATCCGGGTCGGCTCGGCGTCTCCGTCGGCACCGCACGCTCGCCCGGCTCCCCGACGGCTGACACCGTGGTCAGGTGCGCCGGGCGGAGGACGCGACGGTGTGGAACGGCAGGGTGAAGGAGCCGCCCAGCGCGTCGATCGCCGTGCCCACCGCGGTGCTGATCTCCGCGATCGCGTCGGCGGGCAGGCGCGTCATCGTCCCCTGCGTCGGCAGCAGGTCCAGCCACTGTGCTGTCGTGTACGTCCGGGTGACCTCGAACCGCCACTCGTCGAACTCCGCGAACGCTCCGGTGGCGCGCAGCGCGGTGGCCGCGCGGTCGAGGACCGGCCGGTAGAGGTCGTGCGGGTCCGGCGCCGAGCCGCGCACGGAGACCGGCGAGTCGGGAGCGACGCGTTCGTAGGCGTCGGCGAACGCCGCGGTGACCGCGTCGGGCGCCCGGAACACGTGCCAGAACAGCGCGAGCACACCGCCCGGGCGCAGCACCTCCGCGGCCTTGACCGCGCCGGCCTCGGGGTCGACCCAGTGCCACGCCTGCCCGCAGACCAGGGCGTCGAAGCGGCGCCCGGCGGGGTCCCACTCCTCGAACCGGGCCACCTCGACGGTGATCCCGGTGCTCCGGGCGAACGCGGCCATCCGCGGATCCGGTTCGACGCCGAGCACCGAACCGCCGGTGAACTGGCGGGCGGCGATCCCGGTGCCGCACCCGACGTCGAGCACGGCCGGACCGGGGCTCGACGCGACGATCCGCGCGATCAGCTCGTCCGGATAGGACGGACGGGTCCGGTCGTACCGCGCCACGTCGACGCCGAACGACTCGGCCGCGCGACGGTGTTCATGAGGGGAAGTGGGCATGCGCCCATTATAGTGGGCGCATGCCCATTACGTATCGCACTACGCCATCACGCATTGCGTTGACAGCCGAGTGATCCCCGTCCTAGTCTCACCGCGACGCGAGTAGGCAACAGACTCCGTCGCGTTCCCTCCCCGTTGCAGGCCGGTGCGGCTTGCGACGCGCCCGGCTTTCGAACCGAGCGAAACGGAGCGGACGATGAAAGCGGTTCGTCATCACGTCCACGGCGGTCTCGAGACCCTGGTCGTCGACGACCTTCCCGTGCCCGAGCCCGGCCCCGGCGAGGCGCTGATCCGGGTCGACGCCTGCTCGGTGAACTTCCTCGACATCCAGCAGCGACGCGGCCCGGCGCTGATCCCGGGCTTCCAGCTGCCGCACACCGCGGGCATGGACATCGCCGGCGTGGTCGAGGCCAGTGATTCGATCGCGGCCGGCACCCGCGTCGTCGTCAACCCGGCCGTGCCCTGCGACAACTGCGACACCTGCCGGAGCGGGCGCGACGGGCACTGCCCGAACACCAAGGTCATCGGCGGCACGATCCCGGGCGGCTACGCCGAGTACGTGGTCGTGCCGGTGGAGAACCTGTACCCGGTGCCGGAGGGCAAGTCGCTGGTCGAGGCGGCGGTCGTCCCGACGATCTGGATGACGGCCAACCACGCGCTGCACGTCACCGGCCGTGCCGCGGCGGGCGAGACCGTCCTGATCCACGCCGGCGGCAGCGGGGTGAGCACCGCGGCGATCCAGCTCGCGGTCGCGGCGGGCCTGCGTGTCATCTCGACCGTCAGCCGGCCCGAGAAGGCCGAGTACGTGCGCAAGCTCGGCGCCGACGTCGTGATCGACACCTCGGCCCAGGACATCGTCGGCACCGTGCGCGAGGTGACCGGCGGCCGCGGCGTCGACCTGGTGCTCGACCACGTCGGCCCGGCGACCTGGGCGGCCGGGATCTTCAGCCTCGCGGCCCGCGGCCGGCTGGTCTTCTTCGGCAACACCACCGGCGACGTCGCCGAGACCAACCTCGTCTACGCGTACCACTTCGGCCTGCAGCTGCTGGGCTCCGACCCGTACGACCGCGCGGAGTTCGCCCCGGTGCTCGACGCGTACTGGAACGGCGGCTTCGTGACGCCGATCGACAGCGAGTTCGCGCTGACCGACGCCCGCGCGGCCCAGGAGCTCCTGGAGACCCGGCGGGCCACCGGCAAGGTCGTGCTCCGCCCGTGAGTGGCCCCGCGCCCGTCTGGGACGTGATCAACGGGTACGCCGCCTACTGGGCGCTGCACGCCGCCGTCGAACTCGGGGTGTTCGAGAACCTGCCGGCGACCAGCGCCGAGCTCGCGGCCGCCACCGGTGTCCACGACCCGGCCGACGTCGAGCTGCTCGCGCAGCTGCTCGCGGCGAAGGGCCTGCTCGAGACCGACGGCGAGCGCTGGAGCAACTCCGCGGCCGCCGAACGGTTCCTCGTGCCGACGTCGCCGGCCTCGATGGTCGGGCTGGTCAGGCACTCGCCCGGCCCGAAGCAGGCGTGGCCGGCGCTGGCCGCGACGCTGCGCGCGGGGCACCCGGCCGAGCCGATCACCGACGCGCTGAACGCGCTCTACCCCGCGCTGGTGGCCGCCACCGCCGCCACCCAGGGCGCCGTGGCCCGCGGCGTCGCCGCCGAACTGCGTACCCGCGGTCTCTGGGACGGCACCGGGCTGGTCGTCGACCTGGGCTGTGGCTCCGGCGCCTGGCTGGACGGCCTGGTCGGCGACGAGGCCACCGGGATCGGCGTCGACCTGCCGCACGTGCTCCCGGCCCCCCGGGACCGGGTCACGCTGATCGGCGGCGACTACCTGGACGTCGACCTGCCCGACCGCGCGGCGAGCGTCGTCGTGCTGGCCCACGTGCTGCGGGCCGAATCCGCCGAGCGCGCCGAGGCGCTCTACCGCCGGGCCGTCGACCTCCTCACCGACGACGGCGTCCTCCTCGTCGCCGACTACTTCCGCCCCCCGAACGGCGAAAAGACCGAAACCTACGCCGACGCCGTGCACGACCTGACCCTCGCGCTGACCATGCGCGCCTCCACCCCCGGCCGGGGGCTCACCGAGCCGACCCTCGCGGCCTGGGGAGCGCACACCGTCGCGGTCGTCGAGCCCGTACCCCGCCAACGCGTGCACCTGATCAAACGAGGTCCTTCATGAGAAGCGCTGACACCCTCATCGTCCACACGACCGTCGTCAGCATGAACGACGAGCGGCAGGTCATCACCGACGCGGCGATCGCGATCAAGGACGGGCTGATCGCCGCCGTCGGCAAGACCGACGCCGTGGAGCAGGAATGGTCGTCCGACGACGTCCTCGACGGCCGCCGGTTCGTCGTCACGCCCGGCCTGATCAACACCCACGTGCACGCCACCGGCGAGCCGCTGACCCGCGGTTTCGTGCCCGACGACACCCCGTTCATCGAGAACGTCTTCGAGTGGCTGACGCCGATCCACACCTACTACTCCGAAGAGGACGAGCACATCTCCGCGCAGCTCGCGGCACTGGAGATGCTCAAGTCCGGCACCACGACGTTCCTCGAGGCCGGCACCGTCCGGTTCATCGACCCGGTCGTCGAGGCGCTCGGCGAGATCGGCATCCGGGCCCGCGTCGGCCCGTGGGCCTGGGACCAGGTGCAGGACTACGAGGCCCTGCGGATGGACACCGACACCGCGATCGCGACGCTCGAGGACGCGATGAACCGGCACGCGTCGGCCTACGACGGGCGCATCCAGGCCTGGCCGATCATCATCGGGCACACCTGCTGCAGCGACGAGCTGTGGAAAGCCGCGAAGGCGCTCTCGGTGCAGCACGGCACCGGGCTGAGCTTCCACATGTCGCCCGCCGCGATGGACCCCGAGGGCTTCCTGGCCTCGTTCGGTCAGCGCCCGATGGTGCACCTGGCCGAGCTCGGCGTGCTGGGCGACAACGTGATCCTCACCCACGCCGTGCACGTCGACGACGAGGAGATCGCGCTGCTGGCGTCGACCGGGACGAGCGTGTCGCACTGCCCGACCACCGCGCTCAAGGTCTCGTACGGCGTCACGCAGATCGGCAAGTTCCCGGAGATGGTGCAGGCCGGCGTCAACGTCGCGATCGGCACCGACGGCAACAACGCGTCGAACTACCACGACCTCATGCGCGCCACCTACCTGGTGGCGGGCCTGTTCAAGGACGCCAGGCGCGACGCGACGATCTTCCCCGCCGAGGACGCGTTCGCGATGGCCACCCGCAACGGCGCGCGTGGCCTGCAGGAAGCCGACAACCTCGGCTCGATCGAGGTCGGCAAGCAGGCCGACCTGGTGCTGCACGACACCGACCGCCCCGAGTGGCGTCCGCTGCACAACGTCGCCAACCAGCTGGTGTGGTCGGCCGACGGCCGCGGTGTGCACACCGTCCTCGTCGGCGGCCGCCGTGTCGTCGAGAACTACCGCTTGACCACGCTCGACGAGTTCGACCTGCTCGAGCGGGCCCAGAAGGCCGGCGAGGGCATTCGCCGCCGCTCCGGGCTTCCCGACCGGGCCAAGTGGCCCACAATCTGAAGGGTTTCGTCATGGCACAACTCACCGAACCGCGCTGGACGCACGTCGCACTCCCGGTCACCGACCTCGAGGCGTCGATCGAGTTCTACACGACGGTCACCCCGCTGGTGATCGTCACCCGCAACGTCGACGACAACGGCAAGGGCGTGTGGCTCTCCAACAAGGGCCAGGTCGACTCGCCGTTCGTACTCGTGCTGGCCGAGTTCAAGCCCGAGATCGGCAAGAACTTCGGCATCGAGCCGGGCAAGAAGGCGACGACCCTCGCGCCGTTCGCCCACATCGGCATCGAGCTGCCCAACCGCGAGGACGTCGACGCGGTCGCCGACAAGGCCCGCGCCGTGGGCGCCCTGGAGTGGGAGCCGCGCGACATGGCCGCGCACATCGGCTACATCTGCGCGGTGAAGGACCCCGACGGCAACACGATCGAGTTCTCCCACAACCAGAAGGTGTTCTCCACGATCACCGAACTCTGGGGTTAAGTCTTCAGGGCCGTGTCCCGGTGGTTTCGCGCCGCCGGGACACGGCTGGTCCAGTCCGTGAGCGGTATTCGGCTGGACTCTGTGTTCCAGTCACGCAGTGATCACGATATGGCTGATCAAGCGCAGAGCCTCGGCGAGGGCAATGGTGTCTTCGACGGAGCTCATCTCGAAAGCCGACTTAATGTGACAATAACCTAGGCGTGCCGGACCGAAGCGGCTCATCCTCGGTCGGTGCGGCCGCTGGCTGCCACCGCGCGGGCGAGGGCCGATCGTGACGGGATACCCAGTTTGCGGTAGGAGCGGGTGAGGTAGGCCTCGACGGTTTTCGGCGACACGAACAGAGCGGAACCGATCTCGATGTTGGTGAGTCCTTGGGCCACCAACCTTGCCACCTGGAGTTCCTGAGGGGTGAGCTGGTGGAGTCTCTCATCAGGTTGTTCGTCGACCGGTTGATGTCCGCTAGCGGCCAACTCGCTACGGCAGCGATCGATCCATGGTTTGGCGCCGAGGGTCGTGAACATTCCATGCGCGGTGAGCAGTGGGGTTCGGGCCTGAGCCTTGCGTCGCGCCCGGCGCAGAACCTCACCTCGGCAGAGCAGCGTGCGGGCATGTTCGAAGCTCGAGGGATGCCGTTCGTGCTCGGCGAGCGCGTCCAGGAAGGCGGCATCCGCGACGTCCGGGTCATCAGCGAGTAGCGCTCGGCAGCGAGCCGCGGCCGCGGTTGGCCAGCTCAGCCCGGTGAGCTTCGCGACGTCCTCGAGCCAGGATGCGATTTCTCGGGCGCGGACCGGATTGCCGGCGCGGATATGGGCCTCCACCAAATCCGCGGCGAACGGCGCGATGTTCGGATTTCCCAGCCCGAAGTGGTCGAACGCGCTGAATGCCTGGTCCAAGTAGGCGGCAGCGTCCTTGCTGGCACCGTGGCCCAGGCCGTCGAGGCCGAGTGCGTGGTCGCGCATGATCGGCATGTGGCGGGCCTCGGTGATGTCGGTGAAATCAAAAGCTTCGGCGATGTGGCGGGTGCAACGGGACCGGTCGCCTCTAGCGGCGTCGATCCGGGCCAACGAAAGCAGGCTGAAGGCGGCAGCCCCTGGTTGGCGCAGCGCGCGGCTTCTGGACAGGGATTCGTCGGCGTCGGCGTACGCGGGTGACCAGTGGCCGAGCCACCAGCCCAGTTCGGCTCGTGCACCGAATGCGAAGGCGAGAGCTGTAGGGTCCGTCGTGGTTCGAGCGGCGTCCAGTGCGGTGTTCAGCAGGCGCTGAGCCTCGTCGTAGTGCTCAGTGAAGGTGCACATCTGACCGACCAGCCCGAGCTCCATCGTGGCGTTGCGGGGGTCCGCGCCGACCAGTCCGGCTTTAGCCCGCTCGAGTTCTCGTCGGGCCTCTGCGATGTTGCCGGCGAGGGTGAGGACGACAGCGCCGAATACAGAACTCGTTCCGGCGGGCTGATCGGTCGCGAGGAGAAGCTCCTGGCTGCGGCGCAGGGTCTGCATTCCGCTGTGAAGATCGGCGTTCATCGCCGCGGGCAGCGCCGCCTCGCTGGCGAGCCGGTAAGCGCGGGCGGGATCCGTGGCGGCGACCTCCTCGGCGGCGGCTCTCATGAGCCGATGCGCCTGCCCGGGCAAGCCGATCCACATCAGGGCTCGGCCGCGAAGCAGCGCCAGATCGGCGCGCATGCGGTGGTCGGTCGAATCGCGCCGGGCGGCTTCACACCAGTCGGCTGCGTCCGCGCAGGCGCCACCGAGGAAGGAGTCGGTCGCACCTCGGAACAAGCGAGCTGCCCTTTGCGCCGGACTGTGAGTCAGCTCCGCAGCGCGGCACATTGCCTGGGCCGCCGCCAGATAAGAACCACACTGTCGTGCCTCGTCGGCGGCCGCGACGAGGCTCCGGGCGACGTCCTCGTCGGGGCCGGTGGATGCGGACGCGAGGTACCAAGCGCGGAGTGCGCCAGTCGCGTGCTCGGCCAGTATCTGGTAGATCTCCCGGCGCGCTGGAGGCAGGAGACTGCTCAGCACGACTCCCCGCACGATCGGATGCACGAATTCGTAGGCGTATTCGCTGCTGATGACCAGGTGGGCGTCGACAGCCGGCGTGAGGTCGTGGAGCGAACATCCTGTGGCGCTGAGTGCGGTCGCCAGTTGATCGAGCGAGATCTCCCTCGCCGCCGCCAGTAGCGCCAGCGCGTGCCGCGTCTTCGGCGGGAGCAGGCGAAGACGAGTGGCCCAGCCTTGTTCGGCGCGGTCACCGACCTCTGGAATGGCCGGTAGCCGTTGCTTTCCTCCGCGTTGAGCTGGAGTCAGTCGGTCGGCGTACTCGAGCAAAATCAGCGGGTTTCCTTGGGAGAACTCCAATAGCTCGGCGCGCACCGATGGCGCCAGCGCAAGACCTCGCGCTCGGAGGAGGCGTTCGCAGTCGCTCCGGCTCAGCCCGTCGAGGTCGAGTATGGTCATGCTTCCGGTGGCCTCGGGACGTATCCGGCTGGCAGCGACGAACACCACCCGCTCGTCCGCGATCCGTCGCGCCACGAACTGGAACACCCGCTCGGAATCAGGATCAACCCACTGCAGGTCGTCCACCAGGATGACAAGCGGTCGGTGCTGGCCGGCGACAGACAACGCTGTCAGCGCGGCGTTGCAGACCGCGTACGGGTTCACCAGCTGCGCCTGGTCACCGACCGCGAGCGCATTTTCGAGATTGAGCCGTTGGATATGCGGTAGCGCCGGGTAGTGCTCGGAGACCGGCAGCAGCAGGTCGCCAAGGGCGGCGAACGGCAGCGTCGTCTCTGTCTCCACTCCACTGAGACGAATCACGTCGCCGCCGACATGTGCCGCCCCGGCTGCCTGGGCGGCGTAGTCGAGCAGGGTCGATTTGCCGATACCGGGCGGTCCGCTCAGCATCAAGGCTCCGCCCGCGCCGGACGACAGTCCCGTCAGCAGGTCGTCGATGCGCTGCCGCTCGGCTGCTCGCCCGACGCACGGACAACGGGTCTCGTCTCCGGCAGATCCGAGCCGCCGTCGAGGGACGGTTACGCCGGCGATAGCACACCCACTCCAGTCAATGAGTAGGGAAACCCCTATATACGAACTAGTAGTGCAAGTTTATGCTACCGCAGCACATCAGGGCATATCGGTCGGAACGGGCTCGACCGTCGCGCCGATCCGTCATCGCGCCCGGCGTGCCCGAGCGGACAGGCCTCCCTGTACCTCTGCGCGCTCGAGTCCGAGCGATGTTGACGCGGTCGTGGGTTCCCGGATCTACCCCGATCGGAAGGACTGGTGGCGCTCGTCCGGTGGCGAAGGGGGCGTCGCGGGCGAGTCGCCGGTCCCGAGTCGCGGATATCGGCTGATCCCTACTACCGGCCACTGTCACGTCCTGCTTGTCTGCTCCCGAACAGCTTTGTTCCAAAGCCGACCTCGACAATCGTGGGAGCGAACTCGTGTCTGCTGTATTTCGCCCTGCCGTTTTGGTACTTGTAGGCGCCTCAACTTTCTTCCTGGCGCCCGGAACGGCCGAAGCGTACGTCCCGCAAACCAACTACGTAGCCGAGTGCAGTTTCACCCTTGAGCGGTCGGGCGTAGTAACTGTCAGCGGATCAGGAACCACGCCCGCCGCGGCTCGGTCCGCTGCAGAAAATGCAACCCTTCACAGATATATGGAGAATATTATCCGCTACGGTAATTGCAGAGTCACGCCGTAGCCTCAAAACGTTGGGATCGGCGGCGACCCATTCAGCATTAACTAATTTCATCAATTCAACGATCAAATCAAAGCAACTAGCCGAGGAGAATCATGATCAAACGTGCCCGGATGGCTCGCCTGCTCGTTCCGCTCGCACTCGCGGCGACGGCCGTCGTGATGTCGCACGCACCGGCCGAAGCTGCATCGACCTCCACCGCGTCGACCGCGGTGGCGTTGCATCACGAAACGGCCATTCCACAAGGACGCTTTCAGCAACAAAATGGGGACTACGAGGTCAGCCTCGGGCGGGTCTGGCACTCCGACAACTGGAGGTGCGACTTGCGCGGCTGCGACCCGAGAAGGAAGTACACCTACATCAAGCTGACCGCACCAGGTGACATTGGGCAGGAAGCCTGGAACCGGATGAGTTCCTTCACCCAGTGCGTCGTCAATAAGGCGGGAGTCGCGATCGTCATCTCGACAGTCGCCAGCGGCGGAGTGAGCCTTCCGGTCATCTTGGGGGCCTTCTCGGTAGCGGCCAGCGAATGCGGGGCGGTAACGATGGACGAGTTCGTCCGGGCGCGCGTGGTGACCTACGTCGGTCGTTGATCGCTCGGCGCTCCCGACGCCTCGCTGGGTGCGCGGCCCCAGCTCGTTCCAGGGGCTGGGCCGCGCACACGCGGGTCTGTTCGTGGGTGCCGGTCGCGTCGCGTCGGTACGCGTCGTCCGGCGACGCCCGCGACCGGAGCCGGCCGGAGTAGGCCGGTTGAGGTGCGCCCGCCGTCGGCGGTGTGGTGGATGCGGTCACGGATGGTTTCGCGCGCCGCCGGTCACCCTTCCGGGGTGACCGGCCGCTTCGGTCGTTCAGGAGACGCTGACCTCGACGCCGCCGGAGAACGGCGAGTCGTGCAACTCGAGCTTGGTGATCTTCTGTCCCTTCGGAATGTCGAACGGCACCACCCCGCTGACCTGGTTACCGGGGTTGATCTCGTTCAGGAACGTCTCCCCGTTCGGGTTGGCGTAGATGCCGGCGGCCCCGTCCGCGTTGTACTCCTGCCCTTCGGCGTTGAACGCCTTCTGGCTGGAGGAGTCGAACAGCTGCGCCCGGTCGCCGATGTTCTTCACCGACACCGTCACGAGACAGAACTGGCCCTGCGCCTCCTTGTTCAGGTACTCCGAGCCGACCTGTGTCTTGCCGCACTGCACGGACTTGACGGTGAACTCGAACTTGCCGTCCCGGACCGGGGTGTTGAGCCCCGGGGCTTTCTTCTCGGGCTTCTTCTGCGCGGGTGCGCTCGAGTCCGCGGGCTCCGGTGCGGCGACGTCGGCCGCGGCGGACTCGCCGGTGGTGGCGGTGTCGGTGCCCCCGCCGACGGCGTTGACGATCCCGCCGAAGACGCAGAGGCCGACGAGTACGGCGGCGATGATGCCGATGACCTTTCCGGCGCTGGACTTCTTCGGTGGGGGAGCGCCGTAGCCGGCGGGGCCGACGCCGGCACCGTAGGCGGGCTGCGGCGGGTGTCCGTAACCCTGGGGTGGTCCGGACTGCCAGCCGGGTTGGTGGCCCCACTGCTGCGGTGGTTGGCCGTAGCCCGGCTGCGGCGGGCCGTACTGGCCGCCCGCGGGCTGGCCGTAGACGTTGCCTGATTGCCGGGGGTCGTAGGGCTGTTCGTGGTTCGGCGGTCCACCGTAGGTGGCGCCCCGGTGCTGTTCGTCGTCGCGGCGGTAGGGGTCGTGCGGTGCGGTCATGCACCGGCACGCTACGAACGCCGACGGTGACGCGGGGCCAGGTCGTTGACCTCTCAACCTTGTCGCGCTCCATTCGAGCCGACCGATCGCCGAGGATCAGCCGTCCTCGGTGTAACGCCGCCGAACGGCCAACCACCATTCAGGGGTCACGCTGCGGTTTCGTACCTCTCAGGACCCTGTGAGCCGGAGTGACCGTAGTCTCTCCGGAGTGGACATTGACAGCTCGGTCGTGCACTCCGCCCGGCGGTACAACTACTGGCTCGGTGGCACCGACAACTTTCCGGTCGACCGGGAGTCCGGCGACGCCATCGCGAGCCGCTTCCCGTCGGTGCCGCTGGCGGCGCGGGAGAACCGCAAGTTCCTCGGGCGGGCCGTGCGGTACCTGTCCGGCCGGGGTGTCCGGCAGTTCCTGGACATCGGCACCGGGATCCCGAGCGCCGGCCCCGTGCACGAGATCGCGCCCGACGCGCGGGTGGTCTACGTCGACCACGACCCGCTCGTGCTGGCCCACGCGCAGAAGCTGCTCACCGGCACGACCGCGTACCTGCACGGTGACCTCCGCGAGCCGGACCCGATCCTCGCCGGCGCGCGCGACACCCTCGATTTCACCCAGCCGATCGGGCTGATGCTGATCGCGGTGCTGCACTTCGCCAAAGACCACGACCAACCGCTCCACCACGTGTCGACGCTGGTCGAGGCGCTGCCGCCGGGCAGCTGGCTGGCGGTCACGAACGCCACGCTCGACTTCGCCGCCCCCGCGGACGCCGCCGACGCCCGGCGCATGCTCGGGCACGAGATGGAGTGGCGCTCGGCCGCCGAACTCGGCCGGTTCTTCGACGGCTTGGAGCTCGTCGAGCCCGGCATCGTGCCGGTCAGCGACTGGCACCCGGACGGGGAACTCCGCCCCGCCCCGGCCGAGGTGTCGTCGTACGGCGCGGTGGGGCGCAAACCCTAGTCGTTCTTGCGCTCCGACCACAGGGCCAGCGGCACACCGACGATCGCGGCGACCAAGGCGACACAGACTCCGACCCACAGTGCGGCGCTCATGCGCTGTGGTGTGCCCCGAAGCCGCATCCAGCGAAACGTGCCCGCCGGATCACGAACTCGGGCCCGTCCGGCGGAACGCTCTGGTCGCACCACGAGGTGGCTCGGAGTTCCGCCCGGCCAAGCGGGACCGATCATGAGGTGAGGTGTGGCCCGGGGTTCCGTCCGGCGAGACGGCGGGCCGGATCAGGAGGTGGGGTGTGGCCCGGGGTTCCGTCCGGCGAGACGGCGGGCCGGATCAGGAGGTGGGGTGAGGTCCGGGGTTCCGTCCGGCGAGATAACGGGCCGGATCAGGAGGTGGGCTGGGGTCCGGGGGATCCGGAGAGTCGGAGGCCGAGCGGGATCAGACCGGCGGCGACGCAGACCGCGGCCGTCGTCGCGAGCAGCGGGTAGCCGCCGGCGCTGACGAGGACACCCGACGCGGCCCCGCCCACGGCCGCGGCGAGGGCCATGCCGACCTCGCCGGTCGCCTCGGCGCGGGGGCGGTGCTCCGGGGCGGTGGCGCGGACGAGCGCGGCGCTCCCGGTGACCACGGCGGCGCTCCAGCCGAGCCCGAGCAGCGCGACGGCGACGGTGAGTCCGGCCACCGAGTGCGCCGAGAACGCCGCGAGTGTCGTCGCCGAGAGCAGCGTGACGCCGGCCGCCGCGGCGCCGCCCCCGATGCCGAAGCGGTCGACGATCCAGCCGCTCAGCGGGGCCGGGGCGAACATGGCCGCGATGTGGACGCCGACGACGGCGCCGACCAGCGCGAGACCGCCGCCGACGTGGTGCAGCTGCACCGGCGCCATCGTCATCGTGCCGACCATGACCAGGTTCGCCACCGCCAGCAGCCCGATCGCCGCCCCCCGAGCCGAGGCCCCGCCGGCCCGCCCCTCCGCCGCCACCGCACCGACCCGCGCCCCGACCACCCCGCCCGCTGATCCGGCCCGCCCAGCCGATCCCGTTTCCACGGCCGGCCGCGCCGCAGCGGCGGACGGGGCACCGGCGGCGAACCCGGTCGCCGCATCGGTCCCGGCCGCCACGGAGAACCCGCCGTCCGCCGCAGCCGCGATTTCCACGCTGGACCCGGGCGCCACGCGCGACCCGCGGAATCCCCACGACCCGCGGAGCCTCCGCGACTCGCGGGCCACGCCGGCCACGCGGGCCACGCGGGCCACGCGGGCCACGCGGGCCACGCCCGCCACGCTCGACCCGCCTCCCACGGTGGACCACGTCGCCGCCGCGGCGAGGAACGTGACGGCGGCCAACGCGAACGCGGACGTCGACCCGGGCACCCCGGCCGCGCGGTCG
>NZ_BAAAGX010000014.1:140622-426160 GCF_039524755.1 Cryptosporangium japonicum
GGCCGCCGGCGCCAACAGGTTCGGGCCGACGACCGCCCCCACCGCGACCGCCGCCATCACCCCCGCGACCGCCCGCGCCGCCGCCCCGGAGCCGACCGCCGCGTATCGGCTCAGCGCCACCGCCGCCGCCCCGAACCCCGACCCGAAGCTCCCCACCACCACGAGCGCGACACCGCCCCGCACATCCCCGGTGAACGCCGCCGCCCCGACCAGCGCCACACACCCCAGCGCACCCACGAGCGCACCCCACGCCAACCCCGCACCGCGCCCTCTCGCCACCGACCACCGCGCGATCAGCGGCGCCGCCCCGGCCGCGCCGAGTACCTGGGCGGTCTGCGGCAGCCCGGCCGCGACACCCCCGGCGAGCGCGTCGGCGAGCAGCGTCGCCGCGACCCCCACCACGGTCTGGGCCAGACCACCGAGCGCCGCCGCGATCCACAGTCGAGTCATGCCGGAAACGGTAGGAACAACGCCGACCACCGACCATGGCCGTCAAAGGGGTGTCTGGCGCGTGCGCCTTCCGTTCGCCAGGCTCGCAACCGTGTCTACTTTCCGGACGGAATACACCCTGGACGACGTCGACTGGCGCATCCTCGACGAACTGCAGCAGGACGGCCGCCTCTCGTTCAACGAACTCGGACGCCGCATCCACCTGTCCTCGCCCGCCGTGGCCGAGCGGGTGCGCCGGCTCCAGGACACCGGCGTCATCACCGGCTACCGCGCGATCGTCGACCCGCCGAAAGCCGGCTACGACATCACGGCGTTCATCCAGTTGCGTTGCGCGCTGGGCAGCTGCCTGCTTCGCACGAGCCGGGCCGAGGACTACCCGGAGATCGTCGAGGTGCACAAGCTCAGCGGCGCGCACTGCACGATCCTGAAGCTGCGCGCGACGACGCTGCTGCACCTCGAGGGCGTCATCGAACAGCTCGGCCGGCACGGCGAGCTGACCACGCACGTCGTGCTCTCGACCCAGCACCAGAACTCCGTGGTGACGCGCCCGACGAGCGGGGCGGAGCGCCCGGTCACCCCCGCCGACGGGTGGACGATCAGCTGAGCACAGCGGTCAGGGCCGCGCGGGCACCGGGGCCGGGCCGGTCCGCGTCGAGCTCGCGGCCCAGCACCTCGGCCAGGCGCGGCACGACGTTCGGCAGCACGGCGAGCGTGCGCACGGCGTCGTCCGAGGTGGTGAACGCGTTGGGCATGCGGCACCAGTTCCACCAGACGTCGTCGGCCCACGCCGACCGGGGATCGGCGATCTCCGCGAGCGCGTGCCGCAGGCGGGTGAGCTCGCCGGGCCGCAGCCGCACCACGGCGAGCCGGTCGTCGGGGTCACCGAAGAGCCGGTACACGTCGAGGCGGGTGACGGGGCCGGCCGGCAGCGCGGCGACGGCACCGTCGAGCGCGCCCTGCGTGGTGTGGGCGCTGGCCGGGACCAGCCCGGCGTCCGCGCCGGTCGCGTCGCGGAACGCCGCGGCGAGCAGGTCGGGCAGGTAGTGCCGCGCGCCGGTGCGCGACAGCCAGGTGTGCCTGCTCTCGCCGATCGCGTCGTCGGCGAACGGTTCCCACCCACCGGGCTCGGGCGGTACCCGGAACAGACCACGGACCACCGGCTTCCGGCCGACGTCGGGCAGGTCGACGACGAGCACGGCGGACGCGAAGATCGGGGCGTGTCCGGCGGGGGTGCCGGAGAGCGTGCCGATCCAGCCGGCCGGGGTGTGACCACCGACGATCAGGTCGACGTCGCCGGCCCACGCGGCCGTGGTGCGGGCGAGGCGGGTGGTGCGCCGGCTGCCCGGCCACCAGTCGACGCCGTCGTGGAGCAGGACGACGACCCGGTCGGCGCCGTTCGCGCGCAGCTGCCCGGCGATCCCGGTCACCGGATCCGGCCCGGTGGGTGCCGGTGCGGGCGCGAAACGGTGCGTGGCCGGGTGGGTGAGCCCGATGACGCCCAGCGCGCCGGCGGCGGTGTCGAGCAGCGCGGAGCCGGGCAGGCCGACGTCGACGTTCGCGCAGAGCAGCGGGAACCCGAGCTGGGCGGCGGCCGAGCGCAGCGCCGGCACCCCGTCGTCGAACTCGTGGTTCCCGGCCGCGGCGGCCGCGATCGGCAGCGCGCCGACCTCCGCCCAGGGCCGGCGGCCCAGCAGCGCCGCGGTGGGGCCGACCGCGAGGTCACCGGCGTCCAGCCAGATCGCCGGGCCCCGTTCGGCGGCCAGCAGCGACGCGACCCCGGCGCAGGTTCCGGCGGTGCCGAAGCTCGTGCGCACCGGCGTGAACGCCGCCCCCAGGTCCGTCGTGGCGAGGATCCGGAGCGCGGTCCCGGGCAGTGGGGGCGGCAGTGGCATCCACCGGTGCTACCCCCGGAGACACAATGGATGCGGCGTTTGACGGACGGTGCGCCGGGCACCCGGCGTCCATGAGTTTCATGGACAAGGCGAAAGACTTCGCCGACAAGCATGACAAGCAGGTCGACCAGGGTCTCGAGAAGGCCGGCGACCAGGTCGACGAGCGCACCGGCAACAAGCACTCGTCACAGATCGACAAGGGCGTCGACGCCGCCCAGCAGCACACCGGGGCCGGCGACACCCAGCCGTAGGCCCCGGCGGCGCTCCGGGGGCCGGGAGGGCCTCCGGAGCGCCGCGCTGTCCTACTTCGCGCAGATCCCGTCCTGGATCAGCTTCACCGCGACGTCCTGCGTCAGCTTCGGCGCGCCGGGCAGCGGCTTCAGCGAGTCGGTGTTGAGCGAGACGATGACGCTCCGCGTGCCCTGCTCGTTGGCGCCGTTACGCGTCTTGAAGCCGAGGATGTCGCCACCGTGGCCCCAGATCAGGCCGCACGGGCTGGTGGCCGACATCAGGCCGAGCCCGTACCGGGCGCCCGGCCAGATCGCCGCGAACGGCTTCGCCTCCACGGTCTTCTTCATCTCGGCCAGCTGCGCCGGCTTCAGCAGCTTGCCGGAGAGCAGCGCCCGCAGGAACCGGTTGCCGTCCGCGGTCGTGCTGATGATCTCGCCGGCGGCGTCACCCCAGGTCGAGCTGAGCTCGGTCGCGTCGATCGCCTCGCCGTACCGCGGGTCCTCCGGGGTCGCACCGGCGCCGGGGAACCGCTCGTACCCGATCGCGTGCGGCTCGGGCACGGTGTGGTCGGTGCCGGGCGACGTGGTGTCTTTCAGCCCCAGCGGCCGGACGATCCGCTCGTTCACCTGGACGCGCCAGTCGTCGCCGGTGACCTTCTTGATCAGCAGGCCGGCGAGCACGAAGTTCGTGTTCGAGTACTGCCAGTTCGTGCCCGGCGCGAACAGCGGCTTCTGCTTGGTGCCCAGCGCGACCAGCTGCTCGGCGGTGAAGTCACGCACCCGGCCCTTCTCGAACGCCTCCCGGTCGGCCAGGAACGCGAACTCCGGGGCCGCGAGGTAGTCGGCCAGGCCGCTGGTGTGCTGCAGGAGCTGCCGGACGGTGATGTTCTTCCCGTTCGGAACCGTCCCCGGCAGGTACTTCTCGATCGGGGCGTCGAGCTTGACCTTGCCCTCACCGACCAGCTGCAGCACGGTCGTCGCGACGAACGTCTTGGTGAAGCTGCCGATCCGGAACTTCGCGTTCCACGGCACAGGCTCCTTCGTCGCGGTGTTACCGAACCCGGCGCGCACGGTGGTGCTGCCGTGCGTCGTCGACAGCTGGGCGAGCACCCCCGGCGAGCCCTGCTTCAGGATCGCGTTGGCGTCCTGCTGGAGCGTCGTGCGCACGTCGGGCTTCGGGGTCGCGGTGGCCGCACCGGCCGTCGCACCCAGTAACGCAGCCGACGCGGCGGCCAGAACAAAAAGTCGTTTCATGCCGACAAACGCTAGAGACGTCGTAGCGCTGAGTCATCGCCCCAGAACGGCATCTGCGCTACCCCACTGGGGGTAGGGCAGGACCCTCCGCGCGGGCGAGGCGGATTGTCGGTGGCCCTCTCTACGGTTGACCCGTGCGGGGAAACAGCAGGGCGATCGTGGTCGACGCGGTGCTGGCCGCCGTCCTCACGGCGGTGACGGTCAGCAGCACCGCGTACCAGCGGCCGGATGCCGACGTGCTCACGATCGCGCTGGTGCTCCTCACCTCGGCGCCGATCGTGTTACGGCAGGTCGCACCGGTCGCCACGCTGGGTGTCGTGCTCGCCGCGCAGCTCGCGCTGGCGGTGCTCGTGGGCAACAGCTACCCCGAGGGTGGGTTCGCGGTCCTGATCGCCACGTTCACCGTGGCCACGCAGTGTTCCCGGCGCGTCGTCCTGCTGACGTTCGGCGCGACGTTCGCGGTCGTCGTCGGCACCGTCATCGCGATGGCCGGGCACTCCATCCCCACCCCGGTCCTCTGGTCCGAGCTGCTGAAAGGGCTGCTGGGCATCGTCGTCGCCGGCGTGCTGGGGGAGAGCGTGAAGCGCCGGACGGAGTACACCGAGCGCCTGGCCGCGCGGGCCGAGCGGGCCGCCGCCGACGAGCGGGTCCGCATCGCCCGTGAGCTGCACGACGTCGTCGCGCACCACATGTCGGTGATCTCGCTGCAGGCCGGGGTGTCGCGCTACCTGCTCGACACCGACCGGCCCGCGGCACGCACCGCGCTGGCCACGGTCGAGGAGGCCAGCCACGAGGCGCTCAGCGAGCTGCGCCGGCTGCTCGAGGTGCTGCGGCCCGCCGACGCGCCGGGCGCGGACTACGAACCGCAGCCGGGGCTGGCGTCGCTGGAGGGGCTGGTCGAACGCACCCGGGCCGCCGGTGTCCCGGTCGAGGTGGCGGTCAGCGGCGAGGTCCGCCCGCTCCCGCCGGGGCCCGATCTGTGCGCGTACCGGGTGGTGCAGGAGTCGCTGACCAACGTCATCAAACACGCCGGCCCGGCCGCCGTCCGCATCGTGGTGGACTACGGCGAGCACACCCTCACCCTGCGGGTGCTCGACGACGGGGCCCGGCCGGCCGGGGACGGGCCACCGGGCTACGGCATCCGGGGCATGCGTGAACGCACCGAGCTCTACGGTGGTGTGCTCACCGCGGGGCCCCGCGACGAGGGAGGCTTCGGCGTGACGGCACGCTTACCGCTATGACGATCCGCATCCTGATCGCCGACGATCAGGCACTCATCCGCGGCGGCCTGGTGGCGCTGTTCAACGCGGCACCCGGCATCGACGTGGTGGGCGAGGCCGCCGACGGCGCGCAGGCGGTCGAACTGGCCGTCGAGACGCGTCCCGATCTGGTGCTGATGGACATCCGGATGCCGGTGCTCGACGGCATCGGCGCCACCCGGCAGATCCTCTCCGGGGCCGTCCAGCCGCCGCCGCGCGTCGTCGTGCTCACCACGTTCGACGTGGACGAGTACGTGTACGCCGCGCTCGGCGAGGGCGCGGCCGGGTTCCTGCTCAAGGACACGCCACCCGAGCGCATCCTCGCGGCCGTGCACACGATCATGGCCGGCGATCTGCTGCTCACGCCGCACATCACGCAGCGGCTGATCGAGAACTCGTCACGGCACCACCGGGTGTCGGTGGTCGAACAGCCGCAGCTGGAGTCGCTCACCGCGCGTGAGCTCGAGGTGCTGCGGCTGGTCGGGATGGGGCTGTCCAACACCCAGATCGCCGGGCGGCTGGTGCTCAGCGAGGCCACCGTGAAGACGCACGTCAAACACGTGATGGGGAAGCTGGGCCTGAACAGCCGCGCCCAGGCCGTCGTCGTCGCGTACGAGACGGGACTCGTCGTGCCGGGCGCGGCCGCGCGATCAGGCCTTCACGAACTCCAGTAGCGCGGTGTTGACCTCGTCGGCGTGCGTCCACAGCAGCCCGTGGGGCGCGCCGTCGATCTCGACGTACCGGGCGTCCGGCACCAGCTTCGCGAACCGGCGCGCGGTGGCGTCGATCGGGAGGATGCGGTCACCGGTGCCGTGCAGGATCAGCGTCGGCTTGGCGGCGTTCTTCACGGCCTCGACGTCGGCGCGGAAGTCCTCCAGCCACGACGGCACCACCGCGTAGGCGGCCACCGGCGCGCTCTGCGTCGCGGTGTTCCAGCTCGCCCGGACGGCCTCCTCGGAGATGCGCTTCCCGAGCGTCTCGTCCAGGTTGTAGAAGTCGGTGTAGAACTGGGTGAACCAGGCGAAGCGGTCGTTGGTCGCCGCGGCCTTGATGCCCTCGAAGACGTCGCCGGGAACGCCCTCGGCGTTGTCGTCGGTCTGCAGCAGGAACGGCTCCAGCGACGCGAGGAACGCGAGCTTCGCGACCCGGTCGGCGCCGTGGTTCTTGACGTAGCGGGCCAGCTCGCCGGTGCCCATCGAGAAGCCGACGAGGATGACGTCGCGCAGGTCGAGGTGCGTGAGCACGGTGTCGAGGTCAGCCGCGAACGTGTCGTAGTCGTAGCCGCCGGCGGCGTGCGTCGAGCCGCCGAAACCGCGGCGGTCGTACGTGAGGACGCGGTAGCCGGCCTCGAGCAGAACCTTCGTTTGCTTCTCCCAGCTGTTGCCGTCGAGCGGGTAGCCGTGGATGAGCAGGACAGGCTGTCCGGAGCCCTGGTCGGTGTAGTGGAGCTGGATTTCCGTCGAGTTCTGTGTGCCAACCGTGATTCGACTCATGACGCCAGCTTTATCGAGCAAGTGCGGTGCCGCAAGGGCTCAGCGCAGACCCAGTTCGCGCCCGATGGTCGTCGGCTGAAACACGAAGTACTCCTCGTGGTTACGGACGATGTTGTTCAGGTGACTGAAGAGCTCGAAGGTGACGCTGCCGACCAGCTGGGTCCAGGCCATGAGGATGCGCGCGAGCTGCGGATCGGACAGCTCCGGCCCGACGAGCCGGCGCAGCGCGTCGAAGTCCTCGTGCACCGGGCCCGGCACGGGGACGTCGGTCCCGATCGTGCACCGGTTGACCCGGGCCGGTCCGAGCGTGGCCGGCTCGCGGATCCTGCGGGTCCGCGTCCGCACGAGCGGGCAGTCGGGTGCGGTTACGCCAGGCTGGACCAACCGAGCCAGACGCCGTTGGCGCCCCCGGTCGCCTGCACGGTCAGCGACTGGGTCAGGGTGCGCCCGAAACACACGATCCAGGAGTTCGCCGCCATCGCTGCCGTCAGACACTCCCACCGTCCGAGCGACCGGATGAACGGAACCTGCAGCTCGGTCGCCACTTCGACCAGGTAGTAGCTCGACCGGTCGTTCCGCACGATCACCGCCGCCTGGACGGCGCCCCCGCCGGGTGACCTGATCGCGCACACCTGGGCGCCGACCCCGCTCTCCACCGTGCGGGTGGCGCCGCATGCCCACGTCGACGTGCTGGACGTGATCGGATTGGTGTTGCCGTACACCCGCCAGGTCCCGTACTCGGTCGCGGCCGCGGTAGCCGGCGTCGCGGCGAACAGCACGGCCCCGGCCACCGCGACGACGACCGCGAGCAGCGCCACCGCCCTCCGCGGACGTCGGTACGGCGCCGTCGGACGGACCCGCTTCGTGAGCATCATCGTCAGCCTCCCCGTGCAGCACCTCGGGCCACCCTCCACTGTGTAGCACCGGCCGCGCTCGCGCCCACCGTTCGCGAAGGTTCGACGACGGGACCGCTACCGGGCGGGCCACCGCCGTGGGGACCGGCGCTAGCGGGTCGCGGCCAGGGAGCCGAGGAGCGCCACCGCGTCCGCGTCGGGGGAGCCGGGGGCGGCCTGGTAGACCACGAGCTCCTGGCCGGCGGTGCCCCGGACGTCGAAGATCTGCGTACGCAGGGTCAGCTCCCCGACCTCGGGGTGGTGGAACGTCTTCACCTCGGGCGCCTTGCCCCGGGCGTCGTGGCGCGCCCAGAGGTCGCGGAACTCCGCGCTCGCCGCGAGCAGCTCACGCAGCACGGCGGTGATCCGCGGATCGTCGGGGGAGCGGCCGAACCGCATCCGGAACCCGGCGACGGTGTTCGCCGCGACCGCCGGCCAGTCGGCGTAGAACTCGCGGGCGTGCGGGTCGGTGAACACCAGCAGGATCAGGTTGCGCGTGAACGAGAACCCGCCGAACAGCGCCTCGGCGATCGGGTTCGCGGCCAGCACGTCGTACGCCCGCCCGTACACGAGCGCGGGGTTGTTCGGCCACGCGCTCATCAGCTGCACCAGCCCCTCGTCCACCCGCTCGGCGCCGTGCGGGCCGCGGTCGCGCGGGGCGAGGCCGGCCAGGCGGAACAGGTGCGAGCGGGCGTCGTCGTCGAGGCGGAGCGCGGCGCTCAGCGCGTCCAGCAGCGACGCCGACGGCGTGCGTTCACGGCCCTGCTCCAGACGGACGTAGTAGTCGACGCTCATGCCGGTGAGCTGCGCGACCTCCTCGCGGCGCAACCCGGGCACGCGGCGCGGGCCGGCGTCGGGCAGGCCGAGCTCGGCCGGGCGCACGGCGGCGCGCCGGCTGCGGAGGAAGTTCCCGAGCGGCGTAGCGGTCATGGCCCGAGCGTAGGCGCGCCGGCCCGGTCCGTGCCTGGGTGCGCTGCTCCCAGGGAGCGGTGTGTCTCTCCCCGGTGCCCGGCGGCCGACCGAGGGTGGAGGCATGACTACTTCGAAGGTCGTTCTCGTCACCGGCGCCAGCAGCGGGATCGGCGCCGCGGTCGTGCGCCGCCTCGCCGCCGACGGTCACCACGTCGTCGCCGCCGCCCGCCGCCGGACCCGCCTCGACGCGCTGGCCGCCGAAGCCGCCGAGGCCGCCGGAGCCGCCGGAGCCGCCGGAGCGCGGGAAGGCACCGGCTCGGTGGAGGTCGCCGAGCTCGACGTCGCCGACCGCGCCGCGGTCACCGCACTCGTCGATCGGATACGGACCGACCACGGCCGGCTCGACGTCCTGGTGGCCAACGCCGGGGTCATGCTGCTCTCGCGCCTCGACGCCGGGCTCGTCGACGAATGGGACCGGATGCTCGACGTCAACGTCCGTGGCCTGCTCAACGGCATCGCCGCCGCCCTCCCGGCCTTCCGCGACCAGGGCGCGGGGCACCTCGTCAGCATCGCGTCGGTCGGCGCGCACGAGGTCGTG
The DNA here is from genome assembly GCF_039524755.1 of Cryptosporangium japonicum. Taxonomy (NCBI): domain Bacteria; kingdom Bacillati; phylum Actinomycetota; class Actinomycetes; order Cryptosporangiales; family Cryptosporangiaceae; genus Cryptosporangium; species Cryptosporangium japonicum. Next base: position 149,604 of record NZ_BAAAGX010000014.1, read on the forward strand.
CCGACCTCCGCGGTCTACTCGGCCACCAAGCACGCCGTCTGGGCGATCACCGAGGGCCTGCGCCAGGAGGCCGACCCCGGCATCCGGGTCTCGACGATCTCGCCCGGGGTGGTGGAGTCCGAACTCGCCGAGCACATCACCGACCCGCACGCCCAGGCCGCGATGCGCACATACCGGGCGGCGTCGATCCCGCCGGAGGCGATCGCGGCCACCGTCGCGTTCGCGATCGACCAGCCGGACGACGTCGACGTCAACGAGGTGATCGTGCGCCCCACCCGGCAGCGGCCGTAGCGCTCAGCTCAGTTTCCAGATGGTGATCCGGCCGCCGGGGGTGTTGACCGCCACCTGGGTTCCGTCCGGGCTGAAGCCGGCCGCGCCGTCGGCGTCGGCGAGCGTCACCGGGTCGCCGAGCTGCTCGCCGGTGGCGGTGCTCCACCAGCGCAGCGTGCCGCCGTTGCTGGTCACCAGCGCGGTGCCGCCGGCGGTGAAGCCGAAGAAGGTCCGCTCGCCGTCCGGGCCACCGTTGATCGCCGGGATCGTGGCGCCCCGCTGGGAGCCGGTGGCGGCGTCCCACAGCGACACGTCCCCGCTCTGGTCGGTGGACGCGAGCACGGTGCCGTCCGGGCTGAACTTCACGTCGGCGGCGAACCGGCTCGGGATCGCGGCGATCAGCGCGTGGGCGCGGCGGTCCCAGAGCCGGATCTCGTCGCTGTTGCCGGAGGCGATCCGTTCCCCGCGCGGATCGACCGCGATCGCGAGGATCCCGTCGCCCTGCGTGCCCACCGGGGTCACCGAGCCGTCCGACGGGCGGTCCCAGACCTGGCCCAGCCAGTCGCCCAGCACGACGTCGCGTCCCGCGGAGTACGGCGCGAGCGAGGTCACGTCGTCCACGCCACGCAGCGGGGTGGTGCTGCTCATCCGGCCGGTGGCGGCGTCGTACCGGCGGAGCGCGCCTTTCTGGCCGGTGATCACCGCGGTTCCGTCGGCGCTGAAGATCGCCGAGCGGATCGTCAGCCGGTCGGCGGCCAGCCGGACGGGCTCGGTCCGCCCGCGTGTCCAGACCTTCGTCACGCCGTACTGGTCGGTCTCGATCAGCTTCGTCGTGTCGGCGCTGAACGCGAGCGTGTCGACGCTGCGCGTGCCGGACTCGAAGCTGGTGACGACCGTCGTGCGGGTCGGCACGGTCACCGGAACGGCCGGTGAGGCGGTCGAGACCGCGGCGGGTGACGCGGCCGGTGACGCGGTCGAGGACACGGCCGCGGTCTCCGGCCCGTCGCCGCCGCGCCGGAGCGCCGCGCCGGCCACACCCGCCACCACCAGAACGGCCATGGCGACGCCGGCCGCGAGCACGACCGCACCGCGCCGACCTCGTCGCCGGTCCCGCCGCTCCGCACCACCGTCGCCGGGGCCACCATCGCCGGGGCGACCCGCGTCGGCGACACCGGCGCTCGGCCACGCGGACCCGTCGCCCGGCCACGCGGCGCTGCCGTTCGAGCCGGCGGTGCCCGGCGGGCGGCGGGACCCGGTGGAGGCGAGCGGCACCGCCCCGCCCCCGGTGGGGCCGAGCGGCACCGTCCCGCCCCCGGTGGGGCCGAGCGGCACCGTCCCGCCCCCGGTGGGGCCGAGCGGCACCGTCGCCGCGTCGTCCGGAGCCGACCGGATCACGCCCGCGTCGATCCGCATCGGAACACCCGACCGGCTCATCCACTCCGGCCCGAGATCCCGGTCCGCGGCCCGGAGCAGCTCACGGGCGAACTCCCGCGCCGACGCGGGACGCTCCGCCGGATCCTTCGCCAGCGCACGCAACACGACCCCGGCCAGCGTGGGCGGCACGTCCTCCAGCGGACGCGGCGGCACCGACAGGTGGTGGTGCAGCAGCCCGGGCACGGTCAGCTCGCGCGGGAACACCGACCGCCCGGCCAGCAGCTCGTACAGCGTGGCGCCGAGCGCGTAGACGTCGGACGCCGGCCCCACCCGCTGCCCGCTGATCTGCTCCGGTGCGACGTAACGCGGCGTGCCGACCATCATCCCGCTCGCCGTCGCGTCCGACCCGGCGAACAGCTTCGCGATCCCGAAGTCGCCGACCTTGATCAGACCGTCGGTGGTGAACAGCAGGTTCGCCGGCTTGATGTCCCGGTGCACGACCCCGCGCCGGTGTGCGGTCTCCAGCCCGTCGGCGACCGCGACCGTCCACGCCGTCGCCTTCTCCGGCGGCACCGGCCCGCCCATCCGGTCACCGAGCGTGCCACCGGCCATGTACTCCATCACCAGCAGCAGCAACGGCCCGGCCTCGGCGTACTCGTGCACCCGCACGAGGTGGGGGTGGTCCAGCGCGGTCATCACCCTGGCCTCGGTGAGGAACCGCTGGGAGGCCACCGCGACGTCCTGGTCGACGACGAGCATCGCCTTGACCGCGCGCATCGAGGAGAGCCGGCGGTGCCGGACGGCGAACACCAGGCCGTGCGCGCCGCGTCCGAGCGGTTCACCGATCTCGTACTGCGGTAAGGCGGCCGCGATCCGGGGCCGGTCGATCATCATGACGTCAACGCTTCCGTAGTCTCTGCCACAGCGAAGGGCGCGGGCCGGCCGGCATGCGTGGGGCCCGCCGCCGGGACGGGTCGATCTCCGCCGGACGGGCACACAGCGAGGGATGCACCCACGGCCCGCCGGTCCGGAGCAGGCCCCCGGCGACGTCCACGCCGTCGACGTCGCGCGCGACCTCCCGCCGGTAGTCGGGCCCGAACCAGCACCAGACCGGCGGCTCGGGCGGCAGGCCCAGCCACTCGCCGCGCGGAGCGAGGTAGGGCTCGCCGGGCGAGGGCGCGGGCCCCCAGAGCGTGCCCCGGTCCAGGGTCAGCCCTCGCTCGATCGACGCCGACACATACGTCATACCGGGGTGTACGAGCGCGAGCGCGAACGCGTTCACGCGTTCGTCGTCGGCCGGGAGTTCGGCTTGGAGCGTGTGCACGGACGTCGGCCCGCCGCGGGCGGTGAGCGAGGCGTGGTGCACGGGGGGAGAACCGACCAGGAAGAACAGGTCGGGGGCACGTCCGAACGCCTCGACGAAGCCGTCGGTACCGCGTCCGCGCAGCGGCTCGACGTCGCCGTAGCGGCGGGGCATCGCCTCCGGCAGGTGCTCGGCCGCCGCCCGCAGCCACCGCTCGGCGATGGTGCCCGACTGCGCCGGCCGCTCGTACCAGCGCACGAGCACGGTGTCGACCGTCCGCTCCGCCACCCGGCCAGCTTAAAGTGAGTGAATCCGCCGGTTCGCGCGGGCGTGCGGCACCGTGGAATCGTGAGCGAGCCCGTACTGCCGGAACTGCGCACGATGTGGTGGGAGAGCGGCAACCGCGCCCGCGCCGAGATCGGCGCGTTCACGCTCATCGCCGGCCTGCCCGGCCTGGTCGGGCAGGCGTTGCGGGTGAGCTGGCGCGCCGACCGCGTCCGCACGTCGGTCATCGCGGTGTCCGCGTTGCTCAGCGGCGCGATGGCGACCTTCGGGCTGCTCGCCACCCAGCAGGTGCTGATCGAGCTGTTCGCCGCCGGCCCCACGCCCGACCGGCTCCGCGCCGCGTTCCCGGCGCTCACCGCGCTGGCCGTCGCCACCGCGATCCGCTCGCTGCTCACCGTCGCCACCGGTTACGCCCAGAACAGCCTCACGCCCCGGGTCAACCACGCGGTCGAGCAGCGGCTCTTCGCGGTCACCACCGCGGTGCCCCTGGAGGCTTTCGACGAGGACGCGTTCGCCGACGACATGGAGCGCGCCACCCGCAACTCCGACGCGGTGATCCTGCTCGTGCAGGCCTCGTTCGACCTGCTCGCCAGCGCGATCGGCATCGTCGCGGTCGGCGTCGCGGTCGTGGTGATCCACCCGCTGCTGCTGCTCGCGCTGATCGTGGCCACCGCGCCGCGGCTCTGGGCGTCGCTGCACGCCGGCCGGGTCCGCTACCTCACCTACGTCGCGAGTTCGGTGCGCCACCGGCGGCTGCGCCTGCTGCACGACCTGATGGCCGAGCGCGACTCCGCGCCCGAACTGCGTGCCTACCGGCTGCGCCGGTTCCTGCTGGAGCAGCACGACCAGGTGATGGGCGCCGAGACGAAGATCCAGATCGACCTGTCCCGGCGGATCAGCACGACGATGACGATCGGCTCGTTCGTCGGCGGGCTGGCCACCGCGGCCGTCTACGTCCTGCTCGGCCTGCTGCTGCTCGACGGGCAGATCCCGCTCTCGGCCGCCGCGACCTGCGTCGTCGCGTTGCAGGCGGCGCAGCGCACGCTGACCTCGAGCATCTACCAGATCGACCGCGTCTACGCCGAGGGCCAGCACTTCCGCGACTACGTCGTGTTCCTCGACCGGGCCGAGGAACACCTGCCGGACGACGCGTCGGCGCCGGCTCCCGGTCCGCTCTCCGTCCTCCGGGTCGACGCCGTGAGCCTACGGTATCCGGGCCGCGAACAGCCGGCCCTCGACGCCGTCGACCTGACCATCGAGGCCGGTCAGACCGTCGCGTTCGTCGGCGAGAACGGCTCCGGCAAGTCGACGTTGGCGGCGCTGATCGCCGGGCTGCGGAGGCCGAGTTCCGGGGCGGTCCGGTGGAACGGCGAGCCCTGGCCGGGCCACAACCCGCGGATCGCCGTCGTCACCCAGAGTTTCTACAAGTGGCCGTTCACGGCGGCGGCGAACATCCATCTCGGCCAGGTCGAGCGCGACCCCGAGCAGGAGCGGCTCGAGGAGGCCGCGCGGCGGGCGGCGGCGCACGACATGATCGCGGCGCTGCCGTTCGGCTACCGCACGCTGCTCGACCGGACGTTCGCCGACGGCCAGGACCTGTCCGGCGGCCAGTGGCAGCGGATCACCGCGGCGCGCGGCTTCTACTCGTCGGCCGACCTGCTGATCATGGACGAGCCCTCGTCGGCGCTCGACCCACGGGCCGAGGACGCGCTGTTCCAGGCCATCCGCGACCGCCAGGGCGTGACGACGACGATCCTGATCACCCATCGGCTCGCGAACGTCCGCCACGCCGACCGCATCTACGTGCTGCACGAGGGCCGGCTGGTGGAGACCGGCACCCACGACGACCTGGTGCGTGCCGGCGGTCGCTACGCCGACCTGTTCACCCTCCAGGCCGCCGGCTACCGCTCCGCCGGCGGGGCGGGGTGACGCGCGCTTCCCTAGCCGATGCCCGACGGCAGCGAGAACGGGTGCACCGTGTTGTCGAGCATCCCGCGTACGTGCTCGGCCAGCATCGCCGGGCTCAACGGCTTCGCCAGGAACCCGGTCGCGCCCGCCTGCCGCCCCTGGGCGACGTTCGTCTCGGTGGGCGCCGCGCTCAGCAGCAGGACCGGGGTCGAGCTGGTGGCTTCACCGCGGCGCAGCTGCTGGCAGACCCGGAACCCGGATTCGCCCGGCATCACGATGTCGAGCACGACCAGGTCAGGGCGCAGCTCGGCCGCGGCGGCCAGCCCTTCCCGGCCGTTCGTCGCGATGACGACGTCGAACCCGGAACGCACCAGCGCGCGCTGGAACATCGCGAGGAGGTCGGGCTCGTCCTCGATCACGAGCACCAGCGACGTCGTCCGGTCCGCCCGGGCGGCGGTGACCGGTGCGTCGAGTGAGTTCACGGGAATCCTCCGGCGACTGGGTGCGGCGTACAGGGGCAAAGATCGGCGCGCGGCCGAGCCCCGAAAGGTGAAATTCGGGAGCGGGACGGGAGCCGATTGCCTCAGGTCGGGCGCCGCGAGGTCGAACAGGCGGACGTGAGCGGGGGTGTTCCGGCATGTCGGTAGCGGCACCGGCCGAGCGATTCCGGTGGCTGCTGGACGCGACGGCGATGGCGATCGTCGGTGTCGACGACACCGGCCACATCATCATGACCAACCGGCAGGCCGACCGCCTGTTCGGGTATCCCCCGGACGCGCTGGTCGGCCACCCGATCGAGGTGCTGGTGCCCGAGGCCGTCGAACGGGCCCACATCGCGTACCGCAACCAGTACCTGCTCGACCCCCGGACCCGGCCGATGGGGCACGGTCTGAAGCTGAGCGCGCGACGCCAGGACGGCACCGAGTTCCCGGCGGAGATCTCGCTCGCCGCGTTGGAGACCGACGACGGCATCCTGGTCGCGGCGACCGTGCACGACATCACCGAGCGCGTCGCCGCGGAACGCGACCGCGAGCGGATGCAGGCCGAGCTGGACCGGTCCCGTCGCCTGGAGAGCATCGGGCAGCTCGCCGCCGGCATCGCCCACGACTTCAACAACACGCTCGGGATCATGTTCGGGCAGGTCGAGGTCCTCCTCGACGACATGGACGAGTTGCCGTCGCTGGACACCCCGGACGCACGCGCCGAGCTGCGCGCCGGTCTGTCGCGCATCCAGGAGGCCGGCAAACGCGCGGCTCAGCTCACCCAGGGGCTGCTCGCCTTCGGTCAGCGTCAGGTGCTGCACGCCGAACCGGTGGAGCTGGACCAGATCGCCACCGAGGCGGCACGCATGCTCTCGCACAGCCTGGGTGGCCGCGTCACGCTCACCACCGAGCTGAACACGACCGGCCGCCGGGTGCTGGCCGACCGCGGCAAACTCGAGCAGGTCCTGTTCAACCTGGTCATCAACGCCCGCGACGCGATGCCGCAGGGCGGACGGATCACGGTCAGCACCGAGTCGGTCCCGCTGACCGACGAGGACGCGCACACCGTCGGGTTGCCGCCGGGGCCGTACCTGTCGCTGCGGGTGCGCGACACCGGCACCGGCATCCCGGTGGAGATCGCCGAGCGCGTGTTCGAGCCGTTCTTCACCACCAAGTCCGAGGGGCAGGGCACCGGCCTCGGGCTGGCCACCGTCCACGGCACCGTGCAGCAGGCCGGTGGCACCGTGCTGCTGGACTCCCGGGTCGGGGAGGGCACGGTCTTCACGATCCTGCTGCCCGCCCTCAAGCCCCGCCCGGCCCCGCCGCCACCGACGCCGAACGCGCCCGAGGACCTGTCCGCGCGCCGGGCCGCCTACCGGATCCTGGTCCTCGACGACGAGGTCGAGCTGCGTGACCTCGCCGCCCAGCTGCTGCGCCGCAGCGGCTACCAGGCCCTGATCGCCACGTCCGGCGAGGACGCGGTCGAACAGGCCCGCACCACCGACGTCGACGTGCTGCTCACCGACGTCTCGATGCCGGGCATGTCCGGCCCGCAGACCGCCGACGCGGTCCGCGCCGTCCGGCCCTCGGTGCAGGTGGTCTACATGTCCGGCTACGCCCGGGCGCTGGCCACCGGTGAGGACGTCGTCTTCATCGAGAAGCCGATCACCAAGGCGTCCCTGCTCAAGCTCATCGACGGGGTCGTCGGGATCCGTCCGGCCTAGCCGCGGTGAGCACGATCACGGCTGTCGTGCTCGCATCGGACGAGGTCAAATGCAGTTCGCCGCCGTGCGCGCCGACCAGCTGCCTGGCCAGCGGCAGACCCAGTCCGACGCCGGGCACGGCCTGCTCGCGCGCGTACCGGCCCCGGTAGAAGCGGTCGAAGACGTGCGGCAACTCGTCCGGCGGGACACCGACGCCGTCGTCGGTGACGGTGACGGTCGCGACCGGGCCACCGTGGACGTCGACGGTGACGTGGCCGCCGGGCGGGGTGAACAGCACGCCGTTGCGCACGAGCTGCTCGACGGCGCGGGTGAGCAGGGCGGCGTCGGCCTCCAGCGGCACCGGCTCGCCGCCGCCGATCCGCAGCGTCACCCCGTGCTCGTCGGCCAGGGCGGCGCAGGTCCGGGTGGCGGCGTCCGCGATCGCGCGCAGATCCATCGGCGCGGTGGCCACGGGCAGCGACGTCGCCTCCGACCGGGTGCCGGCGATGAGGTGGTTGACCGTCGCGACCAGGCGTTCGCCGTTGCGGTGGATCGGCTCCATGAACTGGGCCGCGAGCTCCGGATCGCCGCTGTCGGCGAGCAGCTCCAGGTAGCCCTGGATGGAGGCGACCGGGGTGCGCAGCTCGTGGGTGATCGACGCGACCAGGTCCTCCTCGCGCTGCTGGGCGCGCGCCAGCTCGTCGCCGAGGTCGGCCAGCCGCAGCCGGCTGCGGAGCAGCGCCAGTTGCCCGGCGGCCTGGCCGGCCAGCGCGGTGAGCTGGTCGAGGAGCCGGTCGGAGGGGTCACGCGGCCGGTCGTCGACCACGCAGACCGCACCCAGGGCGAAACCGTCCTCGTCGACGATCGGCGCGCCGGCGTAGAACCGGATGCGCGGCGCCTCGCGCACGTTGGGGTACTCGGCGAAACGCTCGTCGAGCCGGGCGTCCGGGACGACGAGCAGCTGTTTCGTCGGCAGTGTGTGGACGCAGAACGACACCGAGAGCGGGGTCTGGCGGTCGGCCAGGCCGGTGCTGCCGGCGAACCACTGGCGGTCCCGGTCGATCAGCGACACCGCGGACATCGGCGTCTCGAACAGTGCGGCCGCCAACCCGGTCAGCGCGTCGAGCGCGGCCGGCCGGGGCCGGTCGAGCACCTGGTAACTACGCAAGGCCGCGAGGCGAGCCTCTTCGGCGTCCGGGTCCATGACGTCATATCCTCCTCGCCCCGCGAGGTGCGAAAGGGTGCCGGTCAGGTACAAATCGGGTGCAGTTGGGTAGGTGAAGGCGATGGAGCACACCGAGGACGGGCACTACGTCGTCATCTCCGGCCGGCGGTGGCGGGCCACCGACCCGGCGATCCCCGAGGACGTCGCCGCGCAGCTGCGGCGGGCGCTGATGGCCGCGCGGCGCGAGGTGGGGGTGCTGCTCCGCGCCGAGAAGGACCCGGCGCCCGCGCGGGCCCGCGTGCAGCTGGCGAAGGTGGCGCTCGGCGAGCGAGGGGTGCCCTGGTGGGAGCAGACGCCCGACGAGCGTCGCCGGCGGTGGGAGACGGGTCTGGCCGACCTCACGTGACTGTCGTACCCGGGCGCTACGGTGCGCTCATGATCGACTACGCCACGGGCGGGCCCCTCACCGCGCTGTCGCATCCGGTGGCCGAGCAGCTCCCGCACGCGGTCGCCGATCTCTGCCGCCTCGCGGCCGGCCTGGTGATCCAGCCGGCCGACGCACGCGCCCAGGAACTGCCAGCTTCGCGGTTCGACGAGAACCAGCTGCGTCCGGCGAGCCGCATCGTCGACGCCCTGCTCGCGGTCGACCCGGCCGAGCTCACCGTCGCCCGGCCGCCGGCGCGCCGGGTGGTCGGCACGTGCCGTCACTTCGCCGTGCTCACCTGTGCGCTGCTGCGTCACCGCGGGGTGCCGGCGCGGGCCCGGTGCGGGTTCGCCACCTACTTCCAGCCCGGCCAGGGGCTCGACCACTGGATCACCGAGGTGCGGAACGCGGGCGGCCGCTGGCGTCGCGTCGACTCGGAGGTGCTCGGCGGTGACCTGCCGGTGAACGCCGAGGATCTCGCCGCCGGTGACTTCCTCACCGGCGGGGAGGCGTGGGTGGCCTATCGGGAGGGCCGCATCGACGCCACGACGTTCGGGGTGTACGGCACCGAGAACTGGGGGCCCGCCGAGATCCGGGGCAACGCGGTGCGTGATCTCGCCGCCCTCAACCGGGTCGAGATGCTGCCCTGGGACGAGTGGGGGCGGATGACCGCGTCGTACCAGGGCACGACCGGTGCGGAGTACGACGCGCTGATGGACACCGTGGCGGCCACGTGCGCGGCCGACGATCCCCGCGAGCTCGCCCGCCTCTACGCCTCCGAGGACCTGACCGTGCCGGCCGGACTCGTCCGCTGAGTCGAACGCGTGCCCGCCCGGCACGGTCCGCTGTGGATCGTGCCCTCTATCGAGGATCGGGCGCGGTCGCTATCGTGTCGGCATGAGAACGCGGTCCGTGCTGGTCGTCGCCGTCGTCCTCCTGCTTCTCCTGCTGTACGTCGCCTTCTTCACCGGCCCCGACCGGCTGCACGCGGTGGTCGGCTAGCGCTGCTCAGCTCGTCGTAGCCCCGAGAATGCGGCGTAGCGGTGCCTCGCTGGGTGCGGGACCTCTACCGGGACGGGTCTGGCTTGCGGGCCAGTACCAGGAGGCACCGTGGGCTGCCGGGGCGGTATTCGCCCGCGGCGGTGAGTTCGACCGTCGTCGGCGCGAAGCCGGCGGTGGACAGGTCGGCGGTGACGGCCGACCGGCCACTGGTGCGGTAGTACATGACGAACGGGGGCCGCCACACCGCGTTGCGGACGCGCATCGTCAGGTCGAACCCGCGCGTGAACCAGTACCAGCCCGACGCGACCGGCGGCGGCGCCTCGATCGGGAACGCGAACAGCCCGCCGGGGCGCAACGCCCGGTACACGCCCGCGAACAGCGCGGGCCGGTCGGACGGCAGGAAGTGCCCGAGCGCGCCGAAACTGACCGCGAGGTCGAACGCGTCGGTGAACGGCAGTGCGCGGGCGTCGGCGCGGACCCAGCTCGCGTCCGGGTGCGCGTCCCGGGCCCGCGCGAGCATGCCCGCGCTGAAGTCGACGCCGGTGGCCCGCCCGTCGCACAGCGTCTCCACGACCATGAGCCCGGCGCCGGTGCCGCAGCACACGTCGAGGCCGTCGGTGAACGGGCCGTACCCGGCCAGTACCCCGGCGGTCGCGTCGAGCACGACCGCCGGGGTACGGAACGGGGTGTGGTCGAACTTCGGCGCGAGCAGGTCGTAGCCGCGCTCGACCGACGACAGCGCCTGCACGGTCAGCTCACCCAGCGTCGGACCCTGGCGCGCGAACACCCGCTGATCCTGTCACGCCACGGCGACCGCGAACACGCCCTCCGGGCCGGAAGCACGTCAGGCGCGGACCCCCAGGAGACCGTCGACACCGCGCAGGAACGTCTCGCAGATCAGCGCCGGGTCGAACAGGCAGCCCGCGGCCATCGCACCGTCACGCAGCATCACGAAGTGCTGGGCGGCGAGCTCGGCCGGGGTGCCGGGGATGCGCGCGAACTGGGCGGCGACCGTGTCGAGGAACCACTGCCGGTGCGCGAGCACGACGCGGTGCACCGGGTGGTCGGTGTCGGGGTACTCGGCGACCGCGTTGAGGAACGCGCACCCGCGGAAGCCGGGGGAGCGGATGTCGTCGGCGATGGCCCTGGCCAGCGCGCGGAGCGTGTCGGCGGCCGGGAGGTCCTGCGCGAGCAGCTCGCCGGCCCGGGCCCGGATGGCCTGGTCGGCCTCGGTGAGGTAGGCGACGACGAGGTCTTCCTTGCCCGGGAAGTGCCGGTAGAGCGTGGCCCGGGTGACCTGTGCTTCGCTGATGATGCGGTCGACGCCGACCGAGTGGATGCCCTCGGCGTAGAAGATCCGGGTGGCGGTGGCGAGCAGTCGCGCGCGGGCTTCCGACGTCTTCACCCCCGCGATCATACTAGATAGAACGTTCGGTCTCCAAGGAGGGGTGATGAATCTCGGAATGGTGTTCGACGAGGTGGCCGACGTCTACGACCGGATCCGGCCGGGCTATCCCGACGAGGCGTTCGCCGACCTGGGATCGCTCACCGGCGCGGGTCGCGGTTCGGCCGTGCTCGAGGTGGGCTGCGGCACGGGCCAGGCGACCCGGTCGCTGGCCGCGCTCGGGTACGCGGTCACCGCACTGGAGCCGGGCCCCGGGCTGGCCGCGCTGGCCCGCCGCCGGCTGGCCGGGTACCCCGCGGTCGAGGTCGTGCCGACGACGTTCGAGCGGTGGGACGCCCGGGGCCGGCGGTTCGATCTGCTCGTGGCCGCCTCGTCGTGGCACTGGGTGGATCCCGCGGTCGGCTGGGCGCGGGCGCACGACCTGCTCCGGCCGGGCGGGTGGATGGCGCAGCTCGGCCACGTCGTCGTGCGCCGGCCGGGCGAGCCGGAGATGTACGCCGCCACCGCCGACCTGCACGAGCGGTTCGCGCCCGGCGACCCCGGCTGGGGCCACCCACCGCGTGAGGAGGACGCCCGCGCCGCCGGGGAGACCGCGTGGCCGGTGTTCGGCCCGACGGTCACGCGGTGGTACCCGACCGTCCAGTGGCTCGACGGGGCCGGCCTCGCCGACCTGCTGCGCACGACGTCGCTCTACCGGCGGCTCGCCCCCGACGTGCGCGAGCCGCTGCTCGACGCGATCGCCGAGCGGGTCCGCACCGCACTGGGCGACCGCGTTCCCCGCCGCTACCTGAGCGTGCTGCGCCTCGCACCGCGCTGATGGCGCCCGGACCGTACATTGCGGTGCGTGTCGAAATCGCGCGTCGCCGTCGCCGTTGGTCTCGTCGCGACGGTGCTCGCCGGTGTCCTCTGGGGACCGGAACTCGTGATCCGGCTGGCGATCAGCGGGAGCCACCCGTTCGCACTGGACCGTTTCTACCGCCAGGACGTGACCTGGCACGGATGCCGCGCGGACGCGGACGACACCACCGGCCGCCTGCTCGACGACGCCGACGCCCGCTGCACCCGGATCACCGTGCCGGTGAACTACGACGACCCCGGGGGACGCACGCTCACGCTCGCCGTCGCGCGCCGGCTCGGCACCGACACCGACCACCACCTGGGAACGCTCGTGGTCGCCACCGGCGACCCGGACGGGTCGCGCGACGGTGTCCTGGCGGTACTGCAGGGCCTCGAGCCGGAGCCGGCGCGCGGCTCGCCCGACGTCGCGGCCCGGTACGACCTGGTGGGCGTCGACGCGCGGTTCACCGGTCGCAGCACGCGTCTCGGCTGCGACTGGCCGGGTGGACGCGGCGCGGTGGGGGCCGCTCCGGACCGGCGCGCGTTCGACACCGGCGTCGCCGCCGCGAAGGACCTGGCCGGGCGGTGCGCGCCGGCGACGGACCTGCTGCCGTACGCGTCGACGCGCACGCGCGCCCGTGATCTGGACGTCGTGCGCAGCGCCCTCGCCGTCGAGCGCGTCGCCTACCTCGGCTGGTCGTCCGGCGCGTACCTGGGCGCGGTCTACGCGCAGCTGTTTCCGACGCACGTCCGGCGGGTGGTGCTCGACAGCACCGTGACGTCACCGCCGGCCGGCGGCGCGGGGGACCGGGCCGTGCTGGCCGACTGGGCCCGCTGGGCCGCGGAGCGCGACGCGACCTACCGGCTGGGCGCGTCAAGAGAGGCGGTACTGGCCACCGTGGAGGGGATCCGGCGGCGCGCGGCCGGCCCCGGCATTCCGGTGGCCGGGCGACGCGTCGACGCGTCGACCCTGCCCGGACTGCTGCGCCCCAGTGCCGACACCGAGGCGGCGTACGCGCGGTTCAGCCGGGTGGTGCAGGTGCTCGGCGGGCGGCCGGGCCCGCTCGAGCCGGTTCCGGGCCCGACCGAGGGCGAGGTCGCCACCCGGTGCGCCGACCGGCCGGCGAACCGCGACCCCGAGTCCTACTTCCGCGACATCGAGGCCCACCGGCGCGACGAACCGCTCTTCGGCCCGCTCGCACGCAACGTCACGCCGTGCGCGTTCTGGCCGGTCGAGACGGCCGACCGGACGGCCGAACCCACCAGTGACGTGCCCGCGTTGCTGGTCGGCGCCGACGGTGATCCGGCCGCCCCCGCGGCGGACCGGCGTGCCCTGCACCACGCGTTCCCGCGCTCGGTCCAGGTGACGCTGCGGGGCGCGTACCGCCACCGCGTCTACCTCTACGACGGCGATCCGTGCGTCGACAAGGTCGTCGACGAATACCTGCTCGGCGGAACCCTTCCCCCGGCCGACCGGGACTGCACCCGCGCCTGACTCACGGTAGGAGCACCAGTTTGCCGTCGACCTCGCGGTTCTCGAGGCGGCGGTGCGCGTCGGCGGCCCGGTCGAGCGGCAGGGTGGTGACCTCCGGCCGCAGCACCCCGGCCCGGAGCAGGTCGACGAGCGCGGTGAGGTCGGCCCGGAAGCCCGCCGGGTCGCGGTCGACGGCGCGCTCCACCGTGTGCACGACCACGCGGGCGCCGGGCGTGAGCTTCGCCCGGGCCAGGGCGCCGAACGTACGCGCCAGCGCACCGGCCCGGCCGTACCCGGCGCCGGTCGCGAAGCTGAAGCCGTACGACACGACCACGCCCGACCGTTGGGTGGCGCGTCGCGAACGGGCGAGCGACGGGCCGCCCACCGGGTCGAACGTGGCCGCGACCGGTACCGGCACGGCCGCGGCGTCCGCCACCCAGGTGGCGCCGTTGGCCTCCACCCGGGCCCGGCGGGCCGGGCCGGAGGTGCCGTAGACCTCGACCCCGGCCGCGCGGGCGATCTGGCACAGCGCCGACCCGACACCGCCGGCCGCGCCGAGCACCAGCACGCTCCGGCCCGGGGCCGGCCTGGCGACGCGGTGGAACATCTGCCACGCCGTGAGGTAGTTGAGCACCAGCGCGTCGAGCTGCTCGGCGGGAAGCCCCTCGGGTAACGGCGCGGCGCGGCGCGCGTCCACCACGACGTGGGTGGCGTACCCGCCGACGCCGGCCAGCGCGCCGACACGCCGGCCCACGGCTACGCCGTCGATGCCCTCGACCCCGGCGCCGACCTGCTCGACGTGGCCGACGACGTCGAAGCCCAGCACGTCCGGCCGGCGACCCGGGGTGAGCCCCTCCCGGGTGGAGATGTCGTTGAAGGCCACCCCGGCGGCCTCCACCGCGACGAGGAGCTGTCCGGGGCCGGGCGTGGGCACCGGCATGGGCTCCACCCGGAGCACCTCGGGGCCACCGGTCGCGGTCAGACGGACACGTCTAGGGCTGCTCATGCCTGAGAATATACATGAGTTTCTCAAGCAGTATCGAGCGCCTTGGCCAGCAGCGAGTGCAGGAGCCGCTGGTCCCCGTCGTCGAGGTCGGCGAACGGTGAGCGCTTCGCGACGATCGCGAGCAGGCGCCCGCGGACCGCCCGGCCCTCGGGCGTCAGCACCAGCGTGCGCACGCGGCCGTCGCGGGGGTGCGGGCGCCGCTCGGCCAGCCCGCGTTCCTCCAGCTGCGCGCTGAGCAGCGTGACGTTCGACGGGTCGCAGTGCAGGAGGGCGGCGAGCTGACGCAGCGACTGCGGCTCACCCTCCGGCCGCAGCACCCAGAGCAGGTTCGCGGTCGGTCCGCTGAGCCCCAGCCGCTCGAGGCCCTCCTGCATCCGGCCGGTGACCTGACCGGCCAGGGCCGTCACCTGGTACAGCAACGACGCCGCGACTTCGTCCACCGCCATGGTCGGAGTTTACCGAGGAACACTCGTGGAGTTTCTCCAGCAGAAGGGCCGCTACCAGGCGCTGGACTCGACGGAGACGAACGGCACCAGCGGGTCGGAGTCGCGCAACGCCTCCAGGAAACCGACGATCTCCGCGGCCACCGAGCGGTGCTGGAGGTCGTTGAGGACGTCGTGGTGGCCGTCGCGCACCACCGCGAGCCGGGCCCGGGGCAGTGCCTTCGCGACCCGGGTGAGCGCGGCCCGGTCGGCGTACGGGTCGGCGTCGCCGACGAGCAGCAGGTGGGGGAGGTCCGCGGTGCTCCCGTAGGCGGCGTCGAGCAGTGCGCTGTCGACGGCGGTGCTCAGCGCGCCGGGCGTCGCCTCGGCGGTGAGCACACCGCGGTGGGTGGGACAGTGCGTGCGGGTGTCGAGCTCCTCGTCCCAGCTCTCCGGACCCTGGGTGCCGTAGCCGGGCAGCCCGGCGAGGACGACGGCGTCCGCGGCGGTCCGGCCGTCCGCCACCAGGGCGCCGACGGACGCCGCCCCGGTGTCCGCGCCGATCAGCACGAGCGGGCGCACCAGGTCGGGATCGGCGGCGGCACCGGCGACCTCGTCGACGCCCGACAGCACGCGCACGTGGTAGGCGTCGGCGGCCAGGCGGGCGCCGAGCCGGGCGTAGGTGCGCTGGTTCTCACCCCGGCCGGGGACGACCAGGACGGTGCCGCGGGTGTTCAGGCCCGGCGGGGGGAAGAAGTCGGTCATGCGTGGGCTCCTGTCGAGGATCCGGTCGAGTACCGCGGTGGCGCCGCCGGCGGGCAGCGTGTCGCCGCGCCAGGCGACGTGGTGGTCCGGGCGGACGAGAACGTTGTCGGCGCCGTAGCGGTCGCGTAGTCCGTCCAGGTGGACGACGGTGAAGGGAAGGTCGCCGACGGCGTCGAGGAACGCGTTCTCGACGCCGCGGTCGGGTGAGAGCACGAGCAGGGCGAAGCTGGTGCCGATCCGGTCGTAGAGCGTGCCGCCGTACGGGTCGACGACACCGTCGGGGGCGCGGTGGCCCGGGCGGGGATCGTCCTCGTAGACGTCGGCGCGCCACGGGGCGCCGAGCCCGCCGGAGGGCCACACCACGGGCGACGTGTCGTAGCGCTCGTCGAACGTGACCCCGGCGGTGTCGACGCGGTCGGCAGCGAGCCGCGCGGTGATCTCGGCGCGTCTCCGCTGCGCGGCGGGGCCGAGGTCGGCGTCGTCGGGGACGCCGATCGCGCGGACGTCGGCCAGGGCCAGGCGCGCGCGCCGGGCCCGCTCCAGCGCGAAGTCGGCCACCCGCTGGTTGTGCGGGCGTCGTTCCCGGTCGTAGGAGTCGAGCAGGGAGTCGGGGGCGTGCCCGGCGAGCACCGCGGCGAGCTTCCAACCGAGGTTGACGACGTCGCCGAAGCCCTCGCCGAGGTTGCCGCCCGGCGTGCGGACGTGGGCCGCGTCCCCGGCGAGCAGGACCCGGCCGGAGCGGAACGTGCGGGCGATCCGGGTGGCCTCGTAGAAGGTCGTCGACGACGCGAGCTCCAGGTCGAGGTCGAAGCCGAACGCGGCCCGGGCGGTGTCGAGCAGCTCGTCGTCCGACGGCACGTGGTCCAGCGGGAACGGCCCGGCGTAGACCCGCCACTCGCGCGTGCTCACCGCGGCGAGGAAGCCCGATGCCTTCTGGTTGAACACGATGTTCGTGCCGCTGGGGGCCGGGCCGACGCGGTCGGAGATGTCGCCGGTGCGGACGATGAGGCGGTAGCGCTTCTCGGTCGCGCGCTCGCCGTCGCGGGGGATGCCGGCCAGGCGGCGCACCGAGCTGCTGCCCCCGTCCGCCCCGAGCAGGTAGCGGGCCCGGACGGTCACGCCCGAGACGTCGGCGTCGACGCCCTCCGCGGTCTCCCGGAACGCGGTCAGCTCCCGGCCGCCGGCCACCGGGACACCGCGGAACGCGAGATGTTCCAGGAAGACCTTCTGGAGCGCGGACTGCGGACGGCGCAGAGCCTCTTCGGACGAGAACCGGCCGGCGCGGGTCGGGGTGGGCGCGAGTTCGTGGCCCACCAGCGACGTGACCAGGCGGATCCCGCGGTTCCACTCGGGCGGGAACGTCCACTCGTCGCGGATGCGCTGCAGGACACCCCAGCGCCGGAAGTGCTCGACGACCCGGGGCGTGTGACCCATCGCGCCGGCCCGGATCAGCGTGGCCTCGCGGGCCCGGTCGATCACCGCCACGTCGACGCCCCGCGAGGACAGTTCGATCGCGGCCGCCAGCCCGACCGGCCCGGCGCCGACGATCAGCACGTCGACGTCGTCGGGAAGAGCGTCGGACGGGAACGGAACGACGTGGACGTCACGCATGGCGGTTCGCCGGGATCGGGAGGCCGAGATGGCCGCGGAGGGTTCCGGCCCGGTACTCGGTGCGGAACAGGCCCCGTTTCTGCAGCAGCGGCACGACTCCCTCGACGAAGAGCGTCAGCTCCTCCTCGGTGCGGAACGCGAGGTTGATGCCGTCGAACGTGCCGGCCGCGAACCACCGCTCGATCGTGTCGGTGACGGTCTCCGGCGAGCCGACGAACGGCGACTGCTTGAACGCCGTCGCGCTCTCGACGACCTGGCGCAACGTGAGGTTCTCGCGCCGCGCCCGCTCGATGATCGCCGCCGCCCCGGTGCGCCCGCCGCGCTCGGCGAGGTGCGCGACGTCGGGGAACGGCCCGTCCGGGTCGTACTGACTGAAGTCGTGGGCGCCGAAGCCCCGGCCCAGCAGCGCGAGGTTTGCGGAGAAGTCGTTGTCCTCGGCGAAGATCTCGCGTTCCCGCTCCCGCGCCGCGGCATCGGTGGCCGCCACGATCGGGCTGCCGTGGATGAAGATCTTGAGGTGGTCGGGGTCGCGCCCGGCGGCGGCCGTGCGGCGCTTGACGTCGGTGTAGTACGCGTGGGCCTGCTCGAGAGAGGACCCCGGCGCGTAGATGCCCTCGGCGACCTGCGCGGCGAGGGTACGTCCCTCCTCCGACACCCCGGCCTGGAAGATCACCGGCTGCCCCTGCGGCGACCGCGACAGGTTCAGCGGCCCGTCGACCCGGAAATGCTCGCCGACGTGGTTCAGCGCGTGCAGCTTCGTCGGGTCCAGGAACACGTCCGGCGCCGAGAACGCGTCGTCCTCGTAGGAGTCCCAGAGCCCGCGGACGACCTGCACCGCCTCCAGCGCGCGGCCGTAGCGGGTGGCGTAGTCGAGGTGCTCCTCGAGCCCGTAGTTGCGTGACGTGCCGGTGTCGAAGCTGGTCACGACGTTCCAGCCGGCCCGTCCGCCGCTGATGTGGTCGAGCGAACCGAACCGGCGGGCGAGGTTGAACGGCGAGTTGTACGTCGAGCTGGCGGTGCCGACCAGGCCGATGTGCGACGTGTGCACCGCGACCGCGGACAGCAGGGTCAGCGGTTCGAGCCGGTTCAGGTAGTGCGACGGGTAGGTGCTGTTGATGAACTGGCTGTCGACGATGAACAGCGCGTCGAACAGGGCTTCCTCGGCGAGCTGGGCCTGCCGGATGTAGTACCGGATGTCGATGCTGGCGTTCTTCGCGACCCGGGGGTCTTTCCACAGACCGTGCTGGCCGGGGCCGCCGACGCCGTAGGGATGCAGTGCGAGGTGGATCATCGAAACGCTCCTCAGGCGGAGAGAAGGGCGCGGAGCTCGTCCCGGGCGGCACGGTCGGAGGTGGCGGAGCGCAGCGTCGGCACGGAGCTGACGAGCAGCCGCGTGTAGGCGTGCGCCGGTGCGGTGATCAGCTCGCGCGTCGGGCGGTCCTCGACGAGCTCGCCCCGGTAGATCACCGCCACACGGTCGGCGATCCCGGCCACCGACCCGAGGTCGTGGGAGATGAACAGCAGCGCGGCGTCCAGCTCGCGCAGGATCTCCAGCACCAGGACGCGGTTCGCCGCGTCGAGGGCGCTGACCGGTTCGTCGAGGATGACCAGCGCCGGGTCGGTGATCAGCGCGCGGGCCACCGCCACCCGCTGGCGCTGCCCGCCGGAGATCGCGCCGGGCAGGCGGCCGAGGAGGTCCGGGTCCAGCCGGACGCGGCCCAGCAACTCCTCGGCCCGCGCGACCGCCTCGGCGCGGGCGACCCCCCGCACCAGCAGCGGCTCGATCAGCGAGTCGGCGATCGTCAGGTCCGGATCGAGGCTGCGCAGCGGGTCC
Organism: Cryptosporangium japonicum; assembly: GCF_039524755.1. Lineage (NCBI taxonomy): Bacteria > Bacillati > Actinomycetota > Actinomycetes > Cryptosporangiales > Cryptosporangiaceae > Cryptosporangium > Cryptosporangium japonicum. Next base: position 168,874 of record NZ_BAAAGX010000014.1, read on the forward strand.
TGGAACACGTACTGGACGACGCCCCGGCGCCGGAACGCGCGCCACTGGCGCTTCGAGAACCGGGTGACGTCGGATCCGTCGACCCGGAGCGAACCGGCCGACGCCGGCACCAGGCCGAGCACCGCGCGGGCCAGCGTCGACTTGCCCGACCCGGTCTCACCGATGATGCCGACGGTCTCGCCGGGCTCCACGTCCAGCGTGACGCCGTGCAGCACCCGCTGCCTGCCGTAGGACACGGACAGGTCGGCGACCCGCAGGATCGGCTCAGACATCGACGGCCTCCAGGTACTTGTCCAGGCCGTACTGCTCGTGTTCGGAGATCAGCAGGCGGGTGTACTCGTGCCGCGGTTCGTGCAGCACGTCGGCGGTCTCCCCGCGCTCGACGACCTCGCCGTCGCGCAGCACGAGCACCTCGTCGCAGAGCTGGGCGATCACCGCCAGGTCGTGCGACACGACCAGCAGCGCCAGGCCGGCGCGGGCCCGCAGGTCGGCCAGCAGGTCGAGGATCTCGGCCTGCACGATGACGTCGAGCGCGGTGGTGGCCTCGTCGGCGATGAGCACGGCCGGGTCGGCCGCGATCGCCGCCGCGATCAGCACCCGCTGGAGCATGCCGCCGGACAGCTCGTACGTGTACTGCTCGTAGACCAGCGCCGGGTCGCGCAGGTGCACCGCGGCCAGCAGTTCCACGGCCCGGCGCCGGGCCTCCCGCCGCGAGGCCCGCTTCTTGACCCGGATCACCTCGGCGATCTGCGCGCCGACACGCATCGACGGGTTGAGATAGGACGCCGGGTCCTGGAACACCGCGCTGATCGTCGAGCCGCGCAGCCCGGTCCACTCGGCGTCGGAGAGCCCGGCGATGTCCCGCCCGCCGATCTCGATCGACCCCGCGGAGACGACGAAGTGCTCGGGCAGGATGCCCAGCGCCGCCCGGCACGTCAGGGTCTTCCCGCTGCCGGATTCGCCGACGATGCCGACGACCTTGCCCGGCGTGAGCTCGAACGAGACACCCCGGACGATCTCGCGGTCGCCGACGAGGTCGCGGATGTGCAGGTCACGTACGGCGAGAGCGGTCATCGGGCGGCCACCTTCCGAGCGTCGACGAGGGCTCGCCCGGCCGCGCCGGAGACGTCGCGGATGGCGTCGGCGAGGAGGTTGGACGCCCAGACCGTCACCATGATCAGCAGCGCGGGCGCGAGCGGCGCGAACGGCCGGTAGTGCAGGTAGTTCAGGTCCGAGGCGAGCAGGCCGCCCCAGGTCGGCGCGGGTGGCTGCACTCCGATGCCGAGGAACGTCAGGCTGGAGACGATGATGAAGCCGACGCCGATCGTCTGGGCCAGCGCCACCGCGATCGGCGGGAGCACCTTGGCCCAGACGTGCCGCCGGACGATCCACCCGATCGAGGCGCCGGAGATCCGCGCGGCCTCCACGTACTGCGAGTGCGCGACGGCGAGCGTCGCCGCCCGCGTCACCCGGTAGAACAGCGGGGACACCAGCACGCCGGTGACCAGCATCGCCTGGGTGAGTCCGTTGCCGAGCAGCGCGGTGACCGCGACGGCGAAGACCAGGAACGGCAACGCGACGAGCGTGTCGACCAGCCGCAGCGTCGTCCACTCGAACACCCGCCCGAGCAGCACCGACAGCAGGCCGGGCACCACGCCGACGACGAGCGCCACCAGCGCGACCAGCACCGAGCCGAGGACGCTGTCCCGGGAGCCTTCGAGCAACCGGCTGAACACGTCCCGGCCCAGGTAGTCGGTGCCGAGCCAGTGGTCGCCGGAGAGGGACTGGAGCGGCTTGGCGGTCGGCACGTCCGGGGCGACCCACGGCCCGAGGATCGCCAGCAGGGCCACCACGAGCAGGATGCCGACGGCCAGCCGGCCGGCCCGGAGCGTGAGAATTCGTCGCAGCATGGTCAGACCCCTCGATGCGAGGCCGGCGTGATCTTGCCGAGCACCAGGTTGACGATCAGGTTGAAGCTGACGACCAGCACGATCGAGACGACGAGCACGCCCTGCACCTCGGGGACGTCACCGGCTTGGGCGGCGTCGTTGGCGAAGCGCCCGAAGCCCTGCAGGCCGAAGATCCACTCGGTGACGACCGAGGCGCCGATGATCACCGGGAACTTCAGTCCGAGCACGGCCAGCGCCGGTCCGACGCCGTTGGGCAGGACGTGGCGGAGGAAGATCCGCCGCCGGCCCAGGCCGCGCACGACCGCGCCGGTCACGTAGTTCTCCGCGTACGCGCCGACCAGCCCGGCACGCAGCTGCCGGGCCACGTCGGCGATCGCGTCGAAGCTCAACGCGAGCGCGGGCAGCATCAGGTGCCCGAGCCAGGGGGAGAAGCCGACCTCGAGCGGGATGTACCCGCCGGAGGGGAACCAGCCCAGCCCCACCGCGAAGATCTCGACGAGCAGGATGCCGATCACGAACGGCGGCATGATCGAGAAGACGGTGAGCACGCCGGTGATCGACCGGTCGATCCAGGTTCCGCGGCGCAGTGCGGCCAGCGCGCCGAACGCGAAGCCGAAGACCACGCCGATGAGCATCGCGAGGACGGCCACCGACAGGCTGATCGCGAGACCCTCGGCGATCAGCTGCGAGACGCTCACCCCGTTGGACCAGCTGCGGCCGAGGTCGCCGCGCAGGACGTCGCCGAGCCAGTGCCAGTACTGCACCAGGAACGGCTCGTCGAGGCCCCACTCGTGCTCGATGCGGGCCACGGCCTCCGGGGTGGCGTCCTCACCCAGCTGGGTGTGCGCCGGGCTCAGGCCGCTCAGGGCCCGGAGCGTGAACGTCACGAACGTCGCGACCAGGAACACCGGGACGAAGATCGCGAGCGACCGGGCGACGGTGAGCAGGACGCGGCTGGCGGCCCGCTGCACCCGGATGACCGCGAACCCTGGTTCCAGAGCGATCGTCATCCTATTTTGACCCCGGTCCAGTCGATGTGCCCCGGGTTGGCGGGCAGCGCCGACACCGACTTGCTCTTGGCCAGCAGGTTCGGCGAGGAGTACGTGAACACCAGCGCCTTGCTCTCCAGCCCGGCCCGGGTGGCCGCCTGCAGCACCGAGGCGTAGTCGGCGGCCTCCAGCGGGGTCTGCCTGACCTTCGCGACGGCCGCCTCGAACCCGGCCGGCTGGTACGGCGAGCTCAGGTTGAGCGGACCGTTCGGGCCGAAATGCGCGGTCAGCGTCTGCACGGCCGAGTCACGCCCGGTCGTTCCGTAGAGCGAGAGCGTCAGGTCCTTGGCAAAGAACGGCGTCGCCCAGTTCTTGTCGACCTTGATGTCGACCGTGATGCCGACCGCGGCCAGCTGCGACTGGACGATCTCGGCCTGCGGATCGGCCGAGGGGATCACCAGCGTGAGCTTGATCGGCGGAATGCCCTTGAGGAGCTCCTTGGCCTTCGCCGGGTCGTAGGCGTACTTGTCCGCCGACTGCGGGTCGTACGCGACGTACTTCTTCGGGAACGGCTGGTCGGTGGCCTCGCCGTACCCGAAGCCGAGCTTGTCGACGAACTCCTGCCGGTTGATCGCGTGGCGCACGGCGTCGACGACCTTGGGGTTGGTGAACGGCGCCTTGTTCACGTTGATGCTGATGTTGTTGGCGTTGAAGCCCGGCTGCACGAACACGTCCAGTCCGGCGGCCTTGGCGGCCTCGGCGTTGTTCGGCGTGATGTCGGCGAAGTTGTAGACGCCGGTCTGCAGGCCCGACACCACGGTCGCGGCGTCCGGCGCGGAGACCAGCTCCACGTTCTCGATGTGGATGTTCGCGGCGTCCCAGTAGTCCGGGTTCTTCTTGAGGACGACCTTCGTGCCGGGGGTGAGCTGGGTGACGACGAACGGCCCGGCGCCGACCGGCTTCTGGTCGAGGGCGGTGGGGTCGGCCGCCGGGCTGGCCACCTGGAGCACCCGCTCGCCGAACAGCAGCGGGATCTGGTAGTCGGTCTGCGTCAGCTGCACGACCACGTCGAGGTCACCGCTGGTCGTGACCGACTTGATCGACGTCAGGTCACCGAAGAGCGCGGAGTTCTTCTGCGTCTTGGCCCGTTCGATCGCGGCCTTGACCGCGGCGGCGTTCACCGGGGTGCCGTCGCTGAACGTCAGCTTCGGCCGCAGGTGGAACGTGACCTGGTCGCCGGTGTCGTTGTACGTCCAGCTCTCGGCCAGGTCGGGAACCGCGTTGCCGTTCTCGTCGGTCTTGGTCAGCGACGCGTAGACCAGCGCGAGCTCCCGGAACTGGGCACCGCTGCCGGAGACCACCGGGTCCCAGTGCGTCGGGAAGTAGGACGTGGCCCACCGCAACGTGGACGTGCCGTCGCCGGAGGCGGCGGATCCGTTGCCGGCGCAGGCGGACACGGTGAGGGCCAGTGCGGCTAAGGCGACCGTGAAGCGGCGCACGGAGGTGCTCTTTCTGTTCATGAGAGGGAGGACGCCGGCACGGCGGTGTGACGGTTGGCGGGGATGGGGAGCCCGAGGTTGCCGCGGAGCGTGGTGGCCTCGTAGTCGCTGCGGACGACGCCGCGCTCCCGCAGGATCGGCAGCACCTGGTCGGTGAAGCGGGCGAACTCGGCGGCTGAGTTCACGCTGATGCTGATCCCGTCGAAGCCACCACCCTCGAACCACCGCTGGATCTCGTTCGCCACGGTCAGTGGCGAGCCGACGAACGGGGAGCGGTGGGCGGCCAGCTGGTGCTCGACGACCTGGCGCAGGGTGAGGCCGTGCTCGCGGGCGTGCGCGCTGATCGCCTCGGCCTGCGTGCGGAAGCTGTTCGCCGCGGCCGCGTCCACGTCGGGGAAGGGCGCGTCGAGGTCGTACTGGCCGAAGTCGTGCCACCCGAACGGGCGCCCGAGTTCGGCCAGCGCGCGGTCGAACGACTTGGCGGTCAGTACCGCGGTCTCGCGGGCGCGGGCCTCCTCGTCGGTGTCGGCGACGATCGGGAAGATGCCGGGCATGATCAGCACGTGCTCCGGGTCGCGGCCCTTCGCGGCGGCCCGTTCCCGGAGCTCGGTGCGGAACGCCGCGGCCTGCTCCAGCGTCGCCGCGTGGGTGAAGATCGCGTCGGCGATGCTCGCGCCGAGGTCGCGGCCGTCCTCGGAGTCCCCGGCCTGGAAGATCACCGGCTGACCCTGCGGCGAGCGTTCGAGGTTGAGCGGGCCGACCACCGAGAAGTGCTCCCCGCGGTGGTCGAGCGTGTGCTGCTTCGTGGGGTCGAAGAACACGCCGCGTTCCTTGTCGCGCGGGAACGCGTCGGCCTCGTAGGAGTCCCACAGGCCCTGGGCCACCCGGACGTGTTCGAGCGCGCGGGCGTACCGGGTGGGGTAGTCGAAGTGGGCCTCGCGGCTGTAGTTGCCGGCCGTGCCCGCGTCGCCGGTGGCCACGACGTTCCACCCGGCGCGGCCGCCGCTGATGTGGTCCAGCGAGTACAGGCGCCTGGCGACGTTGAACGGCTCGTTGTACGAGGTCGTGATCGTGCCGACCAGGCCGATGTGGCTCGTGTGCACGGCCACCGCCGAGAGCAGGGTCAGCGGTTCGAGCCGGCTCAGGTAGTGGTTCGGCGAGTCCTTGGTGATGAACTGGCTGTCGACGATGAAGACGAGGTCGAACTTCGCGGCCTCGGCCTCCTGGGCGCGGGCGATGTACCAGCGGATGTCGACGCTGGCGTCGGCGGCGACGTCCGGGTCCAGCCAGGCGTTGTGCTGACCCGGGCCGCCGACTCCGAGGAGGATGGCCCCGAGCTTCAAGGTCTTCATGTCGAGTATCCTGATCAGGTAAGTAGGGAATGTCCAACGACGGATCGTGATCGCGACCCATCACGGATGCTGATCAATCGAGGTGGAGATGAGCTTGGACATCGGGCCGCTGCGCAGCCTCGTCGCGATCGACGACTGCGGCGGCTTCCAGCGGGCCGCGCGGTCGTTGCAGCTGAGCCAGAGCGCGATCAGCCAGCACGTCCGGCGGCTGGAGTCGGCGGTCGACCGGCCCCTGGTCGTGCGGCACGGGCGCGGCTCACGCTTCACGCCCGACGGTGAGCGGCTGCTGGCCCACGCCCGGCGCATCCTCGCCGTGCACGACGAGGCGCTGCGCGCGTTCGGCGTCGAGGCGGAACGGGTGGTGGTGATCGGGTCCACCGAACACGCGGCCACCCAGCTGCTCCCGTGCCTGAGCGCGGCGCTGGGCGCCACCACCCGCTTCCGCATCGACCGCGGTACTCGGCTGCGTGCCGCGCTGGCGGCCGGCTCCATCGACCTCGCGCTGCTGCTGGGCCCGGCCGGCGAGCCGCGCACGGTGCCGGTCGGCGAGCTGGAGCTCACCTGGTACGCCGCCCCCACCTGGACACCGCCCGCGCCGGGGCGGCCGATCCCGCTGGCCGCGTTCGACGACCCGTGCGCGCTGCGGACCCGCGCGCTCGAGACGCTCGCCGAGGCCGGTGTCCCGGCCGAGATCAGTGCCGAGTCCGCGCAGCTGGCCGGGGTGCACGCCACGGTCGGCGCCGGCCTGGGCGTGGCGTTGCTGGCCACGCTCGGCCAGACCCCGGAAGGGCTCGCGCCGCGCTTCGACCTCCCGCGGGCACGGCCGATCCCGCTGCACCTCGGGGTCCGGCCGGGGCTGGCCCCGGAGGTCGTGCAGGCGGCCGCGCGCGCGGTCGCGCGCCTGATCGACGTCGATGTTCTCGCGAAAGGTGCCTGATGTCCTCTCCGTTCCACGTGCCCGCCGGCTCACGCACCCCCAGCGGGGTCGTGCTCCCGACCGACATCGACCCCTTCCACCGGCGCCTGCACCGCATCGCCCCGGCCGGCCTGATCGGGAACACCACCCAGACGACGGGGATGCGTCGCGTCGAGGCGATCAGCGGCAAGACCGTGGGCGCGCGGAACCTCTGGATGGGACAGACGCACGTCCCGGCGTCGACGAACTCGGCCAACCACCACCACGGCGCGTCGGAGACCGCGATCTACGTGGTGTCCGGCACCCCGGCGTTCGTGTTCCTCGACCTGGAGGGCGACGAGCCGGTCGAGACCCGGATCGAGACCGGCCCGGGCGACTACGTGTTCGTGCCGCCGTGGGTGCCGCACCGCGAGGAGAACCCCGACCCCGACGTCGAAGCCGTCGTCGTGATCGCACGCACCACCCAGGAAGCGATAGTGGTGAACCTCGACGAGCTGAGCTGGGACGGAGTCACCCCAGACCGCCCCGCTTGACCAGCTGCGCGGCGATGACGTTGCGCTGGATCTCGTTGGTGCCCTCGCCGACGATCATCAGCGGCGCGTCGCGGAAGTAGCGCTCGACGTCGAACTCGGTCGAGTAGCCGTACCCACCGTGGATGCGGACGGCGTCGAGCGCGACCTCCATCGCGGTCTCGGACGCGAACAGCTTCGCCATCCCGGCTTCGAGGTCGGCTCGCTCGCCGGACTCGAGCCGCGAGGCGGCGAACAGGATCAGCTGCCGGGCGGCGGTGAGCTTGGTGGCCATGTCGGCCAGGTAGTTGCCGATCGACTGGTGCTGCCAGATCGGCTTGCCGAACGATTCCCGCTCCTGGGCGTAGCGCAGCGCGTCGTCGAAAGCCGCCTGCCCGACGCCGAGCGCGCGTGCCGCGACCTGGATGCGACCGGTCTCCAGGCCGGTCATCATCTGGGCGAACCCCCGGCCCGGTTCGCCGCCCAGCACGGCGTCGGCCGGCACGCGCATGTCGTCGAGAAGGAGTTCGCAGGCCTCCACACCCTTGTAGCCGAGCTTCGGCAGGTCTTTCGAGACGGTCAGCCCGGGCCCGGGCTCGATCAGCAGCACGGAGATACCCCGGTGCGGCGGTGACGCGGACGGGTCGGTCTTGCACAGCAGCGCGATCAGCCCGGAGCGGCGTGCGTTGGAGATCCAGGTCTTGGAACCGTTGACCGTCCACCCCTCCGGGGAGGGCTCCGCGACCGTGGCCATGTTCTGCAGGTCCGAACCGCCGCCCGGCTCGGTGAGCGCCATCGTCGCCCGCAGCTCGCCGGTGGCCAGCCGGGGCAGGTAGCGGTCCTTCTGTTCGGCCGTGCCGTAGGTGAGCAGCAGCTTCGCGACGACGGTGTGGCCGCCCATCGCCCCGGCCAGCGACATCCAGCCGCGCGCGAGCTCCGCGGTGACCAGCGCGTAACACGGCATCGACACCGGTGCCTCACCCCACGGCTCCGGGATCGCCAGCCCGAAGATGCCGAGCGCCTTCATCTGCTCGATGAGCGTCTCCGGGTAGGTGTTCGCGTGTTCCAGCTCGCGCACCACCGGCTTGACCTCGCGGTCGACGAACTCCCGCACGGTCGCGACGACCTCGCGCTCTTCACTGCCCAGCACAATGTTCTCCCGGAGGTGTCCGATCGGGGTCGCCGAGTTCGTAGCGGGGCTGAAAGGCTACCCGCCGAAGGAGCGCCGTCATGATCTCCCGCCGTCTGTACGACCTGCTCGAGCCGATCTGCCTCGTCACCTACTTCCAGGACGAGTGCAACGAGGAGCTGGCCGCGCTCGGCCACCGCACCTACTGGGACGGCTACTTCGCCAGCCGCGCCGCGCCGCTCGGGCGGGTGCCGGCGGAGGTCGTGCACGCGGCCTTCTACAGCTTCGCCGAGGGGGAGGCCGCCCGGCACATCCCGAGCGCGTGGGAGACGATCCCGCCCGAGGCGTCGGTCGCGGCGCGCGAGCGGGGCAGCGCGGCGTCGCTGCGGCGGATCCTCGGGGAGCTCGCCGACTCGCCCGGCCTGGTGCGCGCCGCCGACCTCACCACCCGGGCGGCGACCAGCGCGTCCACCGCGGGCCGGGTGATGTACGCCGGGATGCGCACGCTGCCGGTGCCGAGCGATCCGGTGGCCCGGCTGTGGCACTCCGCGACGATGCTGCGCGAGCACCGCGGCGACGGGCACATTGCCGCGCTGCTCTCGGAGGGCATCGGCGGCACCGAGGCGCACCTGCTCTCCGCGCTGGACCTGGGCATCTACCCGGCGGAGACGTTCGGGCGCGTCCATCACCTGCCGGCGGAGCGCCTGGCCGCGGTGATGGACGGCCTGCGCGAGCGCGGTCTCGTCGACGCCGACGGCCGGTTCACCGACGCCGGCCGCGCGACGAAGGACCGCATCGAAGCACGCACCGACGAGCTCGCCGCCCCGCCCTACGAGGCGTTGTCGCCCGCCGAGCTCGACGCGCTGATCACCGAGCTCGAACCGCTCAGCGCCGCTTGTCGATGAACGGGGCGAGACGCTCCAGGGCCTCCTCGATCCCGGCCGTGGCACCGGCGAACGAGATGCGCAGGTAACGCCCGCCCTCGACCGGGTCGAAGTCGATGCCCGGGGCCACCGCCACGCCGGTCTCGCCGAGCAACTCGTACGTGAACCGCATCGAGTCGTCGGTCAGGTGCCCCACGTCGGCGTAGACGTAGAACGCACCGTCGGCCGGCGCCAGCCGGTCGATGCCCAGCGTCGGGAGGCCGTCGAGCAGCAGCGCGCGGTTACGCGCGTAACGCTCGACGTGCGAGTCGGCCTCGGCGTACGACTCGGGCGTGAACGCGGCCACCGCCGCGTACTGCGGCAACGCGGGCGGGCAGATCGTGAGGTTGCCGGTGAGCCGGTCCACCGCACGGCGCAACGCCTCCGGCACCAGCAGCCAGCCGAGGCGCCAGCCGGTCATCGAGAAGTACTTCGAGAACGAGTTGACGACGATCGCCTCGCGGGAGGTCTCCCAGGCGCAGGCGGTCGCGGGGGAGCCGAGGTAGCTCAGGCCGTGGTAGATCTCGTCGCTGATCAGCCAGATCCCGCGCTCGCGGCAGTAGGTGGCGAGCGCGGCGAGTTCGGCGGCGTCGAGCACGGTGCCGGTGGGGTTGGCCGGGCTCGCGACGACCAGGCCGCGCACCGGCTCGTCGAGCTCCTCGAGCATCGCGACCGTGGGCTGGAAGCGGGTCTCCGGCCCGCACGGCAGCTCGACGACCTCGCAGCCCAGCGCGGTGAGGATGTTGCGGTAACACGGGTAGCCGGGGCGGGCCATCGCCACCCGGTCGCCGACGTCGAACGCGGCCAGGAACGCGAGCTGGAAGCCCCCGGAACCGGCGGTGGTGACCACGACGTCGTCCGGGGTGACGTCGAGGCCGTACACCCGGCCGTAGTGCGACGCGATGACCGCGCGCAGCTCCGGGATGCCGAGCGCGACCGTGTACCCGAGCACCTCGGTCTCCAGCGCGGCCGCGGCGGCGGCACGCACCGGCGCCGGCGCGGGCGTGGAGGGCTGGCCGGCGGAGAGGTTGATCAGGTCGCCGTGCGTCCGCGCGCGGTCAGCCGCGGCGGCCCAGACGTCCATGACGTGGAACGGCTCGATCCCGGAGCGGAGGGAACTGTGCACGCTCCCTTTTTATCTCGGTAGCTCGTGGTCCGGGCAGGTCACCCGCAGCTCGGCGTCGCCGAACGGTTCGTCGACGAACTCGCAGTGGTGCGGCCGGCCGGTGCCCGGATGCGCGTCGGGCCGGTAGAAGCGGCAGGTCAGGCACATCTGGGAGACCGGGATGAGCCGGCGGTCCTGCAGCTCGCGCATCAACGTGACAGTGCTCTTGAGCATCGTCGCGAAGTCGTCGTCGCCCAGCGTCTCCACCGCACCGCTGAGCTGCTCGGACGCGACGTTCACCCGGGCGGCCTCGGCGGCTCCGGCGTCGGTGAGGCGGAGCAGGAGGACGCGTGCGTCCTCCGGGCTCTTCGTGGCCTCCAGCAGCTCCTTGCGGCGCAGGACCTTGACCGCGTCGGAGACGGTCGGCGGCGTCGACGCGAGCGCGGTGACGATGTCGCCCTGGCGCAGCGAGCCGCGGCCGCCGTGCAGCAGCGTGAGGATGTCGGCCTGCAGCGGGGAGAGGTTGTGCGGCCCGGCGTTGCGCCAGGCCTCCATGCGGACGGCCTGGCCCAGCCGGGCCAGCCCCACCAGGAGCTGGCTGGCCGGCGGTGGTCCGGGCACGTCCGACATGGCACTCAACCTAGTGGTTGATGATCACGCCGGGCACCGGCGGGAAGTCCAGCGTGGTCTGGCCGACGGAGTTGAAGTAGTTGGTGAAGGTGTTGAGGGCGACCGCGGCGACGATCTCGCCGATCTCGCCGTCGCTGTAGCCGGCGCTGCGCACGGCCGCGAGGTCGTCGTCGCTCACGAAGCCCTTCGTGGTGATGACGGCCTTCGCGAACGTGAGCGCGGCCTCGGTCTTCGGGTCCGACGCCCGGGCGCTGCGCCCGGCGGCGAGGTCGGCCTCGCTGACCCCGGCCTTCGCGCCGAGCACGGTGTGCGCGGCCAGGCAGTAACCGCAGTCGTTCTCGACCGCGGCGACCAGCGCGATCTGCTCCTGCACCCGGCCGGGCAGCCGGCCCTTGGAGAGGGCGCCGCTGAACTGCAGGTAGGCGTCGAGCACGGCCGGCGAGGAGGCCATCGCACGCATCATGTTCGGCGTGGTGCCGAGGGCGCGCTCGACCTTGCCGAGCAGGGCGCGGGCCGGCGGCTCGGCGACGGCGGGGTCAACGGTGGCGAGGCGGGGCATGGCGCACGTCCTTCGTTTGGCACTGCCAAGTATCTCTTGGCAGTGCCAACAATACGGCGCCCACGGCTCCCGGCAAGAGGAAAGTGGCGCGGGTTACATCGGTCGGCGGTGGCGCCGGAGGGCGGTGGGCCGCCCTCCGGCGGGCCGGTCAGTCGGTGGCGGCCGATCGGCGCAGGTCATCGGTGGTGACGCGGTAGATCTTCAGCAGATCCGCGGCGGCCCGCGTTCCGTGGTTGTCGACGAGGTCGGCCAACGCGGCGATCGCCTCCCGGGCGTTCCCGGAGTCGCGGGCACCCCTCGCGTACTCGCTGACCGCACGCTGTGCCCGCTCGGCGCGGAGCTCGGAGGGGGTGGGGAGGAGCGCGTCGATCGTGTCCAGCGACGCGAGGGTTCGTGGGTCGAGGGGCGGTTCGGATGGGGTCACGTCCGGTTCCTGCCTTCCGCTGCAAGGGTGTTCCGGGACCGCCATGTTGTCCCGGTGCGTCGGTGGGCCCGAAGGTGCCTACGTCCGCTCATAGATCTCTGGTCACATAGGGCGGCGGCGTTGTCAGGGGTGGGGAACTGGACAAGACTCGCGGTGACGTGGGAGTTCCCGAGCTCCGGGGGAAGCTGATGTTCCGCAAGCTGCTGGTGGCCAACCGGGGCGAGATCGCGATCCGGGCGTTCCGGGCGGCGTACGAGCTGGACGTCGCCACCGTCGCGGTGTTCCCGCACGAGGACCGCAACTCGCTGCACCGCGCGAAAGCCGACGAGGCGTACCAGATCGGCGAGCCCGGCCACCCGGTCCGCGCGTACCTGTCGGTCGACGAGATCATCCGGGCCGCGAAGAAGGCCGGCGCGGACGCGGTCTACCCCGGCTACGGGTTCCTCTCCGAGAACCCGGAGCTCGCGCACGCCTGCCGCGAGGCCGGCATCACGTTCGTCGGCCCACCGGCCGAGGTGCTGCACCTGACCGGCAACAAGGCGCGCGCGGTCGCGGCCGCCCGGGAGGCCGGGGTTCCGGTGCTGACATCGTCCGCGCCGTCGTCGGACGTCGACGAACTGCTCGCCACCGACCTCGACTTCCCCGTCTTCGTCAAAGCCGTCGCCGGCGGTGGCGGCCGCGGCATGCGCCGGGTCGAGCACCCCGACGGCCTGCGCGAAGCGATCGAGGTCGCGATGCGCGAAGCCGAGTCCGCGTTCGGCGACCCGACCGTCTTCCTCGAACAGGCCGTGGTCAACCCGCGCCACATCGAGGTGCAGATCCTCGCCGACGGCGCCGGCAACGTCGTCCACCTCTACGAGCGTGACTGCTCGGTGCAGCGCCGCCACCAGAAGGTCGTCGAGATCGCCCCGGCGCCGAACCTCGACCCGGCGCTGCGTGACCGCATCTGCGCCGACGCGGTGAACTTCGCCCAGCGCATCGGCTACGTCAACGCCGGCACCGTGGAGTTCCTGCTCGACGAACGCGGCAACCACCACTTCATCGAGATGAACCCGCGCATCCAGGTCGAGCACACGGTCACCGAGCAGGTCACCGACCGCGACCTGGTCATCGCCCAGCTGCGCATCGCGTCCGGGCGGACGCTGCCCGAACTGCACCTCACGCAGGACGACATCACGCTCAACGGCGCCGCGATGCAGACCCGCATCACCACCGAGGACCCGGCCAACGGCTTCCGGCCCGACGTCGGCACGATCTCGGTGTACCGGTCGCCGGGCGGGCCGGGCGTGCGCCTGGACGGCGGCACCGTGCACGTCGGCGCCGAGGTCTCCGCGCATTTCGACTCGATGCTGGTGAAGCTCACCTGCCACGGCCACGACTTCGCCAACGCCGCCCGCCGGGCCCGGCGCGCGATCGCCGAGTTCCGCATCCGGGGCGTCGCCACGAACCTGGCGTTCCTGGCCGCGGTGCTTGAGGACGAGGACTTCCAGGCCGGTCGGGTCACCACGAGTTTCATCGAGGACCGCCCGCACCTGCTGCGTGCCCGCCCGTCGGCCGACCGCGGCTCCCGCGTGCTGCAGTACCTGGGCGAGGTGACAGTCAACCAGCCGAACGGGGCGCGGCCCGTCGTCGTCGAGCCGTCCCGGAAACTGCCCGACCACGTCGATCTGGACGCGGAAGCGCCGGCCGGATCCGCGCAGCTGCTCCGTGAACTCGGCCCCGAGCGGTTCGCGCGGTCGTTGCGTGAGCAGACCGCGGTCGCCGTCACCGACACCACGTTCCGCGACGCTCACCAGTCGCTGCTCGCCACCCGGGTGCGGACGAAGGACCTGGTCGCGGTCGCACCCTACGTGGCGCGCACGGTGCCCCAGCTGCTCTCGCTGGAGTGCTGGGGCGGCGCCACCTACGACGTCGCGCTGCGGTTCCTGGCCGAGGACCCGTGGGATCGGCTGGCCGCGATCAAGGCCGCGGCGCCGAACATCTGCACCCAGATGCTGCTGCGTGGCCGCAACACCGTCGGGTACACGCCGTACCCCACCGAGGTGACCGACGCTTTCGTCCAGGAGGCCGCGAACAGCGGCATGGACATCGTCCGGATCTTCGACGCGCTCAACGACATCGGCGAGATGCGCCCGGCGATCGACGCGGTGCGCGGCACCGGCACGATGCTCGCCGAGGTGGCGCTCTGTTACACCGCCGACCTGTCGGACCCCGGGGAGAGCCTCTACACGCTCGACTACTACCTGCGCCTGGCCGAGCAGATCGTCGACGCCGGCGCGCACGTGCTGGCGATCAAGGACATGGCCGGGCTGCTCCGCCCGCCGGCGGCCCGGACGCTGGTCACGGCGCTGCGTGAACGCTTCGACCGGCCGGTGCACCTGCACACCCACGACACCGCGGGCGGCCAGCTCGCCACGCTGATCGCGGCGATCGACGCCGGGGTGGACGCCGTCGACGGCGCGGTCGCGTCGATGGCCGGCACGACCTCGCAGCCGTCGCTCTCCGCGCTGGTCGCGGCCACCGACCACACCGCGCGCGCCACCGGGCTCTCGCTGGCCGCGGTGAGCGATCTGGAGCCGTACTGGGAGGCCGTGCGCAAGGTCTACGCGCCGTTCGAGTCCGGGCTCGCGTCGCCGACCGGGCGCGTCTACACCCACGAGATCCCCGGTGGTCAGCTGTCGAACCTGCGTCAGCAGGCGATCGCGCTCGGCCTCGGCGACCGGTTCGAGCTGATCGAGGACTGTTACGCCGCCGCCGACCGGATGCTGGGCCGGCTGGTGAAGGTCACGCCGTCGTCGAAGGTCGTCGGGGACCTGGCGTTGCACCTGGTCGGGGCGGGCGTCAGCGCGGCGGACTTCGAGAAGGACCCGGCGAGTTTCGACGTGCCGGACTCGGTCGTCGGGTTCCTGCGTGGCGAGCTGGGCACGCCGCCCGGGGGCTGGCCGGAGCCGTTCCGCACCCGGGCGCTCGAAGGCCGGGCGCCGGCGGCCGACAAGGCGTCGCTGTCCGACGAGGACCGCGACGGCCTCGCCGCCGATCGGCGCGCGACGCTCAACCGGTTGTTGTTCCCCGGCCCGACCCGCGACTTCGACACCCACCGCGAGCAGTACGGCGACACCTCGGTGCTCAGTTCGAAGGACTTCTTCTACGGGTTGGAGGAGGCGAAGGAGCACACGGTCGAGCTCGAGCCGGGCGTCACGCTGCTGATCGAGCTCGAAGCGGTGTCCGGACCGGACGAGCGGGGCTACCGGACGCTGCTGACGACGCTGAACGGGCAGTTGCGCCCGGTGTCGGTGCGCGACCGGTCCGTCGCCTCGGAGGTGACGGCGGCCGAGAAGGCCGACCGGGCGAACGACGCCCACGTGGCCGCGCCGTTCGCCGGCGTCGTCACGCTGCAGGTCGGCGAGGGCGACGAGGTGGCGGCCGGGCAGGTCGTCGCGACGATCGAGGCGATGAAGATGGAGGCCTCGATCACCGTGGGCCGCGCGGGCACGGTGCGTCGCCGGGCGATCGGCGCGGTGCAGCAGGTGGAGGGCGGCGACCTCCTGATCGAGCTGGGCTGAGCGCTACTCGGGCCGGGCGGTCGTCTGCCCGGCCTGAGTGGCGATCTGCTGCAGCCTGGCGATGTGCGCGCTCAACGCGACGCGCCCGGCGTCGGACAGCCTGATCCAGGTGCGTGGCCGCTTGCCGACGTAGCCCTTGCGTACCTCGACGTGCCCGGTCTCGCTCAGGCTCGAGATCCGCTTCGACAGCGCCGAGTCGGTGAGCTGCACCGAGTCGCGCACGAAGGCGAACTCCGCCCACTCGGTGCCGGCCAGCAGCGCCACGATCGAGAGCCGCACCGGCTCCAGGAGCTGCTGGTCCAGCTGCGGCTCGGTCATCGCCGGGCCAGCATGCGGTGCTCCCACCACGGCCCGGCGAACGCGAGCAGCAGACCGCCCACGATGGAGACGCCGAGCGCCAGGTGCGGAACGTCCAGGCGCATCAGGACGAACATCAGCACGAGCGACCCCAGTACGCCGATCAGACCCAGGCGCACCTGCCGCGAGGCGCTCTGGCGCCGCGGCTGGGTGCGCCGGCCGAGCAGCGGAGCGCCCCACCGCGTGGTGGAGAGGACCGCCAGGACGATCAGTAACCCGACGATCGTCGTGCCCCAGTCGTCGAGAAAGCCCGGGGCGAACTCGCCGACGAGCCCGTAGGCGATCACCGCCGCGCCGCCGCCGATCCACCACCACCGCGACGATCGCGAACCGTCCACCGACTGCTGCGTCCGCGTCTCGACGTCGCGCAGTGCGTGCTGGGCTTCCTCGGGGGTCGGTACCGACATGACGTCCTCCAGCGCTTCGGGGAAGTACTTTCTCCACTAGAAAGTACTTCGCGCTTTCCGTAGGAGCAAGTATTTCCCGGAACGGCGGTCGACCGCGTCGGCGATCCGGTCCACAGTCGCCGGACGACGGCTATCCGACATCGGTCGGAGCACGGAGGAGAGCCCGGATATCTTGCGGGGCATGGACGTCCTCTTCCTGCTCGTGATCGTGCTGTTCATCGCCCTGTTCGGCGGGCTGACGGTGCGCGACCTCGCGCGCATGAAGGGCTGGCCGGCGACGTCGGCGACCGTCGTCGACAACGTGTACGACCCGCACCGGGGTGAGAACGGTGGCGGCATGTACCAGTCGATCGTGCAGTTCCACACCCCGGACGGCCGCGTGATCCGCTCCAGCGACCGCAGTTGGAGCGGCCGGCCGTCGTACCGGACCGGGACGGAGCTCACGGTCCGGTACGACGTGAACAACCCCGAACGGGTGGTGGTGGGCCGCAAGAACACGGTGATCTGCGGCGTCGTCACCGTTGTCCTGGTCGCGTTCCTGGTTCTCGCCCTGACCCGCTGGCCGATCATGTGACGTCGAGCTGACGGCCTTACATCTTCGCCGCGCCCGCGCGGACCGCCTCACGGATGCGGACGTACGTGCCGCACCGGCAGATGTTGCGTAACCCGTCCAGATCCGCGTCGGTGATCTCGCGCCCCTCGGCCTTCACCCGCTCGACCAGCGCGACCGCCGCCATGATCTGCCCCGGCTGGCAGTAGCCGCACTGCGCGACGTCCACGTCCAGCCAGGCCTCCTGCATCGGGTGCAGGTCCTTGCCGACGGTGGCGGGCAACCCCTCGATCGTGGTGACCTCGTCGGTCGGCTTCACGTTCCCGACCGGGATCGCGCACGGGTTCACGGCCTTGCCGTTCAGGTGGCTGGTGCAGGCTTTGCAGACGTTGATCCCGCACCCGTACTTCGGGCCGGTGATGCCCAGGACGTCGCGGAGCACCCACAGCAGACGGACGTCGTCGGGGACGTCGACCGTCACCTGCTCGCCGTTGACGCGGAACGTGTGCTCAGGCATAGCTCAATCCGTCCGTGGGAGAGGGCGGGACCGGCGGGATCGTCGGCTTGACCGGGAACGAGACCGTGCCGTGGTTGATCGGGAAACTCGTCGGCATCCGCCCGGTCGCGCGCCCGTACGCGCAGGCCACGGCGGCGAACGCGGTGGCCACGCCGAGTTCGCCGGCGCCGCCGGGGTGGTCGGAGGAGTTCGGCAGCACGATGACCCGCAGGTCCAGCGGGGTGTTCCACTGGCGCGTGTAGAAGTAGTTGTCCCAGGAGGCCTCGAGAAAGTACCCGTCCCGCAGATGCAGGCTCGAGGTCAGCGCCAGCGCGATCCCGTCGGAGATGCACCCCATCATCTGGGCCTCCAGGCCGCGGGGGTTCACGGTCAGGCCGACGTCCACGGCGAAAACGACTTTGGTGACGCGCGGCCCGGTCACGCCCTCGCGGACCTTCCGGCCGACCGTCCCCGGCCGGTTGTCGATCTCGACCAGCGCCGCGCTCACCGACTTGTACTCGGTGTGCAGCGCGATGCCCTGGGCGGTGCCCTCCGGCATCGACCGGCCCCAGTCGCCCACGTCGGCGACCTTGTCCAGCGCCGCCCGGGCCCGGGAGTCGTGCAGCAGCCCGCGCCGCAGTTCGTACGGGTCCTGGCCGAGGGTGGACGCCAGCTGATCGATCATCAGCTCACGCGCGCACGTCACGTCGGGGGAGTAGACGTTGCGCATGCTGCCGGTGTTGAAGCCCGTGCCGGTCTCGGCCAGCAACCGGCTCACCGCCCCGAACTTGTACGGCGTCGACTGGCTGAGCTGGAAGAACGTCTGCGAGAACCCGGCGTCGCCGACGGGCAGCTTCGCCACCACCGCGGTGAAGATCTCCCCGAGCCCGTGGCTCAGGTCCGTCGACACGCTCGTGTGCCGCTGCTCGAAGCTCACGACTTTCCCGCCGACGTGGGACAAGCGCACGCGCGAGGTGGCCATCGGGTGCGTGCGGCCCTGCCGGGCGTCGTCGGCGCGGTGCCACAGCAGTTTCACCGGCTTGCCGACCGCCTTCGACACCTCGGCGGCCTCCAGTGCGGCGTCGAAGAAGAGCTTGCGGCCGAACGAACCGCCGCTCTCGACGACGTGCACGGTCACCGCCGACACCGGTAACCCGAGCTTCGCCGCGATCGTCTGCTGGGCCACGATCGGCGACTTCAGCCCCGCCCAGATCTCGGCGCGGCCGGCACGCACGTCGGCGACCGCGCAGTTGGGCTCCAGCGCGCTGTTGCCCCGGAAGTAGAACGTGAACGTGCTCTCCAGCGTCGGCGTGAGCGGTTTCGGCCCCAGCGGCAGCTCGGCCCGGCGGAGCTCGGCGAGCACGTCCGCGTCGGACTTCCCCTCCGCCGTTCCGGGTCCCCAGTCGACGCGGAGCGCGCGCACACCGTCGATGCACTGACCGAACGTCTCGGCGCGGACGGCCACCCCGGTGGAGATCGTCACCACGTCGGTGATGCCGGGCATCGCGCGGACCTCGGCCAGGTTGGCCACCGAGCCGACCGTCCCGTTGAGGGTGGGCGGACGGCACACCATCGTCGGTTTGGCGCCCGGCACGTCGAGGTCCATCGCGAACGTCTTGCGCCCGGTCACCGCGGCCAGCGCGTCGATCCGTTTGCGTGGCGTCCCGATGACGGTGAAGTTCTTCGGTGCGGTGAGCTGCACCGCCACGCGCTCGTCGACGCCGCTCGCGGCCTTGACGGCGAGGTCGCCCAGCGACAGTTTCCGGCCGGCGCGGTCGCTGACGACGCCGTCGGTCAGCGTGAGCGCGGTGGTGCCGAGCCGGGCCGCGGCGGCGTCCAGGAGGCGTTTCTTCGCGACGGCCGCGGCGACCCGGATCGGCAGGTACGTCGAGAACGTGGTGTTGGAGCCGCCGGTGAGCTGGTTGAACACCAGCTCCGGGCGGGCGTCGGCGAGCGTGACCCGCACCCGGTCGAGCGGCACCGAGAGCTCCTCGGCGATCAGCATCGCGGTCGAGGTGGTGATGCCCTGCCCCACCTCGGCGCGGGGCAGGGCGAACGACACCGAGCCGTCGGCGTTCACGACCACGGAGATCAGGTTCGCGGTCGGCGCCGCCGCGAGCGTCATCGCGTCGTTGAGGTCGACGATCTCGGTGATGTCGAACGCCTCCGCGGCCCCGGCCGGGAACAGTTCCGCCGCCGCGACCAGGGTCGGCGCGGCCAGCACGTACCCGAGGAACCGCCGTCGTCCGATCTCCATGCGTGCACCTTGCCCTAGGAGGGACGGTTGGTGGCGGGAATGTCGATTTTAGTCGTGTTGCTTTCCGTGAGGTAGGAGAGAATGGAGTGACGGACGCAGTACCGGTGAGGCGCCCGGCCGCTCAGGGCCAGCGGATCGTGGCCAGGAACGCCTCGACGGCCTCGGCGACCCGGCCCAGCACCGCGATCGAGTCGGCGAGCGGCCCCGGCACGTACATCCCGTGGTCGGCGTCCGCGACCTCGACCACGTGCGGGGTGAGCCGCCGCGCGACCGCCCCGTCCCACGCACTGTCGGCGGTGCCGCCGACGAGCAGGAACGGCGCACTCGCCCGCTCCAGGGCGTCGACGACCTCCGGGGTGGTGAGCAGCGGCGTGAGCCAGACCGCGGGCAGCGACCGCTCCGCGGCCAACGGCGCCGCGAGCGTCCCGAGCGACTTCCCGATCAGCAGCGGGGCGCCGCCCAGCAGCGGCGAGATCTGCGCCCGCACCCAACTCACCGGCGTCGACACCGGCGGCGTCTCCGACCAGTCGTGCCGGTGCACCCGCGCCCCCCGCCGCCCGGCGACGTCCCCGGCGTACATCGGCAGCGGCGCACCGGGCCCGAACGCCCGACCGGGTATCACGACCGCGTCCGCCATGACGGGGACTCTAGGCGCAGCGGCGACCCCGCGGGAGACTGCCGACTGTGCCCGATTAGCGATGATCATCTACCGTTCCGGCATGCACGTTGTGGTTCCGAAGCCCGATCTCCTCCTCGGCCGGGAGGCCGAGACTCGGCGGGTCGCCGACCTGGTGGCGGCGGCGCGGGCGGGGCGTGGTGGGGCGGTGGTGCTGAGCGGCGAGGCGGGCATCGGGAAGAGTGCGTTGCTCGACGCGGCCACCGGTGGGGCTTCCGGGGCCACCGTGGTGCGTGCGTCCGGGACGGAGTTCGAGCAGGAGCTGCCGTACGCGGCGCTGCATCAGCTGTGCGTGCCGATCCTCGACCGGACGAGTGAGATCCCGGCCGCGCTGCGGGTGGCGTTCGGGTTGACGCCGGGGGCGCCCGAGCCGTTCCGCGTCGGGCTCGCGCTGCTCGAGCTGGTCACCGGGGCCGCGCGGCGCCGGCCGCTGCTGTGCGTCGTCGACGACGCGCAGTGGCTCGACTCGGCGTCGCGGGCGGCGATGGTCTTCCTGGCCCGCCGGGTCGCCGCCGACCCGGTCGCGATGGTGTTCGCGATCCGCACCCCGGCGGTGCTGGGTGAGCTGGCCGCCCTGCCGGAGCTGGCCGTGCCCGCGCTGAGCGACGAGAACGCCCGGCAGCTGCTGGCCGCACGCAGCCCGTTCCCGCTGGACGAGCGGGTCCGCGACCGGCTCGTCGCCGAGGCGCACGGCAATCCGCTGGCCCTGCTCGAGTTGCCGCGTGCCGGTGGGTTCGCGCCGCCCGAGGCCGGGTCGGTGCCGAGCCGGGTCGAGTACGCGTTCCAGCGCCGGCTGGCCGCGCTCCCCGGGGCCGCCCGCGTACTGGTGACGATCGCGAGCGCCGATCCGACCGGCGACCCCGACCTGCTCTGGTCGACCGCCACCGCACTGGACGTCGACGTGGACCGGGCGAGCGCGGACGCCGAGGCCGCCGAGCTGGTGGAGTTCGGCACGCGCATCCGGTTCTGTCACCCGCTGGCCCGCTCGGCGGTGTACCGGGCCGCGTCGGCCGAGGAGCGCCGGATCGTGCACGGCGCGCTCGCCGACGCCACCGACGCGGTCACCGCACCGGACCGGCGGGCCTGGCACCGCGCCCAGGCCACGGTGAGCCCGGACGCCGACGTGGCCGCCGAGCTGGCCCGCAGTGCCGCCCGCGCCCAGGCCCGCGGGGGAGTCGCGGCGGCCGCGGCGTTCCTGGAGCGTTCGGCCGCGCTCTCACCCGACGCCGAGCGGCGCGTCGCCCGCACGCTCGACGCCGCACGCGCCCACCTCGAGGCCGGGAGCGGCGACGCGGCCGGCGACCTGCTCACCACGATCGAGACGGTCGCGCTCGACGAGGCCCAGCGCGCCCGCGTCGAGCTGCTGCAGGGACGGATCGCGTTCACCCGCCCCGGGGACGGCACCGGACCGGCGTTGACGGCGCGGGCCGCCCGGCGGCTCACCGACCCGGCCGCCGCCCGCGAGTGTTACCTC
This sequence comes from Cryptosporangium japonicum, assembly GCF_039524755.1. Classification (NCBI taxonomy): domain Bacteria; kingdom Bacillati; phylum Actinomycetota; class Actinomycetes; order Cryptosporangiales; family Cryptosporangiaceae; genus Cryptosporangium; species Cryptosporangium japonicum. Next base: position 190,599 of record NZ_BAAAGX010000014.1, read on the forward strand.
GACGCGCTCGAGATGAGCCTCGTCGTCGGCCGCGGCGGTGGGTTCGTCACCGAGATCCTGGCGACCGCCCGCGCCGAGGCACCGCCGGTGGGGTCACCGGACATCCTCGACGCGCTGATCAGGCTGGCCGCGGGCGACCACGCCGCCGCCCTGCCGCTGCTCGCCGGGGACCACCGCCCGATGTGGAGCCGCTGGCCGTGCCTGGCCACGATGATCTCCAGCCAGCTCTACGACCCGCACGCGATCGCCGCGATCGCCGAGTACCTGGTGAAGGCCGGCCGCGGAGCCGGGTCGCCGATGCTGCTGCGCCTCGGCCTCGCCCAGCAGGCCACCGACGCCACGCTGCGCGGCGACGTCGGGCGGGCGCTCGCCGCGGTGGCGGAGGAGGGCGCTATCGCCGACGCGGCCGGCGAACCGCCGCTGGTCTACCCCCGGCTGCAACTGGCCGCGTTCCGCGGGCGGCGCGACGACGCGAACGACCTCTTCGAGGCCGCGGCCCGCGCGCTCACCGCGCGCGGCACCGGCCAGGTCACGAACCTGCACTGGACCACCGCCGTGCTGCACAACGGACTCGGCGACTACCCGGCCGCGCTGGCCGCCGCCCGCGCCGCGACCGCGCCGGACGAGATCTTCCTCGACGGACCGGCCCTGCCCGAGCTGGTCGAGGCCGCCGTGCGCTGCGGCGAGCACGAGGTGGCCACCGCGGCGCTGGCGTCGCTCACCGAGCGCTCGCAGGCCGGCGGCACGGTGACCGGCCGCGGTGTCGCCGCCTACGCGCGTGGGCTGGTGACCGGGGTCGAGGAGCACTACCGGGAGGCCGTCGAGCTCCTCGCCGAGACGCCGCTGGCGCCCTACCGCGGCCGGGCGCACCTGGTCTACGGGCAGTGGCTCCGGAGCGAGGGGCGCCGCCGCGACGGGGTCGAGCAGCTCCGGACCGCCCACGAACTGCTGACGTCCGCGGGCGCCGAGGCGTTCGCGGCCCGCGCCGCCGACGAGCTCCGCACGGCCGGGGAGCCCGTCGGCCGGCCCGCCGAGGCCACCTACGAGGGCCTCACGCTCCAGGAGGTGGCCGTCGCCCGGCTGGTGGCGCAGGGCGCCACGTCGAATGAGGTGGCCGTCGCGCTGTTCATCAGCAAACGCACTGTCGACGCCCACCTGCGCAACATCTTCCGCAAGCTCGGGATCAGCTCACGCCGACAGTTGAAGGACCGACCGGAGCTTCTTTCCTCCGGCGGGCCAGCGGGGCCAGCGTCCGCTGAACGATGAAGTACTCGGTGACCAGCACGTTGCCCAGCAGCGACAGCCACGCGCTGACCGTGTAGACCTCCCGGTACTCCAGCCAGTCGACGGAGTTCATCAGCGCGATCAGCGGCACCTGGTAGAGCCGCAGCGTCACCGCGGCGAACGTGAGCGAGTAGTTGCGCACCATCCAGATCCGGTGCAGCTGCACGTCGCCCCGGCGGATCGTGGTGAACGCCTTCGCCGCCGTGTAGAGCCACGCGGCGATGAGCACGAAGAACGCGACCTGCAACGCGAATCCGCTCTTCGTGACCGCGGCGGAATACGCACCGGCCGCCGAGGCGCCCACGATCGAGATCAGATACACGTAGCCCAACGCCCGGTGGACGCGTGGATAACGGATCCGAATGCGCGCCACGAATTGCAGCGGGCCGGTGATCAACGCGGTTCCGGCGGGCACCGCGTGGATCACCAGGCTGGTGTAGTACCCGGCGGTCTCCCGGTCGATGTCGGGCACCCGCGAGCCCCCGACCAGGTACGGCGGCACGAAATACGCGGTGGTCGCGGCCGCCCCCAAGGCCACGAGCCCCCAGCCGGACCACCACCAGCGGCGGCGGGCGGTCCGTGATTGAACTGCAGTGGACATGCGTTGCTCCGAATTGCGGACGGGGAAGGTGAACGCGATGCACGATAGGCCCGATCGGGCGCGCCGGATCGCCGATCTTGGTGCCTAGATCGGTCGTCTAGGTAGTGGTTGCCGATGCGAATCGGCGGCCCGGAAACGCACCGTGGTGCGGTGCAAGCAATTCTTCTCTTCGCGGATTTGACGCTGGCGCTGCTGACGCTGATCGTCGCGCCGATCGCCGCTGTCACAGCGACCCGCCGCTGGCTGATCGCCCTCGCGGCCCTCGCGGTCGGGCGCCTCGCGCTCGCGGGTGGCCTGATGCTCGGCGGCGGGTTCCTCCTGGTCGACTCCCGCCTCACCGTGCAGGTGCCGCTGGCGCTGTTACCCGCCGCCTGGGCGGCCGGGAAGCCGACCCGGACCGCGGCCCACGTGAGCGCGGCCGCCGGCGCGTTGTCGGTGTGGTGGTTGCTCACGCCGTTCCCGCCGTCCGACGCCGCCGCGATCCTCGGCGGCTCCGCGCTGGCGCTCGCGCTGGTCGGCGTCGTCTCGGTCGCGGCCGGCCGCTCGGAGGCCCGGGCGGCGCGCCTGCCCTGGAAGACGGCGGCGTTCCTGCTCGTCCCGGTCGTGACGCTGCTGATCGCCGGTCAGGCCAACGCGGCCGGTGGCGGCCACCAGCACGGCGGACGGGGCGAGCGCAGCGTCGACCAGCTCACCGGCCCGAAGGACCGGGCGCCGGACGTCAGGACGACGCTCACCGCGGCTCGTCAGGGCGACCGGCTCACGTTCAACGGGACGTCACCGGGCCCCGAGATCCGCGCGAAGGTCGGTCAGCTCGTCGAGGTCACGCTGGTCAACCGCGATGTCGACGAGGGCGTCACCGTGCACTGGCACGGCGTGGACGTGCCCAACGCCGAGGACGGCGTCCCCGGGGTCACGCAGGACGCGGTACGCCCGGGGGAGAAGCACGTGTACCGCTTCGTCCCCGACCGGACCGGGACGTTCTGGTACCACACGCACCGCGACGGCCTGCACAACGTCGAGAAAGGGTTGTTCGGGGCGTTTGTCGTCGAGGAGCCCTTCGACGGTGTCGAACGGACGGTGTTCACCCACATCTGGCCGGGCGAGCGGACCACGCTGACCGGGCCGGAGCGCCAGGCCGTCCCGTCCGGCCGCGACGTCCGGCTCCGGCTGATCAACAGCTCGCAGGAACCGCAGCCCGTGGTGATCGGCGGCACCCGGTTCCGGGTCGCGGCCATCGACGGCAACCCGGTGCAGGGCGCGACGCCGCTGGCGCCGGGCACCGAACTGACGCTGGCCGCGGGCGGGCGTTTCGACGTCACGTTCACGATGCCGTCCGGTGCGGTCACCGCGGCCGTCGACGGCGCGTCGGTGACGTTCAGCCCGGACGGGAAGGCCGGCCCGGTCTCGACGTCGGGCGGCGGGCAGTTCGATCCGCTGACCTACGGGTCCGGGTCCGCGCCCGCCACCGGCGATTACCAGCGCACGTTCGACCTGCGTCTCGACGACGGCTTCGGGTTCAGCGAGGGCCGGCTCTCCTACGTCAGCAGCCTGATCAACGGCCGGCTCTACCCGGCCGTGCCGTCGCTGGAGGTCGCGGAGGGTGACCGGGTGCGGATCCGCATCGCCAGCCGCAGCACCATCCAGCACCCGTTCCACCTGCACGGGCACCGGGTCCGGGTGATCTCGCGCAACGGCGACGCCGCCACCGGGAGTCCGTGGTGGACCGACACGCTCAACGTCGACACCGGCGAGGTGTACGAGATCGAGTTCGTCGCCGACAACCCCGGCATCTGGATGGACCACTGCCACAACTTCCAGCACGGCGCGAACGGCATGATCCTGCACCTCGCCTACCAGGGCGTCAGCACGCCGTTCTCGGCCGACCACTCTCCCGAATAGGAACCCCATCGTGACACTGACCACCGAGGTCGTCCTGCCCGGTGTCGTCGAGCCGAGCGGCCTCCGGATCCGTAACCGTGAGCTGCCGGCACCGGAGGCGGGAAAGGTGCTGCTACGTGTCGAGGCGACCGGCGTCTCGTTCGCCGAGCAGCAGATGCGCCTCAACCGGTACTACGGCCAGCCGCCGTTCCCGTTCGTGCCGGGCTACGACGCCGTGGGCACGGTGGCCGAGCTCGGCCCCGGCGTCGACCCCGGCCTGCGTGACCGCCGGTTCGCGGTCGTCACCAAGGTCGGGGGCTGGGCCAGCCACGTCCTGGTCGACGCGGCCGACCTGGTGGCCGTGCCCGACGGCGTCGACCCGGCCGACGCGGAGACGGTCGTCGTCAACGGCGTCACCGCGCGTCAGATGCTGTTCCGGGTGGCGGACGCCCGGCCCGGGCAGACGATCGTCGTGCTGGGCGCCAGCGGCGGCGTCGGTTCGACGCTGGTCCAGCTGGCCCGGCACGCCGGCATCAGCGTCATCGGCACGGCCTCGGCCCGCCACCGCGAGACCGTGGAGAAGCTGGGCGCCACCGCTGTCGACTACCGGGACCCCGACCTGGTCGGGCGGATCGCCGAGCTCGCGCCGAACGGCGTCGACGCGGTGTTCGACCACGTCGGCGGCCCCGGGCTGAAGCTGTCCTGGCGCATGCTCAACAAGCGCGGGACGCTGGTGTCCTACGGTGCGGCCGCGTCCAAGGACGAGGCCGGGTCGGCGCAGCTGCCGTACATCAAGATCTACGCGCAGATCGCGATGTGGAACACCTCGCCCAACGCGCGGACCGCGCACTTCTACAACTTCTGGTCCGGCCACCGGCAGCTGGCGACGTTCCGGCAGCGGCTGAACGAGGACCTGACCGCGGTGTTCGGACTGCTCGCCGACGGGGTGATCGTGCCGCACGTCGCCGCGCGCTTCCCGCTGGACCGCGCGGCCGAGGCGCTGACCCTGGCGGAGTCACGCACGGTGGCCGGGAAGGTGATCCTGACTCCGTAGCCTCGGATTCACAGGCCGTGGATAGGTCAGCGGACCGCGGGCAGGCTCTAGGCATGAGCACATTCACGGTTCCTGACCTTTCCGGCCGGCTCGCTGTCGTCACCGGCGGCAGCGACGGCGTCGGCTTCCACCTGGCCGCCCGCCTCGCCGCCGCCGGTGCCGAGGTCGTCCTGCCGGTGCGCAACCGGTCGAAGGGCGAGGCGGCGGTGGCGCGGATCCTCGAGCGAACGCCCCACGCGACGGTCACGCTGCGTGACCTCGACCTCTCGTCGCTGAGCTCGGTCGCCGCCCTCGGGGCCACGCTGCGCGACGAGAACCGGCCGGTCCACCTCCTGGTCAACAACGCCGGCGTGATGACGCCGCCGGAGCGCCGCACCACCGCCGACGGGTTCGAGCTGCAGTTCGGCAGCAACCACCTGGGCCACTTCGCGCTCGTCGCCCACCTGCTGCCGCTGCTGCGTGCCGGCGGCGCCCGGGTGACGTCGCAGCTGAGCGTGGCCGCCAACCAGGGCACGATCAACTGGGACGACCTGAACTGGGAACGGAACTACAAGGGGCAGAGCGCCTATAGCCAGTCCAAGATCGCGTTCGGGCTGTTCGGGCTCGAGCTGGACCGGCGCAGCCAGGCGGCCGGCTGGGGCATCACCAGCAACATCGCGCACCCCGGCGTCGCGCCGACGAACCTGCTGGCCGCGCGCCCCGAGGTGGGCCGGCGGAACGACACCCTCGGGGTGCGGCTGATCCGGGTGCTCTCGCGCGTCGGTCTCACCGGCACGCCGGAGTCGGCCGCGCTGCCCGCGCTCCTGGCCGCGACGTCGCCGGACGCCCGCGGGGGCCGGTTTTACGGTCCCAGCGGCCTGGGGCACCTCTCCGGCGCCCCGGCCGAGCAGGAGATCTACTCGCGGCTGCGGTCGCCGGAGGACGCCGCGCGCATCTGGGAGATCTCGGAGAACCTCACCGGGATGCCGTTCCTGGCCGAGCGGTCCTGACTCCCAGCACGATCTTGCCCCGGGTGTGCCCGGACTCCCCGGCCTCGTGGGCCTCGGCGACCCGGTCGAGCGGCACCACCCGAGCGATCTCCACGTGGATCGCGCCCTGGTCGATCAGGTCCGCGATCGTGGCGAGCGCGGCGCCGTCCGGCTCGACCAGGAACGGGGCGACGCCCACCCCGGCGTCGTCGGCGGCGGCGGCCAGGTCGGGCGCGAGCGGCCCGGACACCGAGACCAGCCGGCCGCCGCGGCGCAGCGCCCGGATCGCGCGGGCCTGGTTGTCCCCACCGATCAGGTCGAACACCACGTCGAGATCGGTCACGACGTCGTCGAACGCGGTGGTGGTGTAGTCGACGACCTCGTCCGCGCCGATGCTCGTGAGCCACTCGCGGTTGCTCGGTCCGGCGACACCGATCACGTAGGCCCCCAGGTGCTTCGCGATCTGCACCGCGAAGTGCCCGACGCCGCCGGCCGCCGCGGTGACCAGCACCCGTTGGCCGGGCCGGACGTCCGCCGTGTCCACCAGGGCCTGCCAGGCGGTGAGCGCGGCCAGCGGCACCCCGGCCGCCTGCTCGAACGTCGCTGTCCGCGGCGCGCGGGCGAACTGACGCGACGGAGCGGTCACGTACTCGGCGTACGCACCACCGGCACGCGGGAACCACGGCATCCCGTACACCCGGTCGCCGACCGCGAACCGGGTCACCCCCGAGCCGATCTCCTCCACCACCCCGGCGACGTCCCAGCCGGGCACGAACGGCGGCTCGACCACGCCCGCCACGCCGCCCCCGGCCCTGGTCTTCCAGTCGACCGGGTTCACGCCGGCCGCGTACACCCGGACCAGCACCTCGGTCGGGAGCGGAGACGGGCGCTTCACCGACTCGACCGTGAGAGCTTCCGGCCCGCCGAAGGAGTGCTGCACCACTGCTTTCATCGTCATGCCCCCAGCTTTCGCCGGTCCTCGCCCGCCGCCCAGTGGCACGAACGACATCAAGCGTAGGATTCGTGCCATGGTTCATCGGGTGGCCGTGCTCGCTCTTCCCGGCGTGATGCCGTTCGACCTGGGCATCCCGGCGCGGGTGCTGAACGAGGCCGACGGCCGCTACCAGGTGACGGTCTGCTCGATCGGCGGTGGTCCGGTGCTGACGAACGCCGGCTTCCGGATCGACGTCGACCACGACGAGACCGCGCTCGCCGACGCGGACACCGTCGTCGTCGCGACTCAGGAGCCGTCCGAGGAGCTGCTGCGCACCGGCCGGCCGGACGCCCCGACCGCGGCCGCGCTGGCCCTGGTCCGGCCGGGCGCGCGGATCGTGAGCACCTGCACCTCGGCGTTCATCCTCGCCTCGATGGGGCTGCTCGACGGGCTCGCGGCCACCACGCACTGGAACCTCGCCGAGGATTTCGCGCGCCTGTTCCCGAGCGTCGACCTCCGCCCGGACGTGCTCTTCGTCGACGCCGGGCGCGTGCTGACGTCCGCCGGTGCCGCCGCCGGCATCGACCTGTTCCTGCACATCCTGCGCCGCGACCACGGCGCCGAGGTGGCGAACGAGGCCGCGCGCAAATGTGTGGTGGCGCCGTGGCGCGACGGCGGCCAGGCGCAGTTCATCCGGCGCCCCACCCCGGCCGCGTCGGCGGTGGGCACCGGACCCACCCGGCACTGGGCGCTGCACCGGCTCGAGCAGCCGCTGACGATCGCCGACCTCGCCGCCCACGCGTCGATGAGCAAGCGGACGTTCAGTCGCCACTTCGTCGCCGAGACCGGCGTCACCCCGGTGCAGTGGCTCATCTCCCAGCGCGTCGACCGGGCCCGCGCGCTGCTGGAGACCACCGACTTCACCGTGGAGCGCATCGCCACCGAGACCGGGTTCGGCAGCGCCACCCAGCTCCGCCAGCACCTGCACGTCGCGCTGGGCGTCACACCGCAGTCGTACCGGCGCACGTTCCGGGTCGGCTACTGAGCCCGCAGCCCCGCGGCCACCGTCTCCAGGCCGTCCCGGATCAGCCGACCGTACTCGTCGTCGCCGAGCGCGCCGACCGTGTCCCGGGCCGCGCGCAGGTGCTCGTGGGCCCGGTCGAGGTCGCCCAGCTTCCGGTAGCACTCGCACAGGCTCAGGTGCAGCGACGGGTACAGGCCGGCGACCGACATCGGCACCCCGGCGTCGGCCAGGCGTTCCTCGGTCAGCAGAGCGACGGCCGCCAGCGCACGCTGATCCCACTCCAGCTCGGCGCGCACGTCGTCCTGCGCGTCGGCCAGGGAGTGCGCGAGTACGCACCGCTGCAGTGGGTCGCCCTCCTCGCCGCCGATCTCGTGCCAGAGCTCGGTGAGCAGGCGCCGGGCGGTCTCCCGCTCACCCCGGTGGTTGAGCTGCGCGGCCTCGCCGATACGCAGCAGCGTCGGATCGGTGATCATCGCGCGACCGTATCGGGCGGGGGCACGGAACAAGACTCCTCAGCCGTGCGGGGGTGCGGTCGTGCCGTGGAGCCAGGCCCGGAAGAACGCGTCCAGGTCGCGGCCGCCGGCGGCCTTCTCGGCGGCCGCGACGAAGTCGGCGGTGGTCACGGTGCCGCCGCGATGGTCGGCCGTCCACGTCGTGAGCAGGGCCCGGAACGCCGCGTCGCCGATCGTGGTGCGCAGCGCGTGGACGGTCATCGCGCCGCGCTGGTAGACCGGGTCGCCGAAGAGGCCGTCGGCGCCGGGGTCACCGGGTGGGGCGGACCAGTCGAACGTGGAGTACAGCGCGTCGAACGTCGACTGCGGACGGCCGCGGCCCTCGTGCTCGGCCCACAGCCACTCGGCGTAGGTGGCGAAGCCCTCGTTGAGCCAGATGTCGGCCCAGCGGCGCAGCGAGACGCTGTCGCCGAACCACTGGTGGGCCAGCTCGTGGGCGACCAGGCCGGTGTCCGCCCCGCGCCGGAAGAACTCGCTGCTGTAGACCGGACGGGACTGGGTCTCCAACGCGTACCCGAAGCGGTCGTCGTCGACGACCACCCCGCCGTACGTGTCGAACGGGTACGGGCCGAACCGCGTCGCCAGGAAGTCGGCGATCTCGCCGGTGCGTGCCAGCGACCGGGCCGACGGTCCGTCCGCCGGTAACGACTCCGGGATCGCGATCACCATCGGGGCGCCCCGGTGCGCGGTGGTCGTGACCCGGTACCGGCCGATCGTGAGCAACGTCAGGTAGGGCGCCATCGGCGCGGCCTCGGTCCAGCGCCACGTCGTCCAGCCGCCGGACGATCGGCGCGGGCCGGGCCGCCCGTTGCTGATCGCGGCCAGGCCGTCGGGCACCGTCATCGCCAGCCGGAACGCGGCCTTGTCGGCCGGGTGGTCGTTCACCGGGTACCACGCGCTCGCCGACCGCGGCTCGCCGACCGCGTAGGCGCCCTCCGCGGTGCGGAACCAGCCGCTGTCCTCGTTCCCGTCCGGCGGACCCGGCGTACCGAGTACGTGACCACGGTGGTGAAGCGCCGGCCCCGCTCGAGGCCGTCCGGTGGGGTCACCACCAGTTCGCCACCTTGCGCGGAGTGCCCGGCGGCGGCCCCGTCCACGGTGACCGTGCTCGCGGTCAGCGCCGCCAGGTCGAGGTGGAAGCGGGAGAGCGCCCGGGTCGCGGTCGCGGTGATCGTGGCCGCGCCGGAGAGCACCCCGGTCGACGGGTCGTAGCGCAGGTCCAGGTCGTAGCCCGCGACGTCGTACCCGCCGTTTCCCGCGGTGGGGAAGTACGGGTCGCCGATGCCCGCGGCCCCCGGCGCGAAGCCCGGCGCGCACCCGGCCAGGCCCACGGCGACGGCCAGTGCGGCCACCGCCTCACGCACAGGTGTACGCACGGACGTCGTCCAGCCACCAGGCCGACGAATAGTACTCGTCGATCACCGACACGAACCGGAGCTGGACGCGGTGCCCGGCCAGCGACGTCAGGTCCATCCGGCTGGCGGTGTAGCCGTGCGTACTGCCGGTGAAGCCGGTGGCGGTGCCGTACCCGGCGGACGCGTCGAGCGCGCCGGTGTACCCGTTGTCGGTGAGCAGCGCACCGGCGTCGCGCCACCCGCCGCCGTCCACCCGGTACTGCACGTACCCGGCGCCGAGGTTCTTGCCCTCGGCGACCGACATCTGACGCGCGTGCTGGAACCGCAGGTAGGCGCGGGTGCCGGACGGCACGGCGATCGTCGTCTTCCAGGTCGCGGTGCTCTGCCGGGGCGGCGGGGCGTCGAGCAGGTCGCTGGGCGTGAACGACTCCAGCGAACGCCGGCCCTCCTTCGCGTAGACGTGGAACTGGGTGTCGGTGTAGGCCGGGTCGTCGCCCCGGGCCGGCGGGTAGCGCCACTGCCCGGTCACCGCCCACGGACCGGCCTCGGCCCGCTCGAAACCGTCGGCGGCCAGCACCGTCGCGCGGGTACCGGCCGGACAGACCGGCGCCGGAGGCACCAGCGCCGCCCCGGGCGCGAGCGGCGGCAACCGCATCTCGGTGGCGACGACGGCCCGCTCCACCTGGACGCAGTCGCCGGTGGTGAACCCGGCGGTGTGCTCGGCGGCCAGCGCGGCGCAGGCGCCGGTCAGCGCCGCGGCGAGGTCGGGGTAGTCCGCCGCCGACGGTAACGACCGCAGGACGCGGTAGTAGAGCCGGGCGGCCTTGGGAACGCCGATGCCGGTCACCCGCTGCCCGTTGAACGCGTGCGTGCCGGGCGCGGCGATCAGCCAGGCGGCCTTGTTGCCCACGCCGCTGTTGTAGTGCACGCCCCCGCTGTCCTCCGGTGCGGCCGGGTCGACGTCGTCGCCGGACACGAAGTAGTACGGCGAGTGCATGCGGTCGGGGGAGCGGTAGCCCTCCGTGCCCAGCACCCTGGTCGGGTCGGCCAGGCTGCGCACCGGGTCGTACTCGGCCTCGTCCTCGCCGAACAGCCAGTCGTTCTGCGGCTCGTCGTTGCTGCCCGGCACCGCGAACAGCTGGTCCTCGAACTCCCCGAAGACGTCGGACATCGACTCGTTGATCGCGCCGGACTGATAGGTGTAGGCGAGGTTCGACGTGTACGACGTGATGCCGTGCGTCAGCTCGTGGGTGGCGACGTCGTCCCCGGCGGCCGCGTCGACCCCGACGACGAAGTGGTCGTTCGCCCAGAAGCTGCCCCGGACCGGGCAGTTCAGCCCGTCGCACGCGTTGACCAGCGCCCGCAGCGGCATGCCTTTCCCGTCGACGGAGTCGCGGCCCAGGTACCTGGCGAAGAAGTCGTACGCGGCGCCCAGGTTGTCGTACGTCAGGTTGGCGTCGGCGACCGCGACCGGTGGCCCACCCTCCACCCGGATCGCGGTGGCGGGCGTACAGCCGAGTGCGATCTCCTTGCCCTTCAGATCGCAGATGACGCGGTACAGCGAGTGCGGGGGCTCGGTCGAGGTGGCCGACGGCGGTCTCGTTCCGCCGGCGACGAGGGCCGCCGTGGCCACGAGCACGACCACGGCCAGGGCGTGGGATCGCCGTCGGGTACGCACGGCGGAAGAGTACGTAGGCTCCAGGTAGGACTCCTACGAACTGTCGGGACGGCGACGCGAGGCCGAGCTCACAGTGCGCTTACGCTGCTGGTCAATGGAGATCGACCCGCTGTTCATCCTGGTGCTCAACCTGTTGGGCACGTTCGTGTTCGGCCTCAGCGGCGGCCTGGCCGCGGTACGCGCGAACCTCGACCTGTTCGGGGTGCTCGTGCTCGCCGCGGTCGTCGCACTGGCCGGCGGTATCGCCCGCGACGTGCTGATCGGCACCCCACCCGCGACGTTCCGGGACTGGCGCTACCTGGCCGCCGTGACGGCCGCCGGACTGGTGTGCTTCTTCGCCGGCCACGTGCTGGAACGCGTCGAGTCGAGCGTCACCGTGTTCGACGCGCTCGGGCTCGGGCTGTTCGCCGTCACCGGCGCCAGCAAGGCGTTGCAGTTCGGGCTCGGCCCGGCGCAGGCGATCATCCTCGGTGCGGTGACGGGCATCGGCGGCGGGATGCTGCGTGACGTCCTGCTCCGTGAGGTCCCGGCCGTGCTGCGCGAGGGCCTGTACGCGGTGCCCGCGCTGCTCGGCGCGGCCGTGCCGGTCGTCGCGCACCGCGCCGGGAGCAGCAGCGCGGTGTTCGCGGTGGCCGGCGCGGTGGTGTGCATCGTCGTGCGGCTGGTCGGCTGGAAGTACCAGGTGAACGCGCCGACGCCGAAGCGCCGGTGATTGCGGCCGTCGGATAGCTTGCGCCCCATGAGCGGGTGGTGGCCCCGGGTCGCCGGGGGAGTCGCGGTTCTGCTGGCCCTGATCGGGTTGTTCACCGGCGACGTCGTCGCCAAGAACCACGAGCGCGCGGCGACGATGTACGTCGGCGCGTTCGTGCTCGTGGTGGCCGGTGTGGTCACGTTCGCGCGGCCGACCCGGGTGGCCGGACGGCTGGTCGCCGCCCTCGTCGTCGGGTACGTGATCGCCGTGGCGGCGACGTTCGCGCTGGTGCGGCCCTGACACCGGGTGCTCGATAGGTCGCATAGAGTGCTGCTCGATGGCATCGGTCCGCGTCTTTCTCTCCTACGCTCACGACTCCCCGGAGCACAGTGCCGACGTGTGCACGCTCTGGACGTTGCTGCGCGAGCGCGGCATCGACGCGCGGCTCGACCTGCCCGCGGCCGAGCGGCGCACGGACTGGCCGGCGTGGATGCGGCGCCAGATCGACCGGGCCGACTTCGTGCTCGTGATCGCGTCACCGGAGTACCGGCGCACCGCCGACGGGCTCGCCGAACGGGACGAGCGCCGCGGCGTGCGCTTCGAGGCGATGGAGCTGGTCGAGGAGCTGTACCGCGACCACGAGTCGGGGATCCGGAAGATCGTGCCGGTGCTGTTGCCGGGACGCACACGCGAGGACGTTCCGCGTTTCCTGCGGCCGTATTCGACGTCGTACGTCGAGGTGGCGGAGCTCTCCGGCGCGGGCGTGGAACCGTTGTTGCGGCTGTTGACCGGCCAGCCCGCGGTGATCGGGATCGAACTCGGCGAGCCCCCGGTGCTGGGCCCTCGGCTCCCGCCGGTTCCGCCCCTGCCCGGGATGGCGGCGGCCGATCCGGACGTGCCCGGGACGGCGGCGGCCGGTCCGCCCGGGCCCGGGACGGCGGCGGCCAGGTCGCGGCGGGTGGTGTGGGTGGGTGCGGGCTCGGTGGCGGTCGCGGCGGTGGTGGTCGGGGTGTGGGGGTACGCGGCCGGTAGCGGCTCGGGAGAGGCGGGGTCCGATGCGGCCTCGAGCCGGTCCGAGGAGGTCGGGTCCACGGCGTCCGGGGCCATGGCGTCCGGGGCTGGGGTGCCGGAGTCCGTGGTGCCCAGCGCATCGGGGAGCGTTTCACCGTCGGTCGTCCTCGACTTCGTCGCGCCCCGGGACGGACGCCCGTTCAAGAGCGGCGACGGGGCCACCGGGATCGTGACGGGGTCACCCGACGGCACGCTGTGGGCGGTGGAACGAACCTCAGATGACCGCTTCCATCCCCGCAAGCGGTGCGATATGAGAAAAGGCCGCTGGGACTGCCCGGCCTTCAAGCCGCGCACCCCGGTCGGCGGCGCGTTCGACTACCACGTGGTCCTGGCCGACCCCGCCGCCGACGAGACCCTGAGCCGCGCCGAACCCCGCGGCCTTCTCCGCCTCCCACCGGTCGCCGCCGAGCGCGTCATGAGCGGCGTGATCAACGCCGGCTGACCGGCCTTGCCCGGGTCCCCCGGCGACGCTCCGGTGCGGCGAGGCCGTCGTACCGGCTCGCCGCACCGGTAGGCCGGCGACGGCCCGGGATCCGACCGAACTCGAGCGAGCCGTCCCACCAACGAACAGGGCCCGCCGTGGCACGAAATGAGCAAGGCCCGCTTCGGCAGGTGGAGCACGACGAGTCGGTAGCCCGGCCGGATGGAGCACGAAGAGCCGGTCGCCGGGCGGGTGATCCAGGAGAGTTCGGCCAGGCCGGCTTGCGGTGCGGGCAGGTGTCGGATGGGGGCGGCGGCACGGCGCCGCGCCACGTCAGCCGCCAGGGGCCGACAGCCGGCCGCCAGGGGCCGACAGCCGGCGGCCAGGAGCGGAGAGCCGGCCGCCAGGAGCGGAGAGCCGGCCGCCGCCGGCGGATGTTCAGCCGGCCAGGGGTGGGTAGTCGGTGTAGCCGCGGTGGTCGCCGCCGTAGGCCGTGGAGAGGTCGGGGACGTTAAAGGGGCCCCCGGCGGCCAGACGGGCCGGCAGGTCGGGGTTGGCGAGGAACATCGCGCCGAACGTGAGGACGTCGGCGGTGCCGTCCGCGACCAGCGTCAGGCGTTCCGGGCCGGGCACCTCCGGGGCGTTGAGCAGGAAGGTTCCCGGCCACTGCGCGCGGAGACGCAGGGTGAGGTCACGGTGGTCACCGGACTCCAGCACGTGCAGGTAGGCCACGTCGAGGCGGGCGATCAGCGCCGTGTACGTCGCCTCGACGTCGACTTCGGTGATGTCGTTGAAGGGGTTGAACGGCGAGATCCGGAACCCGACCCGGTCGCGCCCGACCGCCACGACGACGGCGTCGGCGACCTCGGTGGCGAACCGGATCCGCCCTTCGACCGAGCCGCCCCACCGGTCGGTGCGCCGGTTGGCGTTGGCCGAGAGGAACTGGTGGATCAGGTACCCGTTCGCGCCGTGCAGCTCGACGCCGTCGAAGCCGGCCTCGATCGCGTTGCGTGCGGCGTCGGCGTAGTCGCGGATCGTGCCGTGGATGTCGTCCTCGGTCAACGCGCGCGGGACGGCGCTCGGACGCGGACCGTCGGCGGTGAACACCTCCACCACCGCGGGCACCGCCGAGGGGCCGACCGGTGCCGGGCCGCCGGGGCGCAGGGCGGGGTGACCGATCCGGCCGGCGTGCATGAGCTGCGCGAAGATCACGCCGCCCCGGGCGTGGACGGCGTCGGTGACGGTCCGCCAGGCGGCCACCTGCTCGTCCGAATGCAGGCCCGGCGTATTCAGGTACCCCTGTCCCACTCCGGACGGCTGGATGCCTTCGGTGACGATCAGCCCGGCGCCGGCCCGCTGCGCGTAGTACGTGGCCATCAGCTCGGTCGGGGTGGCTCCCGGACCGGTCGCGCGGTTACGTGTCATAGGGGCCATCGCGATGCGGTTGGCCAGCCGCCGGCCGGCCAGGTCGTACGGATCGAATGCGGTTGTCATGTCGTCGAGTTCAGCCGCGCCGCCGGTCGCCCGGAAGTCCCGGTCGAAACGTGTACCGACAGTACGTCGCTCCGGCGCGTGGTTCGACCTAGCGTGGAGGCGTGGATGACTGCGCTGCCGAGGTACGCGACTTCCTGACCACCCGCCGAGCCCGGATCACGCCCGAGCGGGCCGGGCTGCCCGTCGTCGGCCGGCGGCGGGTCAAGGGGCTGCGGCGCAGCGAGGTCGCGCTGCTGGCCGGGATGAGCCCCGAGTACTACGCGAAGCTCGAACGGGGGTCGCTGGCCGGTGCCTCGGCCGGGGTGCTCGACGCGATCGCGCGGGCGCTCCAGTTCGACGACGCCGAGCGAGCGTACCTGATGCGGCTGGCGCACGAGGCCAACGGCAGCGCGGCCGTGCTGCGTCCACGCGCACCGGCTCCGGAGACGGCGATCCGGCCGAGCCTGCAGTGGACGCTCGACGCGATCACCGGTCCGGCGTTCCTGTCCAACGCCCAGGCCGACGTCCTGGCCGCGAACCCGCTCGGCCGGGCCCTGCTCAGCGAGATGTTCGCCGGTCCGCCGAACCTGGCCCGGTTCGTGTTCCTCGATCCTGCGGCGCCGCACTGTTTCCCCGGCTGGAGCGGCGTCGCCGACACGGTGGCGGCCAACCTGCGCACCGCGCTGGGGCAGGACGCCCACGACCAGGGCCTGTGCGCCCTGATCAGTGAGCTCTCCGCGCGCAGCGACGAGTTCCGCCGCCGCTGGGCGTTGCACGACGTCGTCACCCACGCCACCGGGGTCACGGTGTTCCGGCACCGGCTCGTCGGTGAGCTCTCGCTGAGCTGGGAGACCCTCGACCTGCGCACCCGGCCCGGCGGCGCGCTGACCGTCTACTCCGCCGAGCCGGGCTCACCCAGCGCCGACGCGCTGAACCTCCTCGCCGCCTGGGCGCTGGGCCCGTCATACCGTGGTATCACCGAACGGACCACTCCGTAGCGCGACGCGGAACGGGCACCCGGTGTCGAAGTATCGGGGCCATGACGGTTGAAACCGAGAAGTCACGCTTCGCCGTGACGATTGCCCTGGTCAGTGTCGCCGCGGGACTCGTCGGAGGGCTGATCTACTACCTCCACCGATCGCCGGTCCGGCAGGCGCAGGTCGCCGGCACCGACGCCTGGCTCCCGCACCTGATCCTCACCGGTGTCCTGCTGGCCGGTCTGGGGGTGATCGCTCGTCGGCGGCGGTGGGACCTGCTGACCGCCCCGCTCCGGCGCCGGGCGACGGCGCGGCTCGCGGCGACGTTCCGGCGTGGACGGTCCCGCCCGGCGCACTGGCCGCGCCTGCTCGTCGTCGCTCTCCTCGCGGTCGTGCAGGCCTGGCTGCTCTTCCGCGCGGCGTTCCAGGTCTTCGCCGGCCTCGACCCCAACTTTCCGGTCAACGCGTGGGGTGGTCCGTCGTACCTGGGTGCGATGTTCTGCCACTACGTGGACATCGCGCTGCTGGAGGCCGTCGCGGCGGGGCTGCAGTACCGCCTCCTGAGTCACCCGGCCTGAGTCACCCGGCCTGATGCTTCGGGCACCAGTACGTGGTGCGGCCGCCGACCGTGGCGTGGACGAGGATCGTGTGGTCGCGCGGGCACTGGCCGCCGGGGCGGCGCTCCGGGACGAGCGGCAGCGTGTGCACGCCGCCGTCACGCACGGCCTCGTCGATCGCGGCACGCAGCGCGCGGTGCAGGCGGCGTCGGTCGGCGTCGGTGAGCGCGTCGACCGGCCGCGCCGGGTTCACCCCGGCGCGCCACAGGACGTCGTCGGCCAGCAGGTTGCCGACGCCGGCCAGCGCGTGCTGGTCGAGCAGCCGGGCCTTGACCGGCGCCCGTCCGGCGCCGACGGCACGGGCGAACCGGGCGGCGGTGATCGTGGCGGCGTCCGGGCCCAGGTCGTCGACGTTCGGGTCGAGCCGCACCCGGGCCAGGCGGCGGGGGTCGAGCAGGCGGAGCACACCGCCGTCGGCGAACGTCAGCGAGAACCGGCAGAAGCGGTGCTCGCCGTTCGTGCGGCCGTAGGCCCAGTAGTCACCGCCGTCGACCTCGGTGCCGTCCGCCTCGGTGACCACGATCTTGCCGGACATGCCCAGGTGGAGGCCGAGCACCGGGCCGGTCGCGGTGTCGCACCACATCGTCTTGCCGCGCCGGTGCGCCTCGGTGAGTTCGGTGCCGAGCAGGGCGTCCCGGATCTGGCCGGGCGGGTGCGGCCGGCACACGTAACTGTCGGTGTCGTCGACCGCCACGATCCGGCGCTTCAGGGCGGCGCGCTCGATGACGGCACGGGCGGTTTCCACTTCCGGCAGTTCAGGCACCCCTGAACCTAAGCACTTCGCCCCGGCCACCGCCGGACGTGGCCGAGCCGCGCCCCCGGCGGAACCGGCGACTTCCTTCACCGCGACCGCGGACACCGACCCGGGCTCGCGCCCGGCGCCGGGCCGCGGAGAGCACCGGGCCGAGCAGGTCACCGAGCGCGTGGGCGGGGCGGGCGTCGGCCAGTTCGTAGCGGGTGCCGCGGCCTTCCGGCGCGGCCGCGACCAGGCCGCAGCCACGCAGGCGGGCCAGGTGGTCGGAGAGGTTCGGCCGGGACGTGCCCAGCCCGGCGGCCAACTCGGCCGGGTGGGCCGGACCCTCGCGCAGCGAAATCGGCTAGGGGAGGGGCGCGCCGAGAGCGACCACGGCCACGCCGACCGCGGCGGCGCCGAGCAGCGTCGTGACCACACCGCGGCGCAGCACGAAGAGCGTCACCGCGGCCGCGGCCAGCACCGCGAACTGCCACCACTCGCTCAGTGCGAGCGCGAGCGGGATCGCCGAGCCGAGGATCGCGCCGATCGCCGCCGGCCCGGACCCGTCGAGGAACGCGCGGACGCGGGCGTCGGCGCGCAGGCGGTCGAAGCGGTCGGCGCCGAGCAGGACGACGGTGAACGACGGGCTGAACGCGACGATCGAGGCGAGGACGCCCCCGCCGAGCCCGGCGGCGGCGTACCCCACGACGGCGACGGTCTGCACGACCGGCCCCGGCGTGATCTGGCCGAGCGCGACCGCGTTGAGGAATTCGGCGTCGGTCATCCAGCCGTAGTGGTCGACGGCGTCGGCACGCATCAGCGGGATGATGACGAACCCGCCGCCGTAGGAGAGCGCGCCCACCTTGAGCGCGACCCAGGCGATCGGGAGCAGGACGCCACCCCCGGCGGTACCGGCCAGCAGCGGGATCGCGAGTGGACGGCCGGGGCCGGGCACCGGGAGCCGCCGGCGCAGCACCTCGGCGACGCCGCAGGCCAGCAGCACCACGACGAGCCACGGTCCGAGCAGCGCCGCCGCGGCCAGGCCGGCGAGCACGTAGGCGCACCAACGCACCCGGCTGCCGTCGGCCGTGGCGCGGTTCCACCCGGCCGGTGCCAGCCCGGCGCCCGCGTGGACCGCGACGGCCGCCACCGCGGCGCCCGCTCCGGCGCCGGCGGCCGTCACCCAGGTGGGTGGGTCGCCGGCCAGGAACAGCGCGGCCAGCCCCAGGATGACGACCAGCCCGGGCAGGATGAACGCGGCGCCGCCGACGAGTGCCCCGGCCCGCCCCGCGACGCGCCAGGCGCAGAAGATCGCCAGCTGGGTGGAGGCCGGCCCGGGCAGCAGGTTGCAGGCGGCGACGCCGTCCTCGAACTCCTGCGCGGTCAGCCATTTCCGGTCGTCGACGCAGAGCCTGCGCAGCAACGCGATGTGCGCGGGCGGCCCGCCGAACCCGATGCACCCGATCCGGCCCCACTCCGTCAGGACCGTTCCGAGACCGACCACCTACGTGCCCGCGGGCTGGAACAGCTCGACCGGGTTGCCGGCCGGGTCGTCCAGGACGATCTGCTTCCCGCCCGGCCCGGCGACGACGTCGCTGCGGAACCCGACCCCGGCCGCGCGCAGCCGGGCCACCTCGGCGTCGATGTCGTCGACGAGCAGGTGGATGCGGTTCCAGCCACCGGCGTGCGGGCGGGTGCCGTCGGGCATCGGCCGCCCGGCCGAGCTGGCCGGGCCGGACAGCAGCAGGCGCAGGTTGCCGCGGCGCACGTCGGCGAACGCGGGGACCGCGCGGAAGCCTTCGTCGAAGCCGAGGTGGGCGGTGTAGAACGCGACCGCGGCCTCGACGTCGTCGACGAGGTAGCGGACGTGGACGGTCGTGTCGGTGGTCATGAGGCACCTCCGGTAGCGAGCGTGTGCAGCAGGAAGCCGATGCGTTCGTCGAGCTCGGCGGCGACCCGGGCGTAGGCGGCGCGGCCGTCGGGGTCGCGGCCCGGGTCGGGCAGGCTCCAGTGGACGACGTGCGGGTGGCCCGGGAACTCCGGGCAGATCTCGCGCACCCGGTCGCACAGGCTGATGACGTGGTCGAAGCGCCGGCCGCGGAAGTCGTCCAGGTGCTTGGCCCGCGCGGCGGTGGCGTCGATGCCGTAACCGGCCAGCACCGCGACGGCGTGGTCGGACACCGGCTTGGGGTGGCTGCCCGCGCTGACGACGTCGACCGCGCCGCCGGAGCGGTGACGCAGCAGGGCCTCGGCCAGCTGCGAGCGGCCGCTGTTGCTCGTGCAGAGGAACAGCACCCGGCCCGTGACGGTGGCCGGGGGCGGCGGCGCGACCGGCCGCAGCGCGGGGTGCAGCGCCGCGCCGGTGGCGGCGAGCAACCCCGCGCAGCGGGCCAGATCGAGGTGGTAGTAGGTGTCCCGGCCGTCGGCGTTGCTGCGCCGCGACCGCACGACGCCGGCTTGGCGCAGCCGGCCGAGATGGTAGGAGACCAGGTTCTGGGGCTGGCCGACCCGTGCCGTCAGCTCCTGCACCTGCCGGTCGCTCTCGGCGAGCTCGCCGAGCAGGCGCCAGCGCAGCGGGTGCCCCGCCGCACGAAGGAGGACCGGTGCCGGATCAGCCATGCCTCGAGCATTGCATCAAACTAGTTTGATGTAAATGCGGCCGCCCGGATCACGGTGGCGACGCTCTCCGGCTGGGAGACGTAGACCGCGTGGCTGGCCGCCACCTCGGTGACCTCGGCCCCGATCCGCTCGGCCATCGCCCGCTGACCGGCCGGCGGGATCATCCGGTCCTCGGTCGTGAGCAGGTACCGGCTCGGCCGGCTGCGCCACGCCGCTTCGCTGATCACACCCCCGATCGCGCCCAGGCCCCAGGGGGTCTGCGACGCGGCCAGGAAGCGGGCGTCCTCCGGCGCCAGGTCGGCGGCGAACGCCTCGGCGAACTTGTCCCGGTCGAGCAGCAGGAACCCGCCGGCGGGCGGCAGGATCGGCGGCACCGGTGTGCCCGGCGGCGGCTCGGGAATCAGGCTGTTCACGCTCTCGCCCTGGTCCGGAGCGAACGCCGCGACGTAGACGAGTGCGGCGACGCGGTCGTGGGTGCCGGCCTCGGTGATCACCGCGCCGCCGTAGGAGTGCCCGACCAGCACGGTGGGGCCGTTCTGCGTGTCGAGGACCCGCCGGACGGCGGCCGCGTCGTCGGCCAGCGTCACGGTCGGGTTCTGGACGACGCTCACCGCGAAGCCGTCGGCGATGAGCAGGTCGTGGACGGCGCGCCAGCCCGACCCGTCGACCCAGGCGCCGTGGACGAGGACGACGTTCGGAATGCTCATGGTGCTCCGATCCGGAGGTTCTCGGTGGGGAGGGTCTGGCAGGCCAGGCGCCAGCCGGCGTCCAGCTCGGCGGTGGTGAACAGCCCGCGGGTGTCGGTCTCGTAGGAACCGGAGAGCACCCGCACCCGGCAGGTGCCGCAGGCGCCCTCGCCGCAGGACTGCGGGAACGGGATGTGCGCGGCGTTCGCGGCGTCGAGGATCGTCTGGCCCGGCCGGCACGGGAACGCGCCGTCGTCGGCGGTGATCGTGAACTGTTCCCCGTGGGCCGCCAGCGCGATCGCGTGGGCCCGCTCCCGGCGCGTGAGCGTGCTGCGTCCGGACACGAACGCCTCGGTGCGGATCGCCTCGCGCGGCACGCCGAGCGTCGTCAGCAGATCCAGGACGTCCTGCATCATCGACGGCGGCCCGCAGACGTGGACCCGCGACACCCCGGCGACGTGCGGTGCCACCGCGTCCCGGTCGATCCGGCCGTGCCCGGCGCCGTAGCGGAAGACACGCAGCCCCGGCAGGCGCAGCGCGTCGATCTCCGCGCGGAAGAGCACCTCCTCCTCGCTGCGGAAACTCGCCAGCAGCACGATCGGCCCGGGGTGCCCGCCGTCGGCGGCCGCGGCGAGCATGCTCAGCAACGGCGTGATGCCGACGCCGCCCGCGATCAGCAGCAGGGCGCCGGGTGTCGGCGCGTACGTGAACTCGCCGTGCGGGCCGCTCACCGCCAGCGCGAGCCCGACGTCCACCTCGTCGTGCAAGAACGTCGAGCCCAGCCCGCGCGGTTCGTGTTTGACCGTGATCTCCAGGAACCGCCGCTCCCCGGGGCGGCTCGAGATCGAGTACGAGCGCTCGATCGGCTCGACCGCGACCGGCAGGCCGACCGTGACGTACTGCCCGGCGGTGAACTCGAACGGCAGCGTGCCGCCGTCGAGCGGGGCCAGGCGCAGCCGCCGGACCGTGGGGGTCAGCGCCTCGACCCGGCTGACCCGCAGGTAGCCGCGCCACGGCGGAACCGTCTCCGGCGTCCGGACCGCACGCCACAGCGCCCCCACCTGGCGTGGTTTCAGCACCGCGTTCGCCGCCATGAACCCGCCGGCCGCGGCCGCGACCACCCCGGCGTTCCAGGCGTCCTGACCGGCCACGACGACGCCTTTGACCGGCGTCCGGCACCCGGCGACGCCCGAGCGCAGCCGCTCCGGGGTGGCCGACAGCCCGTAGAACGCGCCGCGCGGACTGCGCTGGTAGGTCTCGAACGAGAGCGGCGTCGCCAGCTCGGTGAACGCGACGTTGTCGGCGAAGCCGGGCCAGCGGGCGTCCAGCCGTCCGATCAGGCGCCGCACGGTGTCGTCCTTGAACGCCTGGTACGCCGCCGGGCGGGTGTCCGCGGTGGAGCCCCGCCACGCGTCGACCTGGGCGGTGTCGACCAGTTGCAGCACCTCGACCGTGTGGAAGCGGGCCGCGGGGTCGTTGAGCGACGCGAACGAGACGTAGAGCGAGTCCTCGCCGACGAACCAGTGGTTCTCGCCGCGCAGGCCGAACGTGGCCGGTGACTTCGTCAGCCCGGCGAACAGCATGAGCGTCGACATCTCCGCCGGCAGCGCCGGAACCTCCAGGCCGAGCAGCGCGTACGTGTTGCGCACGCCGATCGCGGAGACGACCGTCGGTGCCCGCACCTCGTACCGGTCGCCGGTGGTGCGGTCCTCGACCTCCACGCCGGTCGCCCGGCCGCGCTCGGTGACGATCCGGGTGACCTGCTGGCGGGCGCGCAGCAGCACACCGCGGCGTTCCAGGCTCTCGACGATCAACCCGCTGATCTGCTTCGGACCGCCGACGGGATGGGTGCCGCCGTCGAGGTAGTAGGTCATCGGCACGCTGGCGTGGTAGCCGAACGCGCTCCGGTCGGGCGGGGTGCCGTAGAGCTCCCAGCGGGCGGCGAGCACGGCCCGGATGACCGGGTCGCGGAAGTGGCGCGCCAACTCGTCCCGGACCGTGCGGTAGGTGGCCGGGTAGAGGCGCTCGACGAGCGGGAACCCGATCCGGCGGATCGCGGCCGGGAACGAGGAGAGGACGTTGCGGGCGGCCAGCCCGGTGCGTGCCCGGGCGACCGAGGCGAAGAAGCGGTCGACGTTCCCGGCCTCGTGCGGGAACCGTTCCTTGAGCCGGGCCCGGAACCGTTCACCGGAGGCGGGGATCGAGAACTCGAAGTCGCGGCCGAGCCCCTGCTCGCCCCCGGCGAGGTGCAGTACCTCGAACTCCTCGGGGAGCGGCGCGAACTGGGCGCGGCCGTCGGTGAGGAACGCCAGGAACGGCTCGGAGCCCGCCCCCAGGTAGTGCATCCCGGTCGGGAACTCGAAGCGACCGTCCCGGGAGAACTCGTGGGTCATCCCGCCCAGCGTGTAGTGCTGCTCCAGCACGAGCACCCGGGCGTGGCCGAACTGCGCGAGCGCCCGGGCCGCGGCCAACCCGCCGAGGCCCGATCCGATCACGACGGCGTCGTATCGCTCCACGCTCAGTCCAGGCCGGACCGGCGGTGGTGCAGCCGGTCCATCTCCCGCTCGATGCGGGCGTCGTCGAACTCGGACGGGTGGGAGACCGCCCAGGCGTGGAACGCGAGCCCCACCGCCCACGGCAGCAGCCCGGTGAGCGGCCAGAAGAAGATCGACCGGAGCCAGATCAACCAGACCACGATCAGCACCAGGGTGACCAGCACGAACCACAGGGCGTGCACCTGCAGACCGCGTTTCCTGCGCAGTTGCCGGACGGCTCGTGCTCGTTCCGGATCAGTTGTCACCGGGACCTCCTCCTCGCGCTGTTCCACACGGCAGGGATGAGATCGCAGTCCACTGGAAATCCGCTGGAACGCGAGTCCAGCGCGGTCCCGACGACGAGCTACGCGCCCCTCAACGCCCGCGTCAGGTTGTGCTCGGCGACGGCGGCCAGGAACGCCCGGCCGGGGACGCCGCCGTCCAGGAGCCGGAGCGGACCCGCGGTCAGCGACAGCCGCTCGGCGAGCCGGTAGAGCGCGAGCCGGGCCTCGTCCAGCCCTTCCGCGCGGAGGGGCCGGTAGGCGTCGTGCAGGCGGATCTCGAGGAAGGCGTGCTCCCACTCGACGTCGAAATACATCACGCCCTCGAGGTCGATCAGGACAGGGTGGCCGTCCGCGCCGATCCGGACGTGATCGGGGCCGAGTTCGCCGTGGACGACGGCGTACTCGGCGCGTGGCCGCACGTCCTCGGCCAGGCTCGACAGGCGCTCGAGCAACCGGTCGTGGGCGTCGGCCACCCGGTCGTCGCGGGCGGCCGCCTCGGCGAGGTCGCCGATCGCCCGGTCGAGGACGACCGCCGGGCACGACGTCCCCCGGGACGTCCCGCCGCCGTCGACCACGGCGACCTTGCCGTACGTCGGTGCGCGGTAGCGCGCCATCGCGTCCAGCGACTCGGCCAGCCGGGCCAGGACCGGAGCGGCCGCATCCGGGTCCCGGGCGAGCAACTGTTCCAGGTTTTCACCGGGGAGATCCTCGACCAGAACGAGCCCGTCCGCGCCGACGAAGCGGATCTCCGGGACCCGGACCCCGAGCGCCCGCAGACGGGCGTGCGCGGCCAGGAACTGGTCGGGTCCGAGGCCGGGGGAGAAGGGATCGGTGAGGTCGTCGTCGCCCTCGGCCGGTGGCCAGAAGTTCTCGGTGTCGTCCCAGCGGTAGGCGATCACGGTGGTCGCGTCGTCCATCGTTAAGCGGTAGACGCCCTTCTTGGTGCCTCCGGTGAGTCGCTCGACGGACTCCAGACGCCGTCCACGGCCGAGGGTGGCTGTTGTCCAGTGCTCGCGGGTCATCGGTCGAAGCTAGCGTGGTGTGCTCAGAGGTGGGCCCGGTAGAACGTGGCCAGGCGGGCCACGGCCGGGTCGACGTAGCGTGGTTCGTCGTACATCTCGTAGTGGCCGGCGCCGTCGACGACCATCAGGTCGACCGGGTTCGGGGCGAGTTCCCAGAGCTTCATCCCGGCCTCGTACTGGCCGGTGTTGCCCTTGCGGCCGGCGACGATCACCTGGAGGGGCTGGGTGAGCAACTCCTCGACCAGGTGGAACGCGTCGTAACCGAGGAGCAGGGCGTCGCCGCGGGAGAGGCGGCGGTTGGTGGAGTGGGCGTTGCCGCCGCGCGGCGTCCGGTAGTACGTGACGGCCTGGGTGGTGTCCACATCGGTGAGCCCGGCGGCGTTGGCCTCCTCGAGCGTGTCGGGCAGCCAGTTGACGCGGCCCAGCGTGCCCGCGGCCACCTCCGTCGACCGCGCCGCGGCGAGAGCGTCGAGCGCCGCGACCGGGCCGTCCGGGGCGAACGCGGCCGAGCGCCAGGACGTGCCCATGTTGCCCGCCACCACGGTGCCGAGCGCTTTGATCCGGTGGTCGGTGCGTGCGGTGTGCACGGCGTAGCCGCCACCGGCGCAGATGCCCAGCGCCCCGATGCGCCCGGCGTCGATGCCGGGCACGGTGCTCAGGGCGTCGATGGCGTAGGAGATGTCCTCGCCGCGCCGGTACGGGTCCTCCAGGTCGCGCGGTTCGCCGCCGCTCTGCCCCTGGTGGGCCGGGTCGAACGTGAGCGCGGCGAACCCGTGCCGGGCCAGCCGGGACGCGTAGTTGGCGCCGATCTGCTCCTTGACGCTGCTGCCGGGGGTGGAGAGCACGACCGCGGGCAGCGGGCCGTCGGCGTCGTCGGGCAGGTACAGATCGGCCGCCAGTTCGAAGGTCTCGCGCGGGACGGAGAGGTGCCGGATCACGGGTCGATCTCCTTCTCGATAAGGTTGTTCACAGAGCGCACTAGTTCGGTTTGGAACTAGTTCAGAACCGTACCACCTCGAGGACGTGCCGATGGCCGACGACGACTCCGCCCAGTTGTGGAAGCTCAACCAGCGCCTCCTCACCCGCGTGATGAACGCCGCCGAACCGCAGCTGGCGGCGCTGGGCATCGAGACGAAGGAGTTCTTCGTCCTCGACGAGGTCGACACCTGCCGCTATCCGGCCGAGCTCGCGGCGAAGCTGATGCTGCCCAAGGCGAGCATCACGACGTACCTGCGTAACCTCGTCGCGGCCGGCCTGGTGCGTCGCGAGATCGACGAGGGCGACCTGCGCCGTCACCGCCTCGCGACGACACCGCGGGGCCGGGAGGTGCTCGAGCGGGCCCTCGCCGCGCTGGCCGGCGAGTTCACCACGATGATGTCCCGCCTCGACGCCCACGAGCGCGCCGAGTTCCGCCGGACCCTGCTCAAGCTCCTGGACACCGGCTCAGACGTCGAGGGTGATCGACGGGGTCCGTGAGCGCGACACGCACGGCAGGAGATACGTGCCGGCCGCGCGTTCGGCCGCGGTGAGCACGGAGTCGCGGTGCTCGGGCTCACCGGCCAGCACCCGCACCTCGCAGGTGCCGCACGTTCCTTCCCGGCAGGTCGAGGGCACGTTCGCGCCGGCCCGGTTGATCGCGTCGAGCACCGACTCGCCCGCCGCGACGGTAACGGTCCGGTTCGAGGCGGCCAGCGTGACGTCGAACTCGCCGTGGGTCGTCGGCGGGAGCGGACGGGGCGCGAACCGTTCGGTGCGGACGCCCGGCGCGAGCGCCTCGACCGCCGCGACGAGCCGTTCGGGGCCGCAGCAGTAGACCGCGGTGTCGGGGTCGGTGCCGGCCAGCAGCGCGGCGAGGTCGAAGCGGCCCGGTCCGGACCAGAGCGTGACCCGGCCGGGATGGCGTTCACGCAGCCGCGCGGCGTAGGGCATCGACGCCTCGCCGCGCCCGAGGTACACCAGCCGCCACGGCTCGACCGTGCCCAGCATCGGCAGGAACGGCGTGATCCCGATGCCGCCGGCGATGAACAGGTGGCGCCGGGCGTCGACGAGCCCGAAGTTGCTGCGCGGCCCACCGAGGCGCACGGTGTCGCCGACCGCGAGCCGTTCGTGCACGTGGCGGGACCCGACACCGTCCCGGCGCACGGCGATGCGCCAGTGCCGTTCGGCGGGGTCGCCGCACAGCGAGTACGACCGGACCAGGCCGTCGCCGAGGTGGACGTCGATGTGCGCGTCGGGCTGCCAGGGCGGGAGGTCGCCGGCGAGTTCGAGCTCGACGACGTCGTCGGTCAGCGCGGTTCGTCCGGTGATCGTGGCGGTCAGCGGAGCCGACCGGCGGCGGGTGGCCCGGCGCGGTGCGGGGTCCCAGCGCAGCGGCAGGTGGGTCAGGCCGCGCGCGGACGAGACCGGTCCGTAGGTCAGGTCGGCGAGCGGTGTGGCCAGGCGCAGGCCGGGCAGGCGTTCGTGCAGGACACGCAGTTCGGTGCGGAGCAGCAACCGGGCCAGCGGGGCGCCCAGGCACGCGTGGATGCCCTGGCCGAACCCGAGGTGCGCCGGCGCGGAATTCCGGTCGGTGCGCAGCTCGGCGGGGGAGTCGAAGCGGGCGGGGTCCCGGCTCCCGGACGCGTAGGCCAGGAACACCTGCTCGCCCTCCCGCAGTGCGGTGCCGCCGAGCGTGGTGTCCCGGGTGACCCGGCGGGGCATGCCGGTGATCGCCGACTCGAAGCGCAGCAGTTCCTCGAGGGCGCGGGCGCGGGTGTCGTCGTCGTGCTGGGCGGCCCGGTACGCGCCCGGGTGGGACAGCAGGTGGGCCACGGCGGTGCAGATCAGGCTGGACGTCGTCTCGTGCCCGGCCAGCAGGAGGCCGGGGAAGAGCGACAGCATCTCGAAGTCGGTCATCGTGACCTCGCCGGCGTCCCGGACGTTCCACACGTGGCTGATCAGGTCGTCGCGTCGCTCGCGGCGGCGCTCGTCCATCACCTGCCGGACGTAGTCGTGCAGCTCCAGATAGGCCCGCAGTTTCTCGGCCGGATCGACGTGCGCGTAGTGGACGTCGCGGGGGCCCAGCGTGGACGAGAGGGCCAGGCCGATCCAGTCCGCGCGGGCGGTGTCCAGGCCGACGACGTGCGTGATCGTGGTCAGCGCCAGCGGGAGTCCGAACTCGGCTTTCAGCTCGGCCGCACCGCGGTCGGCGAAACCGTCGACCAGGCCGTGGGCCGCCGCGTCGATCCAGGGCTCGTAGCGGACCAGCCGGCGGGGCACGAAGAACGTGTTGACGGCCGACCGCAGCCGGTCGTGCGTCGGGTTGTCGTGCCCGATGAGCGTCCCCCGGCCGGGGATGCGTCCGGCGAGGAACTCCGGCAGTTCGGGCACGGTGGGGGCCGAGGAGTAGAGGTCGGGGCGGTGCAACGCCTCCACCACGTCGTCGTAGCGGGAGACGACCCAGCTGTTCAGCGCGGTGCTCCAGGTCAGACCGGACGTGGTGCGGGCCCGGGCCAGGTCGTCGAACAACGCGGCCGGGTCGCTGAACGGGCACTTTTCGGACATCGAGGTCCTCCGTCACGGGGCACCCACCCGTGACGACAGGAGCAGCACAGGTGGGACGCGAATGGTCCTGTGCTCGCCCGGTGCCGTACGTGGCACCGAGAGGGATTATTCGCGTCGGCCGTCGTGCCGGGCGCCCTCACCCCACCGGTGGCCTGCGAGCTTACCGGATCAGGTAGCGCACGGCGAGGTCGCCGAGGCGCGCGACGAACGCGTCGTCGTCCTCGGGGTGCGGGGTGGCGAAGCCGGGCCCGTAGGCGATGCGCAGGATGACGGCGGCGAAGACGGTGTCGAAACAGGCCCACGCCTCGACGTCGGTGGACGGCGCCGGCGCGAGCAGGTCGACGAACGCGGCGCCCAGCGACCTGCTGTAGCCCGAACCCCGGCGCCGGACCTCGTCGTGCGACGCCGAGAGCAGCACGATCGGGCGCAGGAACTCCTGGTGACGCAGCGGCACCCCGACGATCGCGGCCACGACCGCGCGCACGAGCTCGGCCGCGGGCAGGCCCGGATCCGGCGCCACCAGTCCGGCCTGGTCGGCCGACAGCCGCGCGATGCCGTGCTCGTACACCGCGAGGAACAGCGCGTCCTTGCTCCTCGTCCGGGCGTAGATGGCCGGTGGCGCGACGCCGGCGCGGTCGCACACCGCGGCGATCGTGAACGCCTCGTAACCCTCCTCGGCCAGGATCGCGACGCCCGCGTCGAGCACCCGGTTCCAGGCCTCCCGGCTGCGGCGCTGTTTGGGCGGCGTGACGTGCAGATCGGCCATTGACAGAACGATAGTGCGCGCTACAGTTCCACGCTAACAGTAGTGGTCACTATCGTTCTGGGGGTTCGGCGATGACGGTTGCGGTGCTCGGTGCCGGACCCGCGGGCATGGCCGCGGCGCTCGGGGTGTTGAAGGCCGGCCACGACGTCGTGGTCTACGAGCGCTACCGGGAGGCCCGTCCGGCCGGGAACATCCTCAACCTCTGGCCGCCGCCGCTGAAGGCGCTGCGTGCGCTCGGCGTCGACACCGAGGACCTCGGCACCCCGACCGACACCCAGTTCCGCAACCTGCGCGGCCGGGTGCGGGTCACCGTGAAGCTCGACGAGGCCGTCCGGGCCACCTACGGCGGCGGCTTCATCGGCCTGCTCCGGCCCGCGCTCTACGAGCGCATGCTCGCGGCGCTGCCCGCGGACGTGCTCCGCTTCGACCAGCGGGTGACCCGTTTCGAGGCGGACGACCGCGCGGTGACGCTGCACTTCGCCGACGGCACCACCGCCGAGCACGACGTGCTGATCGGCGCCGACGGCATCGACTCCCTCGTCCGGCGCACGCTCTGGGGTGATTCGCCCAAGCGCGAACACCGGCTGCACATCGTCGGCGGGTACACCTACGCCGAGGTCCCGGGCACCACGCCGAACTCGTGCGTGCTCACCCACGGCCCGGCCGTGCAGGGCAGCTGGACCTCGATCCCCGGCGGTCACCAGTGGTGGGTGCTCGCCGCGACCGACCCGGCCGCGCCGCCGCCGCCGGATCCGCACCGGGTGGCCGCCGCGCTGGCCGAGGGTTTCCCGGCGCCGTTACCCGGGCTGATCGCGGCCACCGATCCGGCGCACGTGCAGCGCTGGGTGCTGCGTGACCGGGTCCCGCTGACGCAGTGGTCGGTCGGCCGGGTGACGCTGGCCGGCGACGCGGCCCACGCGACCTCGCCGTACGCCGCGTACGGGGCCGGGATGTCGATCGAGGACGGCTACTTCGTCGGTCGCGCGCTGCGTGGCGTCGACCTGGCCGACGCCGACGCCGTGCGCGTCGCGCTGCAGTCCTACGAGGACCCGCGGAAGCCGCACACCGCCCGCCAGGTGCAGCAGGCCTGGCTGCTGGGCAAGGTGTTCCACCACACGCCGGCGCCGCTGCGTCCGCTGCGTGACTTCGTGTTCGACCACACGCCGTTCCTGCAGAAGGTGGCCGGTGACACCAACCCGGGGGAGATCAGCAAGCAGCTCGCGCTGATCGAGGACTGACCGGCGGAGCTCACCGGCCGGCGAGCGCGTCCCGGCAGGTGGTGAGCAGGGTGTGGAGTCGCCGGGCGTCGGCCGGGGAGAGCCCGCCGGTCATCCGTCCGGCCACCGCGGCGACGCCGGTGCGGGCCTCTCCGAGGAGCGCGACCGCGGCGCCGGTGAGTTCGGTGGCGCGCTCCCGGCGCGGGCCCTGGTCGTCGGAGCGGGTGATGAGCCCGCGCTTCTCCAGGCCTTGCAGGACGATGTTCGTCGACTGCCGGGACACGAACACCCGCCGGGCGAGCTCCGACCCGGTGATGCCGGGGGTGTCGTGCAGGGCCTGGAGGCAGGCGTACTGCGGCACGGTCAGTCCCAGCGGGCGGAGCACCTCGTCCATCCGCTGGTGCAGGATCGCCTGCGTCTCCTTGATCAACACGCCCAGGTTCTCGCTCGCCGTCATGTCAACAGTTTGACACTGCGCGAATCCAGTGTCAGTGTATTGACACTGACTCGACGAGAGGACCACCGCCATGACGACCATCGGCCCCGACTTCGTCTCCTTCCAGGTGCGTGACCGGGAGGCGTCCGCGCGCTTCTACCAGGAGCTCGTCGGGCTCAACCGGCTGCCCGACCCGAACCCCCACGCGGCGGCGTTCTCCGCCGGCAACGGGGCGTTCGCGGTGCGCGACCCGCTGCCCGGAGTGGACCTCGACACGATCGGTCAGCTCGGTGCCGGCGTCGGCGTCTGGTTCCACAACGAGGACGCGGCCGGCGTCCACGCCCGGCTGGTGGAGCGGGGCGTGCCGATCGTGCAGGACCCGGCCGAGGGCCCGTTCGGTCTCACGTTCGCGTTCCGCGACCCCGACGGCTACGTCGTCACGATCCACTCCAAGGCCTGAGAGCGGCGGCGCGGAGTTGCCCGCCGGGTAGCGTGCGGCGCCGCACCCGGGGCGCTCCCGGCCGGCACTCGGACGGCCGCGGCGACGGACGATCGGTTTCCTGACGACGAACCAAGGTCAGGAGAACACGTTGATGAACCGCCGATCTCTGTTGGGTGCCGCCGCGGTGACCGTGCCGGTCGTCGCGGGCGCGGTGATCGTCGGTGAGTCCCTGGACAGTGACCGCCCGGCCCCCGTGCGTGAGGAGGCCGTGGGCCAGGCGCTGGTCGTGCCGGCCGTGAACCCGGCGCCGCCGGTGGTGGGGGCGCAGTTCCACGGCACGTGGGAGATGTACTGGAACGGCCTGACGCCGAACGCGATGTTCACCAGGCACCTGGACACGCTCGCGGCGCAGGGCGTCCAGATGATCCGCACCGACGTGGGCTGGTCGTCGGCGCAGCCGACGAACGCCGCCCCGGACCCGAACCAGTGGTACCACAAGCGCCTGGCGACGGTGATCGACGCGGTGCGGGCGCGCGGCATGCAGATCTTCCTCACCGTGCACCAGTCGCCGGCCTGGTCGCGGCCGGGCACCGGCAGCGAGGTGAAGCAGTACCCGGCCGACCCGAATTCGATCAAGCCGTGGCTGACGTTCGTCGCGCAGACCTACGGCGCGAAGCTGGCCGCGATCGAGGTGTGGAACGAGCCGAACCTGTCGGAGTTCGTCGGCATCAGCGACGCCTACCAGCGGGCGGTGAAGTACGTGCCGCTGCTCAAGGCGTCCTACGCCGCGATCAAGGCCGGCCGGGCGTCGCTGCCGGTGATCTTCGGCGGACCCTCGCAGACCGACGACGGGTTCATCCGCGACTGCTACGCGCTCGGCGCCCGCGGCTCCTTCGACATCATGGGTGTGCACCCCTACCAGGGCAACCAGACCAAGCCGCCGGAGTCGACCGACATCACCGGCAAGGCCCGCATGACGAACATGCCGGCGATCATCAACCTGATGGCCGCCAACGGGGACGCCGCGAAGCCGATCTGGTGGACCGAGTTCGGCTTCAGCGTGCACGCGAACGACACGGTGCCGGCCGGCCAGGTGTGGCTGTTCGGCGTGCCCGACGACGCCACGGCCGCGTCGTACCTGTCCCGGTCGTTCTACCTGGCCTGGCAGCAGTGGCCGCAGGTGAAGCTCGGGGTCGTGTACTGCGCGTACAAGACGCCGTCGGACTCCTACGGCCACCAGTACGGCTTCCGGATGATCGAGCCCGACGGCACGGCCAAACCGCAGCTGCAGGCCCTCGCCGCGATCCGGCAGGCGTTCGGCTCACTGCAGACGCTCTGAGCGACCTACTCGATGAACTGGTAGTCGCGAGCGATGCGGCCGTCGCGGTCCAGCACCAGGACCTCGCACCCGACGGCCGCCACCTCGCCGTCGTCGTGTCCCACCATCTCCCAGTGGAATTTCACGACATCGGCGAGGCGCTCGGCGTCCGGCCGGGCCCGGAACCGGTAGGCCCCGGGCGCGACGAACGAGTCGTACGCCCGGCGGATCCGGAACTCGAGCGATTCCGCTCCCCGGGCCTCCAGTGTGGACCGGTCGAACCCCAGCTCGGCCGCGGCCTTCCGCAGCTCCTCCGGTGGTTGCAGGACGTGGACACCGTCGGGGGCCCACAGCTCGGCGATCCGGGCCCGGCGCCGGTCGGCGTCGGGTTCGTTCCACACCGCGGCGTACCGGTCGGCGAGGAACTGCGCGGCGGACGACATGACGGGCCTCCGGGAGAGCCGGGTGACGCGGACGGTTCGACTCTGCGCGGACCGCGGCCAGCGGACAATTCCCGGCCGGGAATCGTCGCGTCTCAGCGGGGCGTCGACGCGAAGCGGGACAGGCCGAACTCGGCCAGGGACCCGTGCCGCCGGCCGGTGAGCACCTCGTCGGCGACCACGTCGGCGAGATGGGCGGCGAGCGTGACGCCGCTGTGCGTCGCGACGGCGTACGTCCGGCGGTCCGGGGTGACCCAGTCGGCGATCGTGAGCCCGTCCTCGGGCAGGACGCGGGTGCCGAGCCCGACGCTCTGCGTCGTGGTGTCGTTCAGCGCCGGGAACAGCCGCCGGGCCCGCTCGAGGAGGAGCGCCGGCACCGTCCAGATGCGGGGGTCGTCGAGGGCCCACTGCCCGCCGGTGGGCTGGTCGGCGTAGGTGATCCCGCCGTTGCGTGCCGGGCGCAGCGCGATCCCCTCGGCCCGCACCAGGTGCGTGAGCCCGGCGTCGACGGGCGCGGTGGTGCTGATGATGCCGACGCTGGCCCGCGACGCGTCCGCGACCGGGAAGTCGATCCCGGCGCGGCGCAGCAGGGCGCGTGAACCGTTGCCCGCGGCGACGACCACGGTGTCGGCGTCGAACTCGCCCCGGTCGGTGACGACGCGCCCGGCGCGGACCTCGCCGACGCGGTGGTGGGGGAGGAACGCCGCCCCGGCGGCGACGGCCCGGTGCAGCAGCGTGAGGCACATGGTCGGCACGTCGAGCCAGCCTTCGGCGGCGTAGCGGGCCGCTCCGACCAGGCCGTCGGCCGACAGCGACGGCTCGAGCGCGACCACGTCGGACGGCGTGAGCAGTTCGGCGGCGTAGCCGACGGCCGCGAACCGGTGCACCTTCCGCGTGAGGGCGTCCAGCTGCTCGCCGGTGTGGGCGAGCTGGATCGTGCCGGACCGGTGGAACCAGCGTTCGCCCGCCCGCTGGTGCGCCTCGATGCCCAGCACGTTGAGCCGCCGGTACGACTCGGGCGCCTTGTTGTTGGCGTTGATCCAGGCGAACGTGGCCGCGCTGGTGCCGGACCCGGCTTCGGCCGCGTCGACGACGGTGACGGCGGCGCCCCGGCGGGTGAGCTCGTCGGCGAGGGCGCAGCCCAGGACGCCGGCTCCGACGATGATGACCGTGGGTGTCATGACGCGCCTCCCGGTTCGGTGTACTCGAGGTAGAACTCCAGGGCGCCGGGCCGCAGGTAGTAGGCGGCGGACTCGGCGATCCGGCCGTCGGGCTGCCACATCAGCCGGCGTCGGCGCAGGGCGGCCGGGCCGGGCTCGATCTCCAGCAGCCCGGCGTACTCGCCGTCGAGCAGGACCGGGTCGAAGTACATCCGCGACCGGGCGATCGGCACGTCGTGGTCGGCGAGGTAACCACGCACGGACACCGTCTCGAGCTCCTCGTCGAGCAGGTGGGGGACGAGCCGGAACGGGAGGGCGGCCACCTCGACGACGATCGGCGTCCCGTCCACGTCGCGCCGGACCCGCACCAGCTCGGTCACCGCCTCCTCCGGCGGCACGCCCGGCACCGCCACCCGGGCCCGCCCGGCCGGGACGATCCCCGCGGAGACCACCGACATCCGCCCGGGCAGCCCGGCGCGGTCGAGCCGCGGGTCCACCGACCGCATCAGGTTGATCTGCCGGGCGCCCTCCGCGACGTGGGTGCCCAGGCGCTTGCGACGCACGACCAGCCCGTCGCGGGCCAGGTCGTTGAGGACCCGCTGGGCGACCGACCGGCTGACCTGGTGCTCGGCCTGCAGCTCGGCCTCGGTGGGCACTCTCGCACCGGGTTCGAGGTCACCGGACAGGATCCGGGCCTCGAGCTCGGCGCGGATCTTCTGGTGCAGGCTCGGCGGCACGCAAATGACCGTACAAATAAATTTATGATCGGTCAATGGTCGGTCGAGCGGGAAAGGTCCTCCCATACCGCCAGGTCACGATCGACGGCGTCGCGGCCGGCCCGGATCGTGCGCAGCGCGTCGGAGCCGAGCACGAGGTGACGCGGCGGCTCGGGCTCGTCGAGGATCCGCAGCACGGCGGCGGCCGCGCGGGCCGGGTCGCCGAGCTGCCGGCCACTCGCGGTGCGCCGGGCGTCGCGGATGGGGTCGAACAGGTCGTCGTAGTCGGGGATCGTGCGCGGCACCCGGGTCATCGAGCGCCCGGCCCAGTCGGTGCGGAACGAGCCGGGCTCCACCGCGGTGACGTGGACCCCGAAGCCGGCGACCTCCTGGCCGAGCGACTCGAGGATGCCTTCGAGTGCGTACTTGCTGCCGCAGTAGGCCGATACGCCGGGAAAACCGGCGAGGCCACCCATCGAGGTGACGGCCAGCACGTGGCCGCGTCGGCGTGTGCGCATGCCGGGCAGGACGGCCTGGATCGTGGCCACCGCGCCGAAGACGTTGACGTCGAACTGGGCCCGCAGGGCGTCCAGCGGGGTCTCCTCGAACGTGCCCTCCAGGCCGTACCCGGCGTTGGCGATCAGCACGTCCACCGGGCCGACGGCCGCGCCCAGCGCGAAGACGGCGTCGTCGTCGGTGACGTCGAGGACGTGGGCCCGCGCCCGCCGCGGGTGGAGCGCGGCGAAGGCGGCGGCGTCGGCGCTCGTGCGTACCGTGCCGGCGACGGTGTGCCCGGCCTCCAGCGCGGCCACCGCGAACGCCCGGCCGAGGCCGCTGCTGACGCCGGTGATCAGAAAGTTCTTCGTGGTCATGCCGCCAGCCTGCGGCGCCACCGGGTGCGCAACCAGGACACGCCGTACCCAGGCAGATGGCGAACCCCCGCCCTAGCATCGCGGTATGACCGGCAACGACCTGGGCGAGTTCCTGCGCGCCCACCGCTCGCGGCTCCGCCCGGACGACGTGGGGCTGGTGTCGTACAGGGCCCGGCGGGTCGCCGGGCTACGTCGCGAAGAGGTCGCCGTGCTCGCCGGCATGAACAGCGACTACTACGCCCGGCTGGAGCAGGGCCGCGAGCGGAGTCCGTCCCCGCAGATCCTCGACGCGCTCAGCGGGGCTCTCCGGATGGACGACGCGGCGCGCGAGCACCTGTACCGCCTCGCCGGTACGGCCCTGGAGACCCGGCGGGTGCCGCGGGAGACGGTCAGCGGCCCCGTGCGGCACCTGCTCGACGCGCACGCGGGCGTGCCGGCGTTCGTGCTGAACCCGGCGAAGGACGTGATCGCGCTCAACGCGCTGGCCGAGGCGCTGTTCTCCCCGTTCGAGGACGTCGGCAACCTCGCGCGGATGACCTTCCTCGACCCGGCCGCCCCGGCGTTCTTCCCCCGCTGGGACCGTTTCGCCGAGTCGATAGTGGCCGGCCTGCGCCACGCGGCCGGCCTCGACCCGGAGTACCCCCGGCTGCGTGAGGTGGTGCGTTCGCTCCGGGGCGAAAGCGACGCGTTCGCCGCGCTCTGGTCGTCGCACACCGTGTACGGCAAGACGCAGGACGCCACCGAACTGCGCCATCCCGACGTCGGCCCGCTCGCGCTGGTCTCCCAGTCCTTCGACGTGCGTGGAGCGGCGGGGCAGATGCTCGTCGTCTACCAGCCGGAGCCCGGCAGCCCGAGCGCACACGCGCTGGACCTACTCGGTGAGCTGGTCCTTCACGCGAACGGGCTGGAGGACGTAGGCCGAGCCGGAGGCGCCCCGAGGGCTCAGGCTGACCGGTTTGTGGGGATCGTCGAACGAGAGCGTCACCGCCGGGCCGCCGACCGCCCGTAAGCCGTCGAGCAGATAGGTCTCGTTGAACGCCAGCGTGGTGGGCCGCCCGGTGTAGTCGGCTTCGATCGTCTCGCTGGCCTCGGCGTCCTGGGCGCCGCGCGCCTCCACGGTGAGCGCGCCCGGTTCGAGCCGCAGCACCACCGGCGTCAGGCGATCGGCGAACAGGGCCACCCGTTTGACGACCTCGGTGAGCTCGGCCGCCGACGCGGTGACCGCCGCGGGGCGCGGCGCGTCGATGAGGCGGCCCATCGGCGG
The DNA here is from genome assembly GCF_039524755.1 of Cryptosporangium japonicum. Taxonomy (NCBI): domain Bacteria; kingdom Bacillati; phylum Actinomycetota; class Actinomycetes; order Cryptosporangiales; family Cryptosporangiaceae; genus Cryptosporangium; species Cryptosporangium japonicum. The sequence goes on from NZ_BAAAGX010000014.1 coordinate 227,189, forward strand.
GAACGTGCCCTCGAACAGCCGCGCCGTCAGCTGCCGGCCGGCCGCGGTGAACCCGATCGTGCCGCCCCCGAAAGCGTCGTCGTCGACGACGATCGCCAGCTCCGCCGGGATAGGCGCGAACGCGCGGGCCGCCTCGAGCAGGGGCCGGGCCGCCACGAGGTACTCGCCCGTGCGTTTCGGGTCGGCCGGCTGCCAGGGCAGCTCACACCGGGAGACCCGGTACCGGTCGGAGGCGAGCAACGTCATCCGGCTGCCCTCGACCGCGACCCGGACGCACGTCAGGATCGGCAGCGACTCCTCCCGGGACGCGGCCACCGCCACCTGGGCGACGGCGGCGCCGAACACGGCCGGATCGACGGTGCCGGTGGACGAGCGCAGCTCGGGCCGGCGCGGGTACTCCTCCGCCGGCATCGTCGGCAGCCCGAACCGGCCGGCCCCGCACCGTAACCGCAGCACACCGGCGGTGAGCTCGACGTCGATGGCCTGATCGGGCAGTGCCTTGGTGATCTCGACCAGCAGCCGGGCCGAGACCAGCGCCGCACCGTCCACCCCGGCCTCGACCGCGACCGTGATGCGTGCCGACGACTCGCCGTCGAGGCTCGCGACGGTGAACTCACCTCCGGTGAGGCTCAGCAGCGCACCGCCGAGCGCCGGTGTGACGGGGCGCGCGACAGCGCATCTGGTGCCCCAGGTGACCGCCTCCGTGAGCAGCTCACGCTTGACCCGGAACCTCATGTGTTCGCCTCCCGACGCCGACCGCCAGCATTCTCCACCGAGGGTCCGACGTTTTCGCCGGCTCACCCCGGCCGGTCGACGCGGTAACGCAGGTGGGTGACGCCGTCGGACTCGACCACCCGGGTGCACTCGAGCGCGGTGGGTCCCGGCCGCTCGCCGAAGAGTGCGACGCCGCCGCCGAGGAGCACCGGGACCAGGTTGAGGTTGAGCTCGTCGACCAGCCCGGCGGCGAGGCACTGCTGCGCGACGCTCGCGCTGGTGATGGAGATCGGACGGTCGCCGGCGACCCGGCGGGCCGCCTCGAGCGCGCGGTGGATTCCGCCGGTCACCGCGGTGCCGCCGGTGCCCGGCCCGACCCACCGCGGCGGCGGCTCGTGCGTGAGCACGAAGAACGGTGCACCGGTCGGGTGCTGCCCGCCCCAGCCCCTGGCGATGTCGAACGTGCGCCGGCCGGTGAGCACCGCGCCGCAGTCGAACAGCTCGGCGACGACCGGCCGGCTGCGTGCCGGCGGTGCGAACCGCGGGTCGTCGCCGAGCGGCTCGCCGCCCGCCGTCCACCAGGTGAACAAGCGGCTGCCGCCGTCGCCCAGTGGGTTGTCCGGCCCGTCGTGCGGCCCGGCGACGTACCCGTCCAACGACACCGACAGCCCGATCGATACGAGAGTCATACGCCCATTCAACCAGATGGTTTAAAGACCTGCTGGGTGACGGGCCGGGGTCGGTACGGTCGGGTCCACAGTCGATCGGAGGGAGCAGCGACGTGGCTGGACGGTTCGAGGGCAAGGTTCTGTTCGTCACCGGCGCGGCCCGCGGACAGGGCCGCAACCACGCGGTCCGCTTCGCCGCGGAAGGTGCCGACGTCATCGCGATCGACGCCTGCCGGGACATCGAGACCGTCGGCTATCCCGGGGCGACCCGCGCCGACCTCGACGACACCGTCCGTGCGGTGGAGGCGCACGACCGGCGGATCGTCGCGTCGGTGGTCGACGTCCGCGACCGGGCCGGTGTCGTCGCCGCGCTCGACGACGGCGTCGCCCAGCTCGGCCGGGTGGACGTCGTCAGCGCCAACGCCGGGATCGCCGGCTTCGGGGCCGCGGCCGACCTCACCGAGGAAGCCTGGCGGACGATGATCGACATCAACCTGACCGGCCAGTTCTTCACCGCCCAGGCCGCGATCCCGCACCTGGTCCGCCAGGGCGACGGCGGCTCGATCGTGTTCACCAGCTCGATCGCCGGGCTCAAGGGCACCGGATTCCTCAGCCACTACTCGGCGGCCAAGCACGCGCTGGTGGGGCTCGCGCGCAGCCTCGCGCACGAGCTGGCGCCGCACCGCGTCCGGGTCAACACGATCCACCCGACGAACGTCGACACGCCGATGATCCAGAACGACAACCTGAAGACGCTCTTCGGCGGCCCCGACCTCACCCGGGAGCAGTACGCCGCGGCGATGACACCGATGAACCTGCTGCCCACCGCGTGGGTGGACGTCGACGACGTGACCGAGGCGCTGCTCTACCTCGCCTCCGACGCCGGCCGTTACCTGACCGGCACCGCACTCCCGGTCGACGCCGGCCTGATCGCGAAGTAACCCGCCGGTCAGGCGCCGACGTGGATGCCGGGGCGGCGCGCGGGATCGGGCTCGGCCTCGCGGAGGATCTCGCGGGTCACCGGGGCGGTGTCACCCCGGCCGAGCAGGAAGTACCGCACCATGTGCACCAGCGGGCTGCCCTCCGCCCACGCGAAGTAGCAGTGCGGACGGACCCCGGTGGTGTCACGCAGCGCGAGCAGGATCGCCGCGATCGCGTTGGGCGCCGCCGGGGCCTCCGCACGCAGCACCCGGTGCTCGCCGACCGCCACCCCGTGCACGGCCAGGGTGTCGCTGAAGCTGGACGGGTCGATGACGTCGATCTCGAGGAAGATAACGTCGGCGCCGCCCGGCACCGGGTTGTCGCCCCGCTGCTCGCGTTCCTTGTCCGCGTACTCGGCCGCGTCACCGGTCTGCCTGCGGTTCGCGATCAGGTTGACCCGCCCGTCGTGCGCGATCGTGTCGGTGATGAACTGCCGCGCCGCGTCGTCGAACGTGATGCGGTCCGCGCGCAGCTCGGTGGTGCGCGACACCCGCGAGATCAGCGAGATGACGACGATCGCGGCGATGAACAACCCGGAGATCGCCAGCCCGTCGGGCTTCTCGACGACGTTGTCGACCAATGCGTACAGCAACACCGCGGTGAGGACGCCGAAGCCGGCGCCGGCCGCGCGATGGCGGTGCCGGACCGCCGAGACGGTCACCGCGAACGCACCGGACACCATCATCGCGAGGATGCCGGTGGCATAGGCCCCGGCCTGGGCGTCGACGTCGGCGCCGAACGCGATCGTGATCACGACGCTGATCGCGGTGTAGACCAGCACGACCGGGCGCACCGCCCGGCCCCACTCCGGAGCCATGCCGTAGCCGGGCAGGTAGCGCGGCACGATGTTCACCAGACCGGCCATCGCCGACGCACCGGCGAACCAGAGGATCAACACGGTGCTGACGTCGTAGACCGTGCCGAAGGTCTCGCCGAGCTTCTCGTGCGCCAACCAGGCCAGCGCGCGCCCGTTGGCCTGGCCGCCCTCCTCGAACTCGGCCGCGGGAATCAGCACGGTCGTGACGAAGCTGCTGGCCAGCAGGTAGACGCTCATGATCAGCGCGGCCGCGGTGAGCAGCTTGCGCGCGTTGCGGATCCGCGAGGCCAGCCGCTCCGCGGCGTCGGCGCCCTGGGCTTTGATCAACGGCATCATGCTGACGCCGGTCTCGAAGCCCGACAGGCCGAGCACCAGCGCCGGGAACGCGAGGATCGCCGGCACCGCGAGATCGGAGAAGACCCCGCCGCCCCCGTCGGTGAGCGCGTCGATCCACGCCGACCAGGCCCCGTCGGTGGTGACGACGTCCACCAGACCGACGACGACGATGATCGCGTTGAGCCCGAGGAACACCGCTACCAGCGGAATCGCGACGCTGACCGCCTCCGAGAACCCCATCAGGAACACGCCGCCGAGCACCAGCAGCAGGATCACCGTGAGCGCGACCGCGTGGCCGTGCACCGCGTCCGGGACGTGCGGGTTCTCCAGCACGTGCAGGCTGGCGTCGGCCGCCGACAGCGTGATCGTGATGATCCACGACGTGCAGACGAAGCCCAGGAGCACCAGCACGAAGATCTTGCCGCGCCAGAACGGCAGCAGCTCCTCGAGCATCGCCACCGAGCCGGCTCCGTGCGGACTCTCCTTCGCCACCCGCCGGTACATCGGCAGCATCCCGAGCAGCGTCAACGCCACGATCAGCAATGTGGCCAGCGGCGACACCGCCCCGGCGGCGGCCGCCGCGATCGCCGGCACGTAGGCGAGGCTGGAGAAGTAGTCGACGCCGGTCAGGCACATCACTTTCCACCACGCGTGCTGCTCGGCGTGCGCCTCACCGGCGGCCGGGCCGACCGGTTGCACCTGATGCTCGAGCAACCACCGCGACGCCCCACTGGTGGGCTGGTGCCCCGGCGCCGGGGTCTCCACCACCGCGGGAACCGCGTAGTCAACCGGCGCGTCGTTCTGCTCGTCGGACACCCTGTGCCTTCCAACGTCGGAGTTTCCGCAGCCAACGCTACGGCTCGGTGCCGCGGGCTCGCGGCGGGGGCGTTGCCTTCGGGCGCGGCGGAGGCGGATCGTGCGGCTGCGCCGAGGCGCGGCTCGGAGCAGGGACCGTGCCGGTATCCGTGGGGTGTCCGAACTGGCCGTTCAGTAGAGTGCGGCCGTTTACGAGGCCCGGCGTCGGGCTGGGCCGTCGCTTTACGGGGATTCGATCATGACTTATCCGCCCGATCCGTCCGCTTGGTCCGACCCGCCGCCACAGGGGCAGCCCGGTGCGCCGTGGCCTCCGCCCCCTCCGCAGCCTGATTCCCAGGACACACCGCCGGGCACGGAGCCTGGACGGCCAGAGCCACCGGGCCAGCCGGGGCCGCAGGGCTTACCGGGGTCGCAGGGGCAACCAGCGGCTCAGGGGCAGCCGGGAATGTCGGGGGTGCCGGGGCAGCCCGGACCGGCGGCGTGGGCGGGGCAGGAGCCCGGGGCGCAAGCGGGCGGGGGTCAGCCCGGTGGGCCGGATTGGGCGGGTCCGCCACCCGGGTCGGCGCAGCCCGTCGGAACCGGGAACGTGTTGCGGTACTGGCTCACCGGCCCCTTGCGCCCCACCGCTCCACGACCGGCGATCGTCACCGCCTTGGCCGGGTCCGTCGGCTTCGCGGCCCTGCTGTTCGGGCTGCTGGCTCTCGGCACCGTCGGCTGGTCGATCTACAAGATCGCGATCTTCTCGCTGGTCTGTGGTCTCCCGCTCACGCTCTTCCTCGTGTTCATCGCGACCCTCGCCGCCGCTACCGCGCGCGGCATGCTGCTGGGCGCCGGTGAAGCCTTCCAGCGCGGCGTCGCGCTCGGTCGCCTGGTGGCGTTCATCCCGGGCCTGGTCGTCATCCGGGGCACGTTCCAAGCCTTCGACGAAGCCGACCCGGCCAAGATCATCACCGTGCTCCTCGCGCTGGTCATCGTCGTGATCAGCGTCGGGCCGTCGATCGTGGCCAGGAAGAGTCCGCACTGCGAGGCGATCGAACACTACGTCCAGGAAACCGCCCGCCTGCGCGGCGACTGACCGCACCACCGAACCACCCCACCCGGCCGCTCGGCCCGCCCACCCCTGCAGGCCGAGCAGTCCGGGCCCCCAACGGCCTGAGGCCGCGCCGAACGCCCCACCGGCCTGAAAGGCTGCGCCGAGCTTTCCAACAGCCTGGGCCTGCGCCGAGCGCCCCACTGGCCGGGGCTGCGCCGGAAGGCATAGCGGTTACGCGCCCGCTGCGACGATTAATCCAGCGGCGAGTCGTCACCGCACGCCGAGGCGAAGGTCCACATCGTCGGCGCCGGCAGGCCCGCCGCGGCGAAACCAGAGCGTGCGGCTACGCGTCGGGCAACGGCGTGTGGAAGTGGCGGAAACCCTCCCGCGAGCGGTGCAGACTCCACACGTGCTCGGCGATCGCCGGTCCGTTCGTCACCGGGTCGTCCTCCCGGATCGCCCTGGGCACGATCAGCTGCCCCACGTACACACCGTCCGGCCCCACCACCTCGTGCAGCATCCGCGCGTACGCGCTCTCCGCCGCGAACGCCACCGAGGTACCGGCCACGGCCGGATTCGGGCGGGCCGCTGACCCGCCGTTCACCAGCACCACCGTGCCGCGGCCCAGGTCACGCATGCCGGGCAGCACCTGCTGGACGGCCGCCACCGGGCCGTGCAGGGAGAACTCCACCGCGGCCGCGAGGTCGTCGTGGGTGGTCTCGAGCAGCGGGCGCAGGAACTCCCGGGCCGGGATCGGGCTGTACTGCAGCACCTCGATCGGCCCGAGCGCCGCGGCGGCGTCGGCGAGCGCGGACGCCAGCCGCGTCCGGTCCCGGACGTCGGCGGCGAAACCGCGGGCGGTGATCCCCTCGGCGGTGAGTTCCCCGGCCAGGTCACCGGCTCCGCTCCGGGACAGGAGCGCGACCGCGAACCCCTCCCGGCCGAACCGCCGCGCGACCGCGGCCCCCACACCCGGACCTGCACCCATGATGGCAAGCGTCGTCACGGCCCCACTCTAGGCCCGCGCCGCGGTGCATTGCCGTGCGCGGAGACGCTCAGGGAACGCGGAACGCCAGCATGGCGACGTCGTCGTGGTGGGCGTAGCCGCGGTGGTCGGTCAGCAGCGCCTCGAGCAACCGGTCGAGCGGCAGGTGACCCTGCGCGGCCACGAACTCACTCAGGTGCTCGATCCCCTCGTCCAGACCGGTGCCGGGGATCTCGACGAGACCGTCGGTGTAGAGCAGCAGCGTCGACCCGGCGGGGAGCGGTTCGGTGTGGGTGACGCGGCGGGCGTTGGGCCGCACGCCGAGCATCAGTCCGGTCGGGTGGAGCACCCGCGTGCTGCCGTCCGGGCCGCGCAGGATCGGCGGGGGATGACCGGCGGGCGACCAGCGCAGCACCCGCCCCTGCTCGGCGTCGGTCTCCACGGTGGCGACGAACGCGGTGGCCATCGTGCGGTCGCCGAGCGCGTCGTTGGCCGCGTCGAGGCGGCGCAGGGCGTCGGCGGGGCTGATGTCGGTGTCCAGCAGGTAGGCGCGCAGCATGTTGCGCAGCTGCCCCATGTTGGCGGCCGCGCCGATGTCGTGCCCGGTGACGTCGCCGATCACCAGCGCGAGCCGGCCGTCGGGCAGGCACACCGCGTCGTACCAGTCACCACCGACCTGGTCGACGCGGTGCGCGGGCTGGTAGTGCGCGGCCAGCTGGAACGGCGCGGCCTCGGGGAGCACCGGGAGCATCGCGCGCTGGAGGGTCTCGGCGACCGTGATGCGGTCGTGGAGCCGGTTGGCCCGCTCCAGCGCCTGGGTGACGTACCCGGCCAGCGTGAGGATGACCGCGCGCTCGTCCTCGTCGAGACGCTGGGGGTGGGTCCAGGCGAAGCGCAGCGTGCCCAGCGGACCGTCGCCGCCCATCAGCGGCGCGCAGACGAGCGCGTGCCAGCCGATCGAGTCCAGGTCGCCGATCTGGTCGGGGAACGCGGCGCGGAACTCGTCGCGGCTCGCGAAGAACAGCGGGCGGCGCTCCCGGACGGCGCGTGCGGCGGACTGGTCGCTGTCGGCGGGGACCCGGGCCCACCGTTCGGCCGGACCGGGCGGCAGCGGCGCGGTGGTGACCAGGTCGAGGCGCCCGGCGACGCGGTCGAGCAGCATGATGCCGACGTGTGCGGGCGCGAGGTCGCCGCTGACCAGGTCGGCGACCGCGCGGACGACGTCGTCGACGGTCATCGCTCCCTGCAGCGCCTCGCTGGCGCTGAGCAACACCCGGCTGATGCGCAGGGCTTCGTCGGCCACGCGGTGGGCCTCGGTGCGGGGTGCGCCGACGGCCGTGGCGCGGGGGAGGGAAGGATGCACGGCGGTTCTTGGCGCTCCGGTCGGGGAGCGCACGGCGACCGGCCGGACCCTCCAGATGGCCCGCCGTGGGGGCGGGGTCCTTGTTCGTTTTGGCGATCACACGAAGCGCCGTTGCTTGACGCCGGCCCCGAGGGGCGCGGCCTTCGATTCTACCGAGCGGGGCGACGATTCGCCTCTCGGTCCACGCTCGGAGGTTCGGTGGTCACCGGGGCCAGCCACAGGCCCACCAGGGCGTCGGCCAGGGTGTTGGCGGCCTTGTTCCAGCTGACGTACGGCGTCTCGCGTCCCTCCGCGAGCACGCGTTCGCAGTCGGCGAGCGTCGAGACGATCAGTTGGCGGGTCATGTAGTTGCGGGCGATCCGTACGTCGGCGGGCAGCGGCGGCAGGCACCGGTTGAGGCCCTCGAGGATGACGTCGAGCGTCGGATCGGTGAGCGCTTCCTCGACGACGATCTGGCGGAACTCGGGCTCGGCGTTCACCTGCGCCCCGAACCGCGCGTGCCAGGTGGGCGAGCCGAGCGACTCGAAATGCTCGACTACGGGCAGTACCCAGCAGGAGATCCAGTCCCGGGGGCGCGTCGACCCGGAGATCCGCTCCACCAGCGCGCGCCGACGCTCGGCGATCGGTCCGCTGGAACGCCGCACGATCGCCCGCACCAGGTCGGTCTTGGTGCCGAAGTGGTACGCCACGGCCGCGTTGTTGCCCTGCCCCGCAGCCTCGCTGACCTGACGGTTGGACACGTTGTTCAGGCCGCGCTCGGCGAACAGCCGCTCGGCCGTGCTCAGGATCGCGTCGCGGGTCGCCTCCGAGCGGTGACCCTTCGTCTGCTGCTGGTTGTGACTCATGGCACCCGTTCGCCGACTTGACTCTTGCATTACACAACCGATTCCATGGAGTGAAGTCAAGCAACTGATTTAACTTTTTACCGAGTCGAAAGTTCTCCCGTGACCACGACAGCGCCCGCCCCGCGGACGAACCTGATCGTCGCCGTCCTCGCACTGGGCGGTATCGCGGTGTCTCTCATGCAGACACTGATCATTCCGCTCATCCCGGAGCTCCCGACGCTGCTGCACGCGGCGCCGAGCGACGCGGCCTGGGCGATCACCGCGACGTTGCTCGCCGCCGCGGTCGCCACGCCGGTCGTCGGCCGCCTCGGCGACATGTTCGGCAAGCGGCACCTGCTCCTGTTCAGCCTGGGCATGATGGTGGCCGGCTCGGTCGTCGGCGCGCTGAGCGACAGCCTGACGCCGATGATCGTCGGTCGCCTCCTGCAGGGCGCGGCCGCGGGCGTGATCCCGCTCGGCATCAGCCTGATGCGTGACGCCGTGCCGCCGGAGAAGCTCGGCTCGGCGACCGCGCTGATGAGCGCGTCGCTCGGCATCGGCGGTGCGCTCGGCCTGCCGACGGCGGCGCTGATCGCCGACCACTTCAACTGGCACGTGCTGTTCTGGGTGTCCGCGGGGCTCGGCGCGGTCGTGGCCGCGCTGGTCGTGGCGATCGTGCCGCACTCCACCGTGCGCACCGGCGGCCGGTTCGACGTCCCCGGCGCGCTCGGGTTGTCGGCCGCGCTGGTCTCGCTGCTGCTGGCGATCTCGAAGGGCGGCGACTGGGGCTGGACCAGCGGCCTGACCCTGGGTCTCTTCGCCGCCGCGGTCGTCGTGCTGGCCGCGTGGGGCTGGTGGGAGCTGCGGACCCGGGAACCCCTGGTGGACCTGCGGGTCACCGCGCAGCCGCGGCTGCTGCTGACCAACGCGTCGTCGATCGCGATCGGCTTCGCGATGTTCTCGATGTCGCTGGTGATCCCGACGCTGCTGCAGCTCCCGGTCGTCACCGGGTACGGCCTGGGGCAGAGCATGCTGGCGGCCGGCCTGGTCATGGCCCCGTCGGGCCTGGTCATGCTGGTGGCCGCACCGCTGGCGGCGATGATCGCCCGCGCCCGGGGCTTCAAGCTGACGCTGATCATCGGCGCGCTGATCGTCGGGCTCGGCTACGCGTTCGGCGCCGTGTTCATGGACGAGATCTGGCAGCTGGTCGTGTCGACCTGCATCATCGGCGCCGGCATCGGCTTCGCCTACGGTTCGATGCCCGCGCTGGTGATGGCGTCGGTGCCGGTGACCGAGACGGCCGCCGCGAACAGCCTGAACACGCTGATGCGGTCGCTGGGCACGTCGGTGGCGAGCGCGGTCGGCGGCGCGATCCTCGCGAACATGACGGTCGCGCTCGGCCCGGTGACGGTGCCGTCCCAGGACGGGTTCCGCGTCGTGCTCTGGATCGCGGTGGGTGCGGCGGTGGCCGCCGCGGCGATCGCGGTCTTCATCCCCCCGGTCAAGGCCGCAGTGACCAGCGGGCCCGGCGCCGCGCCGGCCCGCGAGGACGAACTGGTGGGGGAGCCCGCCGCGCACTGAGCCGGTTGCCGGCAGCTGGGGCCGGGTGGACCGCGAGGTCCGCCCGGCTTTCGTTTGAACGATTCCAGAAATGGCCACCCGAGGGGAGTAAGCCTCACCGACGTCAGGAGGTAGGCACGGCATGACTGCTCCCCAGCGCCCAGCGACCACGACCGACGCGGGTAATCCCGTCGCCAGCGACGAGTACTCGCTGTCCGTCGGGCCCGACGGTCCGCTGCTGCTCCAGGACCACTACCTGATCGAGCAGATGGCGAACTTCAACCGGGAACGCATCCCGGAGCGCCAGCCCCACGCGAAGGGCGGCGGCGCGTTCGGCACGTTCGAAGTCACGCAGGACGTCACCGCGTACACGCGCGCGGCGGTGTTCGCTCCCGGCGCGCAGACCGACGTGGTGATCCGGTTCTCGACGGTCGCGGGGGAGCGGGGCAGCCCCGACACCTGGCGCGACCCGCGCGGGTTCGCGGTGAAGTTCTACACGTCCGAGGGCAACCTCGACATCGTCGGCAACAACACGCCGGTGTTCTTCCTGCGCGACCCGATGAAGTTCCAGCACTTCATCCGCTCGCAGAAGCGCCGCGCCGACAACAACCTGCGCGACCACGACATGCAGTGGGACTTCTGGACGCTGGTGCCGGAGTCCGCGCACCAGGTCACCTGGCTGATGGGCGACCGCGGCATCCCGCGTACCTGGCGCCACATGAACGGCTACTCGAGCCACACCTACTCGTGGATCAACGCCCAGGGCGAGAAGTTCTGGGTGAAGTACCACTTCAAGACCGACCAGGGCGTCGAGACGTTCACCCAGGACGAGGCCGACCAGATGGCGGCCATCGACACCGACTACCACCAGCGTGATCTGTTCGAGCACATCCGGGACGGCGAGTTCCCGAGCTGGACGCTGAAGATGCAGATCATGCCGTTCGAGGACGCGAAGACCTACCGCTTCAACCCGTTCGACCTCACCAAGGTCTGGCCGCACGGCGACTACCCGCTGCACGAGGTCGGGCGTCTCACCCTCAACCGCAACGTGAGCGATTACCACGCCGAGATGGAGCAGGCCGCATTCGAGCCGAACAACATCGTGGCCGGTACCGGCCTGTCGCCGGACAAGATGCTGCTCGCCCGGGGGTTCAGCTACTCCGACGCCCACCGCGCGCGGCTCGGCGTCAACTACAAGCAGATCCCGGTCAACTCGCCGCGGGTGGAGGTGCACAGCTACTCCAAGGACGGCGCGATGCGGATCCGCAACGTGAGCGACCCGGTGTACGCACCGAATTCCTACGGCGGCCCGAAGGCCGATCCGCGGCTGACCGACGACGGCGGCACCTGGTACTCCGACGGCGAGATGGTACGCACCGCGTACACGCTCCGGCCCGAGGACGACGACTGGGGCCAGGCCGGCACGCTAGTGCGCGAGGTGCTGAACGACGACGAGCGCGACCGGCTCGTCGACAACATCGTCGGGCACCTGCTCAACGGCGTCAGCGAGCCGATTCTGGCGCGCGCGTTCGAGTACTGGCACAACGTCGACAAGAGTCTGGGTGACCGGGTCGAGGCCGGGGTCAGGGCCAAGCAGTCCGAGACCGACCCGAAGGCCGCCGATCAGGCCAACCCGGCGCGTTCGAGCGCACAAGCCAAAGCCTGACCGCCGCTCAGCACGCTCCCCCCTCGTCGCACGGCGTCGGCGGGGGAGCGTCGGCGGCGACGCGCTCGATCGCCGCGGTGAGGCGCGGCAGGTCCAGCCCCTCGAGGTGGGCGAACAGGTTCCGGCGGACGCTCGCCAGATGATCGGGCCACGCCTCCTCGAGCCGGCGGAACCCGTCGTCGGTGAGGACCGCGTCCCAGCCGCGCCCGTCGGCGCAGGCCCGCTCGCGGACGACGAGGCCGGAGCGTTCCAGCCGCGTGACGATCCGCGAGACGCCACTGAGCGACAGCGTGCACGCGGCGGCGAGTTCGCTCATCCGCAGCCGTCGGTCGGGCGCCTCGGACAGGAACATCAGCGCGGTGTACTCGCTCATCGAGAGGCGCTGCTCGCGGAGCAGGTCGGCGTCGAGAGCCCGGGGCAGCGCGAGCATCGCCCGGTTGAAGGCACGCCAGAACGCGATCTCGTCCGGCGTCAACGGCGTCATGGCTCGCATCCTACTTGTTTGACAAAGCAAGTATCACGGAGTTTGCTTGACGCAGCAAGTAAACCCCGACCGTTGGAGAACAGACCCATGGCCCGTATCGGGATCATCCTCGGCAGTACCCGCCCCAACCGGAACGGCGAGCAGGTGGCCAAGTGGGTCCTCGACGTCGCCTCGCAGCGCGACGACGCCGAGTACGAGCTGGTCGACCTGCGCGACTACCCGCTGCCCCACCTCGACGAGCCGATTCCGGCGTCGGCCGGGCAGTACCAGAACGACCACACCAAGGCGTGGGCGGAGAAGATCGCTTCGTTCGACGGGTACGTGTTCGTGACGCCGGAGTACAACCACAGCACGTCCGGCGTGCTGAAGAACGCGATCGACTACCTGTACGCCGAGTGGAACAACAAGGCGGCCGGCATCGTCTCCTACGGCGGCGTCGGCGGGGCCCGTGCCGCGGAGCACCTGCGGCTGATCCTCGGCGAGCTGCAGATCGCCGACGTCCGCGCGCAGGTGGCGATCTCGATCGTCACCGAGTTCGAGAACTTCAGCGTGTTCAAGCCGAACGACTACCTGGCGGGCTCGCTGGGGACGCTGCTCGACCAGACCGTGGCGTGGAGCACCGCGCTGCAGTCGGTGCGCAAGGCCCCGGCCGGCGTGTGACCCCTCCCGGCCACCCCGCTCACGGTGGGGTGGCCGGAGCGTCGTAACTCTGTGCGCTATCGTTACTACGTAAAGTGATAAACCGAGCCGCACCTGATCAGCTACACAACGGATCTTGCCGTTAGCCGTCCCGCTCCGATGTCTCATTCGGGACCGAATCGGCGGACGGCGGTGGATGTGACCATGCGGGGATCGGGTGAGGCCGCGAATAGCGGGCGGGCAGCGGCCAGGCGGCTGACCGCGCTCGGCGTGATACGCCGTGACCGCGTCCTGAGCGCCGCGGTGGCGGTCGGCGTGCTCTTCGTCGTCGTCCACGCGCTGCTCGCCGCGTTCGGTTCGCCCGTACTGCGCTCGCTCGCGGACGCCCTCTCGTCCGTCGTCCTCATCGTGACGTTCGGCCTGATGCTCGTCGCGGCCAGGGACCGCAGGGCCCGGCAGGGAACCGGCCGGATCTGGCTGCTGTTCGCCCTCTCGACGGCGCTCGCGGCCGGCGGCTGGGCGGCCTGGAGCGGGTACGCGCCGGTCGCCGACGCGTTCTTCGTCGCGGCCGCGGCCGTCGCGGTCAGCGGCTTCCTCGCCGCGCTCCATCCCGACCACCGCTCCGGGCGGTTCTGGCTGGGCTTCGACCTGGTGCTCGTCGCGGCCGGCGCCGGCGCGCTCGGCTGGCGTCTGTTCCTGCACGCCGGGCTGGACGCCACGATCGCCTCCGACCGCACGACCGCGATCGTGTACCCGATCTGCGGGCTGGCCACGGTGCTGTTCCTGGTGCCGATGGGCGTCTTCGGCGGCAGGCGGTTGCCCGCGTCGCTGACGCTCGTCGGCTGGGCGCACGTCGTCGCCGCGGCGTGCGGGTGCCTGACGCTCGTCGCCGGTCTCAGCGACCGGGTCGACCCGGCCGACCCGGTGCTCGCCAGCGCCTACCAGGCCCCGGTCGTGTTCCTGGCGCTCGGCGCGCTGACCGCGATCCGCTCGCCCGAGTCCGACGGTGTCCACTTCCCGGTCGGCCGCGACGTGACGATGCTGCCGTCGCTGGTCGCCGCGGGCGCCGCGGTGATCGGCCTGGTGCTGGTGGACGCCAGAACCACCGGCGTGCAGGTGCCGCTGCTGGTGGCCGGCCTGGTCGTGATCGGTCTGCTCACCCGGCTCGCGCTGGTGGTGCGTGACCGGACGCGGCTGGCCGACCAGCTCGCCGAGGCGCTCGCCGAGCAGCAGCGGCTGGCGATCACCGACGCGCTGACCGGGCTGTCCAACCGCCGGTACTTCGAGCAGTCGCTGGCCACCGAGGTGGTGCGGGCCCGGCGCAACAAGCGTCCGCTGAGCCTGGTGGTGCTCGACCTCGACAACTTCAAGCAGATCAACGACCGGCACGGCCACCAGGCCGGCGACGCCGCGCTCGTCCAGGTCGGGACGCTCCTCCAGGTCATCACGCGCGACTCCGACGTGGTCGCCCGCTACGGCGGCGAGGAGTTCGTCTGGCTGCTGCCCGACACCGACGAGGAGGGCGCGGCCGCGATGGCCGAGCGTCTGCGGGGCACGCTCGCCTCGCACCCGGTGGCGCTGCCCACCGGCGACCCGCTCTGGATCACCGGTTCGCTCGGCGTGGCGTCGGCGCAGGAGACGATCGACGCCACCGTGCTGACCGCGTCCGCGGACGAGGCGATGTACCGGGCGAAGAGCGAAGGCCGCAACCGGGTGGTGCGGGCCACTCAGCTACAGGGGGCGACGGATGCGCACGGCGGTGACGGTGCGGACCGGGCCGAGCCACGGCCGGGCCGCGGCGAGCCGGGCGCCGTGCGGCGGTAGGGCCTTCACAGCCACTGCAGGTCGACGTTGCCGGCGTAGACGAAGGCGGTGCGGTAGCCCGGCCGGCCGAACAGCACCGACTCGCCGGTGTAGAGGGCGACCAGCGATCCGGGTCGGTACCACCAACCGTTCGCGATTCCCTCGACCGACCCCACCGGTTCCATCGCGGTGAGGTCGAGGTCGTCGACGGCCCGACCGGTGACCCGGGTGACGGTGTCGGCGACCTCCACGGCGGCGTAGACCATGGCCAGGGACTCGACCCAGCCGTCGACACTGCCGTGCAGCGGCACCCACCGGTCCTCGTCACCGCCGACGATCCCGAGGGTGCCGTCCGAGCTGATCGCGAACGAGTAAGGCACCGCGGTTCGTTGCGGACCGGCCTCGAAGGCCCAGCCCCGAGCCGGAAGCCCGTTCAGTCGCTCCGGTGAGTCGGCCGCGAGCATGCGCGGACCGGCCGCATCCTCCGGCAAACCGGGCGCCGCGGGCAGGAGCAGACCACCCCAGCGAGCGTGATGCGTCACAGCCCGCTCGACGAGGTCGAGGGGGACGCCGGCTTCCTGCCACTGGTGGCGCCAGTGGGTCACTGGGGGGACGTCGAGCCAGACGCCGTGAACACCGACGAAGCGGCGTGCCCGCTTACTCAGCCCGGTCGGCGGCTCCCGGAAACCCATCACCCGCGCAGGCTATCGACGACGCGGGATCCAGCGAGCACGTCCGACGCCGGTAACCTACGCCGATGGTTCACGCCGCCGGGTCCGACCGGGAGTTGCTCGGCACGATCCAGGCCACACCGTGGCTCACCGAGCTGCTCGCGTTCTTCGACTTCGACGTCTCGAAGCGCGCTGACGGGCCCTTCGAGCCCGTATCGCTGTCCGACGGAAGCGTCCTCGACATGATCGCCGGCGACGCCGGTGGCGGCGCCTATTTTCTGGTGGGAGCCGGTTCGGTTCGGCCCGTCGTCTATGCCGGATCCGAGGGGGAGGGTGGGCTGATCGCGCACAGCCTGCGCGACGCCCTCGCGCTGTTGATCGGACTGCCCAGCCTGCACGACGCGACCACTTCGTCTTTGGACGAGGACGGCGGACGACATCTGCGCGACTGGATCGCGCGGGCCGATCAGATCATCCGCGCGGATCGGCCGACTCTGGACCAGGACCGCGAACGGGTCCGGGCTGCCCTCGATCTGCCCGCCGGCGATCTTCTGCCGTCACTGCACGCGGCCGCCGCTGACGAGCGCTACCGCCCGATCAATGCGCAGGGCGATCGGTACCGCTCAATGGTCGGTCCGGACGACTTCGTGGATGCCGCGTTGATCTGATCACACGACGCGGCCCGGAACGCTGTGGGCGTTCCGGGCCGGGTGGCGGGGTGGTTCAGCTGCAGGGGTTGTAGTCCCAGCAGTCGTTGTAGCGCTTCTTGTGGTGGCGGCGACGGCGCGGCTTGCACTCGTTGTAGTCCCAGTCGTTGCACTGGTTGTAGTCGTAGTCGTAGCAGCCGCTCATGTCGTCCAGCCTCCTGTGTGTTGTCTCTGTGGTGCCGATAGCTTCGCGTTTTTTCGGGGTCGGCTCGATCGGCGGCGTGACGGCCGGAACGTTCGCTTCCGAACACTCGCTCACGGCCGCCGTGCGTGCGGTGCACTCTTCTGCCGTCAGAGCGGCGCATAGTACGCGCGACTCTGGCGCGAGAACACCAACAGCAACAGGGCGACGAACGGCAGCGCGGCCGGAAGCAGCGCGGGCCAGTTGTCGGCGAGTTGGCCCGCCGCGTCTTGTGATGATCCGGGGTCGGAGGTGGCGTCGCCGAACACCGCGCAGATCTGCAGGATCGTGACGAAGACCGCGATGGTGTGCGCGCCCCGACCGCCTCGCCAGAGCCCGCGCAGGACGAGGAACCAGAGCGGTAAGAAAACGGCGGAGAGGACCGCCGCGATCCAGTTGCCGTCGAGAGCAGCGTCCACCGCGAACCACACCAGCCGGATCGGAGCCAGGACCAGCAGCCCGAACGCAATGATGACGGGCGTCGGAGGGCGTCGTGCGGGCAGAGCCGTCGGTGTTGTGGGCACCCCGCGTCCGCGACCGTGTGAAGCGGTGTGGCGTTCCATGAAACTCCCCGTGGATGGTCGGGACGGTGGCGTCCACAAGGGTCGTGGTCAGCGCCGGGATGGTTGGTTTCCGCGCTGACACCGCATCTGTGCCCTCCGCATCATTCGGGGCCCGCGCGCCGTTACGAGAGTTCGGGACCGCGCTGCACAACGGTGGTCTCCGCGTCCGGGTCGGCGGCGGCCGTAGCATGCGACGATCGCGGCATGATCGACCCGTCGACGATCCGTATGGACGAGTTCCTCTTCGGCTGGTACGGCGCACGTAATTCCAGACACTTCTTCATGCCCGCCGTCGGTCGGTGGCTTCCCGATCCGCTCAAGCATTGGTATGAGGTCAGTGCACGCCTGGTGGAACACCGGGGCGGAGTAAAGCATGTGCTGCTGCCGGAGGAGATTCAGGCAGTGGATGGGAAGGCAATCTTCCTGATCGATGCGACCGGCGACTGGCGGTGGTCGTTCGATGTCGAGAAACCCAGTGTAGTTTACGACGGAGAATGCTGCGAGGAATGGCGTCAGAGCGAGGAGAGCCTCGCGCAGTTCCTGACGCACCACTCCGTTCAGGAAGCCATTTACGGAGCCCGTCGGCTTTACAGACACCCTCATGTGCACAAGGACCTGCTGCCTGGCGTGCTGGCCGGCCTGGAGCAGGTGGACTTCCCGAGGTGGCGGTGGTCTGCGGAGGGCTGTCGGTATTTCATGGGGGACCGAATTGTTGCCGAGATTGTCCCGGACTTCGGGCCGCCCGACTATTATCAGGTCAATGTAGCCTCGCCTGAACGTCGCCGCCTGGTCTACTTGAATCGGTTCGACGGGATCGATTGGCGCAAGGTGGGATAATGGTCAATCTACTGCTCTACTGCCGCGCAGAGTGAAGTCGGGATTCATCGCTAGTAGTCGTAGGCGTCGCCATGATGTCGGCCTGGCAGTGTCGCTCGTGTTCCGTTGGTGGCTGCCACTACGAGGAGCAGCTCGGTGACGCTACGAGCGACGACGGCCAGGTCGCCGGCGAGGCCATAGGTGTCCCAGCCGGCGGCGTAACACCGCCCGGCTCGGGCCGGGTGCAGATCCACGACGATGTACGGGTCGGTGGCCGCGCCGCCGCAGTCGGCCAGAAGATGGCATCCATTCGTCAGATCGTCGGGCTGGCTTTCGGCGACTTCCGTGGCGATGGCCGGTGTGAGTAGCAGCGGGCTGGCCGCGACGAGTTCATGCGCGCTGCGGATCCGCCAGGAAAAAAGGCCTGGTCGAAAAGAACGAGCCCGCCGCAGAGGCGGTAGAACTCGCGGAGATCATCGGGTACGACCAGTTCGGCACGTACGGTCGGTAAGCCGTCCGGCGGCAGTAGCCGACAGTCGGGTCGCCGGTGCAGAGCTTCCACGACTGCGCTCAGTGCGTCCCGGGGAACTCCCACGGCCGCCACCGTAGTGGAATAGCGGAACCGGGCTGAGGTTCTCCGCAATCATCCCGCGGTTGACTGCAGTGTCACTGCAGCCAGCCGTCAGTAGAACTAACTACCTCGGCCGCCGACGCCCTGCCGATAATGGCGCCGTGAGTGCGCAGCAGTTCCGCGCGGAGTTCGACGCGCGCGTCGAGTTCTCGAACGGCGGACATCTTGAGGTCGCGGGGTTCCGCGTCGACGTGCCGGCGGCCGACGTCTCCGCGGCGGAGGTCGCGAGGCTGTTCGTCGCTTCGCTCGGCCTGCTGATGAGCGAGACCGTGGACGTCAGCGCGCTGCGTGTGTTCCCGGAAGCACACAAAGGAACCCGCGGTGGTCCGTCGGCCGCCGCTGACACCGCCGGGGGTGCGCGGCGACTGATCGAGCTCAGCCATCAGCTCAGCCACGAGCCGGGTACCGACCTGCCCGTGCCGGTGGACAGCATCGGTACCTGCCTGGATACACCCTGGTACCGCCATGCGGACGGAGCGGACCTCAGCACGATCCCGCTGTCCCGAATCGCTGATCTGCCGGCCGTCGTCGTTCGTACAGCCGGTAGCCGCACCCGGGCCGTCGACGTCGGCGCGCTGGCCCCGTTCGACGTCGCCGGCAAAGCGGTCCTGCTCCACACCGGCGGCGACCACACCGTCGGAACGGCCGCCGACGCCGACGACGCCCCCTACCTGACCGTGGACGCAGCGCAGTGGCTGGCCGACCACGACGCCGCGCTTGTCGGCGTCGACTCGATCGACATCGACGACGTACGCGATCCGAACCGGCCCGCGCGCACGATTCTGCTCGCAACCGGCGTCCCGATCGCGTTGAACCTGACCGGCCTCGAACATCTGCCGCCGCATGGTGCGCGTTTCACCGCTGCCCCACCGCCATTCGCCTGGTCCGGTATGTTCCCGGTCCGCGCGTTCGCAGCCATCCTGGCCTGACCGCGCCCAGCCGCGCTACCGGCGATCACATCCCGAACGCCGATCGATCGTCGAGACGAGATCCCGCCACGCGGTCTGAACAAGTGGGCAGTGCTCAAGGGATACGCCGGGCGATGATCCGGTGCACGATCTTGTTCGAGGAGACACTGCGGATCTCCGCATCGTGGAGAATCTCGGCACCGGTCAGCTCCCGGCGAACGAGAGCGGCGGGGAAAGCGGCGTACAACCGGCCCTTGGCGTCACGGGCGTCGTGATCGGGAGTCGTCCGCCAACTCAGATAGAGGGTGCCGCCGGGGTTGAGCAACGACGCCAGGCGCCGGGTGGCGGCGGGAACGTCCGCGGGCGGCAGATGCATGATCACGGTCTCGCTGAGCACGTTGTCGAAGGTGCGTGCGCCCAGTTCGGCAAGGTCGGGCAGGGTGGCGACCGCGAAGGTAATCTCCGGATGGCGACGCCGGGCCTCGGCCAGGAGACCCTCCGACGCGTCGTAGCCCACCGCGTCGAACCCGTGCCTGACCAGCCAGGCGGTGTCCCGGCCGCTTCCGCACCCGACGTCAGCGGCGGTGCCCGGGGTGAAGAAGGTCCTCAAGAGCTCGTAAAGATCGTGGGGGACGTCCTGCTCGTCCTCCCATTCTGCGGCGTACGCGGCCGCGTTCGTCTCGTAAGCGCTCAGCGTCTGGTGGTCCATGGGCTGCTTCGTACCGCAACGGGGGACATCGGCGCACCGGTGTCGAAGCGTGAACAGTCTCGTCGGCACGCGAACGTTCACACATCGCCGCAGTCGACCACTCCCAGTGGTGGCGAGGCCTGGCCGCCCACCTGTTCATGCCTGGTGGCCGATCAGGTCGGTAGCGACGCACTCCGCGGTCGCGGACGACGCGCGTCCCGGCAGGCGGCCGCTGGCGTACCCACTGACGTCCGCGATGCGATCGTCGAAGCGGACCGCCGAACAAACCGTCGCTTACCTCGGCAGTACCGACCGACCGCGGTGGTCAGAGCAGCCGTGACAGGGCGTCCGCCGCCGACGTTCCCGGGTCGGCGTGGTAGGCGATGATCACCTGGCCCTCGGCACCGGCGATCGAGAGTGCCTCCCGACGCAGCGTGAGCCGACCGACGACCGGATGGTTGAAGCGCTTGGTCGCGTCGCGAACCGGCTTGACGTCGTAGGCCTCCCACACCCGACGGAAATCACCGTTGTCCAGCAGGGATCGGACCAGCTCGACGGTGCGGGGATGGCGGAGATCGGCCTCGGCGCGCAGTGCCGCCGCGGTCTGTGCCGCGATCTGCTCCCAGTCGGGGAACAACTGGCGCGCCGCGGGATCCTCGAACATGCCGCGGACCAGGTTCTGCCCCGGCGTGTACAGAGCAGCGAGAGCGCGGGCGTGTTTGTTGGCGGCCAGAACGTCCATGCGCCGGTTGCGGACGTACGCCGGAACCTGCGTCCACGAATCGAGCAGATGGTGCACGGTGTCGGACACGCCGTCGCGCTCGGTGTCCGACGGCGGCGGAGCGGCCAGGGCATGCAGGTGCGCGGCCTCGTCCGGGCCCAACCGCAGCGCGACGGCCAGCGCACGCAGGACCTCCGGCGAGGGGTTGCGGTCCTCTCCCTGCTCCAGGCGCGTCAGGTAGGGCGTGCTGACGCTGGCCAGCCGCGCCAGCTCGTCGCGGCGTAGGCCGGGCACGCGTCGGCGTCCGTGCGGGGTCAGCCCGACGTCCTCCGGCCGGAGCAGCCCGCGGCGGCCCTTGAGGAACTCGCCGAGACCGTTGTCGCCGTCCATTTCTCGAGGCTAACCCTGATGGGGTGCTGGCTACCCCGCGCGCCCCGGCGCACGGTCGAGTCATGAAGACATGGTTCATCACCGGTGCGTCCCGCGGTTTCGGGCGCGTGTGGGCGGAGGCAGCGCTCGAGCGCGGCGACCGCGTCGCCGCGGCCGCCCGGGACGTCAGCCGCCTCGACGGACTGGTCGACGCACACGGGGACCGGGTCCTGCCGCTCTCCCTGGACGTCACCGACCGCTCCGCCGTGTTCGCCGCGGTGCAGCGGTCGGTGGAGACGTTCGGTCGCGTGGACGTCGTCGTGAACAACGCCGGCTACGGCCTGTTCGGCATGATCGAGGAGACGACCGAGGACCAGGCGCGGAGGCAGTTGGAGACCAACGTGTTCGGCGCGCTCTGGGTGACCCAGGCCGTGCTGCCGGTGCTGCGCGCCCAGCGAGCCGGGCACATCCTGCAGGTCTCCAGCATCGGTGGGATCGGCGCGTTCCCCACGCTCGGCCTCTACAACGCCTCGAAGTGGGCCCTGGAAGGACTCAGTGAAGCGCTCGCCGCCGAGCTCGCTCCGCTCGGCCCGAAGGTGACGATCCTCGAGCCCGGCCCGTTCGACACCGACTGGGCCGGCGACTCCGCCGAACACACCGAACCCCTCGACGCCTACGAGCCGGTCCGCGCGGCGCGCCGGGCCGGGGCCTCGGCACGCACCCCGGCCGATCCCGCGGTGACCGCGAACGTCATCCTCCAGCTGGTCGACACCGACCATCCGCCCCTCCGCCTGTTCCTGGGCCCCTATCCGTATCCGATCGCCGAGAAGCTCTACGCCGAACGACTCGCCACCTGGAACGAGTGGCGCCGGCTGGCCGAGCAGGCGGCGCCCGGCCCGGAGACGGCGTCGGCATGACTCCTGTTCACATCGTGGGTGCGGGGCCGGGTGTCGGCGCCGCGGTCGCACGCCGCTTCGGCCGCGCGGGACATCCGATCGGGCTCATCGCCCGTAACCGGAGCAGGCTCGACGCCCTGGCCCGCGACCTGACCGCAGACGGAATCGACACGCAGGTGTGTGCGGCGGATGCCACCGACCCGGCGGCGCTCGCGGCCGCGCTGACGGAACTGGCCCGCAGGCAGGGGCCCGCCGGGGTGCTGTGTTTCAGCCCGCTTCCGGACGTCTCGCTGATCAAACCGGTCGTGGACACCACCCCCGCTGACCTGGGCGCCGCGCTCGCACTCAGTGTGGTCGGCGCTGCGGCCTCCGTCCGCGCGGTACTGCCCGCGATGCGAACGACCGGACGCGGCTCGCTGCTGTTCGTCACCGGCAGCGCCGTGGTGAACCCGAGCGCCGACCGCGCCGCCAGTGCGGTCGCCGGATTCGCGGAGAAGGCCTACCTCGACCTGCTGCGTGACGCGTTGGCGACGACACCGATCCAGGTCGCCCACCTCGTGGTCAAGGGCGCGGTCGGGGTCGGCGCCACGCATGAACCGGACACGGTCGCCGACCGGCTGTGGCGCCTGCACGCCGCGCCCGCCGAAACGCACGCGCTTCTGGAGTGAGCACTCATGGAGCTTCGTACCGGGAAGCCCGAACCAGCTGCGGGCAGTCCCTGACGGCGCTGCTCGGGCGTCGGTCAGTTCGGATGAACACGCAGATCAGGACCCGTGAACGCCCGACGCCGAGATCCGCACGGCCGCGATCGGTGCGAGCGTAGGGTGCGCAGGTGCAGCGGATCGAGGTGACCGATGAGGGTGTCACGGTGACGGTGGTGACCGAACCCCTGGTATCGGTGTTCGGCAAGGAGATGCGTCCCGCCTCAACCAGGGTGTCCACGGTGCCGTGGGCGGAGATCGACGACATCTCGCTCTCGGCCATCGATCTTGAACCCGATGGTGCTCGCTGGGTCACTCTGATGGTGAACACCACCTACGGGGAGTATCTCGAAGTGCCCGAAGACGCGGGAGGCTTCACGGAGGTCCTCGGCCATCTGTGTCGGGCGTCCGGCGTTCCCGAACCCGACGTCGCGGCTCTGCGAGCGGCCGAAATCGTGATCTGGTCAGGTCGTGAGCCGGAGCCCATGGAGAACCGGTAGCGCACAGGTTCGGAGCCCTCTGCTGCAGGTGCGCACCGCCTTCCGACGGTGGGTGGGTCCCGTCGCGGGCGAGCCGCCACCGAGCATGCTTATCGGTTTT
The DNA here is from genome assembly GCF_039524755.1 of Cryptosporangium japonicum. Classification (NCBI taxonomy): domain Bacteria; kingdom Bacillati; phylum Actinomycetota; class Actinomycetes; order Cryptosporangiales; family Cryptosporangiaceae; genus Cryptosporangium; species Cryptosporangium japonicum. Next base: position 250,330 of record NZ_BAAAGX010000014.1, read on the forward strand.
CGCCAGTTCGGTCAGTTCGGCCAACCGGCCGGCCTTCGCGAGCAGGTCCGGGTGCCATAAGTGTGCGTTGTGCCGGTGAGGGTCATAGACGCTACGGCGTCACGGTGAAAGACCGCCGGTGATGTCCTTGATGTGGGCGCTCCGGTTCATGTGACCGGTCATCTCGCGGTTCCTGCGTTTACGATGCGGGCGGCTCGGCTATCTGGTCGCAAATGGAGAAGCCGGCAGCGCGCCTAGTCGTCACCCGAACCGCCAGTAGCGCGCGCGATATCTGGCGGCGGTACCGCGTCGAGGTGGACGGGCGGCGGATCGGCACGCTCAAGCGCGGGCAAAGCCTCACGGTCGACCTCTCACCGGGTTCGCACCGGGTGCAGGCGCTCATCGACTTCGAGGGCAGCCACCCACTCGAAGTCAACGTGCCTCCGGGCGAGGAAGCGCGTCTGGTCGTGGAGCCCAGCGAACACCTGATGCCCACGTTCGGTCTGGCCACCGCGCGAGACCCCTACCTCGTGCTCCGCCCGGAGTCTTGAGGCGCACTCGACGCAACTGCCGTCGACGCTCGTATTCGAGGACGCGTGGGACATCAACGGTCAGCTGGGTCCGTTGCACGACCTCGTGGAGATCGCCGATATCCACCGGACGGACACGTCCGACAACCGGCCGGATCCGGTGTGGCACATCGAAGGCCAGAACTTCGACCTCCGTTTCCGGGCCGCCGGGTACACCCCGTACCTACGCACGCCACCCCGCCACGTCGACCGGCAACTACTCACCCCCGCGGAGCGTTCCGGGATCAGCTTCGCTGAACGTTCCTTCGCGTGACGAGCGGACCCTCATGCCACAGTCCGCACACCGGTCGAGCGGAGCAGGTCACTCGCCCTAGCCGGCGCCCGGGCCCGGCGCTCAGTCGTAGTCGAAGTATCGCGGTCACTGCGACGTGGTCGTCGGCCCAGGTCGTTCTGCTCGGGGCCGGGCAGCACGTGTTGCGGGGCCTTCCGCCGTTGCGCGTCCGCATCAACGCCACGTACGAGGCCGGCAACCGAAATCCGAGCTCTTCCTCCACCGAGGCGACCAGCTCATCGGTGGGACAGCCGCCACCGTAGGCCTCGTCGGCACACGCCGAGTCCTCCCAGAACTCGTCCAAGTTCAGATCGCGGAACACCTGACTGAGCTGTTCAGCGGTCACCGTCGTCGACCCGCGCTGCAGAGAGCCCTCGAGTCACCCGTGCACAGCAGCACCCGCCCTCCCGTGCTCGCCCATCTGACCGCCCAGCGTCGCACCCCGATGGGAGCGGCGCAGCGGGGACTCAGTCGGCGCGATCCAGGGTGATCGTGCGGCTCACCGCACGCAGCTGCCACGCCTGTCGCACTGGCGAATGCCGCTCCGCGACCGCCCGCAAGTCGACCAGCGCGGCGGACCGTAACGGGCCGATCGGCGCGAACGTCCAGCCGGTGTCGTGGCGCGGCAGGCCATCCAGGCCAGCGAGGCCGACGTGATCGTCGAAGCGCAGCTCCAGGTTGATCTGCCACAGCTCGCCCACGGTCGCCAACTGCCGGGTGAAGGTCAGTGAGGGACGGAAGCCGTTCCAGCGGTAGCGGCCCCATTGGACGATCACCCCGTCCGAATCGGCCTCCGTGTCGACTCCGGCGAACTCGGTCTGCGTGAACTCGCCGAAGACCGACCAAGCCGCCTCGATGTCGGTACCAAGGCCGGCATCGCCGCATCCCGCGTGGATGGCCTGATCAAGTTGGTCAGCACTCGACCGCCAAGACACCATGGTTGGCATTGTGTCCCGCTGCGGTAGGGACGAAGCGAACGCACACCGGCGATGGCGGGTGGCCGGACATGGCGAGGCCCGGGGCGCATCACGCGCTCCGGGCCTCGGCGGGAAAGACTCAGCTGCAGGGGTTGTAGTCCCAGCAGTCGTTGTAGCGCTTCTTGTGGTGGCGGCGACGGCGCGGCTTGCACTCGTTGTAGTCCCAGTCGTTGCACGAGTCGTACGAGTAGTCGTAGCAGCCGCTCATGTCGTCCAGCCTCCAAGAAGAAAGTGTGTGTTCCTGCTGTGCCACTAGCTTCGCCGGAAAGCCAGGCACGCTCGATCGGCCGCACAACGACCGGAACGTTCGCTTGGCGACACTCGCCGCCGGTTCACGGGGCCGACGGGACCGCGGAGCGGGGGTCCACGCCGGAGAAGGCCAGTCCGATGACGAATCCCGCGACTTCTTCCAGCTGACGCACCCGATCGAGGCCGCCCAGCACCGCCGGTGTGCCTCCGACGTCGGCGATCAGCGTTCCCACGACGGACAGGGCCCGCTGGTCGTCACCGCAGGTCACCACGGTCACCGGGCCCCTGTCGGCCTGCACCCACAGGTCAGCCGGGAAGAGATTGAACGCCTTCACCACGTGGGCGGCCGGCACGGTCGCGGCGAGGTGTTCGGCGGGTGAGGCGTGGAGGATGCCGACGCCGTGGTCGACCGCGTTGATCGGGTCGATCAGCGGAACACCGTCGAGTGGTCCGGCCGCACGCAGGGTGTCCGCGAGACCGGCCCAGGACACCGCCAGCAGCACCGCGTCGGCGCCCGCCGCCACGTCGCGCAGCGGGCGGACGGTCCCGCTCACCGCGTCGGCAAGCGCGGTGGCCTTGTTCATTGACCGGCCGCCGACCGTGATGGCGTGTCCGGCGCGGGCCCAGCCGGTCGCGAGAGCAGTGGCGAGGGCGCCGGTCCCGAGAATTCCGATTCGCATCCCGGCACGATAGGTCGGCCGAAACGCACCATCCGGTGCGCATCGTGACTGCCACGATGGTGGCCATGGGCGCGGACGAACGTGACGAACTGGTGGCCGATTGCCGCCTTCGGATGGCGACCGATCTGTTCGCGCACACCTGGGACGTGGTGGTGCTCGCCGCGTTGGGCGACGGCCCGCTGCGGCGACGGGCGCTGCGCCGGCGGATCGGCGGTATCAGCGACAAGGTGCTCACCGAGGCGCTGAACCGGTTGCTGGCCAACGGCCTGGTCGAGCGGCGACGCCACGCCGAGGCGCCGCCGCGGGTCGACTACGCGTTGACCCCGCTGGGCCACACGTTCGCCGACGGGCCGATGCGCGCCCTCGGCACCTGGGTCACCGACCACGGGGACGCGTTGTTCGAGGCCCAGGAGGCCTGACCGGACGTCCGCGACCGCACCCGCTCCTCCGAGCCGAACGAACGCGACCCGAGACGGTTCACGGCTGAGTGGTGCGGCGGAACGGGGCGACCAGGGCGCGGACGGCGTCGGTCGAGCCCCAGTCGTCGTCGAACATCGCCATCAGCGCCAGATGCTGACGCAGCTGCACGTAGGCCAGCCGGCCGGTCCAGCCCGGTTCCGCCCCGGTGACCTCGCCGTACACCGCGAAGAACCGCTCGGCCTCCGGTGGGCGCGGGGTCGACCACAGGTGCGCGAGGTCGACGTCGGCCCACATGTGGGAGACCGCCGGGTCGATCACGGCCGGGGCGCCGCCGGTCGTGGCCAGGATGTTCTGGGTCCAGAAGTCGCCGTGCGTGAGGCACGGCGGGCGCGTCGGCAGGAGTTCCGGGAGCGCCGCGCAGAGCCGTTCGAGCGCGACGCGGTCGGTGGCGTCGAGCTTCGCGGCGACGCGCGGCTCGGGCAGCCAGCGCAGCACCCGGCGCTCGGCGAAGAACGCGAACCCGTCGTCGTGCCACGCGTTGTGCTGCGGCATCGACCCGAGCCAGTTGTCGTGGGGCCAGCCGAAACGGTCGGTGACGGTGGTGCGGTGCACCCGCGCCAGGTCGTGCGCGAGTTGCTCCCAGAACGCCTCGGTGTCCGGGCGTGGCCGCAGCAGCGACAGCACGAGCAGTTCTTCGTCGCGGTGCACCACGTCGGGCGTCGCCAGTCCGGCGTCGCGCAGCGCCCGGAGACCTTCGACCTCCAGTGCGAACACGTCACCGTCCGGTCGGATGGTGAACGTTTTCGCGAACACCTCGCGCGTGTCCGCGAGCGTGACGAGCCCCGACTCGGCCGCGAACCCCTCGCCGGTCGGGCGGACGTCGGTCGGCGCCAGGCCGGCGGCCGCGAGCCGGTCCGCCAGCAGGCGCGTCACGGTTTGCGGCCCACCGCGCAGTAGACGTCGAGAGCCTCCGCCTCGGTGCCCGGCCGCGGCCGCCACCGCGATGTGGACACCACCCCCGGCTCGAGCAGTTCCAGGCCCTGGAAGTAGCCGCCGATCTCGTCGGGTGTCCGCAGGTTGTACGGGTGGCCGCTCTGCTTGGCGACGCGCTGGCTCTCGATGCTCTCCGCGCTGGTGCTCGTGCCGTCGCTCACCACCAGGTAGCTTCCCGACGGCACGGCCGCGAGCAGCCGCCCGACGATCGCGCGGGCCTCGTCGTAGTCGGCGACGTTGCCCAGGATGCCGATCATCGTCAGCGCCACGGGTTCACGGAAGTCGAGCGTGTCGGCGGCCTCGCGCAGAATCCGTTCCGGATCGCGCACGTCGGAGTCGATGTACGCGGTCCTGCCCTCCGGTGAGCTGGTCAGCAGCGCCCGGGCGTGGACGAGCACGAGCGGGTCGTTGTCGACGTACACGACCCGGGACGCGGGCGCCACGCGCTGCGCGACCTCGTGGGTGTTGTTCGCGGTCGGGAGGCCGGTCCCGATGTCCAGGAACTGCCGGATGCCGACGTCACCCGCGAGGTGCGTGACCGCCTGGATGAGGAACCGGCGCTGGGCCTGCGCGACCGCCGCGATCGCCGGGTTGGCCGCCCGCAGCGCCTCGCCCAGCTCCCGGTCGACGGCGAAGTTGTCCTTGCCGTCCAGCAGGTAGTTCCACACGCGCGCGCTGCTCGGCCTGCTCACGTCGATGGCGGGATCGGTCATGGGTGTCCTTTGCGGAGGGAGCCGTTGGACAGCGATCCTAGGCAACGCCGCCCACTCTCCGTAACCGGCCCCGACTATCCGCTCGTCCGGCCGATCTAGACTTCCGGTATGGCCGGGAAGCGGGTCGGGCGGTGGGCGCTGCTCGTGCTCGTCGTGGCCCCGGCGGCGCTGGTGGCGGGTGCGGGGTTGATCGTGGGCGCGGTGGCCGACATCGTCGGTGGCCGGTCCGATCAGGGGTCGCCGCCGACCGCGGACGACGCCGGGTGGGCCGGTGCTGGTGTCGCCGCGATCGTCGTGCTCGCCGTCTGGTGGTGGGCCACGCGGAAACCGCCGGTGCTGCCGGTGGTGGCGGTCTCCGCGCTGGCCGTCGTCATCTGCACCGTGCCGCTGTGGAAGCGGTACAACACGGTCGACGTGACCGCGTCCGGATTCCGGCGTGCGGAGTACACGTTCTCCTGGACGTTCCGCGTCTGGAACGGCGCGGGCCACCGTGTGCGGGTGTGCGTGGGCGACACCGGCCGGTGCGCGGAGGGGCGCCGGGCGCTCGTCCTCGAGCCGGGGCAGCGGGGATCGGTCGAGGACACCGGCGGTGTCGGCCGGTACACGCTGACGATCGTCGAGCCGGGCCGGTGGGCACGTCGGGACGCCCGCGTGACGATCGAGGAGCCCGACCCCGACGACGAGCCGTACCAGCCCGGCGTTCCGGCGCAGCCCTACGTACCGCCGCCGCCCGTGCCGCCGCCGTACGTGCCGATGGTTCCGTATCGCTGACGGCTCAGCGCCCCCGGAAGAACGACACCGCCTCCGCCAGCGCGAGATCGGTGAGCACCGGGTCGTGGCGGGCGCCGACGTCACGCATGAACGCGTGCTCCCCGCCCTGGTAGACGTGCAGCTCCAGATCGGTCAGGCCGGCCGCGTAGAGCTGGGTGATCGTGGTCAGGCGGGCGTCCGCGGGCACATGCGGGTCACGCGATCCGAACACGACCATCAGGCGGCCCCGGACGTCGGCGGCGCGGGCGAGGCTGTCCGCGGTGTCGGAGCCGAGCGCGCCGTCGTGCAGGCCGGTCGGGTAGAAGCACACCGTGGCGTGGACCCGGTCGTCGAACGCGGCCCGGAACGCGAGGTGGCCGCCGAGGCAGAAGCCGGTCACGGCGAGCGTGGACACGTCCGGGCGGGCCGCGAGGTGGTCCAGGACGGCGGCGCGGTCGGCGTCGAACTGCGCGGTCGTCATCGCGGCGGCACCGGCCAGGCCGGCCTGCTTGCCCGCGTCGTCGAACTCCAGGGCCACCCCGGCCAGCGGGCCGTGCGGATAGATCTCCGGGACGCACACGAGGAACCCCTCCGCCGCGAGCCGGCGCGCGGTGCGCAGCGTCGACTCGGTCAGCTGGAAGATGTCCGTGTAGAGCAGCACACCCGGCCACGGGCCCTCGCCGGCGGGACGCAGCACGGCCGCGTTGATGTCGCCGGGCACGACGATTCGTTCCTCGATCAGCTTCACGCCGCGAGAGCCTAACGACACCGCGCCGCGATCCCGCTGATCCGCGCCGGAGAAGCCGCCCCGATCGCGCGCCCGGCGTACGTTACCGCGCATGACCCCGGACTACACCGCGACACTTCCGACGAAGCGCAGCGCGGCGGCGGTGCTTTTCCGCGACGGCGGCGGGCGGGTGTTGCTGGTCGAGCCCACCTACAAACCGGACTGGGAGATTCCCGGCGGCACGGTTGAACGGAACGAGTCCCCGCGGGCGGCGGCGGCCCGGGAGATCGAGGAGGAGCTCGGGGTGCGGGTCGCACCGGGGCGGTTGCTGGTCGTGGACTGGGTGCCGCCGCGGGGGCCGCGCACCGAGGGGCTGATGTTCGTGTTCGCTGGTGAACTTCCGGCCGGCCGAACGATCCGCCTGCCTCCGGAGGAGCTGCGCTCGTGGGCCTGGTGCACGCCGGAGGAGGTGGACGCGCGGATGGCACCGCAGCTGGCCCGGCGGGTGCGTGCCGCGTCGAGGGCGCTAGCGACCGGCGCCACGTATTACCTCGAATTCGGCGAGACCGACCCCGACGTGCAGTAACGCCGATTACGTCCGCGTCGCTTCGACGTCGCCGCGGTTGACCGAGGGCGCCAGCGACAAGGCCCCCGGTGGCTGCGTCCGTTACGTCGGCGACGGTCGGGCCGACAGGAACTCCAGTCGGTTGCCTACCGCGTCGACGGTGTGGAACCGGCGCCGACCCGGGATCTCGCTCGGGTCGGCCCACGACACGGGGTACCCGGCGGCGGTCAGAGCGTCGGCGAGTGCGTCCACGTCGGTGACGAACGCCGGATGGGCTTTCCGCGCGGGCCGGAAGTCGGCCTCGACGCCGACATGGAGTTCACTGTCGGGACCACCGACGCCGGGCACCCGGAACCAGCATCCGCCGCGCGCGGCCAGGGCCGGCGGCTTCGGCAGCTCCGCCCAGCCGAGGATTCCGCGGTAGAAGGCTCGGAGTCGATCCTCGCTGCCCGCCGGGCACGCGACCTGCACGTGATGAAGCATCATGTCCCTCCCTCGCCAATACAGTACGACCGTACTGTATTGGCGAGGGCTGGCGGTCGGCCCGCCGGTAAGAGGTCGAGTTCTCGTGCCCGACGCCGCCGAGGTGGTGCCGTCCGCGTCGCTGATGCCGCACGAGCGAGTGTTCGGAAGCGAACGTTCCGGCCGTCGCGCCGCCGATCGAGCCGGCCGCCGATCCGCGCGAAGGTAGTGGCACAGCAGGAACACACACTTTCTGGAGGCGACGACATGAGCGGCTGCTACGACTACGACTACAACCAGTGCAACGACTGGGACTACAACGAGTGCAAGCCGCGCCGTCGCCGCCACCACAAGAAGCGCTACAACGACTGCTGGGACTACAACCCCTGCAGCTGACCCACCCCGCCACCCGGCCCGGAACGCCCACAGCGTTCCGGGCCGCTTCTGAGTGCCGCCTTGACCGCTGGCTGAACGTCGCCGGTGGGAGAGCCACCACGACGTCCGCCGAGCGTGTGATCCGCCGAAGGGCGTTACTCGATGCGGCTGGCGAGGTCGGAGACGATCGCGCTGACCTGCTTCTCGGTCAGCAGATCCTGGTGCGACTCCAGGCTCAGCGTCCGGTTTTCGCCCAGACCGACGGTGACGTTGGTGTAGACGTCGCCCTTTTCCCAGGCGCCGTCCCGGAAGTCCCACCGGCGGACAACGAGCTTCTCGCCGTTGGGGCCCTCCGTCACCTTGCAGTGTCCATCCGGGTTGTCACAGTTCAGGGGGAACGAGGCGAGGTCATAGGGCTCTTCGCCGGAGTTCTCGATCTGGATGACCAGCGCTCCGGGCTTGCCGTCGACGATCAGGGTCGCGCCGAAAATGAACTCGGCCGGAGGTCCGGCTTCCGCGTCGGTCACCCGAGGGGCCGTGCCGTCCTTCCACTCGGCGCCGGGCACTGCCTTCTTCACCGCTTCGTCGTAGGCCCTGGTCAGCTCTTCCGCGCTCTTGGCCTTACCCTCCGCGGTGTCCACGACCAGCCGGATCTTGGTGCCGCCGGCCGGTGCCTTGCCGACGACGACGTCACCCCCGGAGGTGGGTCCGGTGCCGAGGTGGCCGAAGCCGGCGACGGTCGCTCCGACCGCGATCACCGCCACCGCCGCCACCACGATCGGGGCCTGACGGATTCGCCGCCGCCGTGTCCGGTCCCGGATGATCGCGTCCACGTCGACCGTCGACGGCGGAGGCTGGCCGACCAGGTCGTCGAACATCTGCTGCGTCATTCTGTCGCCTCCTGTCAGGCCTGGTTGGCGAGCGAGCGCAGCGTGGTCAGTGCGCGCGCCGACTGGCTCTTCACGGTTCCGGATGAGATGCCCAACGCCTCCGCGGTCTCCTCGACCGACAGGTTGAGGTAGAACCGCAGCACGACCACCGCGCGCTGCCGCGGGCCCAGTGACTCGAGGAGTTCGGCCAGCGATTGTTGGTCCTCGATCCGGTGATCCGCGGGCAGTGCGCCGTCGGGCAGGTCGTCGCTGGGTAACTCCCGACGCCACGAGCGGCGACACTCGTCGGCCCAGGCTCGGGCCAGCATGCGCCGCGCATAGGCGTCGGGGTTGTCCGCGGCGGCGACCTTCCGCCACTTCTCGAAGATCCGGCCCACCGTCACCGCGACCACGTCGTCGGCGGCGTGCCAATCGCGGCACAGCAGGAACGCGCCGCGTCGCCAGCGCTCCATGCGCTCGCTCACGAAGACACGGAATTGTTCCTCATCGGCTCTCCGCAAATCGGGCCTCCTCGCCGCACGATGTCACGCCAGAAGGACGGAGGCTCCACGAGGAAAGGTTGCATGCGCGCACGAGAGATCGACGATGCGAACTGTTCCCGTTCGATGCCGATCAGGCACCAGGCAGGTCACTGGGACAGGTCGCACGATCGGCCACGCCCGGCTCGACGCCGCTCGGGCGTCCGCATGGTGGACGGTTGCAGCCCGGATGATGATCGGAACATTCACTTCGCGTACCGACGACGGCCGCAGGGTGGGTTCAGCTGTTGGGCAGGAGCGGGCGCATGAAGGTCCGTTCGTAGCGCAGGACGCAGCCCGACTCCTCGCGGATGGCGTCCGCTGCGATGAACTCCGGGTCCTCGCCGAACCGGGTGCGGTACCGCTCGTAGGCGGCCAGGCTCTCGAAGCTGAACAGCGCCTCGGCCCGGTCGCTGGCGCCCTCGGCCGGCAGGAAGTAACCGTGATGGACGCCGCCGTGCTGGGTCACCAGCCGCATCCATTCCCGGGCGAAGCGTTCGAATGCCTCGATCTGGGTGGGATCGATGGTGTAGTGCACGACGCAGGTGATCACGGCGTCAGCATTGCACTGGGCCCCGCGCTCGCGCACCGCGGGAGCGCGCGATCGCGGTGTCGTCCGCCGTCAGCAGGCGCTCGCCTCCGAGCCGGCTTCGAATGCAGGCCGGGCGGCGGATCAGTGAGTGTCGTCGCACCGGCCGCGTTCGCTCGAGTACGCCGCGATGGCGGTCTCTACCGAACGCTGCGCCGGCTGATCGGCGGTGTCATCGAGGTAGGCCGGTGCGATCACCCGCAGCGCGCAGGTGAGACCGGCGTGTGGCCTGCCAATCGATTCGGGAGTTCGGGCTACCACCATCAGCGACGTGGATGGGCGGTTGGCCGGTCTTCGGGCGGGATACCGGAAGCCCACACTTCCCGGCCCGGCAACCGACCGTGGAATCGGTCGGGCGGGTCACTCGCCGCGGGCGGCGCGCTTCACGGCTTCCAGCGCATCGGCGCGAAACGCGCGGGCCGACTCGGTGTGCCCGGCCAACGCCTGCAACTCCGTCCCCGCCCGGATCGCCGCACGAGCGCCCCACACATCGAACGCCCGGTGCACCGACCGTTTGTTGAGCTGCGTCAGATCACTGGGCACACCCGCGATCCGGACCGCGACCTCCAGCACCGAGGCCTCGAGGGACTCCGGGGGAAAATCCCGGTTCGCGAAGCCGATCCGGGCGGCTTCGGCGCCGTCGATCGGGTCGCCGGTGAGCATCAGCTCCATCGCGCGGCGCAGGCCCAGCAGCACGGTGTGGTACTGCCAGTCCGGAGGGCTCGCGACCCGGACCACGGGATAGCTGATCCGTGCGTCCGACGCGACGTAGACCAGGTCGCAGGCGGACGCCAGCTCGGTGGCGCCGGCGATCGCGTAGCCGTGGATCTGGGCGATGACCGGCTTGGCGAGGTCCCAGACGGAGAACCAGGTGTCGTTCACGTGGCGCGACCACTGTCCGTCGGTGGGAGACGACGCGTCCAGCAGCGGCCCGGACAGGTCGTAGCCCGACGAGAAACACGGCCCGGCGCCGCGCAGGATCGTGACCCGCACGTCCGGGTCGGCGTCGTGCTCGCGCAGCGTCGCCAGGAGCGCGCGTAGCAGGTCGCGGGAGAGCGCGTTGCGCTTCTCCGGCCGGTTCAGGGTCACCCGGCGGACACCGTCCGCGGGTACGTCGACGTTCAGCATGCGACCAGCTCCGCCATGAGTTCCACCGCCGCGGTCTGCCGGGCGTCGACGATGACGCCGGTGACACCGGGCGGCACGAAACCGGCGTCCCAGCGACGCCGGATGCGATCCGGGGAGCCCAGCAGCGCGGTCTGCTCCAGGTACTCGACCGGCACCGCGGCCTCCGCCTCCGCGCGGCGACCGGCGCGCCACAGCTCACCGATCACCTCGGCGGCCTCCGGGAAGCCCCGGCGGGCCATCGCGTCGCGGTGGTAGTTGTGCGTGGCGCTGCCCATGCCGCCGACGTACATCGCGGTCAGCGGACGCATCGCGTCGAGCGTGCCGCCGACGTCCTCGGTGAGCTGCACGGTGACGCCGGTGAACACCTCGAGACCGCGCAGCCGCGGAGGCACGCCCGACGGGCCCAGCCCCATCGGGAGCCAGCCGTCGGCGAGCTCCGCGGCCAGTGCGGTGTTGCGCGGCCCGCCGGTCGCGAGCCAGATCGGGATCGGCGCCACCGGGTGCAGGATCGAGCGCAGGGCCGTGCCCTGGCCCAGCGCCCCCGGCCCGGCGTACGGCAGGGAGATCTCGGGCCCGGAGTGCACCACCGGGGCGGACCGGTCCAGCACCTGGCGCACGATCGTCACGTAGTCACGCAACCGCTGGTGCGGACGCCCCCACGGCTGGCCGTACCAGCCCTCGACGATCTGTGGCCCGGACACCCCGATCCCCAGGATGAGCCGGTTGCCGCCGGCGAGCGCGTCGATCGTCATCGCCTGCATCGCGAGCGTCGCGGGTGGCCGCGCGGCCAGCTGCACCACCGCGGTGCCGAGGGCGATCCGGGAGGTGTGCGCGGCCAGGAACGCCAGCGGCGTCAGCGCGTCGGCCCCGTACGCCTCGGCCGTCCACACCGAGTGGTACCCGAGCTGTTCCGCCCGGCGGACCAGCTCCAGCGGCACGTCGAGCGTCGCCGACCGGTACAGGTTGAGTCGCAGACCGAGCTTCACGGCAGGATCCCCGTCCCCGGGCCGGCGGCGCGGCGGCGCGCGTCGGACAGCTCCAGCCCCGACAGGAGCGCGTCGCGGAGGTCACGGGGGTCGATGACCGCGTCGTAGGCGAGGCTCGCGGCCCCGTGGAGCGACGCGGCCGCCTGTTCGCGGGCGACCTTCGCGCGTTCGTCCGGGTCGGCGATCGCGCCGGCGTCCGAGGTCGCCGGCAGCGCCCCCAGCGTGATCGACGGGAACGCGAGCGTCACGGTCTGGCCGTCGAACGCGTTCATCGCCATCACCGACGACCCGAACCCGAACGCCTTGCGCAGCGTCACGTGCAGTTTGGGAACGCGCAGCCGGCGCTGCACCGCGTAGAGCCGGGCCGCGGAACGCAGGATCCCGCTGCGCTCGGCCGCGCTGCCCGCCGCCACGCCCGGATTGTCGGCGAGGAACACGCACGGCAGCCCGAACGCGTCGGCGACCTGCAGGAACCGGGCGGCTTTGGCGGCCGCGTCGGCGTCGATCGTGCCCGCGCGCACGCTCGGGTCGTTGGCGACGATCGCCACGCTGCGCCCGCCGAAGAACGCCAGCGCGGTGACGATCGAGGCTCCGAAGCCCGGTTGCAGCACGAGCAGCGAACCGTCGTCGACGACCTCCGCCAGCACCGGCGTGATCGGGTACGGGCGCCGCGGATCCGGCGGGATCAACCGCAGCACGTCGACGCGACGACGCCCCACGTCGCGCCCGGGCCGCACCGGCGCGGGTTCCTCCGCCGAGGACGGGAAGTGCGCCAGGTAGCGCCGTGCCCGCGCGATCGCGGTGGTGTCGTCCGGCACCACGTCGTGGACGACGCCGGCCCCGACCGCCACCTCCGGGCCGCCGAGCTCCTCCTTGGTGACCACCTCGCCGGTCGCCGACCGCACCAGCGGTGGCCCAGCGGCGAAGATCGACGCGCCCGACGTCATCACGACGTAGTCCGAGAGCGGTGCGAACAGCGCCCCGTGCCCGGCCGACGCGCCCAGCACCAGGCACACCAGCGGCACGACGCCGGACAGGTCGGCCAGCCCGCCCAGGTCACCGGGGCGGCGTCCGGGCCGGCCGGTGTCGGTGACCCGGTGTCCGGCCCCCTCCACCAGCGCGACCAGCGGGACGCGTTCCTGGGCGGCCAGCTGGGTGAGGCGGAAGCGCTTGTCCGACCCGCCCGCGCCGATCGAACCGCCGAGCACTGTCACGTCCTCGGCGCCGGCCAGCACCGGCCGCCCGTCGACGCGGCCCCAGCCGGCCACGAACCCGTCCGCGTTGACCGGTGGTTCCGCGGTCGCGCCCATGAGCTGACCGAGCTCGGTGAACGAGCCGCGGTCGAACAGGGCGGCCAACCGCTCGCGCGCGGAGAGCCGGCCACGCGAGGCCTGCCGGGCCAGGCGGTCCGCTCCACCCATCCGCAGTGCGGCGGCGTGCCGGTCCTGGATCGCCGAGAGCGCCGGGCCCCACCCGTGGAGATCGTCCATTTAGTCGAGAACCCGCTTCTCGAGTTCGCGCTTGAGCAGCTTGCCGGTCGCGCTGTAGGGGAGCGCGTCGACGAACCGGACGTGCGCGGGCACTTTGTACGGCGCGAGCGTCCGCGCACACCACTCCCGGACCTCGACCTCCGTCAGGCGGCCGACCACGACCGCCATCACCTCCTGGCCGAGTTCGTCGTGCGGCACCCCGATCACCGCCGCGTCGAGGATCCGCGGGTGCTCCGACAGCCGGTTCTCGATCTCGATCGGGTAGACGTTCTCCCCGCCGCGGATGACCATGTCGCGCAGCCGGCTCTCCAGCTGGAGCATGCCGTCGACGACGCGGCCGTAGTCGCCGGTGCGGTACCAGCCGTCCGCGTCGAGCACGGCCGCGGTGGCGTCCGGGTCGTTCCAGTAGCCGAGGAAACCGCTGGGGGAGCGGATCGCGATCTCGCCGACCTCGCCGTCGGCGACGTCCTCGCCGGACGCGTCCCGGATCGTCACCTCCGACGTGGGGGTGGCCAGCCCGATCGACTGCGGGTGCCCGACCATCCGCGCCCCGGCGATCGTCGTGCCCTGGCCGCAGGTCTCGCTCATCCCGAAGCCCTGCGCCGGCCGCGCGCCCGGCAGCACCGCGCCGAACAGCGCGGCCAGCTCGGCGGTGATCGGCGCGCCGCCCATGCCGAGCGTCCGGACCGTGCCGACGTCGAAGCGGTGCAGGTCGGGGTGGCGCAGCAACCGCACGAGCTGGGTGGGTACCCCGGACCACTGGGTGACGCCGTGGCGCTCGGTCAGCTCCAGGTGCACCAGCGGATCCCACCGGCCCGGGGGCGGGAACACCATCGTCATCCCGTTGTACGGCCCGCCGCCGAGCAGCGGCCCGAGCCCGGAGATGTGGAAGAACGGGCTGACGACGAGCGCGACCGGCGCGCCCGGCGGCGGGTCGGCGGCGCCGGACAGGAGCGACTCGGTGTAGCCGCGCAACTGGGCGTCCTGGGCGAAGTTGACCAGCCCCCGGTGGGTGATGACCGCACCCTTGGAACGGCCGGTGGTGCCGCTGGTGAAGAGGATCGAGACCGGGTCGTCCTCGCGCAGACCGGGGTCGACCGGAACGCCGGACGACCCCGGGCGGAGATCGGCGAACGCCAGCGCCTCCGCCCGCGTGCGCCCCAGTTGCTTGGCGTCGCCGATCAGGAGTTTCGGCTGGGCGAGCGCGAGCCCGTGGTCGAGCTCGGCGCCGGTCCACCAGCCGTTGAGGCTGACGCTCACCGCGCCGAGCCAGGCCAGCGCCCACAGCGTGAGCGCGTACTCGAGGCTGTTCGCGCCGACCAGCGCGACCCGGTCGCCCCGGCCGACGCCGTGTGCGCCACGCAGCACCGAGGCCAGCGCGGCGACCTGCTCGACGGTCTCGGCGTACGTGAGCCGGCGCTCGGGGAACACCAGGTAGGGCCGGTCGGGGTGCTGGTCGGCCGCGGAACGCAGCAGCGCGGGCAGGTGCGGCGGCCGGTTCGCGAAGACCGTCATCGGCACACCGCGGACGTCGGCGCGGACGAGTTCGAACGGGGAGCCGGGGCCGACGAGCGCGGCGCGGGTCTCCGGTGGCAGGCGGTCGAGGTCGTTGGTCAGCATGCGAACCCCCGGCGAGCAGCGTCGGCGCCGTCGTATTTTGTATATCTGAGATGGTCTCCGCTGTACAAGTAGAATCCAATTCACTTACCGTGGACGTATGTCCATCGCGGTGACGGAAGATCAGCTCGAGCTCGGTGCCGCGGTGAGCGGGTTCGTCGCGCGGCACGCGCCGATCGCGCGCACCCGGGCCTCGGCGGCGGCGCTGGCGGCCGGGGAGAAGCCCGCGTACTGGGCCGCCCTGACCGCGCAGGGCCTGCACGCCGTGCACCTGCCCGAGGAACACGGCGGGCAGGGCGGTGGCCTGGCCGAGCTCGCGGTGGTCCTCGAGGAGGCCGGTCGCGGGCTGCTGCCCGGCCCGTTCGGCCCCACCGTGCTCGCGTCCGCCGTCGTCTCCCGCGCCCCCGCGAGCGACGTCCGCGCCGGGCTGCTGGACGAGTTGGCGGCCGGCGCCACCGCCGCGCTGGTGCACCCCGGCGCCGGGATCACCGCCACCGCCTCCGACGACGGCTGGGTCCTCACCGGACGCAGCGCCCCGGTGCTGGGCCTCCCGGGCGCCGACGTCGTGATCGTGGGCGCCACCGTCGCCGACGCCGCCGGCACCGGCGTCGTGCTCACCGACGAGGGCGCGGCACGCGTCGACCCGCCGGCCGAGCCCCGCACGGTCTGGGTCCGGCTCCAGGTCACCGCCGCCGACGTCCACACCGAGGACGGGGTCGACCTCACCCGCGGCGTGGGGCGGCTGGACCTGGCCGGCGTGCCCGCGGGCCCGGAGCTCGGCGCCATCGACGCCGACGCGGTGCGGTACCTGGTGACGGCGCTCAGCGCGGCCGAGGTCGCCGGTGTGCTGGCCTGGGCCGTGCGGGCCACGGTGGACTACGCCGGGGTCCGCGAGCAGTTCGGGCGCACGATCGGGTCGTTCCAGGCGGTCAAGCACAAGGCGGCCCGGCTCCTCGTCGCCGCGGAGCTCGCCGCGGCCGCCGCCTGGGACGCCGTCCGCAGCCTCGACGAGGACCTCGACCAGCAGCGCCTCGCGGCCGGTGGCGCGGCCGTCGTCGCGCTCGGCCGGGCACCCGACGCGGTGCTGGAGGCCGTGACGCTCTTCGGCGGCATCGGCTTCACCTGGGAGCACGACGTCCACCTCTACTGGCGGCGCGCGATGAGCCTGGCGTCGGTCACCGGCCCGACCGGCACCTGGCTGGCCGAGCTCGGGGAGGCCGCGCTCACCTCCCGCCGCAGCAGCGGCGTCGCACTGCACGACGCGGAGCCGGAGCTGCGACAGCGGGTCAACGAGATCATCGACGAGGCGCTGGCGCTGCCCGAGGACACGGTCGGGAAGCCCGGCCACCGCACCGGCCCCCGGCGCACGCTCCTCGCCGACGCCGGCCTCATCGCGCCGCACTGGCCGCGGCCCCACGGCCTCGCCGCCACCCCGATCCAGCAACTGGTGATCGCCGACGAGTTCGCGCGCCGCGACCTCGCCCCGCCGTCGATCGTGATCGGCGACTGGGCGATGCCCACGATCCTCGCCCACGGCACGGCCGCGCAGGTCGAACGCTTCGCCGGCCCGACGCTGCGCGGGGAACTGGTCTGGTGCCAGCTGTTCAGCGAGCCCGGCGCCGGCTCCGACCTGGCCGGGCTCGCGACCAGGGCGGTCAAGGTCGACGGCGGCTGGCGGCTGAACGGCCAGAAGGTCTGGACCTCCGCCGCGCACCTCGCCGACTGGGGCATCTGCCTGGCCCGCACCGACCCGGACGCCCCGAAACACCGGGGCATCAGCTACTTCCTGGTCGACCTGCGCACGCCCGGCGTCGACGTCCGCCCGCTCCGGCAGGCCACCGGCAACGCCGAGTTCAACGAGGTCTTCCTCACCGACGTGTTCGTCCCCGACGACTGTCTGGTCGGGGCGCCCGGCGAGGGCTGGCGCCTGACGATGACGACCCTCGGCAACGAGCGCACGTCGATCAGCGCGACGCTCGGCAGCACCGACGAGGAGCCGATCCGCACGCTGATCGAGAAGGGCGCGGTCGACCGCCCCGAAGCGATCAGGGCGCTCGCCCGGGTCAACGCCTACGGAGCCGCGGTCTCGGCGCTCACCGTGCGGGAAGCGCTCCGCCGCCTCGCCGGTCAGCAGCCCGGGGCCGGGGCCAGCATCGCGAAGGTCGCGTCCGCGCAACTGCACCGCGACGCCGCCGACCTCGCGTTCGCCCTGGGCGGGCCGGAGGCGGCCGTGCACGGCGGTGCGGTCGACGTCGCCGGCCGCGCGCTCAACACCCCGGCTCAGCTCATCGGCGGCGGCACGGTCGAGATCCAGCTCAACGTCATCGCCGAACGTGTCCTGCGCCTGCCACGTGGTTGATCCCGTCCTGTCCAGTACCGTGCTTCGGAGGTAGAAACGACCAGAGGGCGGACGATGGCCGAGCACGCGCAGGGGACGGCAGGTGGCCTCTCGGTGGAGGGCCTGCCCGCCTGGCAGCTCGCGCGCCGGGAGCGGATCGTCGTCGCCGGGTTGCGGCTGCTCGAGAAGCACGAGTACGACCGCATCCAGATCCGCGACGTCGCCCAGGAGGCCGGCGTCGCACTCGGCACGCTCTACCGCTACTTCTCCTCCAAGGAGCACCTGTACGCGGCCGTGCTGCTCGAGTGGTCGGCGCTCGGCCGGGCCGGTGAGCGCCGCACCCGCCGGAAGAACCCCGAGCAGCACCTGCGTTCGCGCATCCGCGGCGTGATCACCGCGTTCGAACGGCAGCCGCAGTTCTACAAGGTGCACGTCCTGCTGCAGAGCAGCACCGACCCGAACGCGAAGGCGCTGCTCACCGACTTCGCCGAGGTGGCCCAGGCGAGCCTCGTGGATGACTTCGCCGTGCTGGGGCCGGGCCGCGCCGAGGACTCCGCGACGATGATGTGGGCGATCATCCACTCGATGCTCACCCAGGCGATCTACCACGGTGTCGCGATGAGCGAGGTCTACCGCATCGCCGACGGCTTCATCGACCTGCTGGCGAACGA
Source organism: Cryptosporangium japonicum (assembly GCF_039524755.1). Lineage (NCBI taxonomy): Bacteria > Bacillati > Actinomycetota > Actinomycetes > Cryptosporangiales > Cryptosporangiaceae > Cryptosporangium > Cryptosporangium japonicum. Next base: position 268,308 of record NZ_BAAAGX010000014.1, read on the forward strand.
CCTTCACGCCACATAGGCGTCGATGACGGGTGCGACCACCCGGTGCAGGTACGCCCGGAGCTTCGCCTCGGACGACGTCCGTTTCGTGTCGTACATCAGCACCGACAGCAGCCACCGCACGAGCAGCTCGGTGATCTCGTCCAGATGCGGCTCCAACCGCGGGTCGTACTCCACGAGAGGCCGCAGGATCGTGCGGGTCAGCGCCAGCGAATCCTCGGTGAGCTGCTGGTCCACCGCCCACGGATCGGTGCGTGCGTGGCTGATCGGGTAGAACGCCGGCTCCTTGCGGAACTCCCGGCGCGCGACGACGAGCGCCTCCACCGCGAACTCCGCCGGGGTGCGGGCCCGGCGGCGTGCCGACGCCACGACCCGGCCGGCCACGGCCGCGGCCGAGCGCTCCATCGCGGCGGAGACCAGCGCGTCGCGCGAGGGGAAGTACGCGTAGACCGTCGGCCGCGAGACACCCGCGGCCACCGCGATCGAGCTGATCGACGTCCGCTCCAGGCCGTACTGCCGGATGCAGTCGACGGTCGCGTCGACGATCTTGTCGTGCGCGTCGGTGGACGGCGCGCGCCCCGACCAGGGTGCGCGCCGTGCGCCCTCAGAGGGATACACCATGCGGTGCGGTCGGCGAGAACGTGACGGTCAGACCCTCGTAGCCGCTGACGAACGTCGCCGGGCGGAGTTCGGGCTCGGTGTCGTCGGCGAGCGCGAGGTCGGGCAGCCGGTCGAGCAGCGCGGTGAAGATCGACTCCAGCTCCAGCCGGGCCAGCGAGCTGCCCAGGCAGAAGTGCGACCCGACCCCGAACGCCAGGTGGTTGTTGGGGGTACGCGTGACGTCGAACCGGAACGGGTCCTCGAACACCGCCTCGTCGCGGTTCGCGCTCGGGTACAGCAGCAGCACCTTCTGCCCGGCGCGCAGTTCCTTACCGCGGAAGGTGACGTCGCGGGTCACCGTGCGCGCCATGTTCCGGATCGGGCTGACCCAGCGCAGCATCTCCTCGATCGCGCCCGGCAGCAGCGACCGGTCGGCACGCAGCCGCTCCCACTGCTCGCGATCGCGCAGCAACTGGTAGAGCCCACCGGTGATGACGTGGCGCGTGGTCTCGTCGCCGCCGATGAGCAGCAGCAGCGAGTCGAAGTAGAGCGTGTCGTCGTCGAGCCGCTGCCCGTCGACCTCGGCCCGCACGAGCACGCCGATCAGGTCGTCGCCGCCGTTCTCCCGCCGGTCGGCCAGGATCGGATAGAGGTACTCGCCGTACTCCGCGGCGGCGACCATCATCTTCTCCTGCAGGCCCGCGTCCTGCGCCCCCTGGCCCCGCATCAGGTCGTCCGACCAGCGCAGCAGGTTCTCGTACTGGTCGCCCCGGACACCGAGCTGGTCACCGATGACGATCAGCGGCAGCCAGGCGGCCACGTCCCAGACGAAGTCGCACGCGCCGCGCTCGCAGACCTTGTCGATCAGCGCGTGCGTGACCTGGTCGACGCGGGCCCGCTGGTCGGCGACCCGGCGCGGGGTGAACCCCTTGCTGACCAGCTTGCGGCGGCGCAGGTGCGCCGGGTCGTCGAGGTCGATCAGCATCGGGGTGGCGTCCTGGTCGGGCCGGATGCCACCGGCGTTGGAGAACAGCTCCGGGTGCAGCGACGCCTCTTTCACGTCGGCGTAGCGGGTGAGGCCCCACACCTGGCCGTGTTCGTCCCAGTAGACCGGGTCGTTCGCGCGCAGCCACGTCAACCCGGCGTGCGGGTCGGCGCCCCAGAAGGCGCCGACCGTCAGCTGGGGTGCCTCAACCGTGCTCAATGTCGATCACCCCGCGGATGTTCACCCCGGCGTGCATGTCCTTGTACCCCTCGTTGACCGTCTCGAGGGTGTACCGGTTGGTGATCATCTCGTCGAGCAGCAGCTGACCGGACTGGTAGAGCCGCAGCAGCTGGGGGATGTCCTTGCGGCCGTTCGCGGCGCCGAACAGCGTGCCGCGCAGCTCCTTCTGCCAGATCGTCAGCTCGAACAGCGACATCGTCACCTGGGTGTCCTCCATCGGGGACACCGCGGTGACCACGACCCGGCCGCCCTTGGACACCAGCGTCATGAGCCCGGCAACCTCCGGGCCCCGCGCCACGCCGACGGTGTAGATCGCCGCGTCGGCCATCATGCCGTCGGGCGTGATCGAGCGGACCAGCTCGGTGGCCTCCTCGACGCTGGCCGCGGTGTGCGTGGCGCCGAAGATCTTCGCCTGCTCACGCTTGAACTCGACCGGGTCGACCGCGACGATCTGCTCCGCGCCGGCGATGCGGGCACCCTGCACGGCCGCCGCGCCCACCCCGCCGATGCCGACGACCACGACGGTCTCGCCGGGCTGCACCTTCGCGGTGTGCACCGAGGAGCCGTAGCCGGTCGTCACGCCGCACCCGACCAGCGCCGCCGCGTCCAGCGGGATGTCGTCCGGGATCTTCACCAGCGAGTGCGCGTTCATCACCGCGTACTGGCTGAACGTCGACAGGAAGCACATCGTGTAGACGTCCTGCCCGCGGGCGTGCAGCCGGGTGGTGCCGTCCAGCCCGATGCCCATCATCAGCGTCCCGCCGACGTCGCACAGGTTCGAGCGGCCCTGCGCGCACCAGCGGCACTGCCCGCACGCCGGGATGAACATCGGGACGACGTGGTCGCCGGGCTTGAGCGACGTGACGCCCTCGCCCACCTCCTCGACGATGCCGGCGCCCTCGTGGCCGCCGACGATCGGCGTGATCGCCGGCATGTCCCCGGTGACGACGTGGTCGTCGGAGTGGCACATGCCGGTGTGGATCATCTTGACGAGCACCTCGCCGGCCTTCGGCGGGTCGAGGTCGACCTCCTCGACGCTCCACGGCTGGTTGCGGTCCCAGAGAACAGCGGCCTTCGTCTTCATTGACGCACGCTCCTACGCGGGCAGGTTCACGGACTGGTACTCGATGTAGGCGGCGAGGCCCTCGGGGCCGAGCTCCCGGCCGAGACCGGACTCCTTGAAGCCGCCGAACGGCGCGCAGTTCTCCAACATGAACGTGTTGACGTTGAACGTGCCGGTGCGCACCCGGCGCGCGATGTCCAGCCCGGCGTCCGGGTCGGCCGTCCACACCGAACCGGACAGGCCGTAGCGCGAGTCGTTCGCGATCTTCACCGCGTCGTCGACGTCGCCGTAGGGGATCACCGACAGCACCGGCCCGAAGATCTCCTCCTGGGCGATCGTCATGCTGTTGTCGACGTCGGAGAAGACGGTCGGCTCGACGTACCAGCCGCGGTCGAAGCCCTTGGGTCGGCCGCCGCCGAGCGCCACCGTGGCGCCCTCCTTCTTCCCGGCCGCGAGGTAGCCCTCGACCCGTTCCCGCTGGCCGGCGCTGACCAGCGGGCCGATGTGCGTCTCCTCGGCCAGCGGATCGCCGACGACCTGCGCGGCGACCTGCGCGACGACGGCCTCGACGATCTCGGAGTACCGGTCGCGCGGGGCCAGGATGCGGGTCTGGGCCACGCACGCCTGGCCGTTGTTCATCAGCCCGACGTTGACCACCTGCGGCAGCGCGGTCGCGAGATCGACGTCGGGCAGCAGCACGGCCGCGGACTTGCCGCCGAGCTCCAGCGTCACCCGGCGCAGGTTCTCGCCGCACAGGCTCGCGATGCGGCGCCCGGCCGCGGTGCTGCCGGTGAAGCTGACCTTGTCGATGCCGGGGTGCGTCACCAGGTACTCACCGACGGCCCGGTCGGCGGGCACGACGTTCACGACACCGGCCGGGATGCCCGCGGCCTCGACCGCCTCGGCCAGCAGTTGCGCGGAGATCGGGCTGGCCGGCGCCGGCTTGAGCACGACCGTGCAGCCCGCGGCCAGCGCCGGAGCCAGCTTGAGCATGCTCACGTAGATCGGCACGTTCCACGGCACGATGGCCGCGACGACGCCGACCGGGGCGCGCCGCACGACGGTGGGGCCGAGCAGCCCGGCCCGGGTCTCCTCCCACTGCGTCTCGCGGGCCAGCCCGGTGAAGAAGTCCAGCGCCATCGTGGCCGCCAGCACCTGGCCCAGCCGGGAGAACTGCAGCGGCGAGCCCATCTCGGTGCTGATCGTGCGGGCGAAGTCCTCGAGGCGCTCGTTGATGATGCCCGACAGCCGCGCCATCGCGTCGGCGCGCTCGGCCCCGGACGTACGCGGCCACGGGCCCTCGTCGAACGCCCGCCTGGCCGCGGCGACGGCCGCGTCCACGTCGGCGTTCGACGCTTCCGGCACGCGCCCGACGACCTCTTCGGACGCGGGGGAGACGACGTCGAACACCGAGTTCCCGGCGGGAGCGACCCACTCGCCCCCGATGTAGAACTTGTCGTACGTGAGCATCGTTGCTCCTTCTCTCCAGGGGGAGACGTCAGCCGACGCGGCGGGCCGAACCGGCCCAGTACTTCTCGCGGAGTGCCTTCTTGTCGGCCTTGCCGACGGGCGTGAGGGGGATCGACTCGGCGAGGTCGATGGACTTCGGCGCGTGGATCGGGCCCTTGGCCTCGCGGACCAGCGCGATCAGGGCGGCCTCGTCGATGGTCGCGCCCGGGCGGGGCACCACCACCGCCTTCACCGCCTCGCCCCACTTCTCGTCGGGGACGCCGATCACCGCGGCCGCGGACACGTCGGGATGCGTGGTGAGCACGTCCTCGACCTCGCGCGGGAACACGTTGAAACCGCCGGAGACGATCATGTCCTTGGTGCGGTCGACGATCGTCCAGTAGCCGTCGGCGTCCTCGCGGGCCACGTCGCCGGTGTGCAGCCAGCCGCCGCGGAACGCCTCGGCGGTCTCGTCGGGCAGCTTGTTGTAGCCGTTCATCACCAGCGCGCCCTGGACGCAGATCTCGCCGGGCTCACCCGGCGCGACCGGCTCGCAGTTCTCGTCGAGCAGCGCCGCGCGCACCCAGGGCACCGGACGGCCGCAGGTGGCCAGCTTGTCCGGCGTGTGCTCCTCCTTGCGCAGCACGGTGATCGTCATCGGGGCCTCGTTCTGCCCGTAGAACTGGAAGAACACCGGGCCGAAGCGCTCGATGGCCTGCGCCAGCCGGGCCGGTGACGCGGCCGAGGCGCCGTAGAACACGGTCTCCAGGCTGGACACGTCCGCGCCGGCCAGGTCGGGGTGGTCCAGGATCGCGTACAGCATCGCCGGCACGATCATCGTCGAGGTGATGCGGTGTTCCTCGACGGCCTTGATCCAGCCGCCGGGGGTGAAGCCGGGCAGCACGACGAAGGAACCGCCGGCCAGCAGCACCGGGAGCGTGAACGCGCCCGCGGCGTGCGAGAGCGGTGCGGCGATCAGGAACCGGATGTCCTCGGGGAACTGCCACTCGGCCATCTGGATGCGGGTCAGCTCGGCGCCGCCGCGGTAGGAGATCAGCACGCCCTTGGGGCGCCCGGTGGTGCCGCCGGTGAACGACATCGACGAGACGGCCTCGGCGTCGACGACCGGCGCGACCAGGCGCTCCTCCGGCGTGAACCCGGCCGCCAGGTCGGCGATGTTCTCGGCGATCGACGACGGGCCGAGCGAGAGCAGCCGCTCGAGCCCGGGCGCCTTCTCCTTCAGCGCCGCGACGTGCTCCTCCAGGGCCGGGTCGAACACCAGCGTGTGGATGTCGGCGTTCTCCAGCACGTAGGCGTGGTCGTCGAGCGAACCCAGCGGGTGCAGCGGCGTGCCGCGCGCACCGACCATCGTGGACGCGCCGGTGGCGAACAGCACCTCGGGGCGGTTGCGCGCGAGGATCGAGATCCCGTCACCGGACCCGATGCCGATCGACCGGTAGGCCTGCGACCAGCGGCTGACCGCCTCCCGGTAGCCGCGGTAGGTGACGGTCTGCCCGTCGACCAGCACGGCGGGCCGGTCGTCGTAGCGGTTCAGCGCGGTGGCCAGTAACTCCGGCATCAGGGGCGGGGCATGCAACAACGATGTCGACATTGATCGCCTCGTACGAGAGAGAGTGCGCGGGCTGACGTCGTCTCGTAGAACGGGGTGGAAACCCCGGATTGGTGAACCGCAGTTTACACATCTTTCACCGGGTGACAAGGTCAACAAGGCGGTAGAACGTGTTCTCGAAATCCGGTTTTTCAGAACCCTGAACAGGGGTTCACGACCTGGCGTACGGTGTGCCGCACGACCGGAGCCCTGGCTGGCGTAATCTCCGCCCGACCCGACGTCTTCCCGACCAGCCGGCTCGAGCCGGCCTCCGGGGCGTGGGGGCGGTGTGACGTGCCGCGGGCCTCTCGTCCCGCCCGAGAACGAGTTCTACCTGATCACGACACCGTTCGGGCCCCACGACTGCGACCTGCCGTGGGACGCGGGCCGGGAGCCGGACGCCGCCCGCGCCGCGGCGGACGGACGGTGCGGGGCGTGGGAGGATCGCAGCCATGGGGGCACCGCACGATCCGGAGCTGGTCGGGCGGCAGGACGAGCGGCAGGTCGTCGCCGAGCTGGTCGGGCGGTTGCCGGGCGGCGGCGGGGCGCTCGTCGTCCGGGGTGAGCCGGGGCTGGGGAAGTCGACGCTGCTGGCCGAGGCGGTGCGGCTGGCCGGTGACGCAGGGGCGCGGGTGCTGCGGACGACCGGCGTGGAGGCCGTGGCGCCGGTGGCGTTCGGCGGGCTGGAGCAGTTGCTGCGCCCGCTGCGTGACCGGATCGGGGTGCTGGCCCCGCCGGAGCGGTCGGCGGTGCACTCCGCGCTCGGGCAGACCGACGCGCCGGTGCCCGAGCTGTTCCTGGTCGCGCTGGCGACGCTGAACCTGGTGGCCGACGCCGCGCCGGCGGTGATGGTCGTCGAGGACGCACAGTGGCTGGACCGGGAGAGCGCGGACGTGCTCGCGTTCCTGGCCCGGCGGGTGGAGCTCGAACCGATCGTGCTGCTCGCCGCGGTCCGGGACGGGTATCCCGGGCCGCTCGACGACGTGCGTGCGCTGGAGCTGCCGCCGCTCTCCGGTGCCGACGCGGCCGCGCTGCTCGACGCGCGGTTCCCGGCGCTGCCGGCCTCGGCGCGTCAGCGTGTGCTCGACGAGTCGGCCGGTAACCCGCTGGCGCTGGTCGAGCTGCCGGTGGCCCTCACCCAGCTCCCCGTCGGCCCGGCCCGCCTCACCCTGCCCCCGGCCGCCGCACCCTCACCGGGGCCGACGACCCCGGCCCCGATGGCCGCCGCCAACTGGTTGAGGCTTCCCGAGCGGCTCGAGCGGGCCTTCGGGGCCCGCACCACCGGCCTCCCGCCGGCCACCCTCACGCTGCTGCTGCTCGCCGCGCTCAACGCCAGCGACTCGCTCGCCGAGGTGCTGGCCGCCGGCGGCCCCGGGCACACCGTCGACGACCTGGTCCCCGCGGTGCGGGTCGGGCTCATCGAGTTCGGCGACGGCCGGCTGCGGTTCCGGCACCCGCTGGTCCGGTCCGCGGTCGTGCAGCGGGCCACCGCCGGGCAGCGCCACGAGGCCCACGCGGCGCTGGCCCGGGTACTCGACGGCGACATCGAGCGGCGCGCCTGGCACCGCGGCGCGTCGGTCGTCGGCCCGGACGAGGACGTCGCCGCCGAACTGGACGCCGCCGGCGAACGGGCCCGGCGCCGCGGCGGCGTCGAGACCGCGGTGCAGGCCTACGAGCGCGCCGCCCGGCTCAGCGCCACCGCGTCCCGCCGCGCGGACCGGCTGTTGCGCGCCGCCGACCTGGCCACCGAGCTGGGCCGGCGCGAGGACGTCGCCCGGCTGCTCGGGCAGGCCGGGGCGCTCGAACTGTCCGACGCCCAGCGCACGCTGGCGGCCTGGATCGCCGACGCCGACGACGACGGCATCCACGACCTGGTCGCCAACGTCCGCCGCCAGGCCGACTTCGCCGAACGGGTCGCCGCCGACGGTGACGTCGACCTGGCGATGAAGATCCTCTACCGCGCCGCGATCCGCTGTTTCTTCACCGAGCCCGGCGACGACGTCCGCGAGCGCCTCGCCGCGACCGCCGAGCGACTCAGCCCCGACCCCGCCGACGGGCGGCTGCTGGCGATCCTCGGCCACGTCGCCCCGATCGAGCGCGGCCGCGTGATCCACGACAACCTGGCCCGGGCGGCCGAACGCGCCGAGGGCGACCCGGACGCGGCCCGCCTGGTCGGCAACGCCGCGATCGCGCTGGGCGCGTTCGACGTCGGGTCGGCGATGCAGGCGACCGCGATCGCCGGGCTGCGTGCGCAGGGGCGGCTGGCCCTGCTGGCCCGCGCGACCAGCATCCAGGCCTGGTGCGCGCTGCAGCTGATGGACCTGGGGGTGGCGATCACCAGCGCGCAGGAGGCCGTCCGCCTGTCCACCGAGACCGCGCAGCCGGCCATCGCGTTGCTGGCCCGCTCGCGCGAGTCGCTGATCGCCGCGATGCGTGGTGACCACGAGGCCTGCGAGCAGATCGCCGTCGAGGTCGAACGGCGCGCGCTGCCCGCCGGTGTCCGCCCGGTGCTGACGATGGTGCAGCTGGCCCGGGGCGCGTCGGCGCTCGGCGTCGGGCGTTACTCGGACGCGTTCGAGCACCTGCGCCGCGTCCACGACCCGGCCGACCCGGCGTACCACCACCTCAACCGCTGCTTCTCGGTCGGCGACGTCGTCGAGGCCGCGGTGCGCAGCGGGCACTACGACGAGGCCCGGGCGCTCCTCGACGACCTGGAGCGGGTCGGGTCGCGCACCCCGTCGCCGGCGCTGCACATCAACCTGCGGTACGCCCGTGCGCTGATGGCGGCCGAGGAGGAGCCGTTCCTCACCGCGCTGCGTGCGGATCTGGCGCGCTGGCCGTTCGCCCGGGCCCGGCTGCTGCTGGCCTACGGCGAGTGGCTCCGCCGTCAGCGCCGCCCGGCCGAGGCGCGTGCGCACCTGCGTGCGGCCCGGGAGGCGTTCGACGCGCTCGGCGCCCTCGCCTGGGGCGACCGGGCCCGCGCGGAGCTGCGCGCCTCCGGGGAGACCAGCCGCGGGCGCGTGGCCCGAGCGAGTGAGCTGCTCACGCCGCAGGAGCTGCAGATCGCGCAGATGGCGGCGGAGGGGCTGACCAACCGCGAGATCGGACAGAAGCTGTACCTCTCGCACCGGACGATCAGCACGCATCTGCACCGGATCTATCCCAAGCTGGGCGTCACCTCCCGTGGGGGGCTGTTCGCCGCGCTGCACGGCACCGTCAGGTGACGTACGCGACGCACGCCGGTGCGTCCCTACGCTCGGAACCATGCAGGGGCGGCTGGAGGAGCGTCAGCTCCTGAAATCGATCGTCGGGCGGGTCCGGACGGGGTCGAGCGCGACGCTCGTGCTCGTCGGTGAGGCCGGCATCGGCAAGACCCGGCTGCTCGACAGCGTCGCCGAGGCCGCCGACGGGGTGCGGATCGCGCGCACCGGCGGGGCCGAGGCCGAGACCCACCTGGGGTACGCCGGGCTCCACCGGCTGCTCCGCCCGTTCCTCGATCGGCTCGACCGGCTCCCCGCTCCGCAGCGCACCGCGCTGGCCACCGCGTTCGGCCGCGTCGGCGGGCCCGCTCCCGACCTGTTCCTGGTCGGGCTGGCCACGCTGACGCTCCTCGCCGACGTCGCGGCCGACGCGTCGGTCGTCGGCCTGGTCGACGACGCGCAGTGGCTGGACCCGGAGTCGCTGGCCGTGCTGGCGTTCGTCGGGCGGCGGCTGGACGCCGACGGCATCGGCCTGCTGATCGGGGTCCGCGACGACCCGGCCGCGCTCGCCGTCCTGCGTGGCCTCCCGGTCCATCCACTGACCGGCCTCTCCGACGACGACGCCGAGCGCCTGATCGTGTCCACCGCCGGGGCCCGGCTCGATCCGCACGTCACCGGCCGGATCGTCGCCGAGACCGGCGGCAACCCGCTCGCGTTGCTGGAGGTGACCGGGGCGCTCTCCACCGAGCAGCTGGCGGGCGCCTCGGTGCTGCCGGAGCACCTGCCGATCGGCGAACGGCTGGAGGCGCACTTCGCCGGCCGGCTCCGGACGTTGCCGCCGGACACCCGCCGGCTGGTGCTGCTGCTCGCCGCCGCGCCCGCCGACGACGAAGCCGTGCTCTGGCTGGCCGCCGCCCGGCTGGGGCTGGACCCCACGGCGCTGGACGCCGCGATCTCGGCCGGGGTGGTCCGCGGACAGGCGGTCCGGCATCCGCTCATCCGGTCCGCGGTCTACGGGGCCGCGTCGCCGGCCGAGCGGCGGGCGGTGCACGCGGCGCTCGGCGACGTCACCGAGCGCGCGGACCGCCGCGCCTGGCACCGCGCCGAGTCGGTGGCCGGGTTGGACGACACCGTCGCCGCCGAACTCGAGCAGGCCGCCGACGGGGCGCGTGGGTTCGCCGCCCGCGCGGCCCTCCTCGTCCGCGCGGCCGAGCTCACGTCGGACGCCCCGCACCGCGCCGAACGGTTCCTCGCCGCCGCGCGCACGTTCGTGGTCGTCGGCGACACCGCCGCGGCCGCGCGCCGGCTCGAGCAGGCGACGCCGTGGCTCACCCGGCCGAGCGCGCTGGCCGCCGCCGAGCGGGTGCGTGCGACCGTCGAGTGGTACGGCAACGGCATCGCGGCGCGGGCACCGGCGATCCTGCTCGACGCAGTGGAGACCCACGGGCCGCTGGACGAGCGCACGACCAGGGCGATGCTCTGGGAGGCGATGTCGGCCGGTGTCCTCGCCGGGCGCTACACCGAGCGGGTCACGCCGGTGGACATCGCCCGCGCGGCGTTGCGCCTGCCGCCCGGCGGGACCACCGTCGCCGACCGGGTCCTCGACGCGTTCGCGACCCGGATCGCCGGGGACTACACCGAGGCGGCACCGCTGCTGCGCGCCGCGGTCGCGGCGATGCGCACCGACGACGTCGTGGACGGGGTCGGCGCCGAGGCGGCGGTGGGCTCCTGGGCCGCGCTCGACCTCTGGGACGACGACGGGCTCGGCGCGGTCCTCACCCGGATGGACGCGTCGCAGCGGGCGCAGGGCGCGCTGCAGGCGCTGGTCAGCACGTTGCCCACGCTGACGCTGTGGAAGGTCGCGATCGGCCGGTTCGCCGAGGCCGCGGCCCACCTGGACGAGACCGCCGAACTCTGCGCCGCGATCGGCGCGCCACCGCGCGACGACGCCCACCGCGTCGAACTGTTCGCCTGGCAGGGCCGGGAGGACGAGACGCGGGCCGCGGCCGACCTGGCGCTGCGCGTGTGGGGCGCCCAGCTGCGCTACTCCGCGCTGGAGGCCCACGCGCTCTACGCGCTCGTCGTCCTCGAACTCGGCCTCGGGCGCTACCGCGAGGCCCTGGACGCGGCCGAGCGGCTGCTGACCGACGATCCGCCCGGCGAAGGCAACCGCGTACTGGCCGACGCCGTGGAGGCGGCCGTCCGGGCCGGTGAACACGCGGCGGCGCAGTTCGCGTTCACCCGGCTGGCCGCGCGCGCACCGGTGAGCGGAACGCCGTGGGCGCTCGGCCTGCTGGCCCGGTGCCGGGCGCTGCTGGCCGCTCCGGGCGACGCCGAGTCGCTCTACAAGGAGTCCGTCGAGCAACTGGAGCGGACGTCGGTCCGCACCGACCTCGCCCGCACGCACCTGCTCTACGGGGAGTGGCTGCGCCGGCAGGGCCGCCGCACCGACGCCCGCGACCAGCTGCGCGTCGCCCACGAGCAGTTCACCGCGATGGGCGCGGCCGCGTTCGCGACCCGGGCCGAACACGAACTCCGCGCGACCGGAGCGTCGGTACGCAAACGCACGCCCGCGACGGACGTCCGGCTGACCGCGCAGGAGTTGCAGGTGGCGCGCCTCGCGAGCCGCGGGGCCACCAACGCGGAGATCGCGACCCGGTTGTTCGTGACCGCGTCCACGGTGGAGTACCACCTGAACAAGACGTTCCGGAAGCTGAACATCACCTCCCGGCGGCAGCTGGCTGGGGTGCTCGACCCCTAAGGACTGGGGTGTTTCCCGGGCGCGAGCCGGGGTGCGCCGGTGGTGGGCTGATCGCCATGGCATCCGTACTGTTCATCCACGGACTGTGGCTGCACGCCGAGTCGTGGGCTCCCTGGATCGACCTGTTCCGATCGGCCGGTTACGACGCCTCGGCGCCGGGCTGGCCCGGTGACCCGGAGACGGTGGCGGAGGCGCGGGCGAACCCCGACTCCATCGCCGACCACGGCATCGACGACGTCGTGGCGCACTACGCCGCGCTGATCAGCGCCCGGCCGGAGAAGCCGATCCTGATCGGCCACTCGTTCGGCGGCATGATCGCGCAGAAGCTGCTGGGCCAGGACCTCGCGGCGGCCGCGATCGCGATCGACGCCGCCCAGATCAAGGGGGTGCTGCCGGTGCCGCTCTCGGCGCTGCGGGCCACGCTCCCGGTCTTCAAGAACCCCGCGAACCTCCACCGGGCGGTCTCGCTGACCGCCGAACAGTTCCGCTTCGCGTTCGGGAACGCGATCCCGGCCGAGGAGTCGCAGGACCTGTTCGACAAGTGGACGATCCCCGCGCCGGGCAAGCCGCTGTTCGAGGCGGCCACCGCGAACTTCAACCCGCACTCGCCGGCGGCCGTGGACACGCACAACGAGCTGCGCGGCCCGCTGCTGCTGATGACCGGCGGCAAGGACCACACCGTGCCCGAGTCGGTCACCCGGGCCACGCTCAAGCAGTACCGGCACTCCGACGCGGTCACCGACCTGCTCGACTGGCCCGACCGCGGTCACTCGCTGACCATCGACCACGGGTGGCGCGAGGTCGCCGACGCGTCGCTCGAGTGGCTGACGAAGCAGGGGCTGTGAACCTGCACCTGTACGGCAAGACGGCGGTGGTGACCGGCGCGAGCAAGGGCATCGGGCTGGCGATCGCGCAGGCGCTGGTCGGCGAGGGGGCCAACGTCGTCACCGGGTCGCGGCAGCTCGGCCCGGAGCTCAAGGAGCTGGCCGCGCACGCGTCGGTGCATCCGGTCGCGGTGGACCTCACCGACCCGGACGGCCCGCGGACGCTCGTCGACGCGGCCGTGGAGACGTACGGCGGCGTCGACGTGCTGGTGAACAACGTCGGCTCGGTGCACCCGCGCACCGGCGGGTTCCTGTCGGTGAGCGACGAGGACTGGACCGCGACGCTGACCGTGAACCTGCTGGTCGCGGTACGAACAGTGCGGGCCGCGCTGCCGCGGATGCTCGAGCGCGGTGCGGGTTCGATCGTGACGATCGCGTCGGTCAACGCGTCGCTGCCCGACCCGCTGGTGATCGACTACAGCGCGGCCAAGAGCGCGCTGGTGAACTTCTCCAAGGCGCTGTCCAAGGAGGTCGGTCCGCGCGGCATCCGGGTCAACACGATCAGCCCGGGCCCGGTGAGCACCGACCTCTGGCTGGGCGACAACGGGGTCGCCGCCACGGTGAGCCAGGCCAATTCCCGCTCGCCGGAGGAGATCGCGGCGGCCGCGGCGGCCGACGCGGTCACCGGCCGGTTCAGCACCCCGGCCGAGGTCGCCGCGCTGGTGCTGCTGCTGGCCGGAGACCGGGCCGAGAACGTCACCGGCGCCGACTTCGTCATCGACGGCGGTTTGACCACGAGTGTGTAGGAGATTCGAATGTCCGATCAGTTCTGGTTCCTCGGCGGCAAAGCCCGGATCCTGATCCCCGGCGAGGCCACCGGCGGCGCGATCAGCGTCGTGGAGTTCACCGACCCGGAGAAGCACGCACCGCCGATCCACGTCCACGACCACGAGGACGAGGTGTGGACGGTGCTGGACGGCGAGATCACCGTGTTCGTCGGCGACGAGCGGTTCGACCTGCAGCCCGGCGAGGTCGCGCTCGGACCGCGGGGGGTGCCGCACTCCTACCTGGTCCGCTCGCCCGTCGCCCGGCTGGCGGTGAGCTTCGCGCCGGCCGGGCTGGAGACGTGGTTCTCCGGCAACAGCTCGCCGGTGCTGGCCGGCGACGACGTCCCGGCGCCGTTCGACATCGGCTCGATCGTCGCCGCGGCCGAGGCGTACCAGCTCCGGGTGGCCGGCCCGCCCCCTACCGCTCCGTAGCGAGCATGCCCTCGGGCACCCCGGCGATCTCCATCCCGCGCCAGATCGGACGCCACTCCGGCAGCTCGTGGTAGCGACGCAGAGCGGCGAGGCCGCCGAGCCAGCCGGCCCAGCCCGGGTGGGGCGGGTTGGTGACGTCGAAGCCGCTCTGCACCACGGTGAGCCGGGTCGCGCCGCCCGAGCCCTCGAGTTCCCAGGTGTCGAGCATGCCGTCGGCGAAGCGCAGCGTGACCTTGCGGCCCGGCTCGAACGCGACGAACGTCGCCCCGCCCGGGTCGAGGTCGAACCCTCCCATCGCGAAGCGGCCACCCACGGAGGGCTCGATGTCGACGTTCGCGCCGGACCACCGGCGGAACTGCTCCGGCTCGGTCATCGAGGCGAACACCTCGTCCGGCGTCGCGTCGATCAGCATCTCGGCGCGGAACTCCGTCGCGGTGAAGTCGCATCTGGGGGTGAGCGCGCGTCCCTCCACGTGGTCGGCGAGGTTGGCGATCGAGAGGGTCCAGAACGTCTGCAGTGCACCGCGGGCGCCGGCCCGGTCGGCGATCACGTCCTCGAAGGGCGGCAGGTCGCTCTGGCTCAGCGTCACCAGCGTGCCCTCGGGGTCCTCGGCCAGCTCGAACTGGGTGGTGGTCTCGACCCCGTCGACGGTCCAGGCGAACCGCAGCGTGCGCTCGTCGGCGTACAGCAGCCGCTGGTGCGGCTCGGCGCCGTCGGGCGTGAAGCGGCCCCAGAACGCGTAGCGGCCGGGCAGGTCGACCTCGGCGTGCTCGGCCAGCCAGACGCGCAGCGCGGCCGGATCGGTCAACGCCTGGTGGACGGCGTGCGGCGGCGCCGCCACGAGCGCGGTCAGACGCAGGTCAAACTCGGTCATCGGGGTCTCCCGTGGGGTAGCAGGCGACGGCGAGGCGGAACGCGTCCCCCTGGGCGCCGCCGTACCGGGTGAAGAGGTCCTGCAGGGTCTGCTGCAGGTCGTCGAGGAAAGCCGCGCGGTGTTCCGGACGCACCCGGATGTCTCCGGAGACTCCGATCGACGGCAGGTCGGGCCGGGTGCGGTCGAGCGCGGCGACGTCCCTCTGGACGTCCTCCATCAGGTCGATCAGGTAACCGAGGCTGAGCCGGTCGCGGGTGCGGCCGAGCCCGATGCGCCCCACCAGGCCGGGTGACAGCCAGTACGAGCGGGCCGCCGCCTGATAGATGCCCTCGGTGATCCCGCGCACCCGGCGCTCGGCGACCTGGCGCACGAGGTCGGCGTCCAGCAGACGTTTGACGTGGTAGTAGACCCGCTGCGGGGTCTGGTCGAGCTCGGCCGCGACCTCGGTGCACGAGCGGGGCTCGGCGAGCCGCCGCAACACCTCGATGCGGTGCGGCTTGAGCAGGGCCTCGGCCTGTGGAAGGCGGTCGAGGTAGAGGACGTCTCTCATGGCGAGGACGAGTTTTTACGTAAAACTATTTTTTGTCAATGGCGATCGCGGCGAGTTCGAGGACCGAATCGAGCATCCGGATGCCGCGCTCGGTGAGGGCGTACTCGACACGCGGTGGGTGGACGGTCCGCGTGACGAACCCGTCGGCCTCCAGATCGCGGAGCGTCCGGGTCAGCATGCGGTGCGAGATGCCGGTGACCGACCGGCGGAGCTCACCGAAGTGCACCGGTCCGGTGCGCAGCCGGCCGAGCACGAGCATCGTCCACTTGTTCCCGATCCGGCCGATCACCCCCAGGACCTGCGCGCACGCGTCCTCGTCGACCGTTTCGATGAGCATCGATCCCCTTAGGAACAAAAAAGTGCGTACTTGAGGCGTCCTGTCCGGACCACCATTGTGCGGAGGGTGACGAACAGTGTGGTGATCGTGGGAGCGGGGCCGGGCCTCGGGTCGGCGTTGGCGCGGCGGTTCGGTGCCGAGGGGTACGACGTCGGGCTGGTGGCCCGCGACCGCACCCGCCTGGAGACGGACGCCGCGACGCTGCGCGCGGCCGGGGTGGCGGCCACCGCGCACCCGGCCGACGTGCGCGACGAGGCCGGGCTGCGCGCCGCGCTGGACGCCGCCGGACCGATCGACGTGCTGATCTGGGCGGTCGGGCCGGGTTCGGCCCCGATCGCACCGGCCGGCGAGGTCACGGCCCCGGGGGTGATCGAGCAGGTCGCGCTGCACGTGGGCGGTGCGGTGACCGCGGTGCGCCACGTCCTGCCGCCGATGCTCACCCGGGGCGCCGGCACGGTGCTGATCGCGACCGGGGCGTCGTCGGTGGTGCCGATCGCCGTGCTGGGTGACGTCGGCATCGCGATGGCGGGGCTGCGCAACTGGGCCCTGGGCCTGCGCGCGGCGGTCGCCGGCCAGGGCGTCCACGTCGCGACCGTGACGATCGCGACGCTGCTCGCACCCGGCCACCCGGTGGGGGACCCGGACGCGGTCGCCGCACGGTTCCTGGCCCTGGCCGGCGCACCGGAGCGCGCCGAAGAGGTGATCGGCGACCTCGACGAGGTCCGCCGCCTGGTGGGCTAGCGGGTGATCAGCTGGGCGTCGCGCTTGCTCGCCGGGTGCCGGGTGCGGCACATCGGGTTGCCGCACTCGGCCACGTACTTCGTGCGCACCGGGAACAGCGGGACGAAGAACAGGCTGAACTTCGTGACCTCGCGCAGCAGTGCCAGGCGGCCCTGCCCGCAGACGTGGCAGACCGACGCGATCCAGCCGAGCGGATACACCTTGGTGCGGAAGCCGAAAATGAGGAACACGCTCCAATTATCCCGGAGCGTGTCACGTGTAGTCGGCGTGGACGCGGCGGCCGGCGCCGTCGACCGTGACGATCCCGCCGTGCGGCAGGATCCACTGCGGCTTGGTGTGCCCGAACGGCACCCCCACGCACACCACCGCATCCGGGTTGTACTGCCCGACCAGCCCGGCGACGACGTCCCGCTGCCCGGTACGCAACCGGCGCCGCTCCTCGGCCGGCGGCCGCCGCGCGTGGTCGGACACCGGCGGCCGCCCGACCAGCACCGCGTCCACGGCGCCCAGGATCCCGCGTTCACCCAGCGCACGCACGATCCACCCGACATTGCGCGCGGGCAGCAGCTCCTCCGACGTCTCCAGCAGCAGCACCCCACCGGCCAGCGCGTCCGGCGATACCGGGCCCCGCCC
The DNA here is from genome assembly GCF_039524755.1 of Cryptosporangium japonicum. Lineage (NCBI taxonomy): Bacteria > Bacillati > Actinomycetota > Actinomycetes > Cryptosporangiales > Cryptosporangiaceae > Cryptosporangium > Cryptosporangium japonicum. The sequence goes on from NZ_BAAAGX010000014.1 coordinate 285,430, forward strand.
CGCGGTCAGGACCCACTCGATCACCTCGAGGCACCCGCCCCAGGTGGGCCCGGTCACCGACCGCGCCGGCCCGTACCAGCTCCACGGCTCGGTCGGCTCGCGCTCGCCGAAGCTCTCCAGGGCCCGGGGATCACCCCAGTCGACCCCGAAATCCTCCGACTCACCGGGATCGGTGACCTCCAGTTGCTCGCCGGTCACCAGCGCCGCGCACAACGACCGCGCGTGCACGTCGTCGACGCCGGGACCGGGACCCAGGTGCACCTGTGACGAGCCGCCGTAGAAGCTGGCGATCCCGGCGCTCCACAGCCACTGGTGGAGGTTCGTGTTGTCGCTGGTGCCGAGGAACGGCTTCGGGTCGGCCCGCGCGAGGTTCGCATCGAGGTGCGGGACGACCGTGATCTGATCGTCCCCGCCGAGCACGGTGAGGATCGCCCGGATGGTCGGATCGGCGAACGCCGCGTTCACATCAGCGGCCCGGGCCGCCGCCGACGCGCCCACCCGGCGGGTCGTCGGGAACTCGACCGGCACCAGCCCGGTGAGCTCGGCCAGCCGTCGCATCGCCTGCTCGTGCACGGCCGGGTACGCGCCGGCCGCGGCGAACGAGGGGGAGAGCACCGCGATGCGGTCACCCGGGCGGGCCTTGGGCGGTCGGATCAGCACTTGCGGCATCCTGCGATCCAACCAGGCTCCGGTGGCCGGTCGGTGCAGAATTTCTCGTCCATCGACGCGAGCGCGCGCTGTCGAGCGAGTACAACAGGAAGCTCACCCGCCGACCGACCCCGCACCTCTGGTGCCGCCGGGTGAAGGTTGCCGAGCCGGCCCTCGGCGATCCCCGCCCACCACCGCGCGGCCGCCGCCGCGGCGTTCCTCGACCTCCGCCCACCCATCGTGCGGCCGCCGCCGCGGCAGTCCTCGAACCATCGCGCGGGCGCCGCCGCGGCGCTCCTCGACCCCCGACCGGAAGGATCCGGATGACGAACCCACAGATCCCGTTCGTGGACTACCTGGAACTGCGCCCGGAGCCGCACCTGGTCGCCCACGAGTGCACCTCGTGCGCGGCCCGCTACTTCGACCGTCGCAACGGCTGTGCGCACTGCGGCGGCCGGGACTTCCGGGCGGCGCCCGTCGCGACGACCGGCGAGGTCCGTTCGTTCACGATCGTGACGTTCGCCGCGCCGGGCGTCCCGGTGCCGTTCGTGGCCGCGGTCGTCGACTGCGACGGCACCAGCGTCCGCACCAACCTGGTCGACGTCGAGCCCTCGCCCGACGTCGTCCACCTGGGCATGACGGTGGCACTGACCACCTACGTGGCCGGCACCGACGCCGAGGGTGTCGACGCGGTCAACTACGCGTTCAAGCCTCTCGGGAGGGCCGAGCAGTGACCGACGACCTCTGGATCCTCGGGATCCACATGACGAAGTTCGGCAAACACCCCGACGAGGACCTCGTCGACCTCGCGGCCGAGGCGGCACTCGGTGCGCTCGCCGACGGCGGCGTGACGATGAGGGACGTCGGCGTGCTCGCGGCCGGCAACCTGCTCGGCGGCGTGGGCGGCATCGGCCAGCTGCTGCAGAAGCAGATCGGCCAGACCGGCATCCCGGTCTACAACGTGCAGAACGCCTGCGCGACCGGGGCGACCGCATTGCGCACGGTGTGCATGGCGATCAAGGCCGGCGAGGCCGACTACGGCCTCGCGGTCGGCGTCGAGAAGCTGTCCGGCGCCGGGCTGCTCGGCGCGCGACCCCGGACGGAGACCAGCGGCGCGTGGGAGCGCACCGGGCGGTTCGGTGCGGTCGGGACCGTCGACGGGCGGATCGGCACCGAGACGATGGCCGGCGTGTTCGCCCAGGTCGGCATGGAGTACGGCCACAAGTACGGCGGTGCGGACTTCGAACTGTTCGCACGGATCAGCGAGAAGAACCACGCGCACTCGACGCTCAACCCGCTGGCCGCGTACCAGAAGAAGATGAGCCTCGAGCAGATCATGAACGACGTCATGATCGCCTACCCCAACACGCGACCGATGTGTTCGGCGAACACCGACGGGGCCGCGGCGGCGGTCGTGGTGAGCGACGCGAAACTCCGGACGCTCTCGCTCGAGCAGCGGCGCCGCGCGGTGAAGATCGCCGCGTCGGTGCTCACCAGCGACCCCTGGCAGGAGGCCTGCCAGGTCCTTCCCGATGTGAACACGCTGACCCGGAACGCGGCCCGGCAGGCGTACGAGGCGGCCGGCGTCGGGCCCGAGGACCTGGACCTGGTCGAGCTGCACGACTGTTTCGCCACGGCCGAACTCGTGCACTACGACAACCTGATGCTCTGCGAGGAGGGCGGCGCGGTCGACTTCTTCCGGTCCGGCGCACCGTGGCGCGACGGGAGCACACCGGTGAACGTGTCCGGCGGGCTGCAGTCGAAGGGGCATCCGATCGCGGCGACCGGCATCGCGAACGTATGGGAGGTCGCCACCCACCTGCGTGGTGAGGCCGGTCCGCGCCAGATCGAGGGGGCCAGGGTGGGGCTGGCCCACGTGATCGGTCTCGGGTCCGCGTGCGGCGTCCACGTGCTCGAGCGGGCGGCCGGCGTCAGCGCCCCGCGGGGGTGAGGCCTCGGCGCGGGTACGCATGATCAACTAGCGGTGTGCGGGTACGGGACCTGGTCGACGGGGCGGAACGGCACCAGGTCCCGATCTACCTCGGTGCGCTGGCCGCCGGGGGACTGGTGGGGTGGGCCGCGCCCGGCGCCGGGCTCGACCGGCTGATCAACCCGCTGCTGGCCGCGCTGCTCTACGTCACGTTCCTGCAGGTCCCGGCGGCCGAGCTGGTCCGTTCGCTGCGCGCGGGCCGGTTCCTGGGCGCTGTGCTCGTCGTCAACTTCCTGGTGGTGCCGCTCGTCGTCGCGGCCCTGTTCGTGTTCCTGCCCGACGACCGGGCCGTGCGGCTCGGCGTGCTGCTCGTCCTGCTGACCCCGTGCGTCGACTACGTGATCGTGTTCAGCGGCCTCGCCGGCGGGAGCAACCAGCGGCTGCTCGCCGCGACCCCGCTGCTCCTGCTCGCGCAGCTGGCGCTGCTGCCCGGCTACCTCTACCTGTTCCTGGGCCCCGGTCTCGCCGACGTGGTGGAGCCCGGCCCGTTCGTCGAGGCGTTCGTCGTGCTGATCGCGGTGCCGCTGACGCTGGCCTGGATCACCCAGGCGTGGGCCGCCCGGCGCCGCACCGGGCGGCGCTTCACGGCCGCGGCCGGCGCGGCGATGGTGCCGCTGATGGTCGGTGTGCTCCTGACCGTCCTGGCGTCCCAGCTACCCGGCCTCGACGTCCGGGTGATGCCGTTCTACGTCGTGTTCCTGCTGGTGATGGCGTTCGCGGGGCGCGGTGTCGCCCGGCTGTTCCGCCTCGACGTCCCCGACAGCCGGGCCGTCGTGTTCACCGGCGCCACCCGCAACTCCCTGGTGGTGCTGCCGCTGGCGCTGGCCCTCCCCGGCGACCCGGCCGCGGTCGTCGTCGCCCAGACCCTGGTCGAGGTCGTCGGCATGGTGATCTACCTACGCGTGGTTCCGCGCCTCGTCCCCGCGTGACTGTTCGGCAGCCGAACGTTCAGTGCGCAACCGCTACTGCTCCTGCGCACTTCGCTCGACGAGGCGCCTCCTGGGGATGGGCCGGAGGCGCCTCGGGGTGAGCGCGACGGTCAGCGCCGTCAGCGCGGGGCCCGGTCGGCCTCCGGGTGGACCGGCAGGGGGCGGTTCGGGATCAGGCCGCGCCGGTCGGACCAGCGGAACACCCGGCGGACCGGGTTCGTGCGCGCGCCCTTGACCGACTGCCGGACGTCGACGGCGCCGTAGCGTGCGTCGATGCCCTGCACGACCCACTTCGCGTTCGCGACGAACTCGGTGGACGTCACGAAGTCGCGGACGTACGGCCGGTAGTTCACCTTGCCGCGGTACCCGGACACCTTCGTGAAGCTGACCACGTAGTACCACGTGTAGCCGACGGTGGACCGGGACGTCAGACAGTTGAACTGGATGAGCTGGTCGGGCTGACCGTCCCGGGTCACATCGGCGGTGTCGACCTTGCGGACGTAGATCCGGTGGCGGCCGCGCTGGGCCACCCCGAAGTCGCTCTCGGGCGGCGTCTGCCGCTCGAACGAGAGTCGCCCGCCGGGGCACCGGCTGCCGTCCGGCAACCGCGGGGAGGTCCACGGCACGTCCACCGTTGCCCTCCGCCAGTCGAACTTCTCCGGCGAGCTCGCGATCGTGAGCGACCGCTGGCCCGGCGGGGGAGCGCTCGCGGTGGTGCTCGGCGTCTCGGCGGCGGCCGCCGGAGCGTTGAGCGCCGCACCTCCGGTCGCCGCGGCCACGACCGCGAACGCGGCGGCCGCAGCCAACCGGTCACGTAATGTCCTGCTGGTCATCTCGGTTCTCCCCGTTAGCACCGGCTCGTCCGGTGACAGTGGAGAGCATGCTCACGCCGTCGAGCACCTCGCCATTCGTCGTCGGCTGTCTGACATACGTGCAACGCGCCCGCCGCATCGAGCGGAGATCCACATACTGAACGCATGAGTTCGGATCGCTCCCCGGTCGAAGCGGTCGAGCGTTTCGCCGCGGCGCTCCGGGAGATTCGCACCCGGTTGCTCGCCGACCTGCCCACCGTCGCGGACATCGCCGACCTCCTGGCCGCGGTCCGCTCGCGTCGGGATCTCCCGCGGGAAGGCGTCACGACCAGCGGAATCGAGTACAGCGTCCACGGCGCGGGATGCCGGCTGACCGCTCCCGACGGCCGGGAGGTCGACGTCGACCTGGTGACCGACCCCGGCGTAGGTCACGAGGTGGAAGCTTTCGACGCGTGGCGGATCCGGTGGTTCCTCGACGAAGCCGCCGAGGAGGGCTTCACCGACCCGGAGATCCTGCTCGCCTGTGCTCGCCTGAGCGCGAACGGCACGCTGCGTCCGGTGGTGGAGGGCCGCTGGTACGCGCTCGGGGAGTAGCTGACCCGTCTCAGTCGACGCGCCGGTGGGCGCGACCACCGAAGTGCACATAGGTCGGTCGGCCGGCCGGTTCGTCGGGGTTGAAGAAGGCCGCCAGCAGCGCGGTGTCGGCGATCGGGAGTTTGAGCAGGAAACCGTCCTCGCGGGTCGTCGGCTTCAGCGGTAGGTCGATCATCGGCGGCAGGTCCTCCACGTCCGGCCCGGTGCGGGTCACGACGAACGAGACCACCAGGCTCGACTCCTCGGCCTCGGCCACCTCCAGGCGGACGCCCGCGCGTTCGTACGTCCCGACGTACCGGGCCGGGTCGGCGACCGAGGGAGAGGCGAGCTGTGCGGGGTCGGGCCGGGGTCCGACGCCGAGTCGTTCGCCGAACAGCCACCCGGCCAGGTCGCGGTAGAGGTTCTGCGCGCTCTCCACGTTCGTCTGCAGGCAGAACCCGAACCGCTGCTCCGGCGCGACCCGCAGGAACGCGTTCTGGCCGATCGAGTTGCCGTCGTGGCCGATGACCGCGATCTCGCCCCACCGGTCCAGGATCCAGCCGAGCCCCCACCCGTCGCCCAGGACGGTGTCGTCGACCAGGTCGATCTGCCGGACCCGCATGTCGGCGACCGCTCCGGCGGACAGCAGCGCGGTGCCGTCGGCCGCGCGGCCGTCGCGCAGGTGCAGTCGCACGAACTCCAGCACGTCGCCCGCGCTCGCCACGACCGACGCGCCCATCGGGCCGCAGGACCGGTACAGCCCCCAGGTCGTGCTCACCGTCAGCGACGACGGATCGTGCGGATCGGGAACGTGCCCGACGGCGACCGGGTGCAGGATCGCCTCCTCGGCGAAAGCGACGGTGTGACGCAGGCCGAGCGTCTCGAACAGACGGGTTCGCAGCGCCTCCTCGAACGGGACGCCGGTGACCACCTCGATCACCCGCCCGAGCACCGCGTACCCGCTGTTGCTGTAGCTCCAGACCGTGCCGGGCGGACAGATCTGCGGGAGGTCGGCGATCTGGTCGACGTAGCGCCGCAGGGCGTCGTCGCCGCGGCCGGTGTCGAGGAAGACGTCCCCGTCGAAGCCGCTGGTGTGGCACAACAGGTCACGGATGGTGACGGTGTCCCGGGCGTGCTTGTCGGCGACCTGGAAGTCGGCCAGGTACCGGCGCACCGGGACGTCCAGCTCCACCAGCCCGTCGTCGACGAGCATCATCACCAGCGTCGCGGTGTAGAGCTTGCCGATCGACCCCGGCAGGAACAACGCGTCGGTGGTCGTCCGGATGCCGGTGCGCAAGTTCAGCACGCCGGCGGCCACCTCGGTGACCGTGTCACCGTCGAGGACCGCGAGTTGCGCACCGGGTACGCCGTGCCGGTCGATCAGTTCGGTCAGTTTCTTCGCGAGTTCGTCCACGTCCATGCCGCACGCTCTCCTTACCTACAACGTAGGTTACTTTTACCTACACTGTAGGTACGGGGTCAAGGGAGGTAGATAATGGGTGGCATGCCCTCGCTGACGCGTGACCAGATCCTGTGGGCCGCGATCCGCATCGCCGACGACGAAGGCCCGGACGCCGTCACGCTGCGTCGTATCAGCAGCGTGCTCGGGGTGCACGTGACCTCCCTCTACAACCACGTGCCGACGCGCGACGCGATCACCGACGGCATGCTCGAGGTGCTACTCGCCGAGGCGAAGCTGCCGACGCACCCGGTGCCGTGGGAGGAGTGGGTACGCCGCTTCTTCGCCGCGGTGAGCGACATCGCCACCACGCACTCCGGCGCGTTCCACGCGACGTCACACCGCCCCGTCCAGGGGGCGCGGGCCACGGCGTCGTTCGAGATCGCGATCGCCGCCTTCATCCAGGCCGGCTTCTCGACGCTCGACGCGTTCGCCGCCGTGAAGACCGTGGTGCTGCTCGCGGGCTCGGTCGGGCAGGAGCAGAGCCAGAGCGCCCGGGGCGAGTCGCTGGAGACACGTCTGGCCGACCTGCCGGCCGAGGCCTTCCCGCTCGTCCGCTCGATCGCCGGCACCGCGCAGCCGGAGGACGCCTGGGCGTTCGCACTCGAGACGGTGATCGCCGGTCTGCGCGCCCGCCTCGAGGCGTGACGAGCGCGCGTGACGGCCGGAACGTCCGCGTCCGGACACTCGCTCACGCCGCCGGTGGAGTCGAACCTCCCGGCTGCGAGGATGCCCCGGTGACGATTCCCTCGGACGTTCTGGACGCCGCGGCCGCCGACCCCGCCTCCCCGGCGTGGACCCGGATCTGGCGCGACTCGTTCCGGTCCGGCTCGTCCGACCCGGACAGCGCGGCGCTGCTGCCCTGGCTCGCCCGAACGTGCGCCGCTTTCTCTCCCGAACAGCGCGAAACGGCGGTGATACAGGCTGGGCGGATCGCGCTCGACGCCACGGACGAGGACCGGGCCGCGTACGCGTCGGACATCGAGGTCCTCCGCGCGCTGGCCGTGGAGGGCCTGCCGAGCGCGTCCACCGACCGGATGTTCGTCTACCTGCAGCAAGCCCTGCTCGCCTACGACGGTGACGAACTCTGGGGAAAGGAACTCGACCGCCTCAACGACGCCGAAGCCGACGTCGTCTGCCCCGAATGCGACGACGACCTCCTCGTCGACCTGGATTCCGACGACGGCTCGATCACGCCGGGCTTGAGCTCCCCGCTCGGCGCCCGGCTCCACGCCCAGGCGGTCCGGGCCGGCCGGAAGTCGGTGGCCACCCGACTGACGTTTCTCTTCGGCCAGCTGACCTGCCCGAGCTGCGGCTCCTCCTTCCCGCCGGCCGATCACCTGGCCGGCACCTGAGAACCTCGCGCGGGGAGACGTCACAGCTCGGCCCAGTGGTGGGGCTCCTGGTAGACGTGCCAGCCGTGGAAGAACCACGCGGCGAGGTCCTGCAGGCGTGCGATGCACGCCTCGTAGTAGCTCGCCGGTTCCGGACGCGGGAAGTCGACCTGTGCAGTGTGGGCCGGCACCCACCGCTCCAGCGTCAGCATGAACGAACCCGGCGCCGATGCGAACTCCCGGCGCACGACGTCCATCAGGTCGGCAGGTACTGCTCGGCTCGTTTCCACGCGGCGATGCTGGCCTCCTGCTCCGGGGCCGAGATCGTCGCACGACGCCAACCGTCGTCGGCGTCGGGACGGGCCACCGACCCGTCGGGCAGGTCCGAGAGCCGGCGCAGGCCGGGGTGTCGCAGGACGAGATGGCCCAGGTAGGTGACGCACAGGTCGTCGGCGTCGTGGCCGCGGTCGTCGAGGACGTCGAAGGCGCTGTCGTCGAGCAGCACCGTCGACACCGCACGGGTGCCGTCGAGGACCCCACGGGTGGTCAGCGCCCAGCTGTCGGGTTCGCCGGCCAGCGGGAAGTCGTCGGCGAAGTGGCCCAGCAAGCGCCAACCGCCGGGAGGATGGTCGTCGACCGGCAGCCAGGCCCACGCCTGCCGGGTGCGGCTGCTGACCGTGGCGTCCGGATCCCCGGGCCAGCGCCCGCGGGCGTCCGGCCAGACCAGCTGCCAGACCGGGACCGGCCGGCCCTGATAGAAGCGGTGGGCGGTGCCGAAGAGCGCGCCCCGCCAGGATTCGTCCACCGGGCGGAGCTGGGTGTCGAACCCCTCGAGGACACCGGCGAACGGCGTCTCCGGCTCGGGCCATCCGTTCGTCCGCAGCTCGGCGACGCAGCGGTTGAGCCAGTGCTGCATCTGCCCGCCGTCGAGTCCGAACATCACCAGTTCGGGCCGCCCGAACGTGTGCCACGACCCGACGGTGTGGGCGAACTCGACCGCGCCGGTGATCCGGAGGACGGACCAGCCGTGTTCGTCGACCGTGGCCGCGAGCGACGCGTCCCGGTGGTGCGGCGGCGGCACGCAGAGGACGCACGGACAGCGTCGGTCGCTCATCCCGCGAGGCTACCGCCGGCCCGGTGTGGACAATGGCGCGCAGGAGCACCGCACCACGTCTCGCTGGTGACGGAGGTCCGGAGCGACGGGCGTGCGGTACTCGAAACCGTTCCGGCGACACCTACGACGTCCTGGGCGGTCCGGCGCCGGTCCACGGCGGCGGCGCCGGAGATCGCGCCGTGCGGCATGCGTACGGTTCGTCTACGACGAGGACGGCGCGACGCTCGGCTGGTGGACCGTGTCCCCTGAGCTGACCGGGCTCACGGTCGAAGCCCGAACCGTCCGTTCACGATGCCTTCGCGCGCTCGTCGGCGACCCGCCCCGGCACCCGCGCGAGCCGCAGGAACGCGACCAGCCCGACGCCGCCGACGAGGTTGCCCAGCGCGGACCACCCGAGCGCACCGAGCCAGTCCAGGTACCCGAACGGGGCCCGGCCCGTGTGCAGCGCGGCGAACATCAGGATCGAGTCGAGGATGCAGTGGAACAGCTGTCCGCCCGCGAGCAGCGCGCCGAACAGCAGCGCGGGGACGAGCTGGACGCCGACGCTCTCGGTCGCGTGCTGCATCCGCGTCATCAGCGTGATCACCATCCCGGCCAGCACCGCGAGTGCGAACGACGTGAGCGTGACGCCCAGCGCGGCGTAGTGCTCGCCGGCCGTCACGGCGGTGGGGCGCAGGCCCGGGAAGGCCCGGACGATCAGCCAGGCGACGAGAAAACCACCGACCAGGTTCCCCACCAGCGTGACGGCCCACAGCCGGGCCAGCGCCCCGGCGGAACCGTGCCGGCCGACCACCGCGGTCACCGGGACGAGGAAGTTCTCGGTGAACAGCTCGGAGCGGGCCAGCAGGAGCGCGACGAACCCGATGCTGAACGCCACGCCGGCCAGCAGCGTCGACCCGGTGGCGTGCTCGACGAGCAGGTACGCGAGCACACCGGTGCCGACGTCGATGCCGCCGAGCAGGCCGGTGACGATCAGCGTCGGCCAGGGACGGTGCAGGCGGATCTCGCCCTCGGACACCAGCCGGTCGAACGCGTCCTCCAGTTCGGGCTCGCCGTCGGAGGTCGACTCCCGGCCGCTGTCGGTGTCGCCCTGGTGCGCGTCGTCGGTGCGGGGCATGGAAGGTCCTGTCCTCGGTCGGTGGCTGCCGCCGACTACCCGCCGGAACCCGGCCCACACCGACGGCGGGCCCCGAAACGCTAGGCTGCGCGGTTCACCTACCGATCGGAGCCCGATGCGTCTCGTGATGGTGCTGGACTGCGCCGATGCGGACACGCTGGCCGACTTCTGGGCCACCGCGCTCGGCTACCGCCGCGGACCGTTCGAGCGGCCCTACGTCCGGCTGACCGACCCCGGCGGGCGGTGGCCCGACCTGCTGGTGCAGCAGGTGCCCGAGCCCAAGGGCGGCAAGAACCGGATGCACCTGGACGTGCACGTGCTCGACGTCGCGGCCGAGGTGGAGCGGCTGACCGCGGCCGGCGCGACCGTCGTCGACCCGGCGCACGACGACGAGGGCTTCCTGACCGCGGTGCTGGCGGATCCGCAGGGCAACGAGTTCTGCGTGCTCCGCCCTCCCGACGGCGACGCCCGCCTCACCGAGATCTGACCACGCACCTCGTTCAGCCGCGGGCGGCCGGGCCCAGGGTCTGGCGGGCGATGATCACCTGCTGGATCTGGCTCGTGCCCTCGTAGATCCGGAACAGCCGGGCGTCACGGTAGAACCTCTCCACCGCGACGCCACGCATGTAGCCGGCGCCGCCGTGGATCTGCACCGCGCGGTCGGCCACCCGGTTCACCATCTCCGAGCAGAAGTACTTGGCCGCGGACGGGCCGGTGATCTTGTCGGTGCCGGCGTCGTACGCGGCGGCGACCTCACGGACCAGTGCGCGCCCCGCGTAATGGTCGGTCACCGAGTCGGCCACCAGGCCCTGGACGAGCTGGAACCGGGCGATCGGCGCGCCACCGGCCCGGCGGGACTGCGCGAACTCCACCGACTCGGCCACCAGACGACCCGCCATCCCGACGCACAGCGCCGCGATGTGCACCCGGCCGTGCGCCAGGCACTGGGCCGCGATCCGGAAGCCGTTGTTCACGCCGTCCTCGCCGCCCACCACCGCGTCGCGCGGCAGCACCACGTCGTCGAAGTGGACGTCGGCGGTGTGGGCGCCGAACTGGCCCATCTTGCGGTCGGCCGGCCCGACGCTCACCCCGGGCGTGTCCGACGGCACCAGGAACGCGGTGATCCCGCGGTTGCCCGGCGCGTCCGGGTCGGTGCGCGCGAACACCATGAAGACGTCGGCCACCGGCGCGTTCGTGATGTAACGCTTGGCTCCGTTCAGCACCCACCGGTTGCCGTCCCGGCGCGCGCCGGTCGTGAGCGACGACGGGTCCGAGCCCGCGTCGGCCTCGGTCAGCGCGAACGACGCGGTCACCTCGCCGGACGCCAGCCGCGGCAGCCACTCCTTCTTCTGTTCGTCGGTGGCGCCCTCGAGCAGCACGTGCCCGGCGATGCCGTTGTTCGTCCCGAACAGCGATCGCAGCGCCGGGGTCGTCCACCCCAGCTCGAAGACCAGCTCGATCTCCTGGGCCACCGACAGGCCGAGCCCGCCGTACTCCACGGGGATCGTGAAGCCGTACAGGCCCATGTCCTTGCACCCGGCGACCAGCGACTCGGGCACCGCGTCCGTGGCGTCGATCTCCTCCTCGCGCGGGACCACGTCGTCGCGTACGAACGTGCGCACCGCGGCGACGATCTCGGCCAGGTCAGCGTTGTCCATCAGTCCTCCAGTGGGCCCAGCACCTGCGCGGCACGCAGCTCCGCGACGTCCTTCGAGGTGTATCCGAGTTCGGCGAGAACCGCATCGGTATGTTCGCCGAGTTCGGGAACCGGGCCCATCGGTGCGGCCCGGCCCGCGACGATCGCCGGTGGCAGCAGCGCGTCGACCGGGCCGCCCGGCGTGTTCACCGATCGCCACCGGTCCCGGGCGGTCAGGTGCGGATGGGCGAGCACCTCGTTCGTGGTCCGGTACACCGAGTTGCCGATGCCCGCCGCGTCGGCCGCCGCCTGGATCTCGGCCAGCGGCCGGGAAGCGCACCAACGACCGACGACCGCATCCAGTTCGACGCGGTGCGCGACCCGATGGGCGTTGTGCGGATAGCGCGCGACCAGCTCGGGTTCGCCGAGCAGGGCGGCGAGCCGGGTCCACTCGGCGTCGTTCGTGGTGCCGAGCACGACCGTCCGGCCGTCCGCGGTCGGGTACGCCCCGTACGGCGCGACCGCGGGTGAGCCCATCCCGACCGGCTCCTGCTCGACGCCGGTCGCCGCGGTCCAGGTCAGCGGGTAGCCCATGAACTCGGCCATCGCGTCGAACATGCTGACCGAGATCCGCGCACCCCGTCGTTCGGCGAGCGCGCCCAGCACGGAGATCGCGGCGTACAGCCCGGTCACGCCGTCGGCGAACGGCGGCCCCGGCTTGGCCGGCGCGTCCGGCGTCCCGGTCAGCGAACAGACCCCGGCCTCCGCCTGCACCAGCAGGTCGTAGGCCCGCTTCCCGGAGAGCGGCCCACCCGTTCCGTAACCGCTGATCTCGACGCTGATCAAGTCGGGATGCGAACGGTCCAGGTCGTCGGGGCCGACGCCGAGGCGCGAGGTCGCGCCGGGAGCCAGGTTGGAGACCAGCACGTCCGCGCGCGACAGCAGCCGGCGCAGCACGTCCCGGCCGTCCGGATGCCGAACGTTCAGCGCCACCGACTGTTTGCCACGGTTGAGCCAGACGAAGTGCGCGGCCTGACCGTGCACCACCTGGTCGTAGGTGCGGGTGAAGTCGCCGCCGCGCGGGTTCTCGATCTTCACCACGCGGGCGCCGAGATCACCGAGCGTGCGGGTGGCCAGGGGAGCGGCCACGGCCTGCTCCAGTGCGACGACGGTGACGCCCGCGAGGGGGCCGCGCTCAGAGGACACGCTCGCGATCGTCGCTCACCCGCGCCCACCGCGTGGCCGCAGCGCCGAGAATCTCGCACCCGTCCGGTGCCGCCGGTGCCTCGACCGTCGCGGGGAGCCCGGAGCGGTGTCGTCAATAGACGAAACCTACGAGCGGGCTCGGAGCTGATCGCGCAGGCGGGTGGCGGTCTCGTGGAAGTGCGGCTGGGTCACCGACCACTCCTGGGCGGCGAGCTCGATCGCGGCGGCGTCGGCCGGGTCGTCCACCGCGCGGGACGCCCGGAGCGTGGCCTTGGTCAGGCGGACCAGTTCGGGCGAGCGGCCCGCGACGCGTTCGGCGAAGGTGTCGGCCAGCGTCGACAGGGCGGCGTCCGGGACGCAGCGCCAGGCCAGACCGTGGGTGACGGCTTCGGGGCCGGTGAGCACGTCGCCGCAGAGCACCAGGGCCGCGGCGCCCTGCTCGCCGATGCGCCGGCTCAACCGCCACAGGTGGCCGCCGCCGGGGTGGATGCCCACGTCGAGGAACCGCGGATCGAACCGGGCGCTCTCGCCGGCGAGGACGACGTCGCAGGCCAGCGGCAGATTGACGCCCGCGCCGATGGCCGGGCCGGCGACCGCGGCGATCGTCGGCACCGGGGCGTCGGCGAGCGCGGTGAACCCGGCGTAGAACGTGGCCAGGGGAGCGGTGCGGTCGATCAGCCCGTCCAGGGAACCGCCGGCGCAGAACACCGGCGGCTCGGCGTCGAGGACGAGCACGCGGGCGCCGTCGGCCAGCAGCGTGCCCACCCCGGCGGCCAGGTCGTCGCTGAGCTGACGGCTGAGCGCGTTGCGGTGGCGGGGATCGGCGAGCGTGAGGCGGCCGACGCCGCGGATCAGTGACGTCCGGACGGTGGGCACGGGCGCGCCTCCAGCCTGCTCAACACGTATGGGATAATGTATATCGGAGATTCGGTACGAGGGGGTCGTGATCGTCACGCGAGCAGACGTGGGAGCGTCCGGCGTCGAGTTCGTCGCCGACGAGGCCGGCGGGCTCTCCCGCCCCACCAGCGCGCAGCAGGTGGCCGCCCACATCCGGCGGATGATCTTCGACCAGCGGCTCCGGGCCGGCGAGCGGGTGCCGCAGGACGAGATCGCCGCGGAGCTGCGGGTCAGCCGCGTGCCGGTGCGCGAGGCGGTCATCGCGCTGGACCGCGAGGGCTGGGTCACGTCCCGCCCGCACCTCGGCGCGTTCGTCAACGGGCTCGACGAGAACTCGGTTCGCGACCACTTCGAGCTGCTCGGGCTGGCGTACGGGCTGGCCGCGCGGCGCGCGGTGGAGCGCGGCACCGCGGAGGGCATCGCGAGCCTCGCCGAGACCGCGAAGGAACTGCAGGCCACGAACGACGCCGACGCGTTCACCGCGCTCAACACCGCGTTCCTGCGCCAGGTGCTGGTGCTGGCCTCCTCGCGGCGGATCAGCGCGGTGTCACGCGTGATCACCACGAACATCGTGCCCGGGAACTTCTTCGCGCAGGTGCCGGGCGTGATCCGCATCCACAAGCGGGGCGTGCGGGCGATCGTGAAGGCGCTCAAGGCCGGTGACGGCACCGGGGCCGAGGCCGCGTTCGTCGACCTGCTGCGTGCCGAGACCGACAGCGTGGTCTCACTCCTCGAACAACGCGGCCTGCTCTCCTGAGGGCGGCCCGCAGCGTCGCCCTCAGCGGGCTCCAGGTTCAGACGATGAACCGCGCGGCAGAACCTGTTCTCGGGTGGTATCAGCAGCACGTGCCTGTCTGCGGCGTGCCGGTAGGTGCGCCGACCTCCATCAGCGGCCACCCGACCGCGCGGGGCATGGTCAGAATATATACAGTATTCAAGATGTGATCCGAACCAGGACTGCGTACCAGTTGACCGTGGGTAGAACCGGTTCTAGTATTTCCGCCACGTTGTCCTGTGTACTCCGTCCGGACATCGAACTGTGGGCCCGAAGCGCCCGGCTCCAGCACGACGCTCCTCCCGCCAGCTACGTATCTGGATCAACGGCGATCGGATGGTGTCCCCATGACCGCTGCTCCCGACCCGGTGACGTCCGAGCGCCACGCGCACTCGGACGCGCCTACCGCGCCGGTGGCGCCGCCGGTCCGCCCGGACCACGCGCCCGAGCACGCGTCCGGGGAGCCGCCACGCTCCCGGCGCCTGCTCCGGCTGGCGCTGATCGGCGCCGGAATCTTCCTCCTCGTGGTCGGCATCCTGCTGCCGCTCTACGTCTATCCCCGCGTGGCCGTCCTCCCGGCCGACCCGCAGACCGAACAGGTGCTCAAGGGCACCAACGCCACCGTGCTGTGGCCCGACCCGGACGCGCCGGCCGGTGCGACGGTGCTGACCGGCGTGAACGTGACCGTCCGGAACTTCGTGTCCGAGGCCACCGGCGTCGACAACGACGGCGACGACAACGTCTGGGACATCGCGACCCGGATCGAGGTCGACGGCCGGGGCATGCTCCAGGCCCGGGTCGAGCGGCTCTCCATCGACCCCCGGACGGCCGAGGCCACCAACTGCTGCGGCGACCGGCTCGTCACCGACGAGGCCGAGCCGGACGGCAAGGAGCTGCGGCACGAGGGCTACTACACGTTCCCGTTCGACACCCAGAAGACGTCGTACCAGATCTGGGACACCTCGCTCGAACGGGCGAACACCGCCGAGTACATCGGGGAGTCGCGCAAGGACGGCCTGGACGTCTACATGTTCCGTCGCACGGCGCCGCTGCAGAAGGTCGGCACGATGGAGCTGCCCGGCGGGCTCTTCGACTCCACCGCGCCGAACGTCGACGCGGACGCCATGTACGCCAACACCCGCACGTACTGGATCGAGCCGAACAGCGGTGACGTGATCGGCATCCGCGAGGAGATCACCCAGCAGTACATCGCGAACGGCAAGACCGTCACGGCGTTCGAGGCGAAGATGGACAGCGTCCGCAACGCCGACGACCGGCTCGAGCAGGCCCGGCAGGCGCAGAGCCTGCTGCCGTGGCTGCGTGGCCGGGCGTCGATCGTGCTGGTGCTGCTCGGCCTGGTGCTCTTCGTCGCCGCGGTGCTGGTCGCCCGCCCGGCCCGGCTCCGCCGCCGGACGTCGGCGCACTGAAGCTCTCAGCCCTCCTCGGCCTGCTCGTTCCGCAACCGCGGGACGAGCAGGTCGACGAACCTGTCGGCGATGCGGTGGATCTCCTCGACGTCGCCGCCGCGGTAGATCGCGTGCGTCAGCCGGGACGTGATGAGCGCCCACAGCATCGTCGCGGCGTCGTCGGCGGGGGCCGGGCCCAGCACCGCCACCTCCGCGGCGAGCGCGTCGCGGGCGTCGCGGGCGAACTCGGTCAGCAGCTCCCGCGCGTTGGGATCCGCGCTGCTCTGCAGCGTGACGTGCGCCCGGTAGAACTGCGGCTGCCGCTCGTAGGCGGTGATCACGCCGTGCACGCGGGCACGCACGCGCGTCTCCGGCGACTCGCCATGCGCGGCGACCGCCGACCGGCTGCCCCAGTCGGTCACCACGGCCGCGTACAGGTGCTCCTTCGACGAGAAACAGCGGTACAGCGTGCCGAGGGCCACCCCGGCGCGCTGGGCGACGTCGCGCATCTGGATGGTCTCGTACTCCTGCTCCTGCAGGGACTCGCGGGCCGCGCGGAGGATCCGGTCCCGGCGCTCGACCTGCCACGACGACGTCGTCACGCGCGCACCTCCAGGCCGGGGCTGCGTATTGTATATAATCTCACCGCACCGAGGAGCGGCCGATGCGTGTCTTTCCGGCTCCGGACGAACGCCACCACGAGATCACGCCGGAACGCCTCGCTCGGTTCGCCGGCGCGTTCCGGGTCGTGTCGTCGGTCACCGTCGAGCGCGAAGGCGAGCCGACACCCGTGGTGGTCGCCGGGACCGGGGGACGGTTCTCCCGGTGAACCCCCGCGAGGCAGTGATCTGCGCTCCGCTGCGCACCCCGGTCGGCCGCTACGGCGGCGTGCTCAAGAGCGTCTCGGCCGCGACGCTCGCCGCGACCGTGATCCGCGCGCTGCTCGAGCGCACCGGCCTGCCCGCCGGGTCGGTGGACGACGTCGTGCTCGGCCAGTGCTACCCCAACGGGGAGGCGCCGGCGATCGGCCGCGTCGCCGCGCTCGACGCCGGGCTGCCGGTCGAGGTGGGCGGCGCCCAGGTGGACCGGCGGTGCGGCTCGGGCCTGCAGGCCGTGCTCTGGGCCGCGATGCAGGTGCAGACCGGCGCCGCGGACGTCGTCCTGGCCGGTGGGGCGGAGAGCATGAGCCAGGTCGAGTTCTACTCGACGACCGCACGCTGGGGCGCCGCCGGTGACCAGCTGGTGTTCTCCGACCGGCTGGCCCGCGCCCGGGTCACCGCGGGCGGCGAGCACTACCCGGTGCCGGGCGGGATGCTGGAGACCGCCGAGAACCTGCGTCGCGAGTACGGCATCTCCCGCCGCGAGCAGGACGAGTACGCGCTGCGCTCGCACGAGCGGGCCGTGGCCGCGCAGCGGGACGGGCGCTTCGCCGCCGAGATCGTGCCGGTCGCGTTGCCCGGCGGCGCGCTGGTCGACACCGACGAACACCCGCGTGCCGACTCGTCGCTGGACAAGCTGGGCCGCCTGCGCCCGGTCCTCGGCCGCACCGACCCCGGCGCGACCGTCACCGCCGGCAACGCCAGCGGGCAGAACGACGGCGCGGCGGTGTGCGTGGTGCTCACCCGGGAGAAGGCCGAGGAGTACGGCCTGCGCCCGCTGGCCCGCCTGGTGTCCTGGGCGGTCGCCGGGGTCCCGCCGTCGACGATGGGCATCGGGCCGGTGCCCGCCGTCGCGAAGGCGCTCGGCCGCGCGGACGTCGCGTTGACCGACGTCGACCTGATCGAATTGAACGAGGCGTTCGCCAGCCAGGTGCTGGCCTGCACCCGGGCCTGGGGCTTCGGCGACGCCGACTTCGAGCGCTTCAACGTGAACGGGTCGGGGATCTCGCTGGGTCACCCGGTCGGCGCGACCGGCGGGCGCATCCTGGCGACGATGCTGCACGAGCTCGACCGGCGGGAAGCACGCTACGGCCTCGAAACCATGTGCATCGGCGGCGGCCAGGGGCTGGCGGCGTTGTTCGAGCGTGTGACGTAGGTCACCGAGTGTCCGATGCGGACCCGTAGTTCGATGAATCCGCCCGAAGAAACAGGATTCTACTTATACTGACGAGTAAGTTACTGAGACAGATGTGAGAGGAGGTGGATGTGCGAATCGCCTTGCTCTCGTACCGTAGTAAAGCGCACTGCGGCGGCCAGGGAGTGTACGTCCGGTATCTGAGTCGTGGACTGGTGGAGCTGGGGCACGAGGTGGAGGTCTTCTCCGGCCAACCCTATCCGGAGGACCTCGACCCGCGGGTCACGCTCACCGAGGTACCCAGCCTGGACATGTTCGGCGGACCCGACTTCCCGCGCAAAGTGCGGTTCCGGGACTTCCGCGACCGGTATGACGTTCTGGAATTCGTAACTACCAAAACCGGGACATTCGCCGAACCGCTCGCGTTCGGGGCGCGGATCGCTCACCTGATGAAGACGCGGGCCGCCGACTTCGACGTCGTCCACGACAACCAGTCGCTCGGCTACGGGCTGCTGGCGCTCAAACGCCGCGGCGTGCCGCTGGTCGCGACGATCCACCACCCGATCAGCCGGGACCGGCGGGTCGAGCTGGACGCCGCCCGGTTACGCAAGAAGTACGGCATCCTGCGCTGGTACGGCTTCGTGAAGATGCAGGCCCGTGTCGCGCGCCGGCTCCCGGTGCTGGTCGGTGTGTCCGACGTCGCCACCGCCGACACGATCACCGACTTCCGCATCGACCCGGAGCGCTTCCGGGTGGTGCCGCTCGGCGTCGACACCGACGTGTTCCGCCCCGCCGGGCCGCGTGTCCCCGGTCGCATCGTCGCGATCGCCAGCGCCGACCGGCCGCTCAAGGGCGTCGCCCACCTGCTCGACGCGGTCGCGAAGCTCCGCGTCGACCACGCGGTGGAGTTGCAGCTGGTCTCGGCGCTGGAGCCGGGCGGAGCGACCGAGCAGCGGATCGCCGAACTCGGGCTCACCGACTGCGTCACGGTACGCACCGGCCTCTCCGACGCCGAGCTCGCCGCGCTGCTGGCCAGCGCCGAGGTCATGTGCGTGCCGTCGCTCTACGAGGGCTTCTCGCTGCCCACCGTCGAGGCCCTCGCCTGCGGCACCCCGGTCGTGGCCAGCCGCGCCGGCGCGTTGCCCGAGGTTGTCGGCGACGCCGGGGTGCTGGTGCCGCCGGGGGACGCCGGTGCGCTCGTGACGGCGATCGACGGGCTCCTGCGCTCGCCGGAGGAACGCGAGCGGCTCAGTGTCGCCGGGCGCGCCCGCGCGGAGGAACGGTTCAGCTGGATCTCGGTGGCACGGGCCACGGTCCGGGCGTACGAGGACGCAAGGGGAGACGCGAAGTGCTGACCGTGGACTTCGACCGGCTGCGTGTCGGTCGCCGCACCCGCTTCATCGACGTCGGCGCCGGCGGTGGCCGCCACTCGTTCGAGGCGCTGCGTCGCGGCGCCGAGGTGATCGCGTTCGACCTGGACGAGATCGAGCTCAAGAGCGTCGCCGACATGTTCGCGGCGATGGAGGAGGCCGGGGAGGTGCCGCCGGGCGGGTCCGGCGCGGTGCAGCCCGGCAACGTGCTGGAGATGCCGTACGAGGACGGTCACTTCGACGTCGTCCTCGCCTCCGAGATCCTCGAGCACGTGCCCGAGGACGACGCCGCGATCGCCGAGCTCGTGCGCATCCTCGCCCCCGGCGGGACGCTCGCGGTGACCGTGCCGCGCTGGCTGCCGGAGCGGATCTGCTGGGCGCTGTCCGACGAGTACCACGCGAACGAGGGCGGCCACATCCGCATCTACCGCGCCGACGAACTCGAGGCGAAGCTGGTCGGCGCCGGGCTGGTGGCCACGCACCGCCACCACGCCCACGCGCTGCACTCGCCGTACTGGTGGCTCAAGTGCGCGGTGGGGTCGTCGAAGGACGACCACCCGGCCGTGCAGGCCTACCACAAGCTGCTGGTCTGGGACCTGATGAGCAAGCCCGCGGTGACGCAGGTGGCCGAGCAGGTCCTCAACCCGCTGATCGGCAAGAGCGTCGCGCTGTACTTCCAGAAGCCGGTCTCGTCATGACCGTGCCGGCGGTCGACGGCGTGTTTTCGACCGAACAGTGCGTCCGGACCGCGTCCGCGATCGCCCGGACCCAGCAGGGGTCCGGCGCGCTGCCCTGGTTCCCGGGCGGGCACACCGACCCGTGGGACCACGTGCAGAGCGCGATGGGTCTGTCCGCCGCGGGGTTCCTCGAGCCGGCCGCGCGGGCCTACGAGTGGTGCCTGCGCGCCCAGCGACCGGACGGGACCTGGGCGGAGAAGTACGTCGGCGACGACGTCACCGACGCGAGCATCGACACGAACTTCTGCGCCTACGTGGCGACCGGGGTGTGGCACCACTGGACGATCACCGGTGACCGGGCCTTCGTCGACCGGCTCTGGCCGGTCGTGCGCGGCGCGATCAGCGCGGTGCTGCGCCTGCAGGCTCCCGGCGGGGAGATCCCCTGGGGCCGCGACGCCGACGGGGCCTTACGCACCGAGGTGCTGCTCACCGGCAACGCGAGCATGCACCTGAGCCTGCGCTGCGCGGTCGCGCTGGCCGAGCTGGCCGGCGAGCTGGTGCCGGAGTGGGAGCTGGCCGCCGCCCGCCTGCGTCACGCGCTGGACTTCCACCCGGAGCGGTTCGCCGACAAGAGCCGCTACTCGATGGACTGGTACTACCCGATCCTCGGCGGCTCGCTGGGCGCGGCGGAGGCGTCCGCCCGGCTGGCCGCGCGGTGGGACGACTTCGTGGTGCCCGGGCTCGGCATCCGCTGCGTCGCCGACCAGCCCTGGGTGACCGGCGCGGAGACCTGCGAGCTGGTCCTCGCGCTCGACGCCCTCGGCCGCAAGGACGACGCGCTGGAGCAGTTCGCCGCCATGCAGCACCTGCGTGAGGCCGACGGTTCGTACTGGACCGGCTACGTCTACCCGGACGCGACCCGCTGGCCGGTCGAGCAGACGGCGTGGACCGCGGCGACCGTGATCCTCGCCGCCGACGCCCTGTCGCGCACCACCCCGGCCAGCGGACTGTTCCGCGGCGAAGGGCTCCCACCCGGCGTTCTGGAAGGGACGTGTTCATGCCCGGCGAGTTTGTGACCCAGCCCGCCTTCGGAACACTGCCTGGTGCGCTGGCCGCGCTCGCGGAGTCGGTCAAAGGCTTCATGCCGGCCGACGAAGGGCTCGCGCTGCACGCGGCGGCGCTGGCGCACCTCGGCGACGGCGTCGCGGTGGAGATCGGCACGTACTGCGGGAAGTCGAGCATCTACCTGGGGCACGCCGCGACGCTCACCGGCGGCACGATCGTCACGATCGACCACCACCGCGGCTCCGAGGAACACCAGGAGGGCTGGGAGTACCACGACCGGTCGCTGGTGGACACGACCGGGCGTCTCGACACCCTGCCGGAGCTGCGCCGCACGCTGGCCGCGGCCCGCCTGGAGGACGTCGTGACGCCGATCGTCGGCCGCTCGGTCGACGTCGCCCGGTGGTGGGCGCACCCGATCGACCTGCTGTTCATCGACGGCGGCCACACCGACGAGGCGGCGCGCGCCGATCTGCGCGGCTGGGCGCCCTGGGTGCGTGCCGGGGGAGCGCTGGTGATCCACGACGTGTTCCCGGATCCGGCCGACGGCGGTCAGGCGCCCTACCGGATCTACCGCGAGGCGATCGACGGCGGAGAGTTCGCCGAGGTGAGCGTCACCGGGTCGCTGCGCGTGCTGGAGCGGGTGAGCACCGGTCCCGGGTCGCACCGTTAGCTGAAGTCGCAGGTCATGGGGCCTGCACTGAGAACGTGTTTTATTTCGGGGTCTGTTGACCGTGTGAAAATCTATAACTAGAGTCCGGTCGCAGTTCCGGATACACCCGTTACCCGATCGACGCGTGTCCGGGCTCTCGGTCGCCGCGTCTTCCGTTCCACCCTGCGTCCGCCGTCACGCTCGCGGCGCGGGGGCTCATGCTCCTGCTCCTGCTCCTGCTTCGGGCGAGTACCTGCCGGGATCCCTGGTCGTGTCGACCTACGGAAGGCTCCCCATGGGCTCGACCCCGGCTCCCTTCGCGGCATCCAGACCGTTCGTCGGCGGACGGCTGCGCACCGGCCATCTGCTGATCTTCCTGCTCGTCACCCACACCCCGCTGACGCTGCTGTGGGGCGCGGTGCCGGAGACCTACCGCGTCGGGCAGGTCGAGGCGACGCCGCTGGTCTTCGCGTTCTCCGGCGTCGTGCTGCTCGGCTTCGTGTTCGGCTACAGCGGGCTGGCCAAGCGCCTGCGCCACCCCGGCGGCCTGTACGTACAGGTGGCGCACGGTCTCGGCCGGCCGGTCGGGGTGGGTGCGGCGGTCGCGCTGCTCGTCGTCTACATCGGCATGGTCGCCGGGATGTACGGCTTCTTCGCCGGCGTCCTCACCGCGTTGACGCAGAGCGTCTTCGGCTACGGCGTGCCGCTCTGGGTGGGAATCGTGCTGTGCGTGACCGCCGGGGCGGTCCTCAGCCGGTTCCGGGCCCGTCAGGTGCTGCCGATCTTCGCGGTGATCCTGGTGCTCCAGCTGGTGACCGTCGTCGTGACGCTCGTCGCCGCGTTCCGCTCACCCGCCGGCGGGGCCGCGTCGTACCAGAGCCTGGAACCCGGTGGCCTGCTCACCGGCACGTTCGGGGTGGCCGTGGTGTTCGCGCTGATGGCCTCGACCGGCACCGAGACCGCGGCCAACTACACCGCGGAGCTGACGGACCCGGGCCGGTCGTTGCCGCGGGCCACGTACCTGTCGTACGCGATCACGACCGCGGTGACCGTCGCGGGTGCGGTCGCGATCAGCGTGCTCGTCGGCCCGGTGAACGCGACGGCGGCGGCCCAGCAGGCCGGCCCGGCGCTGTTCCCGCTGCTCGTCGCGCAGGTCGTCGGGCCGCAGGAGGCGGTGCTGGTGACCGACGTGCTGATGGCCGTGCTGCTGACCGGCGTGTTCGGCGCGACCGCCGCGCTGCAGGGCGCGCTCGTGCGTCAGCTGGCCGGGCTGGCCCGCGACGGGGTGCTCCCGCCGGCCCTGATCGAGCCCGACGCCAAGGGCAAGCGCCCGTACCTGCTGCACTTCGCGCACCCCACCGTCGGCGGCTTCGTCGCGCTGCTGCTCGGTGACCGCACGACCGGCGCACTCGAGCCCTGGGTGCTGATCGGGTCCGCGCTCGGCGTCATCGGGACGCTGGGGCTCGCGTCGCTCTCGGCGACCGTGTGGTTCCTGCGGGGCGAGGCCGACGAGACGGGTTTCTTCGGGTGGGAGGGGCAGGTCGTCGCGGCCGCGTTCTCCGCGCTGACGCTCGGTTTGATCGTGGTGTACGGGCTCACCCATGTGGCGGCGTTGAATCCGGAGGGGTCCGGGGGCACGTGGCCGGTGGTCGCGGTGGTGTTCGTGCCGTTCCTGTCCGGGGTGGTCGCGGCGCTGGTGTTGCGCGAGGCGCGGCCGTCGGTGTACGCGATGATCGGGCGGTCCGGGATGGATTCGCCCGGGGTCACACCGCCGGTGGCCCCGACCGCGCCACCGACGGTCGTGGTGCTCCCGGAGCCGGTCGCGGTGTCGTACCAGGATCGCGCCACGCACCCGGCGTCGGCGGGTTTTGTACCCGCCGATCCCCACGCGGGCCCGCCGCCGGAGTCTTCGGTGGGGGTGCCGGGGTCGTTGGACCGGGGTCGGTTGTCGGGCGACGTGGTGCCGGCGGTGTGGCATCGGCCGGAGGTTGTATCGGGGGGTCGGCCGGGGGGTGTGTCGGGGGCCCAGCCGGGGAGCGTGCCGGGGGATTGGCCGGGGGGTGTGTCGAGGGCCCAGCCGGGGGATTGGCCGGGGGGTGTGTCGGGGGATCGGCCGGGGGCCTTGCCGGGGCGTCGGCCGGAGGCCGTGCCGGGGGATCGGCCGATTTCGCAAATCCCGGGTGCCGGGTCGGGGTTCGTGGGTTCCGGGCGTCCGCCGGTAGGGCCTGATTTCGGGGCGCAACCCGGGACACCCACTGCCGAACCGTGGCGCACGAGGTCCGAGCCGTGGCGGGTGAGGCCGGTGGGTGGGCCGTGGACCGGTGGTGGGGATCAGCCGTGGCCGGCCCGGACCGAGATCGTGCCGGAAGACGACCCGGAGCGACCCGCGTCACCCCGGCCGGGGATCCCGTCCCAGCGAACCGCCCCGGAGGACCACCCCGGCTACAACTGGTGGGACCCGCAGCCTCACCCCCCGGCGCACTGAGCCGCGCCTACCGTTCAACGGCCTCGGCGATCCGCTGGGCGGCCTCAGCGGCGGTGAGATGCGTGGTGTCGACGAACTCGGCCTCGCGGCGCAACCAGGTGGCAGCGGCCTCGGCGTAGGGCTCGAGGTACCGGAGTCGGAACGGCGAGTTGGGCCCGAGCACGGTGTCCCCAGCGATGCGCTCACGAAGCGTCCCCTGGTCGGCATGCAGAACGAAGTGCCGGATCGGGATGCCGTGGTCGGCCAGACCGGTGCTGATCTCGCGCCAGTACGGTTCCACCAGGACGGTCATCGGCATCACCAACGTGCCACCGGTGTAGTCCAAGATGCGTCGCGCGGTCTCGACGACGAGCGGCCGCCACGGAGGCCAATGCTGGAAGTTGTCGGTCTCGGGCAGGCCCGGGGTGACGCTCATGAGCGTCACGCCGACCATCTCGGCGTCGAAGACCCGCGATCCCGGAAGCAGCTGCTGCACGAGCGAACTGGTCGTCGTCTTACCCACGCCATGGGTGCCGTTGATCCACACGATCACGCGCCCCGATGCTAGCCGCGCCGAGCGAGCTCTCGGGGCGCGCGGGATGCCCCAGGACACCCGTTTCCGACGGCCGGCCGCAGAGTCGCCAACACCGTCCGCCCGGCATGCGAACCGGTGACGGGCATTGTCCGCGGGGTGGTTGTTCGCGGGGTGGTTGTTCGCGGGGTGGTTGTTCGCGGGGTGGTTGTTCGCGGGGTGGTTGTTCGCGGGGTGGTTGTTCGCGGGGTGGTTGTTCGCATGCATCGTTGATGCCGGATTTGGTGATGGCGGTTGCCGGCGCTGCGGCCCGACGTGGTCCGGCGCCGCAGAGTTCATCGTCCGCCCGCACGGCCGCCGAGGTCGGGCAGGCGCCGCCAACCTTGGCACCAGGTGCGGTGCGCATCGCGGAGGAACGCATTGCCTACTGCTCAGGGCGCGCTGCTTGCGGCGGAGGGCATTCGGCTATGCCGCCCATGAGCAGGTCGCCGTCCTTGCCGGGCACACCGCGCCGCCACCAGCACCACGCGCATCCCACCGGTCACTTCGGCCAGGTTCCGGACGACCGGGTGGCCGCCGCCCGCACGGGATTGCCCTCGGGCTCGGCACGCCGGCCGCAATGAGCGCGGGGCCCGAGCCAAAAGGGGCGCATATAACGAGTCACGCACCAGCCAGCCGCGTCGCGACCACCATCGCGTACGGCTGGCGTGCATCGGGTGCCCGGCTGGCGTGCATCGGGTGCACCGTCGGCGTGCCGAGGCCCCGTGGGCGACGGCGGCGAGCGCCATGCCCACGGTCGGGGCCCCGGCCAGCGAGCGACGAACCGACCGGTCGCCACGGACCGGTCGCCACGGACCGGTCGTCACGGACCGGTCACTACGCACCAGGCGCCACGGTCGCCACAGTCGCCACGGACCAGTCGCCACGGACCAGTCGCCACGGACCAGTCGCCACGGACCAGTCGCCACCGACCAGTCGCTCGATCCGGAACGAAGGTTCGCTCCTCGGACGTTCGCATGACGCGACCGTTGATTCACCGACATCACCCTGGCACCCTGCCTCCATGGTGGACTCGAGCGCGCGCCTGTCCGGCAAGACCGCGGTCGTCACCGGGGCCGCGAAGGGGATCGGGGCCGCGGTGGTGCGGCGATTCGTCGCCGAAGGGGCGCGCGTGGTGGGCGGAGACGTCGACGTCGACGGGCTCGCCGCAGTGTCAGCGGAGTTGGGAGAGAGCTTCGTCGGGCGCCGCACCGACGTCACGGTGGAAAACGACGTCCGCGCGCTCGTGGCGTCCGCGACCGAGCAGTTCGGTGGGTTGGACATCGTGGTCGCGAACGCCGGTGGGGCGACGATCGGGGAGATCACCGAGCTCGACGCGGCCGAGTGGCGCCGCGTCGTCGACCTCTCCTTACACGGCGTTTTCCACACCGTGAAGCACGCCGGGCGGGCGCTCGGAGCGGGTGGGGCCATCGTCGCGCTGGCCAGTTTGAACGCGATCCAGCCCGGCCGGGGGATGGGGGCGTACTGCGCGGCGAAGGCCGGGGTGGTCGCGCTGACCGAGGTGGCCGCGCTGGAGCTCGGGCCGGCCGGGATCCGGGTGAACGCGGTCGCGCCGGGACTGGTGCGGACGTCGGCCACCGAGGCGCTCTGGAGTCTGCCCGGCGCGGTCGAGGAGTACGTCGAGAACACGCCGCTCGGCCGGTTCGCCGCCCCCGAGGAGATCGCCGCGCTGATCACGTTCCTCGCCTCCGACGAGGCCTCGTTCATCACCGGCAGCGTCCACCGCATCGACGGCGGCGCCAGCACCCGCCGCTACCCCGACCTGATCGCGGTGACCGAACGCCTCGGCTGAGGCGCGCCGGCACGGTGGTCACGCCGGCGTGCCGGTGACGGCCTCCAGCGTGCCGTGGTCGCGGATCGCCTGGCAGGCGCGTGCCGTCATCGACAGGAACATCGCGTCCGCGGCCGGGGTGCGCTCCACCGCCGCGTACACGCACCCCAGCACCGTGATCACCGGCGCGTGCAGCAGGCCGAGGCGGTAGCCGGCGCGGCACTCCGCGAGCGAGTACCCCGGCACGTCGAGGGCCGCGTGGTACGCCTCCACCAGCGCGTCCTCGGCCGCGCGGCGCTCGTCCACCGGCAGGGACAGCGCGACGAAGTAGGCCAGGTCACGGCCGGGGTGACCGACCGACACCGTCTGCCAGTCCAGCGCGGCCACCTCCGGCGACGTCGGGTGGAACATCAGGTTGTCGAGCCGGTAGTCGCCGTGGACGAGCGAGAACGGCGTCTGGTGGTCACGCAGCCACGGCTCGGTGAGCGCGGCCGCCGCACGCAACGTCGCCGCGTCGGCCGGCGTGAGCGCGGCGCCGAACCGCTGGGTGAACACCTCGGTCGCATCGCGGTGCAGCGCGCCCAGGAACGCGGCGCCCTCCGCGTCAGTGGGTGCCAGCCAGTCCAGGCCCGACGCCAGCACCGGGCTGTTCCAGAACGGAGCGTGCAACCCGGCCAGGTTCACGACGGCGTGCCGGGCCCGGGCCACCGTGCAGCCCTCGGCCTGGGCGCCGGGCGTGCTCGGCGCGAGGTCCTCGAGCACGAGCGTGAACCGGGTGTGGTCGGGGCTGATCGCGGCGTACCAGCAGCGGGGCAGGCGCGCGGCCACCCGCGCGGCCAGGTGCCGGTAGAAGCCGACCTCCCAGGCGTACCCCTGGCTGGTCATGCTCCGGTCGGCGCCGGTGCCCATCTTGACCACGACCGAGGCCGGCGCGGTCCCGGCGCCGCCCGCGTAGTCCAGCTGCACCCGGTAGCTCGCCCCGATCTGGCCGGTGCCGATGCGCCGCGTGCGCACCGCGCTCACCGGGGCGTCGAGCACGCGGCCCAGCCAGGCCGGCGTCAACGCGTCCGCGCTGTCGGCGACCAGCGACGGATCCGGCTCGACCGGCAACGACAGCCTCACGCCACCCACCCCGGGTTCGCCGGGTACGCCGGTAACGACGGCCGGACCGCCCGGTAGGCGGTGACCACCGGCTCCAGTTCGGCCGGCGTGGCGCCGTGCAGGATCACCCCGGACACGCCGAGGCCGAACTGGCGCGCCACCTCCGCGGCGCACCGCGCCGGCGACCCGGTGGCCGCCGCCGACAGCCACTCCGGCGGGAGCAGCGTCGCGATGTGTTCGAGCTGTTCGGTGGTCGCACGGTCGTCGATCGCGCCGAGGAAGCTCCCGACGACCGGGTCGGCCCGGAACCGGGCCAGCACCGCGGGGTCCCAGTCGTTGATCGACACCAGCACGTCGCCGTAACCCTGCAGGTAGGAGGCGAGCCGCCCGACGGTTCTGGTGAGCCGGGCCTCGTCCGGGATGTGGTCGCCGATCGTGGCGAGCACCGACCAGACGCGGATCGACGCCGGGTCGCGCCCCACCGACTTCGCGCCCCGGGCGATCGCGTCCAGCGCCGTCGACAACGCCTGGTCGGAGAAGTACGTGTGCAGGACGACGCCGTCCGCGATGCGACCGGCGAGTTCGAGCGTGCGGGGCCCGATCGCGACGAGAACGATCGGGATGTCGAAGTCGAAGTACGACTCCTGGTGCAGGTAGGGGTAGGAACCGGCGGGGCCGTCGTGCCCGACGATCGCCTCACCCTTCCAGAGCCGGCGCATCAGGCCGGCGAAGTCCTCGAGCTGCGCGGACGTTACCGGGGACAGCCCGATCGCCCGGCTGCGCAGCTCGATGCCGCGACCCAGCCCGAGCGCGAACCGCCCGCCGGTCAGCGTGTGCATCGACGTCGCCAGGGACGCCGTCAGCAGCGGGTGGCGCGTGTTGTGGTTCGTCGCCGCGGTGGCGAGCCCGATCGTGGACGAGACCGCGCCCATCGCCCCGGCGACCGTGCCCGCTTCCTTGACGTTGAAGCGCTCGGAGAGGAAACCGGCGCCGAGGCCGAGTGCCTCCGCCTCGGGGATCTCGCGCACCACGTCACGAGCGCTGCGGGTAGGGCCGGCGAGCGTGTAGAAGCCGAGCTCGGTCAGGTCACTCATCGATGAGCCCCCAGACAATATGAAATATACAACCGCGCACGGTAGCACAGCTTGACAGAACTAGAATTTCGTTTCAGAGTGTCGCCATGACGCTTCCGGCCGGGCTGCCCGTGATCGACACGATGATCGGGTTCCCCCACGAGGGGTTCGCCGTCTACGACTTCATCCGTAAACAGACCAAGGATCAAGCGTCGAAGGACTCGCAGTTCCCGGCCGAGTACATGTTCAAGAACGTGCCGAAGGACCTGCCGACCTCGGACCCGATCGCGGTCACGCTGCACGAGATGGACCGCTTCGGCGTCGAGAAAGGCATGGTCGGCGTCGGCGACGAGACGTCGCAGCTCGCGCTGAAGAAGCACCCCGACCGGTTCATCGCGTCGGGAAGCATCAACGACCCGAACGACGTCGTCGGCAGCGTCCGGGCGATCAAGCGGGAGTACGAGGAGTTCGGCATCCGGGCCACGTCCGCGTTCCCGTCCGGAACGTTTCCCCAGGTGCCGATCGACGATCCGAAGATGTACCCGATCTACGCCACCTGCGTGGAGCTCGGCATCCCGATCTTCGTCTGCGCCGGCGTGCCCGGCCCCCGGTTGAAGTTCGCGCCGCAGGAAGTCAGCCGCATCGACACGGTGATGTTCGACTTCCCCGACCTGGTGTTCGTCACCCGGCACGGCTGCGAGCCCTGGGAGCAACTCGCGGTGAAGCTGATGCTCAAGTGGCCGAATTTGTACTACTCCACGTCGGCGTTCGCCCCGAAGTACTACCCGAAGGCCGTCATCGACTTCGCGAACACGCGCGGCGCGGACAAGGTGCTCTACGCGGGCTACTTCCCGATGGGCCTCTCGCTGGAGCGCATCTTCCGGGACATGCCGAACGTCCCGTTCAAAGACGACGTGTGGCCCAAGTTCCTGTACGGCAACGCCGCGCGCATCCTCGGACTCTGAGAGGCGGATTCATGACCGAGCTCCCGTGGACCTTCTTCGACTGCGACAACCACTACTACGAGGCCCTCGACGCGTTCACCCGCCACCTCGAGCCCGAGTACCGGAAGCGCACGATGCAGTGGGCGACGATCAACGGCAGGCAGCGGTTACTCGTCGGCGGCAAGGTGAACAAGTTCATTCCGAACCCGACGTTCGACCCGGTCGCCGCGCCCGGCGTCATGGACGAGTACTTCCGCGGTCGCAACCCGAAGAGCGCCGATCCGAAGCAGCTGTTCGGCGAGCTGGAGCCGATCCGCGCCGAGTACCGCGACCGCGACGCCCGCATCGCCTGCATGGACCGCCAGGGCATGGAGGCGTGCATCATGCTGCCGACGCTCGGCGTCGGCATGGAACAGGCGTTGATCCACGATCTGCCGGCGATGACGGCCGCGTTCCGGGCGTTCAACCGCTGGCTCGACGAGGATTGGGGCTTCGCCTACCAGGGCCGCATCTTCGCCGCCCCGTACATCACGCTCGCCGACCCGGCGAACGCCGTCGCGGAGCTCGAATGGGCGTTGGAACGCGACGCCCGGTTCGTCGTGATGGTCGGTGGGCCGGTGACGACGGCGCTCGGCTCGCGCGCACCCGGCGACCCGATGTTCGACGGGTTCTGGCAGCTCGCGAACGACTCCGGGATCACCGTGCTCTACCACGGCGGCGAGTCGCCGTACACGAGGTACCTCAAGGACTGGGGCGAGAACGACTTCACCGAGGCGTTCCGCGCCAACGCGTTCCGCGGGCTGGTGAGCGCCAACCCGCTGCAGGACACGATCGCCTCGCACCTGGCGCTCGGGTTGTTCGCGCGCTTCCCGAACCTGCGCGTGGCGTCGATCGAAGTGGGGTCGGACTGGGTGTTCCACCTGTTCGAGAAGCTCACGAAGTCCTACGGGCAGGTGCCGCACCTGTACCCGGAGGACCCGCGCGAGACGCTCAAGCGCCACGTCTGGGTGTCGCCGTTCTACGAGGACGAGCTGGCCAGCCTGCTGCGCCTGATCGGCGCCGGTCACATCCTGATGGGCTCGGACTATCCGCACGTCGAGGGGCTCGCCGAGCCCGCGTCGTACATCAAGGACCTGAAGAACTACGACTACAGCGACGAGGACTGCCGCGCCGTCATGCGCGACAACGGGCGCTTCCTGGCCACGCGCCGGCCGGTCTGACCATGCGCGTCTCGAAAGCCAGCCTGGCCGGGCTGCTGCTGGAGGAGGGCGAGGAGGACCTGGCGGTGCTCCTCGCCCGCTCCGACCTGCCGGACGAGATCGACGTCGAACGGGACGCCCCGGCACTCACCGCGATCGGCCTGAGCGGCGACGAACTGCACGCACTTCTGCCGACGATCACCGCCGCCTCCGCCGAGGCCCCGGCGAGCGACATGGCCGACCTGGAACAGACGATCTCCGACCGCTGGGCCTACCTGGTCGACGACTGGACCGGCACACCCCGCGCGTGAGTTCACCCGGGTGGTGGGTCCACGACGTCGGCGACGACGATCGGCCGGCCAGACAACGATCACCGAACTTTTTCCCAGTGGCTGACCTCGATCGTCGCGGTGTAGCCGACGTCGCCGTTGTCCCAGCGCTGGTCGTCGTTCGGGACCAGCAGCAGACCCTGCCCCGCGCCCGGCGGCACGGTGACGCACCCGCTGTCGACGCCGACGTCCAGGGCTGTGCCGGTACCGCGCCACTTCCCGACCAGCGCGGCGTCCCGGCCGCCGCGGAACGGCCAGTCGCCGGCGGCCCGCGGATCCACGCGGCGCCCGTTCCCGGCCGGCCCCCAGGTTCCCCGCCAGTTGAACCAGCCCCCGTAGCTGACGCGGCCCGTCGCGGTGATGCGCACGACGTCGCCGGGCGTGATCTTGCCCGCCAGCGGGGTGCCGTCCAGTCCGATCGTGCGGCCGTTCGTCGTCGGCGCGATCCAGACGTCCTCGGCCGTGTAGGCGTACACGGCCGAACCGGGACGGGTGCGCCAGTCCGGCGCCGGGCAGCCCCGCTGCGCCGCGTGCGCGACCGGCGGTGCGGTGACGCACAGGAGCGCGGTGACGATCAGCGGCACCGCGCACGATTCCCCCCAGAACATGGCAAAACACTATCGTGTGACCGCGGCCTCGGTGGGTAGAGGCGGGGTATGGGCGATACCGCGATCTTCGACGTCGACGGCACTCTCGTGGACACCAACTATCAGCACGCGCTGGCGTGGTTCCGGGCCTTCCGCCGGTACGGGGTGACGGTGCCGATGTGGCGTCTCCACCGGGGCATCGGGATGGGTGGGGACCAGTTCGTGTCCGAGGTCGGCGGCCGCGACCTCGAGGAGGCGCACGGCGACGAGCTGCGTACGGCCTGGGAGAAGGAGTTCGACCAGCTCATCGACGAGGTCCAACCGTTCGAGGGCGCCCACGAGCTGCTGGCCGAGGTCAAGGACCGGGGGTTCCGTCTGGTGCTGGCCAGCTCCGGCAAGAGCAGGCACGTCGAGAGGTTCCTCGACCTCATCGACGGCAAGTCGCTCGCCGACGCCTGGACCACCTCAGACGACGTCGCGCGGAGCAAGCCCGAACCCGACCTGGTGGCGGCCGCGCTGGCCAAGGTCGAGGGCGCCAGCGGCATCATGGTCGGGGACTCGGTCTTCGACGTCCGGGCGGCGGCCAAGCTCCGCATCCCCACGCTCGGGGTTCGCACCGGCGGGTTCTCGGTCGGGGAGCTGCTGGAAGAAGGCGTCCTGCAGGTGTTCGACTCGCTGGTGGCGTTCCGCCAGGCCCTGGACGGCACCCCGTTGGCGCGGGCCAGCCGCTGACCGGCGCCGGAGCATAATTCGGGGGTGGGAGAGTACGACGTCGTCGTGGTGGGCGCCGGCACCGCCGGGTGCGTGCTCGCGGGACGCCTCTCGGAGAACCCGGACCGGCGCGTGCTGCTGCTCGAGGCCGGCCCGGTCTTCGCGGCGCCCGGCGAGTTCCCCGAGGAGCTCCTGCGCGTCTCGTCGCTCTCCGCCGTTCTCCCCGGGAACCCGTACAACTCGGCCTGGCCCGCGTACCTGACGCCCGACCTGCCGTGGACGATCCCGCGCGGCCGGGTGCTCGGCGGCTCCGGCGCGATGAACGGCGCGAACTACGTGCGGGCCACCCGCGCCGACTTCGACGACTGGGTGGCGCTCGGCAACCCCGCCTGGTCGTACGAGGCGTGCCTGCCGTTCTACCGCCGCGCCGAGGACGACCTCGACTACCCCGGCGACACCCGCGGCCCGCTGCCGGTGCAGCGCGTCAAGGGCGACGCGCTCAGCCCGCTCTCGGCCGCGTTCCTCGACGCCTGCCTGGCGGCCGGCTTCCCCGAGGAGAAGAACAAGAACGGCGACGAGACGCCCGGCGCCGGGCTGATGCCGGGCAACTTCGTCGACGGGGTGCGGGTGAACACCGCGATCTCGCACCTGCTGCCACACCTCGACCGGCCGAACCTGACCGTGCGGGGTGACGCCGCGGTGTCCCGGGTGGCGCTGGAGCACGGCCGGGCCGTGGGCGTGCACGTCGGCGACGAGCTTGTCCGGGCCGGCGAGGTCGTGCTCTGCGCGGGGTCGGTCACCTCGCCGCACCTGCTGCTGCGCTCGGGCATCGGGGCGGCGGCCGAGCTACGGGCGGCGGGCATCGAGGTCGCCGTCGACCTGCCCGGCGTCGGCAAGGACTTCTCCGACCACCCGGACGTCTACGTGGGCTTCCGCGCGCGTGGTGACCTGCCGTTCGACCCGTCGACGCTGCCCGCGCAGGTCGGTCTGAACCTCGATTCGGGCGCCGACCCGGCGGGCGACCTGGAACTGCTGCTGTTCGCGATCCCGCTCGGCGCGATGATGACCGACACCGGCAGCGGCCGGACGTCGCTGGTGAAAGGCGCGTCGGACGTGCTGCGCCGGCCGCGGCGCACCCTCTCGGCGCTGCGCGGTGTCTCGCTGCGGCGCCTGGCGACGCAGGTGATCCGGCAGGGCGACCTGAACCTGATGGTCGCGCTGCAGCGCCCGGAGTCGCGGGGGCGCCTCGAGCTGGTGGCCGGGGAGCCGATGCTGCACTTCGACTACCTGCGGTCGGCGGGCGACCGGGCGCGGCTGCGCACCGGGGTCAGGGCCGCCGCCGAGCTGCTGCGGAGCGGGCCGCTCGCCGCGCACGTCGCGTCGATCACCGGGCCCGACGCGCGCACGCTCGCCGACGACGGCGCGCTCGACCGGTGGTTGCGCACGCACCTGAACTCGAACTTCCACCTGTCCGGCAGCGCGCGGATGGGTCCGGACGGCGATCCGGGCGCGGTGGTCGACGGTTCACTGGCCGTGCGCGGGGTCGCGGGCCTGCGTGTCGTCGACACGTCGGTGCTGCCCGCGGTGCCCCGCCGGGGCACGAACGCGACCGCCGTCATGCTGGCCGAACGGGCGGCGACGTTTTTCTGATCGTCGCGATGAGATCGCCCGGGTCGCGCGGTCTCATCCTCATGGACAACGAACTGAACGTTCGCATCGCGATCGTCACCGGCGCGAGCCGGGGCTTCGGCCGGGCCATCGCCGAGGCGCTGGCCGCGGACGGGGCCACGGTGCTGGGCGTCTCCCGGAGCGCGCCGGCCGCGGCCACGTCCGCCACCTGGGTGAAGGGCGACGCCACCGATCCGGGGACCGCCGCCGACCTGATCGCCGAGCACCGGCCCGACCTGCTGGTGCTCAACGCCGGCGCGGTACCGGCGATGGGCCCGCTGCACACGCTGAGCTGGGACGACTTCTCACGCAACTGGCACGTGGACACCCGGCACGCGTTCACCTGGACACGCGCTGCGCTCACCGCGCCGCTCGCGCCGGGCAGCACGGTGGTGACGATCTCCAGCGGGGCCGCGTTGCGCGGCTCGCCGGCCAGCGGCGGCTACGCGGGCGCGAAGGCCGCGATCCGCTTCCTCACCGCGTACGCCGCCGACGAGTCGGCCCGGGCCGGGCTCGGCCTGCGTTTCGTGACGCTGCTGCCGATGCTCACCCCGGCGACCGACCTGGGGCGCGCCGGCGTGGGTGCCTACGCGGCCCGCGCCGGGGTGGACCCCGCGACCCACATCGCGACCATGGGGACGGTGCTCACCCCGGAGCAGGTCGCCGACGCCGTCCGGACGGCGGTCCGCGACGCCGCGTCCGGTGCCGAGTACCTGGTGACCGCCGACGGATCGCGGCCCGTCGCGTGACCCGAGCCGCCACGATGGACGCCGTGGCCCCCGACTTCGCCGAGCTCGCCGACCCCTACCGCGGCGAGATCCTGGCCCACTGCTACCGCCTGCTCGGCAGCAGGCACGACGCCGAGGACGCGGTGCAGGACACCTACGTCCGGGCCTGGCGGGGGTTCGCCGCGTTCGAGGGCCGCTCGTCGGTGCGCCGCTGGCTCTACGTCATCGCGACGCGCGTCTGCCTCACCGCTCGGCAGCACCGCGGCCGTCGCCCGCTGCCCTCCGGGCTCGGTCCGCCGGGGACCGGCCCGGAGACCGCACCGGAACTCGACCTCGACTGGTTCGAACCGCTGCCGGACGCGCTGCTGCGTACCGAGCGGGAGACGCCGGAGTCGGTCGTGGCCGCCCACGCCGGTATCCGGCTCGCGTTCACGGTCGCGCTCCAGCACCTGCCGGCGCGGCAGCGGGCCGCGCTGATCCTCGCCGACGTGCTCGGCTGGCCCGCCGCCGACGTCGCGGACGTGCTGGGCACCTCGCGCGCCGGTGTCCACAGCGCGCTGCAGCGGGCCCGGGCCCGGCTGCGGACGCTCGGGGTCGCGGCCGACGACGTCGCCGAGCCGGTCGACGCCGCGACCAGGACACTGCTCGACCGCTACGCCGACGCGTTCGCGCGTGCCGACGCCGCGCCGCTGGTCGAGCTGCTCCGCGCGGACGTCGTCCTCGAGATGCCCCCGATCCCGACCTGGTTCCGCGGCCGCGACGCGGTGCTCGGGTTCCTGCGGGCCCGGGTGCTGCGCCGCCCCGGCACGTGGCGGCTCACACCGATCCGGGCCAACACCGAGCCGGCGTTCGCCGTGT
The DNA here is from genome assembly GCF_039524755.1 of Cryptosporangium japonicum. Lineage (NCBI taxonomy): Bacteria > Bacillati > Actinomycetota > Actinomycetes > Cryptosporangiales > Cryptosporangiaceae > Cryptosporangium > Cryptosporangium japonicum. The sequence continues at coordinate 321,125 of NZ_BAAAGX010000014.1, forward strand.
ACGAGGACGGCGTCGCACACGGCGTCCACATCGTGACGATCACCGGCGGGCGCGTCGCCCGGATCACCGCGTTCAACGATCCGGGCGTGCTCTGAACTAGAAGGCGGCGCGGGCGTAGTCGGCGAAGTCCCTCGGCTCGCGGCCCAGCGCGCGGCGCACGCCGTCGCAGACCGGCTCGTTGCGCCCGTCGAGCACCTCGGTGAACAGGTAGGAGACCAGCGCGATCACCTCCTCCGGCGTCCGCGCCTCACGCATCGCCGCCGCGTACGCGTCCAGCGGCACCGACTCGAACCGGATGTCCCGGCCGGACGCCCGGCCGATCTCCGCGGCGACCTCGGCGAACGTCAGGGCACGCGGCCCGGTGAGCTCGTAGAGCTGACCGGCGTGCCGGGAGTCGGTGAGCGCCGCGACGGCGACGTCGGCGATGTCGTCGGCGTCCACGAACGGCTCACGCACGTCGCCGACCGGCAGCCGGAGCACGCCGTCCTCGGACGGCACCAGGTAGTCCTCGCTGAAGTTCTGCGCGAACCAGCTGCAGCGCACGACCGTCCACTCCGGCGCCCCGGCGCGCACGAGCTGCTCGCACCGCTCGGCCTCGGCTTCGCCGCGTCCGGACAGCAACACCAGCCGGCGGACGCCCTGCCGCGCGGCCTCGGCCGTGAACGCCTCGATGGTCGCCGGTGCCGCCGGCACGGCCAGGTCGGGGACGAACGCGAGGTAGGCGGCGTCCACCCCGGCGAGCGCGGCCGGCCAGGTGTCCGGTGCGTACCAGTCGAACGGTGGGGTGCCGCTGCGGGAGCCCACCCGGGTGGGGATGCCGAGCGCGTCGAGGCGCGCGGCGACGCGGCGGCCGGTCTTTCCGTGTCCTGCGGTGATGAGGATCGTCATGTCTCCAGGAGACCGGTTACGCCGAGACGGTTCCATCGCCACGAGCCGCATCCGCATACGCGATCGTCTACGGTAGCCGCGTGGACACTCTCGCCGGTCTCCTCGACGGACCCCGCGCCCGGGGCGCGTTCCTGGTCCGCTCCCTGCTGACGCCGCCCTGGTCGATCCGCATCCGCGACGAGTCGCCGCTGACGCTCTGCGCGGTCGTGCACGGCACCCTGTGCGTGCTGCCCGACGCCGGTGGGCTGACCCGCCTCGAGGCCGGCGACCTGGCGATCTTCCGCGGCCCCGATCCGTACACGCTCGCCGACGACCCGGCCACCGCACCGCAGGTGCACATCCTGCCCGGCCAGGTGTGCCAGACCCCGGCCGGTGCCCCGCTCGGCCTGATGACCGATCTGATGTCGCCGCCGGGCGCGCTCGGCGTCCGCACCTGGGGCAACGACGCCACCGGCGGCACCGAACTGCTGACCGGCACGTACGAGGTGCACAGCGAGGTGAGCTCCCGCCTGCTCGCCACGCTGCCGCCGGTGCTGGTGGTCCGGCGCACTTCCTGGGAGAACCCGCTGATCGGGTTCCTGGCCGAGGAGATCACCCGCGACGCCCCGGGCCAGGGCGCGGTGCTCGACCGGCTGCTCGACCTCCTGCTGATCGGGGCGCTGCGCTGGTGGTTCTCCCGGCAGGACGCGGCGGCACCCGGCTGGTACCGCGCGCACGGCGACCCGGTGGTGGGCCCGGCGATCCGCATGCTGCAGTCCGACCCGGCGCGGGCGTGGACGGTCGCGCTGCTGGCCCGCGAGACCGGCGTCTCCCGGGCCGCGCTCGCGCGCCGGTTCACCGAGCTCGTCGGCGAACCACCGATGGCGTTCCTGACCGGCTGGCGCCTGGCGCTGGCCGCGGACCTCCTGCGCGAACCCGACGCCACGCTGGCGGCCGTCGCCCGCAAGGTCGGCTACAGCAGCCCGTTCGCGTTGAGCTCGGCGTTCAAACGCGTGCGCGGGGTGAGCCCGGCGGAGTTCCGCGCGGCGGTCTGAGGGCCGGAGGACGGCTTCCGCGAAGTGCGTGATCCCCGGCTCGCGGCCGTGGATCGCCGTGTCCCCCGAACACCGGGACCTGGGGTTCGGTCACCGCCGTCACCGTGATGCCTTCGCCGGTCACCTCGAGTTTCGAAGCCCGGAACGCTCATCGCGTTCCGGGCCGTGTCATTCCCGGCCGCCGACGTATTACTTCACCGGCAGCTTCATCCGGAACAATTTCTCGGCGTTCCGGAACGCGATCTTCTCCTTGTCCTGGCGGGGCAGGTCGACTCCGCGGAACCAGTCGGTCTGCTCCTTGATGTCGGCGAACGGGTAGTCGGTCGCGAACATCACTCGATCCACGCTGATGTACTTCAGCAGGAGACGGAGGAGGTCGGTCTGGGGGAAGGCGCTGGTCGTGATCCAGAAGTTGTCGTGGAAGTACTGCCCGAAGGGCTTCTTGAGCGAGTCCTCGGTCGGCTCACCCATGTCGTTGACGATCCGCTCGAAGTAGAACGGAAGACCTTCGCCCATGTGGCCGATGATGACTTTCAGTCCGGGGAATCGGTCGAACACCCCGTAGGTGATCATCCGGATGCATTGGGTCAGCACCTCCTGGTGCCAGCCGTAACCGGACCCACTGAAGATGTAGTCCTGGAACTCTTCGGTGTATTCGGACCGGGTGGTGCTGTAGTAGATCTTGAAGACCTCGTCGGCCGGATAACCGGGATGCAGGTAGATCGGCACGTCGAGCGCGACGGCGCGGGCCAGCACGGGCTCGAAATCGGGATGATCGAGGTACTTCTTCGTGATGTGTCCGTTGGTCAGCGCGCCGAGGAAGCCGTCTTCCCGCACCGAGCGTTCCAGTTCGTCCGCCGCCGCCTCCGGGCTCTGCAAGGGCAGGGTGGCGAAAGCCTTGAAGCGGCCCGGATATTTGGCGATGGGCCCCTCCACGAGCTGCCGGTTGAGCCGATAGGCGAGGTCGATGCCCTTCTGCCCCGGGACGTTCTGCACGGACGGTGTGTGCGCAGAGAGGATCTGAACGTTGAGTCCCCCCGCGTCCATGTCGCCGATTCGGCGTTGACCCAGATCGGCGAGACCGATTTCTTCGAGGAATGCGATGTGGTCTTCGTTGATCGAGTTGAGCTTCAACAACGTAGGGGTCGAAAAGGTCTCCTCCGTGCCGATGAAGGGCAGGTCCTTGTCGCGCAGATAAATGTCCGACGTCTTGCCCGGACTCTCGTCGCCGTCCGCGGCCGAGGCGACGGCGTGCGTGGTCAAGCCGGCGCCGATGCCGAGCGCCGTTGCGGCGGCCAGGAAGCTGCGGCGTCCCATGGATTTCATGTCATTCTCTTTTCCGGTGGTGTAGTGCCGCCGAGATGCTCCGAATCGGAGCCGTCGTCGTTAGCAGGGGTGTCCGGCGGCGCGGTCGGCGACTGGGAACGCTTTTGCCGGTGCCGTGGCGGCCGTCAACAGCCTTCTGGGTACGAGCCGCATCGCGTGTCTCATGCCGACTTCGTACCGAGCGAAACTGAAACGAACGTTAGAAGGCCGGTTGGCCGAACCCGCTCAGAGCCGCTTCCGCCGAGATGATCAGCGGGCGCTCGGCGACGCGTTCGCGCTGCGGCCGGCCCGGCCACTCGAGGACTACCCCGCCACCTCGGAGTACGCGCTCTACGCCTGGAGCGACGAATCTCCGTGCCGGCGCTCGAAGACCGTCTGGACGGCTCGGTCGATCTCGACGCGGGCGCCCGCAGCGACGGTGCGTACTACTACCTCGGCCCCGGCGACCACCCTCTGCGAGCTGCGGCCGCTCGCCGAGCAGACGGTTTCTACCCCGTCGTCGGGTGGCGCTTCGGCCAGGGCCACGCGGCCTCGGCCGTGTTCGCGATCACGGAGCGGGTGGGCGTCCGCGGTGCCGCACGCGACCGAGTTCCGCGCTCCCGCCGGACCGGCGGCGCGGTTGAGTTCTGTGGATCCGCGCGTGACTGCGTCTGATCGGATGTCTACCGCTGGTGTTTCCGCCCCGGCTCGCGGCACGCTCCAGGGAAGCGGGGCGCGGCGGCTTGGGTGTTGGGAGGCGAACGTTTCCGGCGTCGGCGGGGTGATCGAGCAGCGGGCCGATCCGGGAGAACCTGTGTCCAGGACGGGAGAGACGCTCCCGGACATGAGGCCTTGGGAGGCTGGACGACATGAGCGGCTGCTACGACTACTCGTACGACGAGTGCACCAACGACTGGGACTACAACTACTGCAAGCCGCGTCGCCGCCACCACAAGAAGCGCTACAACGACTGCTGGGACTACAACTACTGCTCCTGAACCACCCAGCAGCACCACCGGCCCGGACCGCGAACGATGCGCTCCGGGCCGCACCGCGTCCGGGCAGACCGACCGTCAAACGAGCTACCTGCGCCAGATGCGTCTCGGCGCCGGAGCTCCGCTCCACGTCGAGGTGGTAAAGGTCTCGGCGGCAGGCCACGGTAGGCGGTTGTCGGCCGCCCGGAGTCAGGGCTTGAGCGAGGAATGTCAGTGTGCTCCGGGAGCCGGGGTCGCCTGAGCATCGAGCAGTGGAGCGGGCTCACCGCGGTCGAGGCGGCGGCTCACCAGGACAGGAGCGGTCTTCGCGACCACGAGATCCTGGGCCGGGAGGCCCGCCACGTGCTCCGGTACGCCGATTCCGCCGTCACCGGTCCAGTGCTGGACGCTGCTCGAGCCGCGCGACGAGTACGCCTGTCGGCGCGCGACCGCAGCCGGGAGTTCTCGTCGCACACGTGTGCGCCGGAACGCCTCCAACCTCACCACCGCGCTCATCGAACGCGGCTGGCCGGTCAGCAAGCGTAAGGCGATGCCCGGCCCGGCCGCGGACCAGGAAGACCGGCTGCGGCAACTGGAGGAAATCACCGGATCGGCGGTGCCGCTGGCGCTGGCCGCCTACTGGCGCATCGTCGGAACGATCGACCTCGTCCCACGTGACAACTGGGACGCCCCATTTCCGGACGTGAATCCGGAGATCGCGGGGCCGTTGGAGATCACCATCGCCGCCGACTCTCTCCACCAGGCGAACATCAGCGGCGGTGCCCCGTACTCCGTCTGGTTACCCCATACCGGCGCGGATCCGCTCGTCCGCGACGAAGAGCGGATCTGTTGGGCCGGCATTCAGCCCTGGTCGTTCGCCGATGCCGCGCGGGTTGACACGGAGGGGAGCCGGGAGAGCGATCCGGCGACCAGTTCTCGTGGTGTACGTGCGGACGACCGGGGCGCGGTTCAGGCAGTGACGAGCCGGCGAAGACCCTCGGCCCCGGGGCCCTGCAGCTGTGCTATCCGCGCGGTGCGTCCGGTGAGCAGCAGGAACAAGTCGGTCATGGTGCCCGTCACCTCCGGGCCGGCTCCGGTGGACCAGGTGTGGTCTGCCGCGGTGAGCCGCACCGTCGTCAGCGGCAGCCGCCGGAAGACTTTCGCGTTCCCGCGGGCGCGGTAGGAGACGACGCGGTCGGCGGCTTCGGCCACTTCGTCGGCGGGGATGTGGATCTCACGGCCCAGCGGGATGGTCATGTCGTAGGTGTGTCCGACGGCGTCGATGAGCGCCTCGCGGCAGGTCAGGCCGGGAAACGGCCGGTGATGGCCGATCAGCAGGCTCAGTCGTCGGAGGATCTGGTCGGAGTCGTAGCGCCGGGCGAGGTCGATCGAGCCGTGCCGGATGAGGTGATTGGTCGAGCCCGGATGCCGGAGCGCGAGCAACGCCATCTGCGGAACGGTCAGCAGCGGCATCGTCAGATGCGCCGCGACGTCCCTGACTCTCCAACCCTCGCACAGTGAAGGCGTGTTCCAGTCGCCCGGGGACAGACCCGTCAGAAGGTCCACGATGGCGCGGCGTCGCCGGTCGACGGCCGACCAGACTTCGGTGTCGTCCATGGGGGCCGATCCCTTCGCCGAGGCGAAACTAGTACGATGATGGACCAAATCTAGTCCTGTCTGGTACTACCTGGGAAGGCCCTAAGGCGTGGAACGCGACCTCTCGTCAGGCTGGCTCATGTTCATCGGCTTCCGTGCGGCCGAAGACCGGATCCTCGCCGCGCTCGCCGAGGCCGGCTTCGACGACCTCACCAGGACACAGGCCCGGCTCTTGGCCGGCATCGACCTGGACGGCACCAGGCTGGTCGTCCTCGCCGACCGTGCACGGCTCCCGAAGCAGACGGCGCTGGCCCTGGTCAACGGCATCGAGAAGGCCGGCTACGTGGAGCGGGTGCCGGATCCCTCCGACGGGCGCGCACGCCTGATCCGGCTGACGCCGCGCGGCCGCAGCATCCTGCCCGTCGCCATGGCCGAGGAGGCCCGGATCGAGTCCGACTGGCGGGCTCTGCTGGGCACCCGGCGAGCGCGGGCGCTCCGCGCAGCACTGTGGGAGCTGGCGCTGGCCGCCGATCCTCAGCTACGCCCGCCCGAAGCCCGTTGGCCGACGGGGTGCCCGGCCGCCACCAGTTTCGCACCCACGTGACCCCCACAAAAGCCGCGAACGTACCGCCCCCGGGCGTCGTCGCGTCCGGACCGCTGTCGGAGAGCGACGCCAAACGGTCCGGCGCGGAGGCTTCGCGCGCTCGATGGCAGGTGTGTGCGTTCGGATTCCAACCCGCCGCCCTCGACGCCGACACCGCACGGGACGTGCCGGAAGCTCGCCGCAGGTGCGGACACCAGTGTGGCTGAGGTCGAGCACCCTCCCCAGACAGTGAACCAGCGGCGGCGAGGATGGTGAGCGGATGCAACACGAACCGGCCCGGCGGTGACTGATCAGTGTGACGACCTCCCCACCCACTGATCGGCAGCTGTGGGAAGCGACGGCCGCCGGCGACGACGACGCCTTCAGCGTGCTGTTCGACCGCCATCTCAAGGCGGTCAACAATCACTGCTTCCGGCTCACCGCCGACTGGTCCCTCGCCGACGACGCCACCTCCGCCGCGTTCGTCGCCGCCTGGCGTGCGCGAGGCTCGGTGGCCCTGGTGCACGACTCCGCGCTGCCCTGGCTCCTCACGGTCGCGACCAACACCGTGCGTAACGAGTACCGGTCGCGACGGCGTCGTGCCGCGCTGCTCGAGCGCCTGCCGCCGCCCGTGCCCGCGCCGGACCACGCCGACGACGTCGCCGAACGCCTCGACGACGAGCACCGCATGGCGGAGCTGCTCGCCGCCGCGGAGGAGCTGCCACGCGCCGAGCGCGAGGCGCTCGCGCTCTGCGTCTGGTCGGACGTGTCCTACGCCGACGCCGCCGCGGTGCTCGGCATCGCCGAGGTGAGCGTCCGCTCCCGGGTGAGCCGCGCGAAGGCGCGCCTGACCAAATACTTCACCAGCCGGATTCCGACGCACATCGCGAGGGAGGGCCGATGACCAGCACGATCCCCCAGCCGCCCACGGAGCGGGAGGTCTCGTCCGCGCGGCGCGACGCGATGCACGACCAGCTGCGTCGCCGGATCGCGGCGGAGCGGTACCGGCAGGCTCGCGGCCCGCGCGCGGCCGGCCCGCGCCGTCACCTGCTCCCGCTGGTCGCGGCCGCAGCCGTGCTCGTCGTTCTCGGCGCCACGGTCACCGTGCTGACGCTGATCCGGAACGAGAAGCCGGCACCGCCCGCGCAGCGGCCCACGCCGATCGTGTCCGCGACGCCGTCGCGCCAGGTGACCCCGCAGGACCAGAACTTCACCGCCCAGGCAGGGGTGCTGCGCGACGCCTGTGCGACCGCGCTGCGCGACGAGGAGCCCGGCGCGACGAGCAACCAAACGCCGCCCGCGAGGGAGTTCGTCGATCTCGACGCGCTGCGCTTCCTCGGCGCGGCGACGGACAACGAACAGTTCGCCGCGGCGTTCACCGACGACGAGACGATGGTGTTCTGCGTCTGGAGCGGGCCCGGCGGGTCCTCGCCGATGCCGCCGTCCGGCCAGGTACGACTGCTCGGCTACCGGAAGCACGTGCAGTGGATGCCCGGGCCCGTCACGGTCGAACTGTCGACCGGCGCCGGGGGTGAACCGTGGTCGGCGCTGCTCGTCGGTCGGGCCGTCGCCACGGCGAAGACCGTCGAGGTCGTGAACGGCGACATGGTGACGGTCGTGCCGGTCCGCAACGGAACGTTCGTCGCGGCGGCGGAGACCCGCCCGGGCACCAGCCGCGGCCCGATCACCGTGCGGGCCCTCGCCGCCGACGGCTCCCTGCTCGGCGAGTGGCGCCAGGGGCAGCGGGTCTGCGCGGTGGATCCGAACGGTGCGGTCGTGTTCGGGGTCACCGACGACCCAGGGATCTGCGTCCGGGCCGTGCCGTGGCGCTGAGGACAGTTGCACGTTCTCAAGAGAACGGAGGGTCGCGATCAGCACCGCCACGGCGCCGTCGGACCCGGTCTCCCGGATCCGGGGCAGGATCACGACCGGCGGCAGAAGCGGATGTTCATGGATAGGACCGCCCGCAGCGGTCGGTCGGGTTGCGTTACTACGCTTCGCCCGATCTAGCGAGCGGAGATGGTGGTGGCCGGGGACTGGCGGACGTACATCGAGTACGACGAATGCGCGGCGGATCGGATCGTTTTGACGGTGGGAGACCGGCTGCTGTGGCGCTTGGTCTTCGAGGCCAACCCGAACGTCACGCCGGAGTGGGTGACAGAGCTCAAGTGGGACGTCACTCCGCTGCCGAGGACGCAGGAGGGCGCGTACCCGACGCTCCTGCGCGCCGGCGCCGTGACCGCCTACTGGGAGGCGGAGCAGGAGACCCGGGGCTCGGTACGACTGGCCGGCGAACTCCTGCCGATGACGAGCTACAACGAGCCTGTCGATCTCCCGGCTGACTTCCCGTCGGTCGAAATCCTCATCGAGGATCTTCAGGTCTACAGCGCGGAGTACGCCAGGTGGGTTCCGGAAGCCGAGGAGGCCGTGCCGGTCGGCGGTACAGGAACCTATCGCCGAGTGCGATCCACTCCTCGATTCGTTGACCTCACCGATCCGATCCACCGGCCGGACGGTCGCCATGATCTCGGGGTATTGATCAGTTTCACGGTGATCGAGCAGCGGACAGCCAACGCGTGAACCGCACGCGGCAGAAGCGCAGAGGCGCACCGCGGCATGAGCGTGACTTTGGGGCCAGACTGTGGCGGCGCGGACGGTGTGGGCGCCGAGGAGTCGCAGCGCTGGCCGACCGCGACAGGAACGCGGTCGACGCCTCCCTCCAAGGCTCTGGTGAGCTCGTCGGTGTCTGGCCGAGCCTGCGGCTCCGCTGTTCGCGGTCTCCCGCATGGTGAACGAGACGCACGATCCTCACCCGAGGAAGCGTCTACTCACCAGCGGCCGGTATGGAGCTGTCACGCCGTCGATGCCGGCGGACCGCGCGCACGACGTCGTATATAAGCAATGCGGTGGCCGCGCCCAAGCCCTGCCCTAAGAAGCCCTGCCACCAGGGCTGCCATAGCCCGGGATGCCAGGTGTCTCCCCGACCGAATAGCCAGTGTGTGACGGCAAAGAAGGCCAGGATGAGGGCGGGGATCACTACGCCGAAACCGACATAACGCGTGATCCAATATTTCATTCCTAGCCGTTGAGGATCCTGCGGGTTCGACACCATCGGATCCTTTCACGACTCCTGTGGCGCGCCGATGCACTTCGATCACCAAGTCCTCGTTTGCGGTACGACCCAACGATTCGGTCCAGCCGCAGACGGGGTGGCGAGCCGGTATAACGGGCACCGGACGGCGAGATCGGATGCGTCCATCGACCGCGAGCGGAGCACGCGCGGTGGCCGGTCCTCGATTTGCCGCCTGACCCGATCCAACGCCGCCCGGCCTTCCGAACGCCGACGGGTCGTGGGCGTCGAGACGGATGGCGGTGCTCCGGTCAGCTTGAGCATGCACATAGCGGCATGTGAGACGTGACCGCAACCTCCGGTGCGTGTGGATTCCGACCTGTCCGAGCGCGCCGAAATCCGCGCGCTCTTGCGGCGCCCGCCGGCTGCCGCCGACGCGGTTTGCCGGGAAATCGTCGGATCCGACGGCGCGGAACCGACGCGTTCCTGGCAATCCCCGGAACGGGACCGATCCGCCCAGCGATAAAGGGTCCTACCGCGAGGCGCGACCGGCGGCAGGAGAGTGCACGCCGCGACCAAGTGGCCGCGCTCTTCGAGAACACGACACCGCGAGCCGGCACCGGCACTACGGTCGCCGACATGACTGACCCCGACGCTGCGCGCCTTCGCCAGATCGCCGACGAGCTGAGGGCGATCCGGAATCGCACGTGTGAACCGAAGAACAACCAGAATCCTCGCTACCACCGGTTATCGATGGCGGTGTCATCGGTCGAGTTCGCCGCTGACGACATCGATGACGAGGCGGCGCGCGACTGATCATCTAAGCCCGCTGCGCGGCGGGAGAGTGATCGTGGTCCGGGTATGAATCGCGCGCAACCGTCCGACACTCGGAACGTGCCCTCCGTGGGTTGCCGCCGACCGCGCCGCACCATGAAGCGGTGGGCGCCGGGGGAACGGTTGATCGGAGTCAGCGACGTGCCGCGAATCGCGCATGGCGGCAACTGCCAGCACCCGTACGGGCTGAGGTTATGAGGCGATCGAATGGCGGGGAAGTCCACCCCGATCCGGGAGTGGCAGCTGTCGCTGAGTGTGTTGGGCGCGAGCCAATTTCGAGCGGTGGCGAAATCGTCGACCTCGGTGGCTTCTGACCCTGCTAGGCGTCGGACTCTTCGTCTTCGGTTACCCATTGGGAGAGGGGTGCGTCCGGTGGCTCCTGAGCGGTTCCGGTGGGGTGCTCACTATCTTAGGCCTGCTCGGCTGGAACCGTCTGGCGACGACGCAGATGGTACGGGCTGCCGACCTTCACCGTGCTGGCGGCTGACCCCCCACCCGAGTCGAGCCAGCCGCCCTGGCGACGAACGAATGACTAACCGCGGCATGAGAGTGCGTCGGCAGCAGCGGAAGGTCAGAACGGCACCCCTAAAGAAGCCATCCGCATGTGGGATCGGCCGAGAATGCGGCTCAAATCGTCCTGGGGTGCACGGTGGACCGACGCTGACGGCGATAGGAGCCGCAGGAGCGCGCAGGGCCTCTCTGCCGAGGCCGGTGAGCAGTAGCAAGATCTAGACGTCGTCCGTGCTGACCGACATCACCGGGTCGGAACATCGCTAGCCAGAGCAGCGGAGTAGCCCCGACACCACGGGACTGATGCAGAGGATCGGTTCGGGCCTCATGCGCGAGAGCCTGAAGCGGAGTGCTCGGCTATCCATCGCCGCCCATCCGGGCGATCGATCTGTCACGTCCCGGAGACCAGGTAGGCGGCAAGGATGTAGGTGGGGACGATCTGCCCTAGCCGAGTCGAGTAATGCCTAGACAGCTAACCGTTGGATGCCAGCGCTTCAGCTCCTCCGGGCATGTGTGGATGCCCGGTCACCGGGACTGCCGAAGTTCAGCGGGGGCCGGTGTGCCGGTGAGGTGAGTCGTCCTCCCGGCGCGCCGCTACTCCTCCACTCAGGACCGGCCACCGTAGCCTTCAGCTCCACAGCATTGCAACGCATTGCGTTCGATTCAGATCCATTGCAAGGATTACACTGTCCTGAACCGCAGGTTTATCGCTTTCGCGGGGCTTCTTCGTTGCTCAGATCGCGAACGCAACGTAGCGTTTCCAATGTTAGAAACGACGCGAACAAGGAGTGTTCCGATGACCGAATGGACCGGCATGGTGCCCGTCGACGACACCGCGCTCGCTGTCACCGACTTCGGCGGAGACGGCATCCCGGTGCTCTACCTCAACGGCCAATTCGCCACCCAGGGCTACTGGAGGCGCGTCATCGCCGACCTGGGCGCGGACTGGCGCCACATCACCTTCGACGAGCGGGCACGCGGCCGGAAGTCGAAGCGCTCCGCCGACTACTCGTTCGGCGCCGCGGTCCGGGACGTCGACGCCGTTCTCGCGGCCCGGGACGTCGAGCGCGCCCTGGTCGTCGGATGGTCCTACGGAGCGGTCGTCGCGGCGCACTGGGCGGCCCGCAACCCGGAGCGCGCGATCGGTGCGGTCATGGTCGACGGTGCGTTCCCGCACGACTGGCTCGACGACGCGATGGAGCAGCGGATCCGGACGATGTTCCGCCGGATGGGATGGTTCCTGCCGTTGGTGCGTCCGACCGGGCTGACCCCCCGGATGACCCCCGACCAGATGGCCGACAGCAACATCGAACTCGGCAAGCTCTCCCGTGAACGCGAGCTCGGCCCCGTGTTGGACTCCCTTACCGTGCCGGCGCGCTACGTCGTGGCGTCCGGGACGTCGCTCGGGAGCAAGGGCGACGAGCAGGAACGGATCCGCGCCGGCCTCGACGCGGTCGTCGCACGGAACCCCCACATCCGGATCAGCGCCAAGGTCGGCAGTAATCACGGCGCGCTGCTGAAGAAGGACTCCGCGGCCATCGTTGGCGCGGTGCGCGAGGTCGCCGCCCACGACCGGGCCGCGTATTGACGTCCACGGGCGGGCGCAGCAAGAGCGGGCGCGTCCGACCGGTGGCGTCCCGAGGGCACGGCAGGCGTTCGCGATTGAGCGCCAACCAGATTTGGCGGACGCCGCAGACGCTGCAATCTTCGGCGTGAAACCGCTTGATTTCGCTGGTCAAGAAGGCGTCGTGCCGCTCGGAAGCACGGGATACGAGAACGGAACATGGAGTAGCTGGACGGGGCGAGCAGGCAGCCATGCTCGGTGAGCACTCTCCAAGATCGGCTCGACACCATCGCACACCCCGGCGGCGCGGGCGGCGTGGTCTTCGATGAACCGCACGAGCGAGGCGAGGGCCGCTTGAACTCGGTCGCAAAGAGAGCAGTGGCCGCTTTCAGAATCTCGTTGGCGCTCCGCAACTCGGCGTCTCCCGCCGCAGCCGTTGAGTTCCGCCTGTCGCGACGCCTGAACGGCTTCGTCGATCTGAGCGGGCCTCTGCAGTCGATTGCCGAGAGCGCTCGATGGACCTGCCGCCGAGAAACAGCGGCGGAGTAGAGCAGCGCTCAGCGGGTCGCGGACAGCGCCCTCACCGTAGATCCGTGGGGCTCGTCGCGATCACCACCCGGTCAACTGGCGCATACCTCGAACAGCCTGGCCGCGGCATGTGAGTGAGTCTCTCGGCTTCGCCGCCAGGGAGCTTCTCGGTGATTTGTAGCGGGGCGCCAAAGCTCGGGGGACTCAGGTCCGCTCAGACCAGGTCGAGAACCTCGCTGCTCCATCCGAAGGCGGGTGCACTGTGCCAGGTTGGGCGCTCACCGGCCACGGCCATGCGGCGGCCTTCCGCGAATGCCTCGGCGTGCGCTGCGCTGATTGCGGTGAAACGACGGATCAGTGCCTGTGCCTGATCGGTCAGACCGAGACTGACAAGGTACTCCAAGAGGTCCTGAGCGAACGCCCATGGCCGGAGTAAGCCATCCGGCACGGCACCTGCGAGTTCGGTCGGGTCTCGAGTCGCACCCAACCACGGCAGCGCGATCTCCTCCAATTCCGCGACCAACGCTCCGGCGGCGGCCACCCGTTTCTGCGGATCGGTCAGGAGTGTGCTCTTGGGAGACAGATCGAGATAACTCGAGTAGCACACGATGTTCGCCACGGACGGCGGGCGGGACACCGTGAGAGGCGCATGCAGTCGGCGCCAACGGCCGAGGCCCTCGTCGTACACCCCCAGATTGACGGCTTGGACTTCAATAAGGCGGCCTGTCCGGTTGTACTTACTGCCTACGAAACCGATCCGCTCCAGCCGGCCGGCCACCTTCGCTTCGAGGCTCCTGCGGGTCGCGTGCCACTCGAACTCCCGATTTGCCAGACGGGACGCCAACCATCGTCCCGTCGCCTGCAGCACATCGGCCGGAGACTGGCAGTCGATCAATTCGGCGTCGAGCTCTCCCGCACCGGCACCGGAGTCGTTCGTTCCCACGATCGTGTTCATACACCCCGCAGGTACACCGGTCCGACACGGCGTCGTGCTCGGCGACCGCGACATCCTGGTCTTGGCGACGTCGAATTCGGGCACGCCGGTCAGAACCTGCCGATGCCGGTCGGCATCCGGGCGGCCCTCGATGCGCAGGAGCGGAGCCTGTCGCTATTTGAGCCGGCGGTGGGCCCTCCGCGGCAGCGCTTAGGCAGATCGCGACCTATATCGCTGGTCGAGATGTCCACGATGCCTTCGCGCAGGCGCCCACGCCACACCTAAACGCGCGCTCGGCGGCATGTGAGTGCGTTCGCTCTCGGCCGGGGTGTCGGCGTCAAACCTGTATGGTTCAGCCGGTGGAGCGGGCTCAGTTCTGGCGCATCGTCGAAGGTGCTCGCGCTGCGGGGGGCGCCGACACCGAACGCGTCGCGCAGGTACTTCTCCGGCGCCTTCGTGAATTGCCGCCGACCGAGCTCGAGCCGTTCCAAGAGCTCTGGGAGCAGGAACAGGACACGCTTTACTGCTGGCCCATCCACGACGCGGCGACTCTCCTGCTGGGGCCGCTTGATGATGATGCGCTGCTCGCGGTGCAGGACTGGATCGTGTCCCATGGGCGAGGCACCGTTCAACGCATTCTTGACGACCCCGACAGCCTCGTCGAACTGGCGGTGGATCGGCACAACGCTCGCATCGATTGGTTCTGCGGTCTGCCCATGGAGGCACACATTGCCGCAACCGGGAAGTCGTTTACCGCCGATCGGCTCGACGGGCCTGACGAGCCGTCAGGAGTCCCCGCCGGGTTGACCGATGGGGCCAGCATGAGGCAGCGATTTCCCCGGCTAACGGCTTACCTCGACGACAATCCGTGGATCGGACAACCGTGGAAGGACCCAGCAAGGTAGGCACGCGCTATCCGGACACCAAGAGCCGCGCCAGTCAGCTGTCTACTTGCGGCAGATGCGTACGTTCGGCCAGCAGTAAATTGCGCTGGCGTACAGGTGCCCAACGGCTACTGTCTCCGGGATGGCTGAACGCGAACCACCCCCCGACAGCGACGTTCGCCGACCGTTCCGGATGGTGGTCGACGTCCTGGCGACCGAGGCTCAGGTGATCGAACTTCAGGCGCTCCTCGGCGAAACCGTGTGCGGCGCATCGCACGAGCATCCCGGACCGTGCCGGATCGCCTGGACCATGTCCTACTCCGGCGACGACCCCGATGGTTCGTACGGTCTGGACGCCGAAGAAGCAGCCTTCGTCCGCGAGCAGTTGGCGCCCGTGCCGGTATGGCCGACCGCCGACGTCGATAACAGCCTCGGTCTCTGACGCACGCTTCGACGAGCAGGCGTGCGCTTTGCGAGATCGGCGGCACGAGAGTTCGTGACCCGAGCCATCGAGGATGGAGGGACGTCGCGTTTTCCATCACGGAGTCAGGAAAGCGGATTACAGGCCGCTCGGGTGAGACGACAGCCAGGAACGATGCTGCCCGCGAAGTGCGTCGCGCTTAGCCGTGGAGGGCAACAACACATCCATGCCGCCGTCGTACGGGTGGTACAGCCAATTCAATGAAGGGTCCGCGATCAGCACATTCGCTATCTCGTGGTCGGCGACCAGACGCAGCAGCGGACTCAGGGCATGCGGTGCGTCGAGGATCTCGCTCACATACAAGTGCATCCAGCTCTCGGAGCCCGGCTCCGCATCGATAAGGACGCTGGACCAATGCACGGCCTCGAGTAGGAGGTGATCGACACCTTCGGGTCGCAGCGACGCGTGCGGTGACGCAGTTGCCGAGTAACCTGCCGCCACCACGAGCACTGTTCTCGTAGCGATCAAACTGCTCAAGATCGCGTTGTGTCTTGCCAGCACCACCGCGTACTCGGCTTCCGACTCGGGGTATCGCTTTGAGCCGGGTAGGGCATGAAACCGGACCCACCGGTCGGGAATGGCCCGAAGTTCGTACGACACCTTCGGGTACTCAGGCCACTGCTCATCCCATAGCCGCGACAATTCGGCCGGATTCACACTCACGTTCCGATGTTACCTGCCCGTCGGCACTTAGCCTTTGTGCCGGCGAGAGGTCGACGCACTCAACTCGGCAAGTGCGTGCGTCGTTGCACATCGCTGTCAAAGGACTCGCAGCGCGGCGAGCGTGTTTCGTGCGGCAAGCAGTGCCGTCTGGGTGCTGGTCATGCGCATGCTCGGTGAGATGGCGGTGGCACACCCGTCCACCGGCTCGTTCGCCGACTGCGCCCGGGCCGCGCTGGGCAACTGGCCGGCCTCTCCGTCGGTCGGCTGTACTGGTATTACTGGGTGACCCGCCTCGGCGAATCGCCCTACGTGAGCGCGTTCGACGTGATGGGCATCCTGGGCGCCGCCGACCTGATGAACGCGGTGGTGCTCACGGTGTCGTGCTGGCCGCGCGGCACCACACCCCGCAGCGGCTGACGCGCCTGTCCCGCCAGGGTGTCCCGATCGCGGCGATCCTCGTGTCGACGGTCATCGGGTCCCTGTGCGGGGTCGCGGCGTACATCTCGCTCGACACGGTGTTCCTGGTCCTGCTCAACTCGTCCGGCGCGGTGATCCTGTTCATCTGCCTGTCGCAGCTGATCCTGCGCCGGCGCACGCCCGACGACGAGCTCCCGGTGACGATGTGGGGCTGACCGGTGTGGTCGTCGTCGCGATCCTCGTCGTGTTGGTGTCGATGGCGGTGGGGTCCGGCACCCGTTCGCAGCTGCTGCTGAGCCTGGTCAGTCGTCGTCGCCCACGCCGCGCTGGCCTGGCGACCGCCGCACCGTCAACCCGGCCCCGGCCACCCCGGCGACCCCGTCGGCCCCGGCGGCCGAGGAAACCTTCGGCTGACCACGACCACCCGCACCGTGTCCTACGGCTTGCGGGCCACCGCGCCGAGGACGGAGACGAGCGCGTCGGGCCGGTCGGACTGGTGGTCGTGGGCGTCGGGGCGCCAGCGGTGGACGAGGGTGAGGCCGGGCTCGACCAGCTCCAGGCCCTCGAAGAAGCGGGCGATCTCCGGCCCCGGGCGGGGCCGCAGCACCACGCCGCGCCGGGCGAAGTCCTGCTCCAGGGCCGCCCACTTGTCCGGGGCGAGGTCGGACGTCAGCTGGGAGAGCGCCAGGTACGACCCGGACGGCAGCGCGTCGACCAGACGGGCGACGCGGGCCTGCGGGTCCTCGGCGTCGAGCAGGTGGTGGGTCACGGCGACGAGCAGCAGCGCGACCGGCCGGGACAGGTCGAGCGTCTCGGCGGCGCGGGCCAGCACCCGGTCGGGCTCGCGCAGATCGGCCCGGGCGTAACGCACCCGCCCCGGCACGTCCCGGCCCCGGGCGACGACGAGCGGGTCGTAGTCGACGTAGACGACGGTGGCGTCCGGCGCGACGAGGTGCGTGCTGTCCGCGGCCGGGATGCCGCTGCCGACGTCGAGGAACTGGTCGACGCCCGAGCCGGCCAGGTACGTCACCGCGCGTCGCAGGAACTCGCGGTTGGCCTGGGCGGCGACCCGCGCGCCGGGGTTCACCGCCAGCCCGGCCTCGGCGGCGGCCCGGTCGGCGGGGAAGTTGTCCTCGCCGCCGAGCAGGTAGTTGTAGATCCGGGCCGAGTGGGGACGGTCGGTGCGCAGCTCGACGGCGTCGCTCATCAGACCATTGTGGAGCTGAAGCGGGGCCGCCGCACTGGTTATCACCCTCGGTGACGTCGGTCGACGTCACTGTCGGTGACGATCTACGCCGCGGGGTCGTCGGCCTCGACGGTGGCCAGGTCCGGCTGGCCGGCCGGGCTGGAGTACGGCAGCCAGCGGGCCAGCCGCGCCGGCGCGAACAGCTCGTCCACCACGAGGTGCACCGCGCCGGTCAGGCCCGCGGCCTCGCCGAGCGTCGACGGTTCGATCCGCAGCGTGCGGGTGGCCAGCGGGAGCGACCGGCGGTACACCGACTCGCGGATCGCCGCCAGCACGTAGTCACCCGCCCTGGCGACCTCGCCGCCCACCACGACCAGCCCCGGGTTGTAGAAGCTGACCAGCGTCGCGAGCGTCGCGCCGACCAGCCGCCCGGCCCGCGCCAGCAGCGCCCGGGCGCCCGGATCGCCCCGGTAGGCGGCGTTGGTGACGTCGGCGGCGCGGATCGCGCCGGTCGCCGCGAGCATCTCGGCCATCAGCGGGCTGCCGCCGGTCTCGGCCAGCCAGCGCCCCTCGCGGGCGATCGCGGCTCCGCCGGCCACGGCCTCGAGGCACCCGGAGTTGCCGCACCGGCAGATCACGCCCTCGGTCTCGGCCGCGACGACGTGCCCGATGTCGCCGGCGCAGCCGTTGTGGCCGCGGTGCAGCCGGCCGCCCGAGATGAGCCCGGCGCCGATGCCGGTGCCGATCTTCACGAACACCAGGTCCCGCGCCGCGGCGGCGGCCGGATTCGTGCGCACCTCGCCCAGCGCGAGCAGGTTCACCTCGTTGTCGACCCAGGTCGGGGCGTCGTAGTGGCGGGCGAACCGGTCGCGGACGGGGTAGCCGTCCCAGCCCGGCATGATCGGCGGCGCGACCGGCAGCCCGGTCGCGAACTCCACCGGCCCGGGGACGCCGACGCCGATGCCCCAGACCGCGCGCCGGTCGGGGAGGATCCGGTCGACGACGGCCTCGGCGTGGCCCAGGACGGCGTCGGGGCCGTCGGCGACGTCGATGCGCTCCTCGGCCCGGTGGATCAGCTGTCCGGCGAGGTTGGCGATACCGATCGCCATCCGCGTCGCGCCGATCCCGATACCGACGACGACCCCGGCCTCGGCCCGGAGTCGGAGCTGCCGCGGTGCGCGCCCACCGGTCGACGGGCCGACACCCGCGGTGACGACGAGGCCGGCGGATTCGAGTTCGGTGATGCGTGCCGCGATCACGCTGCGTCCCCATCCGACGCGCTGGATGAGCATCGGCTGGGTGATGCCCTGGTGACCGCGGATCGCGTCCAGCACGGCAGCGAGGCTCTCGCTCCGTTCAGCGGGCACGGTGGGAATCCTTCCGGTCGAGGCGAAGCGGAGACAGGTTTCGCGATGATTGCGAGAGATGGCGCGTTCCTCCGGTAACCGGCAAAAGTTCGCCGATCGGGCCGGGGGTGCTCTCTCGCTCGTGCGGGGGCCTTCTCTCCGATGTGGTCGAGCACAGAGTTTCTGAGCTGGCCTAATGCGCGGACATCGCGGCCTCCGAGCGGATCGGGTGGGGGTCGAGGCTAACCGCTGACGGCCTACGAAGCGCAAGACATCGATGCGGTTAATGCCGACCATCAGCAAACTTATGTTGTTTTTCAACGTAACTCATGTGAGTCTCAGCACGTCGCAGATGGGCCCCGAGGGCTCGTCGCTCGAGTCTCAACGAAGGGCTCACCATGACGTTCTCGATAGCTCGGCACAGACGCCGCGCCGCCGCCGTGGCGCTGCCTCTCACCGCCACGCTCCTGCTGGCCGCCTGCGGCGGTGGGGACTCCGGAGCGGACAGCAAGACCATCACGCTCGCCTACGCCACCGCGAACAACACCGAGCAGGCGTACGAGGTCCTGGCCAAGGACTACATGGCCGCCCACCCGGGCACCACGGTCAAGACCACCCGGATCGCGCTCAACGCCTACAACCAGACGATCAGCACCCAGCTCCAGGCCGGCAACGCCCCGGACGTGCTGTACATGAACTCCGGCACCGGCCAGACCGTCTCGGTCGGCCAGCTGTCGAAGGCCAACCACCTGCTCGAGCTCGACAAGAGCGTCGCCGCGGGCATCCCCGAGGCCCAGTTAGACGGCTACGAGTTCGACGGCAAGCTCTACGGCCTCCCGACCTCGATCACGATCAGCGGCATCGTCTACAACGACGAGCTGGCCAAGCAGAACGGCGTCACGATCACGCCGACGACGACGCTCGAAGAGGTTCTCAGCCAGTGCGGCAAGGTCGCCGCGACCGGCAAGTCGATCTTCGGCCTCGCCGGGTCGATCCCGGAGAACAACGGCATCCTGGCGCTGGAGATCGCCTCCTCGACGGTCTACGGCCCGACGCCGGACTGGAACCAGCAGCGCGCCGACGGCAAGGTCACGTTCGCGAACACGCAGGGCTGGAAGGACGCCCTGCAGGCGGTCAAGGACCTCAACGACGCCAAGTGCTTCCAGAAGGGCGCGGCCGGCGCCGGCTTCGACGCGCTGACCAACGGTGCCGCGCAGGGCAAGCTCTTCGGCTTCTTCGCGCCCAGCGGAGCGACGAAGGACATCATGGACGGGGCCAAGGGCCGGGTGAAACTGGTGGCCCTGCCGTTCCCGGGGCCGGCCGCCACCCCGACCCAGATGTCGGTCGCGAACAACCTCGGCCTCTCCGGCAACAAGAAGACCAAGAACCCGGA
This sequence comes from Cryptosporangium japonicum, assembly GCF_039524755.1. NCBI lineage: Bacteria > Bacillati > Actinomycetota > Actinomycetes > Cryptosporangiales > Cryptosporangiaceae > Cryptosporangium > Cryptosporangium japonicum. The sequence continues at coordinate 341,315 of NZ_BAAAGX010000014.1, forward strand.
CCTGGTCAAGGACTTCCTCAAGTACGCGGTCAGCCCGGAAGCGTCGAAGAAGTTCGCCCAGTCGCAGGGCAGCATGCCGATCGGCAAGGTCGCGACCGCCGACCTGCTGCCGCAGTACCAGCCGGTGGCCGACCTGCTCGCGAAGGAGCAGTACCGCCCGTTCGGTGTCGACAGCTGGAAGAGCCCGCAGGTGTACCCCGCACTCGGTAGCGGTCTGACCGGCCTGCTCACCGGCCAGAAGACCGTCGACGACGTCCTGAAGGCCATGGACTCCGCCTGGGGCTGAGCCCCCGCTGCGGGTGGGGCCGGCGCGTTCCGGCCCCACCCGCCCGGAACAGGGAGCAGAGACATGACGACGACCGAGAGCCGAGTACCGGCGGTCCGGACACCGCGCCGCCCCCCGGCCACGGGCCGCACCAAGTCCTACCGGGTGGGGTACGGCCACTGGTCCTGGGCGCTGCCCGCGGTGGTGCTGCTCCTGGGGCTGATCTACGCCACCACCGCGAGCGGCGCGTTCTACGCGTTCACGAACTGGACCGGGATCGGCGCGTACGACTTCACCGGCCTGGAGAACTTCCGGAAGATCTGGAGCACCGACGAACTCCGCGGTTCGCTGGTGAACACGCTGGTGCTGGCGTTCGGCTTCCTCGTGCTGACCAACATCTTCGGCCTGCTGTTCGCGCTCGCGCTCAACCGCGGTCTGAAATCGCGGTACGTATTGCGAACGCTGCTGTTCATGCCGGTGGTCATCGCGCCGATCGCGGTGTCCTACATCTGGAAGTTCATTTTCGCGTTCGACGGTCCGCTCAACGCCACCCTGAAAGCGGTCGGGCTCGAAAGCTGGCAGAAGGACTGGCTCGCCGAGCCGAAACTGGCACTGGCCTGCGTCCTGGTGGTCATGGTCTGGCAGAACATCGGCTTCGTCATGGTGATCTACCTGGCCGGCCTGGCGACCGTGCCGGTCGAGCTCGAAGAGGCCGCGGCGATCGACGGCGCCGGGCGGTTCCGCCGGTTCCGCGCGATCACGGTGCCGATGATCCAACCCTCGATCGCGATCGCCACCACGCTGATGCTGATCCAGGGTCTGCGGATCTTCGACCAGGTGCTCGCGCTCACCGGCGGCGGTCCCGCCGGCGCGACCCAGACGCTCGCGACGCAGGTCTACCAGCAGACGTTCGTCTACAGCAGCTTCGGGTTCGGCGCCGCGCTCGCGCTGGTGCTCAGCGCCCTGATCCTGATCTTCACCGTCTTCCAGCAGTACGCCACGCGCGACCGGACCTGAGGAGGCGTCGATGTTCCGCTACACCAGGAAGACGCTGGTCCTCGAGATCGTCACGATTCTCGCGGCCGTCGTCATGCTCATGCCGTTCTACTTCCTGATCTCCACGTCACTCAAGACGTCCGACCAGGTGCTGACCACGTCCTCGCTCTCGTTCCCGACGAGCCCGACGTTCGCCAACTTCACCGAGCTGCTGGCCGGACAGGCCTCCGACAGCATCTTCACCGGCCTGCTCAGCAGCCTGATCATCACCGCGGGAACGATCATCGGCCTGGTGGTGGTCGGCTCGCCGGCCGCGTACGTGCTCACCCGCGCGACCAGCCGCTGGGCCAACCGCACGTTCTACCTGTTCCTGATCGCGATCCTGCTGCCGACGCAGCTGGGCATCGTGCCGCTCTACGTCGGCGCGCGCACGCTCGGCCTGGTCGGCAGCCCGTGGGGCATGATCGTCGTCTACACCGGCACCCTCATCCCGCTGAGCGTGTTCCTCTACAGCGGGTTCTTCCGCCGGATGCCGCGCGACTACGAGGAAGCCGCCACCGTGGACGGCGCGTCCCGGACGCGGATCTTCACCAGCGTGGTGTTCCCGCTGATGGGGCCGGCGACCGGAACCGTGTCCATCCTCGCCGGGCTGATCGTGTGGAACGACTTCTTCACCGCGCTGATCTTCCTGAACGGTTCGGAGTCCCAGACGTTGCCGGTCGTCATGTACAACTACGTCGGCTCGCTGGTCTCCCAGTGGAACCTGATCTTCGCGGTCGTGATCGTGTCGATGGTGCCGATCCTCGCCTTCTATTTCTTCGCCCAGAAGCGCTTCATCCAGGGCTACGCCGGAGGGCTGAAGGGATGATGCCGGAAACGATCATCGAGTCGTACTCCGTGACCGGTTCCCGGGCCCGGATGTCGGTCCGGATGCCCTGGTACCGCGCGCTCCCGCTGAGTTCGGTGGCCGACGTCCGGTGGTTCCTCGACGGTGAACCGGTACCCCGCGAGTCGATCACCTGGACGGTGGACGGCACCACCTACGCGCTGGACGAGCTGCCGCCCAAGCACGACGAGTGGTGGTACGTGCTCGACTCCGCGGTGATCGAGGGGGACGCGCCGGTCGAGAACCCGACCGGAACCGCGGTCACGATCGCGCTCTACATCCCGTACATCACGACCGATCACGGTGTCCTTCTCATCGAGGAGTCCGATTCCCGATGATCCAAGGCGTCACGCTCTACAGCTTCACCCGGGCCTTCCACCAGCGGCGTTACACCTTCGAACAACTTGTTCGCGAAGTGGCCGGCCGCGGCCTCGGCCCCGGCCTGGAGATCGTCGGTTTCCAGAGCATCAAGGGCTTCCCGGTGCTGACCGACGAGTTCACCGGCCGCTTCCGCGACCTCGTCGCCGAGACCGGGCTGACCCCCACCTCGCTCGCCGCCAACGCCGACGCCGGCCTGCGCCGCGACCGCATGCTGACCGACGACGAACTCGTCGACTACATGCGCCCGCAGATCGCGGCCGCGAAGGCGCTCGGCTTCCCCGTCGTACGGGTGCAGATCTCGCTCACCCCTGACGACATGGAGCGCCTGCTCCCGGTGGCGGAACAGCACGACGTGACCCTGGGGCTGGAGATCCACTCGCACCAGCACCCGAAGCACCCGGCCATCCAGGCGCTGCTCGAGCGGTACGAGAAGCTCGGCTCGCCGCACCTGGGGTTCGTGCCCGACTGGGGCGCCTCGCTGCGCGCGGTGCCGTCCACGCTGCTCCGCCGCTACTCCGAGCTCGGTTACTCCGAGGACCTCCTCGACGCGCTGAACACCACCTGGCTGGAGCACCACCGGGAGGGCCCGCCGAGGACCGAGCAGCAGCACGGCCGCTGGTTCGGGCAGGTGATTCAGCTCGCGCACCGGCACGGCGCCGGCGACCGCGCGATCGAGATGGCGGTCAACCTGACCGGCCTGTTCGGCCACGCACCCGTGACCGACTGGGCCGACGTCCTGCCCTGGACCGTCCACACGCACGCCAAGTTCTACGAGATCGACGCCGACGGCGACGAGCCGTCGGTTCCGGTGCGCGACCTGGTCGCCCTCTGGAAGGCCCACGGCTACCGGGGCACCTACTCGTCCGAGTGGGAGGGCTTCCACTGGAACGCCGTGGACGACCCGTTCGCGATGGTCGCCGCCGAGCAGAAACTGATCCGAGAGGCACTGACCGATGGCCACTGACGACACCGTCCTCACCGACGACAGCCTCACCCGGCGCCCGGACGGCCTGGCGATCGCGCTGAAGATCCCCTGGTACCGCAGCCTCTGGCTGTCCAGCGTCAGCGGCGTCACGGTGGCGATCGACGGCAAACCGGCGACCGGCCTGACCGCGGAGCTCAACGGCCGCACGTACACGATCGACGAGCTCGGCGAGCAGTCCGAGACGCTCTGGTTCCTCCAGGACCGGCTCGTGATCCGCACGCCCGACGATCCCGGCACCGACACCGTCGACGTCGAGGTCAGCGTCGCGCTGCGGCTGCCGTACATGCAGATCAAACCCGGGCTCTACGTGACCAACCACGCCACCAACCGACGCGTACTGGAGGCACGGTGACCATCGAACTCGGTCTCACGCTCTACTCGCTCACCAGCGAGTGGGCCGCCGGTCGCTACGACCTCGACGGCCTGCTCGACGTCGTCGCGAAGGCCGGGATCGGGCCGGGCATCGAGATCAACGCGTCCCAGATGCTCCGCACCTATCCGCACGTCACCGACGAGTTCGTCCGCTCCTTCCGGGACACCATGGACCGGCACGGGTTCACCCCGACGTCGTTCGGCGCGAACCTCGACCTGGGCCGGCGGCGCGACCGCGACATGACGCCGGACGAGGAGTACGAGTTCACGGTCGCGCAGTTCCGCAGCGCGCACGCACTGGGCTACTCGAAGATCCGCATCCAGAGCGCGAAGCCGGAGCTGATCCGCCGCCTGCTGCCGCTCGCCGAGGAGCTCGACCTCACGCTCGGCTGGGAGATCCACGCGCCGATGGGGCCGAACTCCCCGCAGGTCGTGGCCATCCGCGAGACCTACGCCGAGTTCGACTCGCCCCGGCTCGGGTTCGTCGCCGACTTCTCCTCGACGATGCGCGGGATGTCACCGGCACTGTTCCACGGGCTCACCAAGAAGGGGCTCCGCGAGCAGGACCTGGAGGCGTTGCGGGTCATCTGGGCCAAGGACACCGGCATCAACGAACGGCACGCCGAGTTCGTCGAGTACCTGCACTCGCAGGGCATCGCCCCGGAGAGCCTCGGGTCGTTCGCGCGGCTGGCGTTCAACATGCATGGCCACGTCGACCCGCGCGAGTGGTCGGACATCATGCCGCAGATCGTCCACGTCCACGCGAAGTTCTACGACATCGACGAGAACGGCGACGAGCCCGCGCTGGACTACCCGGCGATCGTCCGGGAGTTCGTGGCCGGCGGCTACGACGGCTGGATGTCGAGCGAGTGGGAGGGGCACGCGTTCCTCGACCTCGACGAGGCCGACCCGGTGGACCTCGTCCGCAAGCAGCACGACCTGATCCGCCGATCGATCGCCGAGGCACACTCATGACCCAGCTGGCACCGAACATCGAGCTGCTCTTCACCGAAGCGGGCGAGCTCCCCGACCGGGTGCGCGCGGCCGCCGCGGCCGGGTTCGACGCGGTCGAGATCTGGAGCATCCTCGGCCCGGATCTGCCGTCGCTGAAAGCCGTGCTGGCCGAGACCGGGGTCACGCTCACCGCCGCGCTGGCCGAGTACCCGCCGGCGACGTCGTTCACCTGGCCGGACAGCGACCCGTCCGGGTATCTCGAGCGGGTCGAGCGCGCGGTCGAGGCGGCGGTCACGGTCGGCTGCCCGCGGATCGTCGTCGCCGGTGGCGTCGGGTTCCCCGGCCGGTCGCGCGCGGCGAACCTCGACCTCCTCGCGGAGGTCTTCACCCAGGCGGTGGCCCGGGTCGCGGGCTCCGGCGTGACGCTGGTGGTGGAGCCGGTCAACACCCGGGTCAACCACCCCGGCGCGCTGCTCGACCGCACCGCGGACGCGGTCCAGGTGGCGCGCGCGGTGGACGACGATTCCTTCGGCGTCCTCTACGACCTCTACCACTCGGTCACCGAGGGCGAAGACCCCGCGGCCGTGCTCGCCGACGCCGGTGCCCTGGTCAAGTACGTGCAGATCGCCGACGTCCCCGGACGCGGCGAGCCCGGCACCGGGGCAATCGATTGGGCCTCGTCGTTCGCGACGCTCCGGGCGGCGGGGTACGACGGCCCGATCGGGCTCGAGTACTACCCGACCGTCGGCTCGGCCGAGTCGGTGAAGCCCGTCGTCGCGCTCGCGTCGTGACGAAGATCGACGTGCTCCTGGCCACCGGCCTGGTGAGCGAGGAACACGACAACGCCCACCGCAGCTTCCGGCACCACACCGGGATGATCACCGCGCTGCTGGAGTCGACGGGCCGGTTCCGGGTGCGCGTGCTGGAGGAGTTCCGCGGCGCCGGGACGGACCTGATCGACCGGTACGACGTCGTGCTGGTGATGTACGAGGGCCGGCGGAACTACTTCGACGCGGCCGAGGGCTTCGGCCCGGTGACGAACGAGGCGCTGCTGCGCTTCGTCCGCGACGACGGCAAGGGCATGGTCTGGTTCCACGGCTCGTCGGTGCAGGAGGACTCCTGGGGCTGGCCCGAGGAGTTCGACCGGATGCGCGGCGCGAAACTCAGCGCCGCGACCGGTCTCCGGCCGCGGCCACCGGGCCAGGTGACGGTCCGCACGCGGCCGGGGCACCCGATCACCGACGGTGTCTCGCCGGAGTGGACGCTCACCAACGACGACATCCTCACCGGCGTCCGGATCCACCCCGGCACCGAGGTGCTGCTGACCGTGTTCGACGACGTCGAGACGTACCGGGCCGCCGGTTGGCCGCGGCCGCACACGCCGGTCGTCGTCGGGGACGGCGGCCTGGACGCGCTGCCGGGCATGAACACCGATCAGCCGCTGGCCTGGGCGAACGAGTGGGGGAGCGGGCGCTGTTTCTCGCTGACCCCCGGCCACGACTGGGACACGTTCCGGCGCCCGGACTACATGACGCTGCTGTGTCGCGGCGTCGAGTGGGCGGCGACCGGTGCGGCGACGATCGCACCGCCCGACCGGGCCGGCGAGAACCGCTGGCGGGTCTGGCCCTACTACGCCGGCGACACGTCTCGCTGGGACTGAAGGAGCTATCGATGGCTGATCGGATCAGGGCCGGCATCGTCGGCGTCGGTTTCATGGGTACGGTGCACGCGCGGGCGATCCGGCGCGCGGGTGGCGTCGTCGTGGGCGCGGTGGGATCGACCCCGGAGTCGTCGCGCGCGGCCACCGAGCGTCTCGGCGCGGAACGCCCGTTCGACACGGTCGACGAGCTGCTCGCCGACGGTGACCTCGACGTGCTGCACATCTGCACGCCGAACGCGTCGCACGCGCCGCTGGTGCGGGCCGCGGTCGTGGCCGGGGTGCACGTGGTCTGCGAGAAGCCGCTGGCCGTGGGCCGGGCCGAGGCCGACGAACTGCTCGCGCTGGTCACCGGCGCCGGGCTCACCGCGACCGTGCCGTTCGTCTACCGCTTCTACCCGACCGTCCGCGAGGCCCGGCAGCGCGTCGCCGACGGGACCACGGGGCCCGTCCGGCTGCTTCACGGGTCGTACCTGCAGGACTGGCTGGTCGAGGAGACCGACGACAACTGGCGCGTCGACGCCGCGGCGGGCGGGCCGTCGCGTGCGTTCGGTGACATCGGTGTGCACTGGTGCGACCTGGCCGAGTTCGTCAGCGGGCAGCGGATCACGCACGTGGCCGCGCAGACCCTCACCGCGGTCCCGGAGCGCGGCGGCCGGCCGGTGACCACCGAGGACGCCGCCGTGCTGGTGTTCCGCACCGGCGACGGCGCGCTCGGCAACGTCACGATCAGCCAGATCACGCCCGGCCGCAAGAACCGGCTCTGGTTCTCGGTCGACGGGTCGGCCGAGAGCCTGAGCTTCGACCAGGAGAACCCGGAGGCGCTGTGGATCGGCGGCCGGGACGTCAACCGGCAGCTGCTCCGGGGCGCGTTCGCATCGCGGTACACGACCACGCCGGCCGGTCACCCGCAGGGCTACCAGGACTGTTTCGACGCGTTCGTCGCCGACAGCTACGCCGCGATCGCCGGGGACGCGCCGGACGGGCTGCCGACGTTCGCCGACGGTGCCCGCGCCGCCGCCCTGATCGAGGCGGTCCTCGAATCCGCACGCACCCGGGCCTGGGCGGAGGTGCCGGCATGACCCGCCTCGCCGTGGGGGAGAACGCCCCGTGGATCCCCGCCGCGAACACGGTGACGGTCGTGGTGTTCACCTCGCTGGGCTGTCCGTACGCGCAGGCCTGGCACGACCGGATCCAGGCCGTCGGTCGCGACTACGCCGCTCAGGGCGTCGAACTGGTGCAGGTGATCAGTAACGACCCGACCCACCGGCCGGAGGACGCCCGACCGGCCGCACCGTTCGTGCACGATGCGGACCAGGCGTTCGCGCGGGCGTTCGGGGCGACCGCGACGCCCGAGGTGTTCGTGCTCGACCGGGACGGGGTCGTGCGGTACCACGGTGCGCCGGACGGGGACTACGACGACCCGGCGCGCGACGCCGAATGGGTGCGCGCGGCGCTGGACGACGTGCTCGCCGGGCGGAACGTGCGCCGGCCCTGGACCTCACCGGCCGGGTGCTCGATCAAGTGGCGCGTGGAGCTGCTGTGGTGGGACGGGTGCCCGAGCCGGGGACGCGCCGCCGACCTGCTCCGGGACACCCTCGCCGACCTGGGCCGCGACGACGTGACCGTGGTCGAACGGCAGATCCGGAACCGCGCCGACGCGACCGACCGGAGTTTCCCCGGGTCGCCGACGTTCCAGGTCGGTCGCCGCGACCTGTTCCCCACCGCGACCGAACCGTCGCTGACCTGCCGGGTCTACCGGCGCGCCGACGGCCGGTCGTCCCCGCTGCCCGGCGCCGACGAGCTGAGCACCGCCCTGCGCGAGGCGCTGGCCCGGCCCTGGGACCTGCCGGGCTGGGTGGACCACCGCAAGGAGACCGCGTCATGACGCGCGTGCTGATCGTCGGTTCGGGTCCGAACGGCGCGACGTACGCCCGCACGGTCCTCGACGAGGTGCCCGGTGCGACCGTGCTCATGGTCGAGGCCGGGCCGGTCATCGACCGTCCACTCGGCATGAACGTGCGGAACATCCCGGACGCGGACGCGCAGGCGGCCGCGCGGCTGGCCTCGCAGGGACGCACCGGCGCGGCCGGTATCGCCGGTCTGCCGCTCGGCGCGGTCGTCGAGGGCACGGTCACGGCCCGGCAGGGCACCCACCTGATCGGCCGGGCCGCGGAGGGCTCGCCGGGCCTGCCCGCGGCCGCGCTGGCGACCTGCGTCGGCGGGCAGGGCGCGCACTGGACGTGCGCCACCCCGCGGCCGAGCGGCGGCGAACGGATCGGGTTCCTGCCCGACCTGGACGCGCGGCTCGACGAGGCCGAGGCGCTGCTGCACGTCACGAAGTCGGCGTTCGGCGACGCGCCCCAGGCCACCGCGATCCTGGAGCGCCTGAGCGAGGAGTTCGCGCCGGACCGGATCGGGGTGCGGTCGCTGCCGGTCGCCGCCGACGAGCTCCCGGACGGGTCGCTGCGCTGGGGCGGCACCGACGTGGTGCTCGGACCGGTGGTCGACGATCCGCGGTTCACCCTGCGGTCGTTCACCTTGTGCGTCCGGCTGCTGCGCGAGGGACCGCGGGTCGTCGGCGCGGTGCTGCGGAACCTGGCCACCGGCGCCGAGGAGAGCGTGACGGCGGACGCGGTCGTGGTCGCGGCCGACGCGATCCGCACACCGCAGCTGCTGTGGGCGTCGGGGATCCGGCCGGCCGCGCTGGGCCGGTACCTGACCGAACACCCGCTGATCTTCGGCGTGGTCGCGGTGCGGGCCGGGGTGCTGCCGCCGGTGACCGGACCGGCCGTGGACCCGGTGCGCGCCGTGGTGTCGGTCGGCTACGACGAGGACCACCACCCGTTCCACGCCCAGGTCATGTACACGCCGGTGTGTCCGGTGCCGCTCCCGGCCGACTCGCCGCACCGGAACAGCGCGGGCGGCTACGTCGGGATGGGCTGGGGCGTGCGGAAGTGGCCGCGGGCCGAAGACCGGGTGATCCTCGACGACACGCAGCCGGACGAGGACGGGTTGCCGTCCATCCGGATCGCGTACGAACTCACGGATCGCGAACAGGCGGAGATCGAGCGCGCGCAGAAGATCCAGGCCCGCGCCGCGGCCGCGCTGGGGTCGTTCGTCGACGGGATGCCCCGCGTGCTGCCGGCCGGTAGCTCGCTGCACTACATGGGCACGGTCCGGATGGGGCCGGTCGACGACGGCACGAGTGTCTGCGATCCGAACAGCCGGGTGTGGGGTGTGGACGGGCTGGTGCTCGCCGGCAACGGGCTGATCCCCACCGCCAACACCTGCAACCCCACGCTCACCAGCGTCGCGCTCTCCCTCCGGGGAGCCCACGCGCTGACCGCGGAGCTGCGCCGCTGAGCGGGCCGAGTGCTCGGCTCTCCCGAGCGCCTTCGGAGCGGCGGATGTTGTTCGTCGCGCTCGTCGTCGTCACGCTGCTCACCGCGATGGACGCGACGATCGTCGCCACCGCGTTGCCGACGATCGTCGCCGACCTGGGCGGCGAGCGGGACCTGGCGTGGATCTTCGTCGCCTACACGCTCGCGGTGACGATCGCGATGCCGATGTTCGGCCGGCTCGGTGACCTGCGCGGCCGCCGCACCCTGTTCCTCTCCTCGATCGCCGCGTTCGTGCTGACGTCGCTGCTCTGCGGGTTCGTCACCGGCTTCGGCCAGCTGATCGCGCTGCGCTTCGGCCAGGGCATCGGCGGCGGCGGGATCACGGTGCTGAGCCTGGCCGTGGTGGCCGACGCGGTCCCGGCCCGGGAGCGGGGCCGGTTCCTCGCGCCGATCACCGCGGTGTACGGGATCGCCAGCGTCGTCTCGCCGCTGCTCGGCGGCACGCTGACCGACACCGTCGGGTGGCGGTGGATCTTCTGGGTCAACGCGCCGCTCGGTGCGCTGGCGCTGCTGCTGGCGTGGGTGTCGGTGCCGGCGGTCGCCGTCCGGGCGCGGGCCCGCTTCGACTGGACCGGCACCGCGCTGCTCACGACCTGGACCACCGGCGCGGTGCTGTTCGCGGCGTGGGGCGGATCGCGCATCGCCTGGTCGTCGCCGCGGCTCTGGGCGATCGCGCTCGGCGCCCTGGCCGGGTTCGCGGCGTTCGTCGCCTGGAGCCGGGGCCGGGAGCACCCGATCGTGCCGCTCTGGATGTTCCGGCACCGGGTCGTGGTGATCAGCAGTGGCCTCGCGTTCGTGGTCGGGGCCGCGGTGTTCGGCATGGTCGGGTACCTGCCGGGGCTGATGCAGGCGGTGTACGGGCTGCCGGCGACCGTCGCCGGTTCCGTGGTGCTGCCGATGGTCGCCGGGATCATGCTGACCTCGATCTGGACCGGGCACCGGGTCGCACGGACCGGCCGGTACCGCTCGTTCCCGGTCTACGGGAGCCTCGCCGGCGCGGTGGCGCTGGTGGGGCTGGCCACGATCGGTACCGGCACCCCGGTAGCGCTGATCGGGCTCTTCATCGGGGTGCTCGGCCTCGGCGTCGGGTGCTTCAACCAGGTGATGACGGTGGCCGTCCAGGACGCGATGCCGGCCGCGGTCGTCGGCACCGCCACCGCGGCGGTGACGCTGGTCCGCGAACTCGGGGTGACGCTCGGCTCGGCCGCGCTCGGCGGGCTGCTCGGCGCGCGGCTCCTGGCCGGGCTGGGCGACCGGGCCGCGCTGGCCGGGCTCTCCCCGGCCCGGCTCCGCGAGCTCCCCGACGCCGCCCGCGAGCTCTACGCGCAGACCTACCTCACCGCGATGCGCCCCCTGTTCCTCGGCCTGGTGCTGCTCTTCCTCCTCGCGCTGGCCGCCTCCGCGTTCCTTCCCGACCACCGCCTGAGCGCGGCTCCCCCTTCCGTTCCGATCGGAGACGACATGACCTATCCCGACGACGTCGACGTGGCCATCGTCGGCAGCGGACCGACCGGCGCGGCGTACGCCCGGATCCTCACCGAGCGGGCCCCGTCCGCGCGGATCGCCGTGTTCGAGGCCGGGCCGGTCCTCACCGATCCACCGGGCATGCACGTCAAGAACATCGCCGACGACGCCGAGCGCATCGCGGCGCAGCGCCGCTCCGAGGGCCTGCGCCCGCACACCGACAGCACGGCCGGCGAGTACGCCGACCCGGCCCGCCGCGTCGTGCGCCCCGGCACGTTCCTTCTCGAGTCCGGCTACCAGGTCGACGGGGAGGACGGCCTTCCCGCGCTCGCGATGTCGACGAACGTCGGCGGCATGGGGGCGCACTGGACCGGGGCGTGCCCGCGCCCCGGCGACGCCGAGCGGATCGACTTCCTGCCGGACCTCGACGAGCTGCTGGACGAGGCCGAGCGCCTGCTCTCCGTCGACAAGCACCCGTTCGCCGGCGCGCCCTACACCGACGTGGTCCGCGACCGGCTCGCGGCCGAGTTCGACCCGGGCCGGGCGGCGGACCGGCGCGTGCAGCCGATGCCCCTGGCCGTGCACCGCCGCGACGACGGCGCGTTGATCTGGAGCGGCCCGGACGTGGTGTTCGGCGACGTCACGCGGGACAACCCGAACTTCTCGCTGTACGCCGAGTCGCCGGTGAAGCGGGTGCTGATCGAGGACGGGAAAGCCGTCGGGGTGCACGTCAACGGCGTGGACGTGCGGGCGCGGTACGTGGTCGTCGCGTGCGACGCGCTGCGCACCCCGCAGCTGCTGTTCGCCTCCGGAGTACGCCTGCCCGCGCTCGGCCGGTACCTGAACGACCAGCCGCAGACCGTGTTCGCGATCCGGCTCCGCGATGTGCGCGAACCGGCCGCGGACACCGGCGACGCGACCGAGATCGTCGGGCAGAGCGGCGTCGGCTGGGTCCCCTACACCGACGAGCACCCGTTCCACGGTCAGGTCATGCAGCTCGACGCGTCGCCGATCCCGCTGGTGTCCGACGACGAACCCGCGCTCGGCACGATCGTCGGCCTGGGCTGGTTCTGCGGCAAGGACCTCCAGGCGTCCGACCGCATCGAGTTCGACGAGGACACCACCGACGACTACGGGATGCCGAAGCCGACGATCCACTACCGGTTGACGCCCCGCGACCACGAGACGCTGGCCCGTGCCCGTACCGCGATCCTCCGGGCCGCGACCGCGCTCGGCGAACACATCGGCACCGACCCGTTCGTGCTCTCGCCCGGGGCCTCACTGCACTACCAGGGCACGACCCGGATGGGCCCGGTCGACGACGGCACCAGCGTCTGCGGCCCGAACTCCGAGGTCTGGGGCGTCGACGGGCTCTACGTCGCCGGCAACAACGTCATCCCGACGCCGATCGCCTGCAACCCCACGCTGACCTCGGTGGCGCTCGCCGTGACCGGGGCGCGGAACATCGCGGCCCACCTCACCACGCCCACCGCGGCAGCAACGACAGGACGGTGACCATGCTCGACGTACCGATGATCCAGACCAGGGGCTTCCGGAACTCCGACGGCGGCTTCCAGGTCCGGCTCCGCCTCCCGTATTACCGGGGGGTCTGGACGAACCTGCTCGAAGGCGTCTCGCTGACCGTCGACGGCGAGGAGTACGCCGCCGACACGATCGGCTGGACCCTGGCCGGCACCGACTACACGCTGGCCGAACTGGTCGGCTCGGACACCGCACGCTGGCCGGTCGACGTCCCGGCGACGCTGACCGTTCCCCGCGGCGAGCCGCTGTCGATCGGCTTCCACACGGTCGCGGCCGAACTGCGGTTGCACATGTCGTACATCCCCGAAGAGCTCCAGCCGACGATCTGGAGCGAAGAGCGCAGGCTGGTGATCACGCGATGAAGCTCGGTGTCTCCCTCTACAGCTACACGTCGGAGTTCGGTACCACTCTCACGCTCGACGACTGCATCGAGGACGTGGCCGACCTGGGCGCCTCGGGGCTGGAGATCCTCGGCGAGGCGCACGTCGAGAACTACCCGTCGCCGTCCACCGCGTGGATCGACGCCTGGTTCGCGCGGCTGTCGCGGTGGGAACTCACCCCCACCTGCTACGGCTCCTGGGTCGACACCCGGCGCGGCCGGCGGCCGATCACCGTCGACGAGGCCGTGGCCCAGCTGGAGACCGACATCCGGCTGGCGTCCACCCTCGGCTTCGCGTACGTGCGGCCGAAGCTCGGCGTCGTCACCGACGACCTGGAGCCGGACCCGGTCTGGGAGCCGGCCACCGAGCGGGTGCTCGACCTGGCGGCCGAGAAGAACGTGATCATCTGCCCGGAGATCCACTGGCCGAGCGTCATCAAGTCGAAGGTCGTCGACGACTACCTCGCGTTCATCCAGCGCACCGGCACGTCGCACTTCGCACTCCTGATGGACACCGGCGTGTTCCAGACGTCGATGCACCGGCGCACCGGGGGCGTCGCGTCGCGGATGGGCGACAAGGGCGGCCGCCCGCCGGAGGTCCCGGTCGTGCCGGTCTCCGACCTGGAGGACGTCCTCGATCACGTCTGCCACGTCCAGGCCAAGTTCTACGAGATCGACGACGACCTGCAGGACCACTACATCCCGTGGAAGGAGTTCCTCGACCTGCTGACCCGCCGGGGCTGGGACGGCTGGCTGTCGAGCGAGTACGAGGGCGACTACGGCGTCGGCCGGGCCTCGGACCAGCTGCGCCGCCAGCACGCGCTGATCCGGACCCTCAGCGACGTGCGCTGATGGAGCGGCGCATCAAGTGGAGCTACATGGACCACTGGCGCAGTGACGGCCCGGCCGGGCCGATCGACCAGTGGCACTCGGTGAAGACCATGTCGCGGTTCCTCAAACAGATCAAAGCCACGGGCTTCGACGCGATCGACACGTTCGACTTCCGCATCGGGCAGATCTTCGGCGACTACGGCAGCCCGGCGAAGTACCAGGAGATGGTGCAGGACCACGGCCTCGAACGCATCGTGAACACGTTCCACGCGGCGGACTACGACGTCCGGAACTACGCCCCGCACGTGCCGGAGACGCACGCGACCATCCTCGAGGACTTCCGGGTCACGCTGGGGCTCTGGTCGAGCATCCAGCTGGACAACATCATCGTGATGCCGGCGACGCTCTACTACGACATGGAGCCGGTCACCGAGGACAAGCTCAAGCACGCCGCCGAGCTGTGGAACAAGGTCGGCGCGATCACCGCCGCCGCCGGGGTGCGGCTCACCTGCCACCACGAGTTCTTCTGCGGCATCCAGAGCGAAGCCGACATCGAGACGTTCTACTCGTACACCGACCCGCGCTACGTGCACCTCTTCGTCGACACCGCGCAGCACTGCATCGCCGGCGTCGACCCGGTCGCGCTGTACCGGCGGCACGCCGACCGGGTCAGCGGGTTCCACTTCAAGGACACCCGGAACATCGCCACCGGGGACGACCACCGGCACCGGCCGGACTCGGAGATCATGGCGCCGACCACCGGGAAGTGGTTCTACGAGATGGGCACGGACCAGGGCCTGGTCGACTTCGAGGCGATGATGACCGCGGTTCGTGACCACGAGTACCGGGGCTGGATCTCGGTCGAGCACGACAAGGCCAACAAGGAGGGCGGCGACTACTCGGAGAGCACCGCCGTCGCGCGGTGGTACGCCGCGAACGTCCTCGAACGGATCTACTCGTGAGCGGCATCCGCTGGGGCTACGCGATCAACCAGTGGAAGCCCCAGTTCGACGACTTCGTCCGGCGGGAGCAGCACGAACGGGCGTTCAAGACGATTGCGGTCGCCGGTTTCACCGGGGTCGAGCTGACGTCGGGCACCGGCCGGTGGGAGCCGCTGGGCAACCCGGGGCAGCTGGTGGCGAACTTCGGCTCGCTGAAGGGGTTCCGCACGTTCCTCGGCGACTGTGCGCTCGACGGCGTGAGCAGCTGGTTCCTCGACCCGCAGCCGCGGTCGGCGGAGCATCTCACCGGCCCGTACTCCCTGCTGGAGCCGGCCGACGTGCCCGGGATCGTGGAGCGGGCCCGGGAGTTCGCCGCGGCACTGGCCGAGCTGGGCGGCTCGGTGCTGGTCGTCCCGGCCGGCCCCGCGGCCGGCGACCTCCCGCCCGGCGCCGGTCCGGCCGGCGACCTCCCGCCCGGCGCCGGTCCGGCCGGCGACCTCCCGCCCGGTCCCGCGGCCGGCGACCTCCCGCCCGGCGCCGGTCCGGCCGGTGGTGGCGGGCTCGACGACGCCGGGCTCGATGCGCTGGCCGCCTGCTGGGAGGCCGTCGGGACGGCGACCAGGGCCGAGGGGATCCACACCGCACTGCACGTCGATTTCCTGTCCGCACTGCGCACCGGCGACGCACTCGATCAGCTGCTGCGCCGCACGGATCCCGACCTCGTCGGCCTGGCCCTGGACACCGGGGAACTCACGGTCGCCGGCCTGGACCCGCTCGCCGTCGTCGAACGGCACGGTGACCGGATCCGGCACGTGCAGTTCAAGGACGCCCTGGACCGCGACACCGACGAGGAGTACCGCCAGGAGCACGCCCACTGGACCGTCCGGGTCCGCGGCGGCGCCCGCGAGGTACCGCGCTGGTTCGGCGAACCGGGCGGCGACGGCGGCACCGTCGACTTCGCCGCGCTCACCCGCGCTCTCGTCGCCGCCGGCTACTCCGGCTGGATCGTGTTCGAGAGCGACCAGAGCCCGCACCCAGCGGCGAGTGCGCTGCTCGGCGGCTACCTGCTGCAGCGGGACCTCCGCCCGCTCGTCTCCGGAAAGGACCGGGCATGAGCATCAAGCGCGGCGTGAGCCTGTACTCGTTCCAGGAGGAGACGTTCCTGCGGACGTTGGACCTCGAGGACTGCATCCGGATCTGCAGCGAGATGGGGGCGTACGGGATCGAGATCATCCCCGAGCAGTCGCTCCCGCACTTCACCGACCTGGACGACGAGTTCGTCGCCACCTGGTTCGCCTGGATGGAGAAGTACGGAACGACCCCCACCGCGACGAACTCCTACCTCGACACCCGGCTGCGTCCGGGGGAGTGGCTGAGCCTGGAGGAGCAGGTCGCGTCGATCCGCACCGACATCGACGTGGCCGTTCGGCTGGGGATGCCGATCGTCAAGGCGACGATCAACACGTCACCCGAGGTGATGGCGGGCGCCGCGCCGTACGCGGAGGAGAAGGGCGTGCGCCTGCTCATCGAGGTGCACGCCCCGTTCCACTACGAGCACCCGTGGATCCTCGAGCACCTGGACGTGATGCACCGGCCGGGCATGTCGGCGCTCGGCCTGATGCCGGACATGATGACGTTCGTCGAACGGTTCCCGCTGGTCGTGAAGGAGCGGGCGCTGCGTGACGGCGCGAACCCGCGCATCGTGGACTACATCGTCAAGCTCTACGACGACCACGGCGACACCCACGCGCTGATGGACATCGTGAACTACCGGGGCGGAGGCCCGCGCGAGTACGAGCTGGCCCGGGTCGCCGGCCACTACATCTGGTCCGACCCGCGGGCGATGCTCGAGCACATGCCGCTGATCCACCACGTCCAGGCCAAGTTCTACGACATGGGCGACGACGGCACGGAGTACTCGATCCCCTACGACCGCATCGTGCCCCTGCTGGTCGAGGGCGGGTTCAGCGGCTACCTGTCCAGCGAGTACGAGGGCAACCGCCACATCCAGGACGCGTATCCGGTCGACAGCGTCGAGCAGGTGCGCCGCCAGCAGGCGATGTTCGTCCGCCTGCTCGGTGAGAACGAGGGGTGAGCCGTGTTCGACCAGTACATCGTCTGTGAGGGCAGCCTGCGTGGCCGCCCGGACGGCCGCCCCGGGGGTGTCGTCGAAGTTCGGATGCCGTACTACCGGGGGCTCCGGCTGTCGATGGTCGAGGCCGTCGACCTGACCCTCGACGGGCGCCCGGTGCCCCCGGCCCGGGCGACGTTCACCGTGCACGGCGCCACCTACACGTTCGCGGAGATGCCGCGGGTCGTCGACGACCGGTGGGAGTTCGGCGAGCGGGCGACGCTCACGTTCGAGACCGACGAACCGCTGCGCCCCGGTGAGCACGAGGTCGCCGTCTCGGTGCGCCTCCGGCTCTCGTACATGCCGGTCCCGGGTGGCGGCCGGGACGCGAAGTATCTGATGCTGCGAGGGAGTTGATCATGCCCCGTCCGATCACGTTGTTCACCGGCCAGTGGGCCGACCTGCCGTTCGAGGAGGTCGCCCGGCTCGCGTCGGGCTGGGGATACGACGGACTGGAGATCGCCTGCTGGGGCGATCACCTCGACCCCAACCGGGGCGCCGTCGACGACGCGTACCTCGACGACCGCCGAGCGATCCTCGACAAGTACGGGCTCCGCGTCCACGCGATCTCCAACCACCTCAAGGGTCAGGCGGTCTGCGACGACCCGATCGACGCCCGCCACCGCGACATCCTGCCCGACGCCATCTGGGGCGACGGCGACCCCGAGGGCGTCCGGCAGCGCGCGGCCGAGGAGATGAAGAACACCGCCCGCACGGCCGCGCGGCTGGGAGTGGACACCGTCGTCGGGTTCACCGGGTCGGCGATCTGGAAGTACGTGGCGATGTTCCCGCCGGTGCCCGCCGACCTGATCGACGCCGGGTACCAGGACTTCGCCGACCGGTGGAACCCGATCCTGGACGTGTTCGACGAGGTCGGTGTCCGCTTCGCGCACGAGGTGCACCCGTCGGAGATCGCGTACGACTACTGGTCCACGAAGCGCACGCTGGAGGCCATCGGGCACCGGGCGGCGTTCGGGTTGAACTGGGACCCGTCGCACATGATGTGGCAGGACCTGGACCCGGTCGGGTTCATCCTCGACTTCGCCGACCGGATCTACCACGTCGACTGCAAGGACGTGAAGCTGCACGTCGGCAACGGGCGCAACGGGCGGCTCGGTTCGCACCTGGCCTGGGCCGACCCGCGCCGCGGCTGGGACTTCGTGTCGACCGGCCACGGCGACGTCCCCTGGGAGCAGTGTTTCCGGGCCCTGAACTCGATCGGCTACTCCGGTCCGATCTCCGTCGAGTGGGAGGACGCCGGGATGGATCGGCTCGCCGGCGCGCCGGACGCCTTGAACTACGTCAAGAGCAAGCTCTTCGACGCCCCGGAAGCCGCGTTCGACGCGGCGTTCTCCTCCGGGGGCGCGAAATGAAGTGGTCGTACATGGACCACTGGGTCACCGAGACGCCGCAGGGCCCGCAGCCGCCGTCGTTCAACCGCGCCCACATGGACCGGTACGTCAAACAGCTGTCGGCGCTGGGCTTCACGGGCTTCGACACGTTCTTCTTCTCGCTGCCGATGTACGCCGGCATGTACGGCTCGCTGCCCGGGTTCGAGCGGTTCCTGCAGGACAACGGGTTCGAGAAGATCACCGGCATCTTCTCGGCCTACCCGTCCGCGACGAAGTTCCAGGCCCCGCACGTCCGCGAAACGCACGACCGGATCGTGGCCGACTGTGAGTACACCCTGCGGGCCTGCGAGGGCCTGACCGGGGTCGAGAACTTCATCGTGATGCCGTCCTCCACGTACTTCCAGGTGGAGCCGGTCACCGACGACAAGATCAAGGTCATGGCCGACCTGTGGAACCGGGTCGGACAGCTGACGCTCGCGCACGGTCAGAAGACCACGTGCCACTTCGAGTTCTGGGGCGCGATCCGCACCCGGGCCCAGCTCGACCTGTTCTTCGAGTACACCGACCCGCGGTACGTGTACTTCTTCTGCGACACCGCGCAGCACACGATCGCCGGGGTCGACCCGGTGCGGATGTTCCGCGACTACGCCGACCGGTGCACCGGGTTCCACTTCAAGGACACCCACGACGTGGACACCGAGGGCGCGTACCGAACACCGCCGGACCCCGAGCTGATGGCGCCGACCGTCTCCCGCTGGTTCTACGAGATGGGCACCGAGGGCGGGCTGGTTGACTTCCCGGCGTTGATGCGCGAGATCGTGGCGTCCGGCTACGACGGGTGGCTCACCGTCGAGCACGACAAGGCCGAGCTCGGCGGCGGGTCCTACGCCGAGGCCACCTGCGTCGCGAAGTGGTACATCGACCACGTGCTCGCGGAGGTGGCGCGGTGAAGTGGGCCTACGCGCTCAATCAGTGGAACTTCCGGATGGATGTCTTCGTGCGCCACGAGGACCACGCCCGGGCGTTCAAGACGATCGCGGCGTGCGGGTTCGACCACGTCGAACTGGCCGCCGGCACCGGGCGGTGGGACAACCTGGGCCGGCCGGAGCAGATCGCGCTGAACTACGGCGACGACTTCCGGCCGATGCTCAACCGCTGCGGCATCCGGGGCGTCTCCAGCTTCTTCTGGGATCCCGGCCAGTTCGCCGAGGAGGAGGGCTGGGCGTTCCGGTCGACGCGCAACCCGGCCGACCACGACGCGATCGTCGAGTCGGCGCGGCCGTTCGTGGACTTCCTCGCCGCGGTCGGGGGTTCGCAGCTGGTGGCGCGGCCGGTGGGGCCGGCGTGGATGGGCCCGCCGGTGTCCGCCGACGACCTGAAGGTCATCGGCGAGGTCTGGAACCGGGTGGGGGAGGTGGCGGCCGCGTCCGGCGTGGGGGTGTCGCTGCACTACGACTGCCTCGGTGCGGTGCATTCACGGGCGGAGCTGGAGGGGCTGCTCGCCGCCACCGACGTGGGGCTGGCCCTGGACACGGCCGAGCTGACCGTGGGCGGCATCGACCCGGTCGACTTCTACCGTTCGCATGCCGGACGCGTCACGCATGTCCAGCTGAAGGACACGCGGTTCGCGGACGCGGGCGAGGAGTACCGGATGCCCGGCGCCGAGTCCACGATGCTGAAGGGCGGCGCCGGCCGGCGGATCGAGCGGTGGTTCTACGAGCTCGGCACCGAGGGCGGCCTCGTCGACGTGAAGGCGTTCGTCGGGGCGCTCCGGGACCACGGCTACGACGGCTGGGTCGTCGTCGAGAGCGACCAGGGCGGCAACCCGGCCGAGCTCGTGATGCTCAACCGGTGGTACCTGAACCACGAGCTACGCGGGCTCCTGTAAGCGCAGGGCCGAGCCGACGGGGCTGCCGTCGGCCAGCCAGACGCGCAGGGAGTCGGGGCGGAACAGGCGGTCGGCGGCGAGCAGGGCGCCGCCGACCGCGCCCTCGCTGTGGTCGAGGCTCGCCGTCCGGATCGTGAGGTTCCGGGCGGCCAGTTCGATCGTGTCGGCCAGCACGGCGCGGCGGAACTCGTCGAAGAACAGGGGGCTGTACCGGATCACCCCGCCGCCGAGCACCAGCGTGCCCGGGTTCACGAAGTTCACGACGCTCGCGATCGTCGTGCCGACGAGCCGTGCGGAGGCGGCCACCGCCTCGCGGACGACCGGGTCACCGGCCGCGGTCGCGTACCCGATGTCCTCCGGCACGACGCGACCGCGCTCGGCCAGCCGCCGGGCCAGCAGCGGACTGGCGCCGGTGCGGGCGCGCTCCTCCAGCGTGCGCAGGAGCGCCCAGCCGCTGGCCACCGCGACCAGACAGCCGGTCTTGCCGCACCGGCACAGCGCGGCGGGGTCGTCGGTCACCCGCACGTGCCCGATGTCGCCGGCGGCGCCGCTGTCGCCGCGGTGCAGGCGCCCGTTGGTGACCAGGCCGCTGCCGATGCCGCTCGCGACCTTGACGAACAGCAGGTCGCGACGCTCCTGCGGGGTGCCGCGCTCCCACTCGCCCAGCGCCATCAGGTTGACCTCGTTGTCGACCCAGACCGGCGCGCCGTAGCGCAGCCGCAGCGGCAGCCGGACGTCGTAGCCCTCCCAGCCGGGCATGGCCGGTGCGGCCACGACGCTGCCGGTGGCGATGTCGACCGGCCCCGGCAGCGCGAGGGTGATGCCCCAGACGTCCTCGCCACGCAGCAGCTCACCGAACGCGGCGTGCACGGCCGCCAGGACGCGGTCGGGGCCGTCGTCGATGTCGATGTCGTGGTGAGCCGTGCGCAGCGGGGTGCCGTCGAGGTCGGACACGGCGGTGTGCAGCGACACTGCGCCCAGGGCCGCGGACAGGATCACGCCGGCCTCGGCCCGGAAGCGGACCGCCCGCGAGGGGCGGCCGCGCTGGCCGGAGGGCGCGGCCTCGATCTCGGCCAGGACGCCGAGTTCCAGTCCTTCCCGGACCCGGTCGTTGACGACGGTGCGGCCCAGGCCGGTGGCGGTCTCGAGCTCCGGGCGCGTGGTCGCCGTGCCGGCGCGCACGAGGTCGACGATCTGGGCCAGCACGAGGATGTCCCGCGCGGACGGTGGGGCGGACAAGCGAAATCCTTCCCTTGACTTATGTTGATTCTATACATAAATAATGGAGCCATGCCTGGTATCGGTAAGCGGCAGTTGAGCGACAGCGACACCATCAAGACCCTGATCATCACCGGCCACACCGACATCCATCACGACTGGCGGACGATGTCCCCGATGCTGGCCGAGTTACTCACCGGGACGGGCGCGTTCGACGTCCGGATCACCGAGGAGTTCCGCGGCGCGAGCAGCGAGACGCTCGAACCGTACGACCTGGTCGTGCTGAACTACTTCGGCCGGTTCGAGCCGTGGGGCCACGCGCCGGAGAAGCGCTGGGGCACCTCCGCCGAGCAGGCGCTCTACGACTTCGTGGCGGCCGGCAAGGGCGTCGTGGTCTACCATGCGTCGCTGCAGATGGGCGCGGGCTGGGGCGACGACTTCGAGAAGATGGCCGGCGGGGTGCTCCGCGAGGAGTGCAGCCGCCGGGCGCCGATCAACGACTTCCGGCTCCACGTGAAGGCGCCCGATCACCCGGTCACCGCGGGGATGCCCTCGAGCTTCCCGCACTACGACGACGACCTCTACGTCAACCTGCGGTGGGACCCGTCGGCCGACGTCGAGGTGCTGATCAGCGGGTGGGACAACCCGCTGCGGTACACCCAGGTGCCGAGCGAGTGGAACGCGCTGCCCGGCATGGGTGACGAGCACCCGATCGTCTGGACGAACCGGTACGGCGAGGGACGGGTCTACGCGACCGGCATCGGCCACGGGCCCGAGGCCGTCTCGCACCCGTCGTTCCGCGGGCTGTTCGTGCGCGGCGCGGAGTGGGCCGCGACCGGCAAAGTCACGCTCGGGCTGCCGGACGGGTTCGGAGAGCCCGTGCCCGGCGGCGACTGGTGGCCGACGACGCTCGAACCGATGGTCCGCGAGATGTACGAGAGCCGCCAAGCCTGAGCACGCGGCCGGGCTCACCGGCCTCCCGCGGTGGGGAGCAGGTGGCCGCGGACGACGACGGCACGCACGCGCTGGAGCGCGGCCGGGTCGGTGAGCGGGTCCCCGTCGACGGCGAGCAGGTCGGCGTCGTAGCCCGGCGCGATGCGGCCCTTCCGGTCGCCGAGACCGCAGGCCGCGGCCGCGCCGGACGTCACCGTGCGGAGGGCGTCGGCGGGTGTCGCGCCGAGCCGCTCGAGCTGGGCGGCCGCGTAGGGCAGCACGTCGTGCGGTTTCACCGGGCCGATGCCGGCGTCGGTGCCGAGGGCCACCGGCGCGCCGCAGTTCCACCGGCGCCGGCCGTTGGCGAGCAGGCCCGGCATGCGGCGCCCGATCTCCGGCAGCGGCGTCGTGCCGGGCACGGTGCCGAACGTGAGGCCGACCGTGATGCGCTTCGCGGCCAGGGCGCGCAGGACGTCGCCGGGCGCGGGGTCGACGTCGTCGGCGGTCATGAACGTGACGTGTTCCAGCCCGTCGACGCCGGCCTCGATCGCGTTCCGGATCGCCTGGGTGCCGTGCGCGTGCGCGATGACCGGCAGCCCGAGCCGGTGGGCCTCGTCGGCCGCCGCGCGGAGCTCAGCCGGGCTGAACTGGGCCACCTCGGAGCGGGTGCCCGGCGTGAGCGCCCCGCCGCTGGCCATGATCTTGACGACGTCGACACCGCGCTCGGCGTGCGCGCGGACCGCGGCGCGCGGGTCGGACACCGCGCCACCCAGGAAGTGACAGTGGCCGCCGACCGTGGTCAGCGGCGGGCCGGCGGCGAGGATCGTCGGCAGCGTGGGGTGACGCCGTCGTACCACCACGCCGCGCGGAGCACTGTGGTCATGGACCACATCGTGCCCGCGCGGCGCGGCGGGTGGGATCAGGCGAACGTGTCCTGGATCTCGGAGTAGGGCAGCGGCGGCTCGGGCAGCAGCTTCTCGCTCGTGTCCAGCGCGTACGGGAACGACTTGGTGACGGTCGGCCCGTCGACCGGCGGGTAGAAGACCGGCTTGCCGTCGTCACCGAAGTACATGAGCTTGGCGTCGAACTCGGCCCGCTCGTGCGCGGCGAAGTTGATCCAGTCCTCGTCGTAGGAGGCCCGGGCCACCTCGTAGCAGCGGAAGCGCCAGATCTTCCACTCGCCGTCCTGCTTCTGGAAGTCGATGCCGTACTTGCACCACACCCAGTGCGCCCAGACCTTGCGGCCGTCCGGGAGTTCCTTCTCGACGAACATGAACGGCGGGACGTTCTCGATCTCCGACGGCTCGCTGGTGCCGGACTCCAGGCCCATCATGATCCAGAGGCCCTTGGCGGTGCGGCCGTCGGCCGAGACCTCGATGACCGGCGTGGTCGTGTAGTGCATGAGCAGCTTGCCGATCGGGTGCGGACGCCCCCGGTGGTACTCCATGATCGAGTCCCAGTCGGTGAAGACACCCTCGTTGGTGTACTGCGACCGCACCCCCTCGGTGCCCTTGGCCACCCACAGCTCGTCGATGATGCGCTGGTCCTCGAACGCGT
Source organism: Cryptosporangium japonicum (assembly GCF_039524755.1). NCBI lineage: Bacteria > Bacillati > Actinomycetota > Actinomycetes > Cryptosporangiales > Cryptosporangiaceae > Cryptosporangium > Cryptosporangium japonicum. The sequence goes on from NZ_BAAAGX010000014.1 coordinate 365,451, forward strand.
TGTGGTAGTACATGTACTTCGAGAACACGTTCTCGACGTCACCGCGGTCCTTCGCGCGGGTGGCTTCCAGCTCGGCCGCGGCCAGGCGGCTCTCGAGCTCGGCGAGGCGGTCTTCTACGGACATGGTTGCTCCTTGTGTTCTCGGGGAGGGAGTCAGGATTCGCGCGCGGCGAGGTCGGTGAGGATCGCCGCGTGCTGGTCTTCGAGCCGGTAGAACGCGATCGTGAGCGCCTGCAGCGCGATGAGCACGACCGGTACGGCGAAGTAGAGGATCTCGATCGCGGTGACCGCCGAGCCGCTCACGTCGTCGGCGTCGTACCCGGCGAGGTACAGGCCGTAGGCGACGAGCGCCGCGCCGACCGCGGAGCCGACCTTGGTGGCCAGGCTGATGCCGGCCGAGAGCAGGCCCTCGTCGCGCTGACCGAAGCGCCACTCCTGGTAGTCGACGGTGTCGGCGACCAACGTGAACGACGACGCCATCGAGAGCGCGATCGCGACGCTCGCCAGCAGGTACACCACGATGAACGCCGGGATGACGCCGGTGAGCAGCGGCAGCACCAGCCACAGCGCGCCGCCGACGCCGAGCGCGAGGAGGTTCCCGCGGCGCTTGCCGAACCGGCGGTAGTACGCGGGGGAGGCGATCCCGCCGACCAGCAGCGCGCCGGAGACCAGCGGCAGCAGCACGGCGATCGCCCAGGGCGCGTGGAGCACGTGCAGGGCGAAGAACACGGTGACCGTGAGCGTCAGGCCGAGGCGGGTGAAGTTCAGGACCAGGTAGGTGAACATGACCACCCAGTGCCGGTTGCGCAGCATGTTCCGGACGGCCCGCCGCACCTCGGCGCGCCCGCCGAGCGTCGGCACCGTGTACCGCTCCCGGCAGTAGCGGTAGGTCAGCGCGAGCAGCGCGACGCTCAGGACGCCGTAGACGATGCCGGCGAGCGTCCAGCCGCGGCGCTCGTCGTCACCGCCGAGCGCGGCGACCAGGCCGGTCGCGGTGCCGGTGGCGACGATGATGCCGAGCGCGCTGCCCACCGCGCGGATGCCGCCGAGCCGCAGCCGCTCGGCCGGATCGCGGGTGATCATCGGCAGCATCGCGCTGTAGGGCACGCTGACCATCGAGAACACCAGCCCGGCGAGCAGGTAGGTGGCGAAGGCGAAGGCGAGTTTGCCGGTGTCGCCCAGGCCCGGGGGAGCGCTGAACATCAGCACGCCGGTGACCGCCAGGGGGATCGCGCCGAACAACAGGTACGGGCGGGCCTTGCCCCAGCGGCTGCGGGTGCGGTCGACGAGTAAGCCGACGAACGGGTCGAACACCGCGTCGAGCAGGCGGGCGACGAGGAACAGGGTGCCCAGCGCCGCGACCGGCGCTTTCACCACGTCGGTGTAGTAGTAGAGCAGGAAGCTTCCGGCGAGATTCCACGGGAGGCTGGTGGCGAAGTCACCGGCCCCGAAGCCGATGCGCTCGGCCCAGCGGATGTGTTCTCGTCGTACGAGGCGGTCCGTATCGCCGGCCGCGGTCTTGATCGTCATGCGCGCTCCGTTGCGGCTTGCGAAATCAACATTCCGAATTTGATATTGAGGCGGTGCCGGTGTCAAGAGGCGATCTCACGTCGGCGTCGCGGAGCCGGGCCGCGGCCGGGACCGCCACGACCGCGAGCGCGGCGCAAAGTCTGAAGGCCCACCGGTAGCCCGCCGCGCCGAGGAGACCGGCGCAGAGCGCCACCCCCAGTGCGCTGGTGACCTGGCGGCCGGCGGTCACCAGGGTCGAGGCCGCGCCGAGGTCGTCGTGGTGGATGCGGGCCATCGTGGACGCCTGGGACGACACGATCAACAGCGCCAGGCTCACGCCGAGCCCGAACAGCACCGCGCGGATCACCCAGGGGCCGGACGCCACGGCCAGCGCCGCGCAGGCCGCCGCCATCCCGAGCAGGCCACCGATCAGGAGCGGGCGCGGACCGGTCCGCGGGTAGAGGAACCGGCCGGCCAGCCGGGCGCCGACCGCCACCCCGACCGCGTCGGCACACATCACCAGGCCGGCGTCGAGCGGATCGATGCCCAGGCCGTCCTGCAGGAAGAGCGCGACCGCGTAGAGCGTGCCGGCGAACGCGGCCGACTGCAGGAGCGTGACGATCGAGCCGTACCGGAAGGCGCGGTCGCCGAAGAGCCGCAGGGCCAGCAGCGGCGCCGGGGTCGTGAGCTGGTGGCCCAGCAGCCCGCCGAGCAGCACGACCCCACCGACGATCGACCCCCAGGCGGCCGGTGTGCCCCACCCGGTCCGCGGCCCGAGGTCCAGGCCCACCATCAGGGCCACCAGCCCGCCCGCCGCGAGCGCGAACCCCACCGCGTCCAGCCGCGCCCGGCGTCGCCCGCGGTGGCGGTCGACGAAGGCCAGGCCGAAGACGACGGCGGCCACGCCCAGCGGCAGGTTCACCGCGAAGATCCAGCGCCAGTCGAGATGGGCGACGAGCACGCCCCCGAGCACCGGGCCGATCGCCGGGGCCACCGCGGTCGGAACCGCCATGATCGCCGCGACCCGGGCCCGCTCGGACGGCGGGAACGTCCGGAACAGCAGCGCGGTCCCGGTCGGCAGCAGCAGCCCTCCGGCCAGGCCCTGCAGCGCGCGGAACGCCACCAGTGCTCCGAAGCTCCCGGCCAGCGCGCACAGTGCCGACGCCGCGGTGAACAGCGCCATCGCCCCGAGCAGCGTCACCGCTTCACCGAAGCGGTCGCCCACCCACCCGGCCAGCGGAATCGCCGTCGCGAGCGCGATCAGGTACGCGACCGTCACCGCGCTCGTACCCGGCACCGTCAGGTGCAGGTCCGCGCTGATCGCCGGCAGGGCGACGTTCACGATCGTGCCGTCCAGCAGCGTGAGTGACCCGGCCGCGACGACCGACGCGCTCACCGCGAACCGTTGATCCACGAGAACCTCCGAGGCCCGTTGACGACCGGGCCGCGGGTAGCCTAACTTCAAAATCATCATTTTGATCTTGAAAATTCCCGCCGAGGAGCTCACGTGACCCTGGTCGACGACGCGAGGTTCCGTCAGGTACTGGGCCGCTACCCCACGGGCGTCAGCGTGATCACCTCCCGCGAGCCCGACGGCACGCCGGTCTCGATGGTGGTCGGCACGTTCACCGCCGTCTCACTGCAGCCGCCGCTGGTCGGCTTCCTGCCCGACCACGGCTCCACGTCCTGGCCGCGGATCCGGGCGACCGGCCGGTTCGCGGTCAGCGTGCTCGCCGCCGACCAGCAGGACGTCTGCCGGATGATCGTCGCCAAGCACCCCGGGCGATTCGACCTGCTCGAGTGGGCCGACAGCCCCTCCGGCTGCCCGCTGCTGGTGGGCGCCGCGGCCTGGGTCGACTGCGTGATCGAGTCCGTCCAGGCCGCCGGCGACCACGACGTCGTCCTCGGTCGCGTCCTCGATCTGGACGCGGGCCCGACCAGCAGCGGACCGCTCGTCTTCCTCGGCGGCGCCTACGCCGAAGCCACCCCCACCCTCTAGGAGCAGCAACGATGCGATTCTCCAGCTTCCTCACCGCGCGCTCGCTCGAGCCCGGCGACGACCGGCGGCTCATCCACGCGCTGACCGAGCACGCCACCGCGTGCCACCGCTACGGCTTCGACGCGGTCTTCCTGCCCGACCACCACTTCACCGGGTACTGCCCGCCGGCCAGCGACCCGATGATCTTCGGCGCGTACCTGGCCAGCCGGCTGCCCGGCATGCACCTGGGCTTCTCGGTGCAGACCGTCGCGCTGCACCACCCGGTGCGGTTCGCCGAACGGGTGGCGCTGCTCGACCAGCTCACCGACGGCCGGCTCCTGGTCGGCGTCGGCAGCGGCACCACGCCGGAGGAGATGATCGGCTTCGGCGTGAAGTTCCAGGAGTCCTCGACGCTGTCGGTGCAGAACATCGAGATCGCCGAGCGGCTGTGGGCCAAGCAGCCCGACGACGAGCCGGTGATCTTCGACAACGGCCGCTACCAGGGTGCGGTGGTCTCGCGGATCGTTCCGACGCCGTACTCGAAGCCGATGAGCAGGCTGATGTCGGTGGCGCAGCGGCCGTCCAGCGTGGAGCGCGCCGCGACGTACGCGCAGCCGGCGTTCATCCCCGCGTTCACGGTGCCGGTGCTCGACGACGGTGACCCGTACACGCACGTGAAGAAGCACTTCACCAACTACCGCACCGCGCTGGAGGCCGCCGGCCACTCCGAGGAGGCCGTCGCGGCCGCCCTGGACTGGACGACCCACACCTACCAGCACATCCACGTCGCCGAGTCCGACGCGCAGGCCGAGGACGAACTGCAGATCATCATGGACGGCTACATGGACGCGATCGAGCGCGAGCACGAGGCGAACAAGGCCGCCGAGACGATCAGCGGTGTCGACCTGCGTCCGCACCCGCCGGCGCGCGGCAAGGGCAACGGCTGGCAGGGCACCTGGTGCCTGTGGGGCAGCCCCGACACCGTCGCCGAGAAGCTGCAGAAGTACGCCGACCTGGGGATCGGCAACATCCTCGGCGGCTTCCTCGGCGGCCCGCTCACGCCGGAGCGCGCGGCACTGGGCGAGAAGTCGCTCAAGCTCTTCGCCGAGCAGGTCATGCCGCGGTTCGCGCGATGACCGACCCTCTCGTCGACAAGCTCGACCTCGACGCCAAGGCGCGGCTCACCGCCGGGCGCACCGGCTGGAGCACCGAGGACGCGACCGCCGTCGGGCTCGCGCCGGTGATCCTGTGCGACGGGCCGCTCGGCCTGGTCAGCCCGACGATGGACGAGCGCGACCGGTCGCTGCTGCTGCCGTGCGGCGCCGCGGTCGCCGCGACCTGGGACCCGGCGGTCGCCCGCGCGCTGGGCCAGGTGCTCGGGGCCGAGGCGGTCGGCCGGGGCGTGCACGGCGTCTACAGCCCGAACCTCAACCTGCCCCGCACCGGCCTCTCCGGACGGTCGTTCGAGATGTACTCCGAGGACCCGGAGCTCACCGGGGTGCTCGGCGTCGCGTTCGCGCTCGGCCTGCAGAGCCAGGGGGTGGCCTCGGTCGTCAAGCACCTGGTCGCCAACGACACCGAGACCGCGCGTCAGACGATGAGCGCGACGCTCGACGAGGTGACGCTGCGCGAGGTCTACCTGCGGCCGTTCGAGCTCGCCGTCCGCGCCGGGGTGTGGGGGCTGATGACCGCCTACAACGCGGTGAACGGCGTCCCCAACGCCGAGCACGCCCAGATCCTCGCGATCGTGCGCGAGGAGTGGGGCTTCGACGGGTTGGTCGTCTCCGACTACTACGCGCTCAAGCGCACGATCGAGCCGTTCCTGGCCGGTACCGACCTCGAGATGCCCGGCCCGGCGATCTGGTACGGGCCGAAGATCGCCGACGCGGTCCGCGCCGGGCAGGTCCCGGAGGAACGCCTCGACGCCGCGGTGGACCGGCTGCTGCGCCTCGGCGCCCGCACCGGTGCGCTGGCCGGTGGTCCGGTCGTGCTCACCGAGCCCGCGCCGGCCCCGACCCCGACGCTGCACGACGCCGCCGTCGCCTCGTTCGTGCTGCTGGCCAACGACGGCGTCCTGCCGCTGGCGCCCGGACGTTCGCTCGCGGTGATCGGACCGAACGCGGCCCGGCCCACGTACCAGGGCGCCACGTTCGGCCGGATCCACCCCTTCGACGGCGTCGCCACCCCGCTGGACGCCGTCCGCGCCCGGTTCGGGACCGTCGTGCACGCCCCCGGAACCGCGCAGCCGGAGGCCGGGCCCCTCACCGGACCCGGCGTCACGACCCCCGACGGACGGCCCGGGCTCCTGGTCGAGCACTGGCGGCGCGGCGAGGACACCCCGGCGCTCGCCGACGTCCGCCAGTCGTCGTTGTTCACCTGGTTCGGGGCCGTGCCGGGTGTCGGGCCGACCCCGGAGATCGACCGGGTGCGGCTCTCCGCGACCGTCACGCCCGACCTGTCCGGTGTGCACCGGCTGACGATCGGCGGCAGCGGCGCGCTGACCCTGACCGTCGACGGTGCCCACCTGCTCGACCGGCCGGCACCGGCGCCGCAGGACCTCATGGGCGCGGTCGCCCGCTCCGAGACCAGCGGCGTCGACGTCGCGCTCACGGCCGGGGTGCCGGTGTCGGTCGTCGTCGACATGGCGTGCACCGAAGGACGGGTGATCGCGCTGACCGCGGGCATCCTCCCACCGCAACCCGGGGACGCGCTCGCCGACGCGGTGGCCGCCGCGACCACCGCCGACGACGTGGTCCTCGTGGTCGGCGACACCATCACCGCGACGCGGGAGAGCCGCGACCGGGAGACCAGCGCGCTGCCCGACGACCAGGTCGCGCTGATCCGGGCCGTCGCGGCGGTCAACCCGCGCACGGTCGTGGTCGTCAACGCCGGCCGCCCGGTCGACCTGTCCTGGGCCGACGACGTCGCCGCCGTGCTCTGCGCCTGGCTGCCCGGGCAGGGTTTCGGGACCGCGCTGGCCGCCGTCCTGGCCGGTGACCGCGAGCCGGGTGGCCGGCTGCCGGTGTCGATCCCGTTCGCCGACGCCGACCGGCCGACGTTCGGACAGCACCTGGACGAGAACTCGGCGCTGGACTACACCGCGTCCGAGCCGAGCGGCTACCGCGGCCTGGAACACGCCGGGACCGCGCCTCGCTTCGGTCTCGGCGCCGGCCTCGGGTACACGCGGTTCCGCCGCGAGGACCACGCCGTCCACCCGACCGGCGACGGCGGCGCGGTGGCCGGCGTCCGCGTGACGAACGTGGGCACGCGCCCGGGCAAGGAGGTGCTCCAGGCCTACGTCCGCGGGCCCGGCGAAACCTGGTCGCGGCTCGCCGGGTTCACCGCGGTGGAGCTGCAACCGGGCGAGACGCGTCTCGTGCGGGTCGCGCTGCCGGCGGACGCGTTCCGGCGCTGGGGCCCGGGGTGGCACGTGCCCGCCGGAACCCACACCGTTCGCCTGGGCACGTCGTCGACCGCGATCGACGTCGATGTGACAATCGAGCGGTGAACCCGACCGGAGCCCTCGCCCGCGCGCCCAAGCAGGAACGCAGCAAGATCTCGTTCGAGCGGGCGCTCGACGCCGTCGTCGAGCTGCTCGCCGAGCGCGGTTCGGACGCGTTCACGCTGGCCGACGTCGCGACGCGGGCGGGGGTCTCCACCGGGTCGATCTACACCAGGGTCGACAGCAAGGAGAACCTGATCCGCTCCGCGCACGAGCGGGAGATGTCCCGGTTGGTCGCCGAGGGGGAGGCGGCCCTCGCCGCGCCCCCGTCCGGCTCCGGGTCGTTCCGCGAGCTCGTCGGCGAGCTGATCGGGCAGGTCGGGGAGCACCTGCGCCGCAACGCCGCCCTGCTGCGCGCGTTCATGCTGGTCGCGGCGCACGACGAGACGATCGCGCAGGGGGGCAAGGTCAGTTACGCCCGCATCCTCGAGCTGTGGAACGAGCGGCTCGGCGCCCGCCGGGACGAGATCGCCCACCCCGATCCGGACGCGGCCACCCGGTGGGCGTACACCGTGACCTACAGCGTCATCGCCCGGCACCTCGGGCTCGGCACCGCCGAGAAGGCCGACGGCGGCGACTGGGACGCGACGCTCGCGAACCTCACCGTCATGGTCACCACCTACCTCACCGCACCGGCGTAGCCGCGCCGTCACCGCACCCCCCGGTGACGCGGTCGGGGACCAGAAGCGCGGCCGCCTCCTCCAGCACCGCGAGCTGGTCGTGCTCGCGGGGCCAGAGCACGGCCAGCGTCGTGACGCCCAGCTCGGCGTAGCGTCCGACGCAGTCGCGGAACGACTCGATCGAGGCCAGCGGACGCTCGTCGCCGTAGCCGAGCACCGCCAGGGACGGCAGCGTCGCCGGGTCGCGGCCGTGCTCGGCGCAGACCTCGGCCAGCACCCCGAGCTGCCGGGCGATCTCGGTGTGGCCGGAGACCGCCGGGTCCTTCGCGATGTCCTGGGTGATCCACAGGTCGCCGAACTCGGCCGCGAGCGCCATGCCCCGCGGCCCGGTGGCGGCGATCGCGATCGGCGGGCGGCGCGGCTCACCGCCGCCCAGGGCGACGTCGTGCGCGGTGAAGTACGTGCCGGTGACGTCGGTGTGCTCGCTGCGCAGCAGCCGGTCGGTCAGCGCGACGTACTCGCGGAACCGGGCGGTGCGCTCGGTCCGGGGGAGCGGGGCGCCGCCGAACGCGTCCGAGTCGCGGCCCGGTCCGCCGGCGCCGATGCCCAGCACGAACCGCCCCTCGGACAGCGCGTCGAGGCTCAGCGCCGCTTTCGCCGTGGTGACCGGGTGCCGGAAGTTCGGCGAGGTCACCTGCGTGCCGACCCCGATGCGTGAGGTGGCCGCCGCGACCGCGGCCAGCGCGGTCCAGGCCTCGTGCCACGGAGCCGGGCCGTTGAGGTTCAGATGGTCGTAGAACCAGCCGCGGTGGATCCCGAGGCGCTCGGCGTGCCGCCACTCCTCCCGCACGACCGGCCAGGTCGCGTCCGGCCACATGACGGCGTCGAGCTGCATGACGTCCCTTCCACGGTGGCCGCACCGAGCCAGCCGGCGAGCAGCGCGGTGGCCACGGTGCTGATGACCTGGTCATCGGGAAGGTAACGCGCGTCGTGCGGCATCGGGCCGGCGGGCCCCTCGCCGGTGCCGACGAACGCGAGTCCGTTCACTAGGCGAACGTATCCGCCACCCAATCGGCGATGAACGTGCTGACGTAGGGCAGGTGGTCGAGGCCGATGTGCTCGGTCGCGCCCTCCTCCGGTGTGAAGATCCGCAGGTCCCGCCGGGGTGCGTTCACCGCCTGGTCGTAGGAGCGGTGCGCGTACTCGAGCGGGATCTGCCGGTCGTTCGCACCGTGGGCGATCAGGAACGGCACCGTGATGTTCTCGACCACGCCGTCCAGGTGCACGTCGTCGGCGAACGCGATGAACTCGTCGAGGTCGGTGTGGCCCCACACCCAGAGCACGTGCTCCCAGTAGTGCGGCACCGGGCGCTCGCCCTCGCGTTCGAGCCGGCGGCGCTGCACCGCACCCCAGTTGTGGTTCGCGCCCCAGGCCACGCAGAGCGCGAACCGCTTCTCGAACGCGGCGACGCGCGGCGCGTAGTACCCGCCCAGCGACCAGCCGACGATGCCGAGCCGGCCGGCGTCGACGTCGTCCCGGCCGAGCAGGTAGTCCACCGCGGCCGCGCCCCAGGCCTCGGCGTCGACGCGTGCGGTCAGGCCCTGCAGGCGCAGCGCCTCGCCGCTGCCGGGCTGGTCGAGCATCAGGCAGGAGATCCCGCGGGCGGCGAGCTCCTCCCAGTGCCCGGAGGAGAACTGGTGCTCCTTCGTGGAGTCCAGGCCGTTCACCAGGACGACGACCGGCTTCGGACCGTCGCCGGGGGCCGCGCTGTAGTAGGCGGGGAGCGTCGTTCCCTCGTAGGGCACCGCGACCCGCTCCACGCTCGGGGGGAACGCCCTCTCCTGCAGCTCGAGCACCCGGCGGTAGGTGGGGACGCGGTTCGGGTCGGAGTTCGACAGCATCCGCTCGGCCTGGCACAGGTAGTTCGTCGCGCGCCGGTAGAGCTGCGTCGCGGTGCGCCGGTGCCCGGCCTTCTCGGCGTCCTCGGCCTGGCCGACGAGCTGGTCGGTGAGCGCGGTCCAGGCACGCAGGAAGTCCGGCGTGCCGGCGTCCTCGCCCTGCGCCGCGGCCTCGCGGATCGGGCGGCAGGCGCGATCGACCTCGTCGATCAGCCCGCCGGAGTTGAGGGCCGCGACGACGCCCAGGTTCCAGACGTAATTGCCGGGAAAGTATTCGAACACGCTGAGAACTATCGAGGATCGCGGAGCCATGCGGAACAGCGATCTTCTGATGCCTGCCATCGGTGCGGTTTATAGCCGGTAGCGCGCGGTGCCGGTCGTCGCGAGCAGCCGCCGGGTGACCTCCGCGGTACCGAGCTCCGCGCGGCGCGCCAGGTAGTCCTCGGCCGACGCGTGCCGGGGCAGGTCCAGCCGCGGGGCGCAGTGCCGCCGGATCGCGAGGCCCACGGGCGTGTCGAAGTTCGTCCCGCCGGGGTGGTGGGGCGCCGCCCTCGCTGATCAGGGCCTCGAAGCCCGCGCGGTCCAGCTCGCGGGTGACGACACCGTGACAGCGGTGATCGATCAGTGGACCCACCGGTACGCCTCCGCGACGGCGGCCGGCGACCGCCCGTCCATCCGGGCCGCTTCTCCGCGACGATCGCGCCGACGAGCAGCTCGTCCCAGGCGGTGGCCGGCACGCCGCCGGTGAACGCGCGCACGGCGTCGTCCATGGTGGTGGGGAGGGCCCGGACGGCGCGGCCAGGTCGACGGCCTTCACCTCCAGGTTGGCCGCGGTGCCGCGGACGCCGATCGCCCCGGTGACGACCCGGAGCGCGGCCTCCCGGGTCTCGTGGCCCCAGCAGGCGTGGACGCCGGCCCAGTGGCTCGGCTGCCGGCGCAGGAAGCCGGCCGGGCTCGGCGTGTTCACCGCGGCCTGCGCCGGGAGCGCGTCGAGGATGCCGGCGGCGAGCGCCTCGGTCTCGGGGGTGAGGCCGTAGCGGCCGCCGCGACCGGGTCGGTGGCCCCGACGGAGATCTCGAACTGGCCGGGCGCGTGCTCCGGGTGGAGCTGATCGACCGGCACGCCCTGCGCGTCGAGCCCGGTCAGGACGTCGTCGCAGTACGCGCTCAGCTCGGTCAGCCGGGTGAGCCCGTAGGCCGGGCCCTCGCACGCCGGCCCGAAGTCGGGCCCGTCGCCCCGGCCGAGGACGAACTCGATCCCCGCCGCCGTCGAGAACCGCAGGTCACCGGCGGCCACCGTGCGGCGCAGCAGCGACCGCGAACAGTTGACGTGCGCGACGCCGTCCTGGGTGAGCCGGTCGACCGGGGGCACGGTCGTCCGCGTTTCGGCATGAACGTTTTACGCGTCCGCACCGTGTCGCTGGGGGCCGGGCCCCGGCGCGTTTGCCCATTGTGGAGAAGCCGGGCCATGCTCATGAGGCGTCATCAGAGAAACACCGTCAGAGGAGCCGAGTTGACCGTCAGCGAGCTCGCCGAGAGCTTCGATCCGTTAGGGGCGAATTACGAGGATCCATACCCGATCTACGCCCAGGCGCGACGCGAGGAGCCGATCTTCTTCGCGCCGCGGCTCGACGCCTGGGTCGTCACGCGGTTCGCCGACGTCGACGAGATCATCAAGGACCCGGAGGGATTCTCCTCGGTCAACAGCCTCCGGCCGCTCCGGTCGCCGTATCCGGCCTCGATCGAGGTCCTGATGACCGGCTACCCGCAGCGCCCCGACCACGTCACGTCCGACGGCGAGGCCCACCGCCGCCTGCGCGTGCCCTACAGCAAGCACATGACGACGCCCGGCCGCGTGAAGGGGAGCGAACCCGCGATCCGCAAACGCGCCGAGGCCCACATCGACTCGTTCGGCTCCACCGTCGACCTGGTCTCGAGCTACGCGGCACCGTTGCCGCTGGAGACCGCGGGTGACCTGTTCGGCTTCGCGCCGGACGACGTCCCGCTGGCCGACGCCGGCAGCCGGTCGCTGTTCGCACTGGCGACGCCCGACCAGACCGAAGCGGAGGAGGTCGAGGTCGCGCGTTCCGTGGTCGCGTTCCAGCACCGGCTGGCCGAGTACGCCAGGGCCCGGCACGCCGAGCCGACCGGTGACCTGATCAGCGACGTCGTCGCCGCGCTCCACCCCGGCGACGACCCGCTGTCCTTCGAGGACGAGGCCCAGCTGGTGGCGACGTTCGCCAGCACGTTCGGGGCGGCGCACATCACCACCGCCGACGGCATCGGCAGCGCGCTCGCGCTGCTGCTCGGCCACCCCGACCAGTGGGAGTTGCTGCGCCGGCAGCCCGACCTGGTGCCGTACGCGGTGGAGGAGGCCCTGCGCTTCGAACCCCCGATCCCGGCGCAGTACCGCCTGACCACCCGCCCGGCGACGGTGGGCGGTGTCGACCTCCCCGCGGGCGCCGACGTGCTGCTCCTGTTCGCGTCGGCCAACCGCGACGAGGAGCGCTACCCCGACCCCGAGCGCTTCGACGTGACCCGCAAGCCGAGCCGCCACTTCGCGTTCGGCGCGGGGGTGCACACGTGCGTGGGCGCGGCCTCGGCCCGGCTGCAGATGAGGGTGGCGCTGCAGACCCTGGTCGAGCGCCTGCCGGGGCTGCGGCTGGTGGAGAACCAACGGGTCGACGTCCGCAAGTCGCTGAACGTCCGGGGGCCGCTGGCGCTCGAAGCGACCTGGTAGAGGGCCGGTAGAGGGGGCCTCCGCGAACGCGGCGGGGGCCCCCTCGCCCTATTCCTGGTCAGCCCTTCCGCAGGCGGTTACGCCGCGGTACAACAGTCGCCGAGCTTCGGACAGGTAGGAGCGAAGTGAATGGATGAATGGGGCTTCAACCCTGCGACGGTCGAGGCCCTCGCAACGCACTGGCTGTGCTCGCAGTCTCGCGACGGGCCCCCGAATCCAATTTCGTGGCAGGAACAAAGCCGCGAGGTACTCATGCCGATGGAGGAAGGAAACTACCCGATCAGTCTTAAACGGTTTCCACAGATGCGGGATACCTGACTGGCCCGCGAACCCACGACGTTGTTAGGCCGGTGTGACGACCCCGTCGAGGCACGTCGGGCAGCGGGAGCCGGAATCGGACAGGGTCGCGGGATGCCGGCAGCACGGGCACCAGGGATGGTCGGCGTACGAGGTGCCGCACGCCGTGCAGGTCCGCACGGTCGAGGTGAGGACGTAGCCCGCGCCGCACGTCCCGCATGCGTGCGTGGCCGGCGGTAATCGCACGGGGTCGGGGAGGGGTAGTGGCGTCTCGGGGTCCTGGGCGAGCGTGCGGAGCGATTCGCTGCGCCCCACCTGGCGAAGGCCTCGGTGTGCCGCCGCCCGGGCGTCCTCGAGCCGGTCCAGGGCCGCGAGTGCGGTGACCAGGTTCGCCCAAGCCGACTCGTGCCGCGGGTCGGACTCGACCGCTGCCCGGAGCAGCGGCAGTGCCGACGGGGCGTCGCCCAGCCGGATCAGGTAGACGTAACCGAGGTTGCCGAGAGCCGCGGCGCGCGCCTCGTTGTGGTGCTCACCAGGGGCGGACGCCGTGTGCCGGTAGTGATTGATCGCCGCCTGGTACGAACCCAGATCGTCCAGGATGTCGCCGATGAGGCCGGCGATCGACCAGTCCAGCGCGCTGCCCGGCCGGCGGATCGTGCCGAGCGCCCGCAGCGCGACGCGCGGACGGCCCAGCTCGAGGAGCAGGAAGCACAGGTCGCGGGACGTCTGGTACGACGCGCTTCCGCGGACGAGGACGGCGTCGGCGGTGGCCACGGCCGCGCTCGTGGCGCCGACGAGCGCGAGCGCGTTGGCCCGGAGCTGGTCGTACTCGTCGGTCGCGGCCAGGTTCTCGTGCTGCGCCAGGAGCTGCAGGACCGTGTCGCCGTCGCCGTCGCCGGCGTCGAGGAGCGGATCGGCGCGTTCGATCAGCGCCAGCAGCCGCGCCTCCTCGTCCGGGGAGAGCACGAGGCCGCGGTACTCGGCGAGCCGGTTCAACGGGGTGAGGTCGGACGGGTCCGCGGAGAGATCGATGGTCTCGACGGCGCGACGCTCCGGGAACGCCGAGACGGTGACGCCGTGACCGTCCTTCAGCATCTCGTCCAGGCTGAACGCACCGGACCGACGGCGGGGACCGGGCCGGGTCTCCTTGGTCACGTCGATCTGTCGCTGGCCGGTGTGCTCGGCCAGCGTGGCCAGTTGCTGTTCCTCGACGAGCCATTCCCGGGCGTCGTCCGCGAGGAGTTTCCGGGTGACGACCCGCAGAAAGATGTGGCAGTCGATGACCCGCGCGACGAAGGGTCCGATCTCGATTCCGTGCGGGCCGATCACGTCCAGATGCTCCTGGTCGAGTTCGACGTGATATCCGCGCTCGCGCAGGTGGTGGACCAGGTTCCGGATCCATTCGTGGCCGGCCTCGTCGTCCCAGCGGTAGGAGACGAAGATCCGCGGAGGATATCCGCGGAGTTTCGGCCGTCGTGCCAGGTCACGGACGGCGCTGTTCAACGCCGCCCGGCGGATCTTGAGGAGACCGTACCGGTCGATCGCGGACTCCACCGTCGCCGAGTGCAGGTAATCCTCGAGGTACCCCTCACCCGGCCGTCCCGTGAACGGAACGCGGAATCGTGACGACACCATCGGCACACAGTAGGGACGGCGGCGAACATTGTCTGCCCGTGGTTCGGAGAGCGGCGCTGATGTCACCGGTGATGCGCGGACCCGTTCGCCTCGAGGTAGGCGGTGCGGAGCAGGTCGAGAGTGGTGTCGTCGAGGGGTGGGGTGAGAGGGGAGCCTTGGCGGACCTCGCCCGGCCGACGCGCGTCGAGTTGCGCGAGCGTGCCCGGGGCCAGGTCCGCGAACACCGATCGGTACGGTGAGAGCGTCGGCCCCCGTTCGTTCCACAGCACCACCAGGCCGCGGCCCCGGCCCGGAACGTGCATCCGCAGCACCCACCGATTCCGACCGGTGGAGGTCGACAACTCGGCCAGCCCCTCGCGCTCCACACTCCGCGCCCACGCGAGCAGCCGGCGGAGCTCCTTCTGCCGCTCAGCCGGCGCCGACCCGATGGCGTCCTCGAAGACGGCACTCCCGCGCGCCGCGTCCGCGGCCCCGCGCGACCCGTCCGTACCGGCCGCCCCCACGGCCGTGCACAAGCTCCGGACGGCCTCGACGATCGCGGTCCGCTCGGCGACGACGACCCCCGGCGCGAACTGGTACGCCTCGAGCTTCGGGACGCGGACGGCACCGTTCACCGCCGAAACCGCCGCCCGGTACGCGTCCAGTGCCGGCCGCGCCTGCGGTAACGAGACGGCCGTCGCCGGATCGAAGCCCAGCGTCAGGTCGCGCAGGCCGTACCAGCCGGGCGTCCGGGTGAAGATCCACCCCACGGAGACCGGTTCGGTGCGGCCGGCGAACCGCAGCCGCGCGCTGGCTCCCGCGGTGCCCCACTCGAACGTCAGCCCCAGCTCCCGGAGCTCCGCGAACAGCGCACGCAACGCCTCGGCGTAGCCGGCCGGGTACCCACCGGACCGGACGCCGTCGAGGAACGTGGTCTCGGTGAGGCGCTTCGCCGGACCCTCCTGCGGGAACGCCGGGCGGTCGGCCGGTGCTGGCCGGCCGGGCCAGCCGGGGCGATCCGGCACCGGAGCGGTGCCCTGCTCCGCCGCGCGGACCCCGTCGATCAACGCGCGGCGGGCGTCGGCCTCGGACGCACGGTCGAACAGATCGATGCCGACGATGCCGTCGAAGATGCCCCGCCGCGGACAGTCCTCGATGCGCACCGGGATCAAGCGGCGATCAACCCCGCGCGGATCACGCAGATACGCACCCTCGGTCTCGGTCGCACCGTGTTCGGACTCCAGGTACGCCTCGGAGTACACCGCGACCGTCCGCTCCGAGTCGCGGATGCCCTCCGCCATGCGCGCGACCCAGCGCTCGCCGGGCACCATGTGCCACTTGTCGAAGAGCACCGACCGGCCGCTCTCCCGCAGCACCCAGGCGACCCATTCGGCCCAGGCCTGATCCGCCCCGGTGTAGGAGACGAAGACGTCCCAGCGCTTCCCGCCGCGATCCATCGACGAATCCTCGCAAGCGTCGACGTCCGTCGCAGCGGAATCACCCGGTGGGTCAGGCGCGCAGGCGGCGGGCGACGACCGGGATCACGATGGTGGCGGCGACCACGTGGGTGAGCATCAGGAGGAGCTTGGTGCCGGTCGTCGCGTCGGCCAGGACGTCGGGGACCAGCGACAGGACGGTCAGGGCCACCGTCGTGCGGACGAACGCCGGGCGCGGGTGCGACGCGAAGCGGCCGATCGCCGCGGCCAGCACCAGGCCGACGATCGAGAAGAACGCGGTGAGCGTGGCGAAGCCGGGGATCGGGATCGGTGCGCCGGACACGTCCAGGCTGATCCCGGCGGCGGAGCCGGCGGCGGCCACGGCCGCGGTGGCGACCGCGGCGGCGACGGTGGCCGCGGCGCCGGCGACGAGCAGGGCGCGGGTCGAGGTGGTGGCCGGGGCGAGGGCGGTGGTGGTCATGTCGAGCCTCCGATGCGGTGTGGTTTCCGGTCTCTCATCAGGGCTACGAAACCGTCGGCCCTCCCACGACACCCGGGTCGAAAAAACTTTTCCGCCACACTGACGACGTGCACAGCGGCGTGATCTACCGGAGCCCCCGTCGGTTCGAGGTCGTCGGCTGGGGCGTCGGTCACCACGGCCTGTTGTTGCGGAGCCACCCGGCGCCGGGGCGCGGTGGCCGGGTCGAGATCTGGTTCAAGCCGGCCGCGGCGGCCTGCCTGGCGACGGAGCTGGCGGGCCTCGAGATCACGGTGGGCCGGCCGGAGACCGCACGCCCGGTCGTCGGCGAGACGCGTCCCGGCGAGACCGTCTACGAGGTGCGCAGCGGTAGACGCCCCGGCTGGGTGCTCGCGGGGAGCACGCACGGACGGGAGGGCGACGAGAACGCGTCGCTGCCGCTCTTCGACGGGTGGGGGCTGCGGCCCGGTGTTCGCGAGCTGTTCCGGCACGTCGGGGGAGGGCAGTAGCGGGGAGGGACGACAATCGAGGCATGTACTTGATCAAGGAGCGGTTCTTCGACATCGGCGACGACTACGACATCACCGACGAACACGGCACCAAGCTCCTGCACGTGGACGGGAAGGTGCTCAGCCTGCGCAACCGGCTGATCATCGAGAACCTGGACGGCCAGGAGCTCGCCTCGGTCCATCGGCACCTGATCTCGCTGCGCCCCACCTACGAGATCACCATCGGGGGCCAGAAGGCCGCCGAGGTGAAGAAGAAGCTGTTCACGCCGTTCCGGGAGAAGTTCACGATCGACGTGCCCGGGCCCGACGACCTGGAGATGAAGGGCGACCTGATCGACCACGAGTTCCGGGTCGAGCGCGGTGGGCGCCACGTCGCGGCGGTCTCGAAGAAGTGGTTCCGCGTCCGTGACACCTACGCGGTCGACATCGTCGCGGGCGAGAACGACCTGCTCATCCTGGCCGGCGTGCTCGCGCTCGAACTGGCCCTGTCCCGCAAGGACGACGACTAGGCCTAGACCCAGCCCCCGACGACGTGGAACGACGATGTCGCGCGGAAACCGGCGGTGCCGTCGGGCTCGTCGATCCACAGCTCGTCCCCGCGGACGTGCAGGTACCGGTCGGGGTAGTTGATCGACTGGAACGACACCGAGTCCGGCGTCGCCCCGGGGCGGGGGCAGAACGTGGTGTCCTTGCGGAACAGGTCGGACTTGTCGTCCGGGTCGACGCGCACCCGGAAGCTGAAGTGACGCAGGTACTGGCCCGGCGCCACCCGGAACGACCGGCACTTCGCGTCGGCCAGACCGGTCACCAGCTCGAACGTGGCGCCCTGCCGGAGCGCGACCGGGCTGGTCGAGGTCACCGGGAGCACGAACGCGGTCCGGTTGACGACCTGGGCGTACCGGTCGGGGCTCGCGACCGACCGCAGCGCCCGGCGGCCGGTCAGATCGCCGGCCGCGAGCGGGGACGGCGTCCCGATCGCCGACGAGACGACCGTCGACGGCCGGGCCGACGCGGAGCCCGACGGTAACGCGGCCGCCGACGCCGACGGGCTGTTGCGCACCCCGGTCGGCACCGGCCGCGACTTCCGGCTGTCGGCGTACGTCGCCAGCGAGATGATCAGCAGCACGACCGCGACGGTCACCGCGACGATCCGGGCCGTGTTGCCCACCCAGGGGTTCGCCGCGGTCCGGCGCACCCGCTCCACGATCGCCGTCGAGCCCGACCCGTCGGCCGGGTCGGGGACCTGCTCGCAGCGGGCCAGCAACGACTCGCGCAGCGCGTGCGGCGGCGCGATCAGCGGGGTGCCGCGCAGCAACCGGTCGGCCGGGATCAGGTCGGCGGCCCGCCCGGAGCAGGTCGGGCAGTCGGTGGCGTGCCGCGCGATTTGCCGGCGCTGACGGTCGGACGGGCGGCGGTCCCAGTGCTGCAGCAGGGTCGTCAGCGGCCCGCACGGCGGGGACGCGCCGAGCGTCCGGATGGCGGTCCGGGCGTCCTCGAAGCGTGCCTCGATCTGACGCAGCCGGTTCTCCGCGACCGTGGGCGTCAGGCCGCAGGCCGCGAGGACCTCCTCGCGGGTGACCTCGCCGGACGCTTCGAGCCACCACATCGAGAGCAGCTCACGGTCGTCGGGGGCGAGCCACCGCACCGCGTTGTTGGCCTCTTCGCGCTGGTCGGACGGGTCGATGGCGACGACCGGCGGCCAGTCGCCGCACGGCCCGGGCCGGTTCGCCGCCTGCTCGGCCGTCCAGAGGAAGCGCAGCGCGGTGCCCATCAACCAGGGGCGGAAGCTCTCCGGCTCGGCCAGGCCGGGCATGCCCGCGCCGACCAGCGACACGGTGCGGCCCAGCACGTCGTCGACGTCGACGGACGGACCCGCGGCGCGGACCACGAGCGTGTACAGCAACGGCAGGTGATCGGAGACGAGCGTGCGGACGGCCTGCACATCGCCGTCCTGAGCAGCGCGCACCATCGCCGTACTCGGCAGTGCCGTCGACACGTTCTCGGTCACCTCACCGCGCGGAGCAACACAAGGCTCATTAGTCACACCAGACTGTGCCGACTACTAAACCGGTTGGGCCTCTGCACGCCAACTCGTTCGGCGCATTTCATTCGGACGCGGTCCGATTTGGACTGAAATACGGGCGGTGGTCCCGCGGAGGGCGCCGGGGCCCGCCGGTCGACGACCGGACCCTACGGCCGGCCAGGACCGCGAACCGGCCGGCGGCACGTCCTCCCGGTGCTCCGCCCGCGCCGGGCGTGCCCCGCTGGTCGGGGGTGGTCGCCCGACGATCGGCCGGGGCGGGCGTGTCGCCGTTCACCCGGGCCAGGCGCAGGGCTCGGTGACCGGGCCACCGCTGCGGGCGCGGCGTTCGACCGGGTGCGATGGCCGGCCCGGTGGGACGCGACGGCGCTGGCCGGGAAACGGCCACCGGTCCGGACCGGGCCGCTAAAGTTCCGGCGCCCGCTGCCGAACGGGGTGGGGTGAGCGATCTGATCGCGGCGGTACTGATCGTGCGCGACGAGGAGGCGACGCTCCCCGGGTGCCTCGCGTCGCTGCGCGGCGTCGTCGACGCGGTGCACGTGTACGACACCGGCTCGGCCGACGGCACGGTGGAGGTGGCGTCGGCGGCGGGCGCGGTCGTCCGGCGGGGGCACTGGGTGGACGACTTCGCCGCCGCCCGTAACACCGCGCACGAGGGCGTGAGCACGCCCTGGGTGCTGGCCGTCGACGCCGACCAGCGGTACGCGGGCGACCCCGGCGCGCTGCGTGCCTGCCTGCGGGCCACGGACGCGGACGTGCTGCGCGTCGAGATCGACAACGCGCACGACGAGCTGCCGTACACGCACTCCGAGGGACGGATCTACCGGCCGGACACCGCGGTCTGGCACGGCCGGATCCACGAGCGGCTGATGGGCGGGGTCACCGCGGCCGTGCCCCGCGCGGCGATCACGCTGTCCCACGACGGGTACGCCACCCCGGAGGCGCGACGCGCGAAGTCGGCACGCAACGCCGCGCTGGCCCGCCGGGCGCTCGAGGAGCAGGTCAGCGCGGCGACGATGCTGGACCTCGGCCGGAGCCTGGTGGGTGCCGGGCAGTGGCAGGAAGCCGTGGACACGTTCGAGGCGCTGCGCGAACGGTTCCCCGGCACGCCCGAATGGACCGAGGGCACCGACTTCCTGGCCCGGCTCGTGCTGGCCGGCGGGTTGGACGAGGTCTGCCTGGTGCTCGTCGCCCAGCTGCGTGCGGTGGGGGCGCCCGGCCCCTACTGCGACTGGCTCGCCGCACAGGCCCTCGCCCAGCTCGGCGACGTGGCCGGCGCGGCCCGCCTGCTCGACGGCGTCACCGAGGTGGTCGACACCGCCGGCCGCCGCCACGACCCGGCCGCCCTGCGCGAACTACGCGACCTGGTCGGCCGCCTGTAGGCACAGCCGTGGAGCCGCCCCGCTCCGAGCGTTCCCCGCCGAGGGTCCCGGCCGGGTCGCGGAATCTAGTCGGCCAACGCGGCCAGGAACGACTCCACGCAGGTGTGCGGGGTCACCGGTGACGTCACCACGTAGCCGTCGACCAGTACCGGCGGATCCAGCGGCACCGTGCGTAGCCGGTCGACGCTGGCGCCGGCGATCTGCTCGGCCGGCAGCAGGGTCCAGCCGCGCGGGTCGGTGCCGACCTCGAACAGCACGTTGACCAGATTCCCGGCGGCCGGCCGCACCGGCGCCACGGGCAGCGCCGCGACGACCGCGTCGTGCAGGCCGGGGTCGGTCGCCCGGGAGGGCAGGCGCAGGCCGGCCGGGTCCAGGTCGTCGAGGCCGATGGTGGGCTTCTCCGCCGCCGGGTGGGCCCGCGCGACGACCGCGTGCAGCGGCTCCGACCAGGCCCGGACCACGGTCAGGTTCCCCGCCGCCACCGGGCCGCGCACCAGGGCCAGGTCCAGCTCGCCGTCGCGCACCGCGTCGAGCCGCGCGCCCACCGGCAGGTCGACCAGGACCGGCTCGGCGGGCCGGTCGCCGCCCTGGAGCCGGGTGAGCGCGCGGTCGAGCCGCCCGGTGACGCACGAGGCGACCCCGATCCGGAGCACGGCGGCCTGCTCGCCGGCCACCACGCGCACCCGGGCCGCGGCGGCGAGGGTGTCGCGGGCGGCGTCGAGCACGCGTTCACCGGCCGGCGTCAGCCGCACCCGGCGCGACGACCGGTCGAGCAGGCGGACGCCGAGCTCACGTTCGAGCCGGCCGATCTGCTGGCTCACCGCGGGCTGGACGATGTGCAGGCGCTCGGCGGCCCGGCCGAAGTGCAGCTCCTCGGCGACCGTCACGAAGTAGCGCAGCGACCTGAGTTCCACGTCTCTATCTATCACGAAAAGTGATCGCTGCCCGGGTGAAGTGCGTCTGGTTCTCCCCGCCCGTAGGTCATGGGATGGAGGCATGCGTATCGGAACCGCTCTGGCCGTCACCACCTCACCCGCCGACGTCGTCGCGGCCGCCGCCGACGCCGCCCGGCGCGGGCTGGACAGCTTCTGGACCAACCAGATGCCCGGCGGCTGGGATCCGCTGGCGCTGCTCGCCGTGCTGGACGAGCGCCCGCCGGAGATCGGCACCGCGATCGTCGCGACCTACCCGCGCCACCCGGTGGCGCTCGCCTCCGAGGCGCTGACGCTGCAGGCCGCGCGGGGCGGGCTGACGCTGGGGATCGGGCCGAGCCACGCCTGGTTCGTCGAGCAGATGCTCGGGATCCCGTACACCTCGCCGCTGCGGCACACCCGGGAGTACCTCTCGGTGCTCCGGCCGCTGCTGCGCGGCGAGGCGGTGCGCCGCACCGGCGAGTTCTTCTCGGTGGACGCCGCGCTCACCGTGTCCGCCCCGGCGCCGCCGGTGCTGATGTCCGCGCTCGGCCCGAAGATGCTCGAGCTGGCCCGTGAGCTGGCCGACGGGGTGGTGCTGACCTGGATCACGCCCGAGGTGGTGGCCTCCCGGATCGTTCCGGCCGTGACGCCGGGTGCCCGGGTGGTGGCCGGCGTCGGCGTCGTGCTGAGCGACGACCCGGACGCGGCCAGGGAGCGGATCACGCGCGAGTTCGGCTTCGCCGGTGACCTGCCGGCCTACCGGGACTCGCTGCGCCGGTTCGGCATCGGCGGCATCGCCGACACCGTGATCGTCGGCGACCAGTCGCACCTCGCCGCCGAACTCGACCGCTTCCGCGACGCCGGCGCGACCGACGTCGTCCTGATGCCGTTCGGGGACGCCGCCGACCGCGCGCGGATCCTGGACGTGGTCACGGCCACCCGGTGACCGGCCGGTTGCGGGCGCCGGGCGCGGCTCGGGCGCAACCGCCCCGCTCCCGGCGCGGTGCGGCCCCGGCAACCGGCCCGGCCGACCTTGGTCGTGTCACCGCAACCGAGACTCCGGGGGGATACCGACCGTGTACCGCGACGGCTTATTACGACGGGCTCAGAGCAGGCCCAGGTCGCGGGCCCGGAGCGCCGCCTGGGTCCGGTCGCGGGCGTTCAGTTTGGCGAGCGCGGCGGTCACGTGATTCTTGACGGTGCCTTCGGCGAGGAACAGCGCCGCGGCGATCTCGCGGTTGCTCCGCCCGTCGGCGAGCAGCCGGACGACGTCGAGCTCGCGGTCGGTCAGCGGCGTGAGCAGGGGCTGGGGACGCGGCCCGGCGGGCTCGTCGGGCAGCTGCGCGAACCGCGCCACGAGCTTCGCGGCCACCGCGGGCTCCAGCAGGGACTCGCCGCGCGCGGCCGCCTGGATCGCCTCGACCAGCCGCTCCGAGGACGCGTCCTTGAGCAGGTAGCCGATCGCGCCGGCGCGGATCGCGGCGAACACGTCGGCGTCGTCGTCGAACGTGGTCAGCGCGATCACCTGGGTCCGCGGCCGGTCGGCACGCAGCCGCCGGGTGGCGCTCACGCCGTCCATGCCCGGCATCCGCAGGTCCATCAGGACGACGTCCGGGTCGAGGCGCGCGGCCAGTTCCACCGCCTCGGCCCCGTCGCCGGCCCCACCGACGACCTCGACGTCGTCGCGTACGGACAGGAGCATGGCCAGCGCCTCGCGGAACAGGCGCTGGTCGTCGACGAGCAGGACGCGGATCACGCCGGTGCGCTCACGGTGAGCGTGGTGCCCGCCCCGGGCGCGGACTCCAGCGTGAGCGTTCCGCCGAGCGCGGCCATCCGCTCGGTCAACCCGACCAGGCCGAAGCCGCCCGGACCGCGGCCGGCGCCACCGACGCCGTCGTCACGGACCGAGAGACGCACCTCGCCGTCGCGGTAACCGAGTACGACCGACACCGACGACGCCCGCGCGTGCTTGCGTGCGTTGGTGAGGCCCTCCTGGGCCGCGCGGAACAACGCCTCCTCGACGTCGGGCGGCAGCGACCGGGCGACACCGTCCACGTCGACCTCGGCGCCGAGCCGCGCCAGCCGCGCGGCCAGCGGAACCCGGGGTTCGCGCAGCGCCGCGACCGACCGGCGCACCTCGCCCAGCGCCTCCCGGGCCTGCTCCTCGGCCTGCCCGAGGACGGCGTCGGCGCGCGCGGAGTCGGACGGGAGGAGGGCCCGGCCGGCCCGTACCTGCATCTGGAGCACGGTCAGATGGTGCCCGAGTCCATCGTGGATGTCGCGGGCGACCCGGTTGCGTTCCCGCGTGGTGGCCAGCTCCTCGGCCTGCGTCACCAGCGCGCGTCGGGTCTCGCGCTCGCGGCGCAGCAGCCAGGTCACGGCGACGGCGAGCAGCGTCGCGGTGAGCGTGCCGAGGCCTTCGCGCAGCGCGCCGCGCCACTCCATCCCGAGGTGCGCGAGCGGGACGACGACCGCGACCGCGAGCGCACCGGCCAGCGGCAGCAGCAGCCCCGCCTGCACGACCAGCACGATGAGCAGCAGCGTCGCGCCGGCGGATGCGCCCGCGGAGGAGAAGACCAGGTACCCGAGCCCGAGCTGCACGACGACGAACGCGACGCGCTCGGGAAGGGAACGGGCCGGGAGCACCAGCGTGCCGAGCACGGTCAGGACGGCGAACAGCGCTCCGGCCAGCGCGGCCGTCCACCCGGCGGCGCCGAGCAGCAGGACGCCGTACGCGGCCGCGGTCACCAGCCACAGAATGCGGTTCACGGGCCCATCATGACCTCGGCCGTGACCTTCGGCACGGGTGGAGTGACCGCGCGGCACCGCATTCTCGTCGCCATGACAATTCTTCGCGCGGGGTACTGGCTGCTGCACCTGGTCGAGATGGTGGTCGCGATGGTCGCCGGGATGATGCTGCTCGGGCCGCTGTGGACCGCGGCCGGGCTCACCGGGGGCACGGTGGGGATGGTGCTCACGATGGCGTTCGACATGACGGTCGGGATGGGCGCGTGGATGGCGGTGCGCGGCCACGACCTCCGGATGATCGGCGAGATGTCCGCGGTGATGGTCGTGCCGTTCCTGCTGCTGCTCGCGCCGTACGGGTTGGGCCTGGTCTCCGGGGGCGTCGTGTACACCGTCGGGCACGGTCTGATGCTGGTGGCGATGATCGCCTTGATGCTGGTGCGATTCGGACACTATTCCCACCCGTCGGGGTGGGCACCGATCGTCCTCCGCGTCTTTCGTTAATACGAATTCGCAGGTCATCCGGGTTGCGATATCCACGGTCAGCGCGCACGCTGGAGGGGTAGGGCCGGCTTCGGGTTGGTGACCGGGGCGCACGACGCAGACGCCTGCCGAATGCACCAGGGCGAACCGTTCCCCGAGCTGGAAGTCGATTCCCCATGACGCACTACACGTGCACCGTACGACCCGACCCTCCGGGTGACCTGCGCATCACGCTCACCGGAGCGATCGACCTCGGCTCCCGCGGCGATCTCGCCGACGCGGTGCGGACCACGTCGACGCTACGGCCGAAGACGATCCACGCCGACCTGTCCGGGGTGTCGTTCTTCTCGGCCGAGGGCGCCACCTTCCTGCTGCGTCTGCGGAAGCTGGCCGACCTCGACATGCTCTCGCTGCTGATCGAGGCGCCCTCCCAGCCGGTACGACGGGTGCTGGCCGGGCTGGGCCTCACCGACGAGTTCCGGGTCGGGCTCACCACATGAAACCGGCCAGCCGGAACAGGCCGTAACCCGCGGCGGCGATCGGGACCGCGAGCCCGATGGCCGCCGCCCGCCGTTTCCCGGACGCCGCGACCGCCAGCGGCAGCAGGACGCCGAGCGCGGTCACCAGCGCCGCGTGCTGCGCGTCGCCGGCGTCCGACGAGGGACGCGCCAGGTGCAGCGCCGCCTCGGCGAACAGCACCGCGACCGGCACCGCGAGCGCGGCGACCTGCCACCGGTCGGTCCGCCGGGCCACCGCGCCGGCGGCGCCGAACACGAGCCCCGCGATCACCGCGAACGCCGTCCAGACCGGGCTCCAGACGTTGGCGAGGTCGTCACCCTGCACCAGCGTCGCGGTGAGGTAGTAGCTGGGCACCGCCACGACGAGCAGCACGATCGACCCGGCGAGGGACCCGGCGACCGACCGGCGCCGGTAGGCGAACAGGAACGCGGCGACGGCCCAGACCGCGCTGGAGTTGCCGAGCCCGCCCAGCGGGAACGGCACGTACTTGATCCACAGGAAGTCCAGCGAGCCGAGCAGGACTCCGGCCACCGGCGCGAGCAGTATGGTCACGCCTCCACGATGACGCCGCCCCGGTGCCGGACGCATCGGTCACACGAGGTGTCTGCCGTCTGTCGTGCGACTGATGTGGTGCGAGAGCACCGCTGCTTTGGCGCGCAGTTCCGCGTACTCGTCCGCCGCGACCGAGGGCCAGGTCACACCGCTGCCGACGCCGTAGGTGGCGACGCCGGTGCGCCGGTCGATCACCGCGGTGCGGATCGCCACCGAGAACTCGGCGCGGCGCCCCGGGGCCACGACGCCGATCGCGCCGCAGTACACCCCGCGCGGGCCGCTCTCCAGGTCCGCGATCAGGGCCATCGTGCTCGCTTTCGGCGCCCCGGTGACCGAACCGCAGGGAAACAACGCCCGGAAGACGTCGACGAGGCCGACGCCCGACCGCAGCCGCGCGGTCACGTCCGAGGTGAGCTGGTGGACGGTGGGGTAGTGCTCGAGCCGGCAGAGCGCGGGGACGTCGACGGTGCCGGTGCGGGCGATCCGCGCGGCGTCGTTGCGCAGGAGATCGACGATCATGACGTTCTCGGCGCGTTCCTTCGCGCTGGTGCGCAGCGCCTCGGCGAGCGCGGCGTCCTCGGCCGGGGTGGCACCGCGCGGCGCCGTGCCCTTCATCGGCCGCAGCAGCAGGTGCTCGCCGTCGAGGCGGAAGAACAGCTCCGGGCTGGCGCTGGCCACGACGTGGTCGCCGAGGTCGAGGTAGGCGTTGTAGGCGCCGCGCTGGGCCGAGGCGACGTCGGCGTACATGCCCCCGGGATCACCGTCGAACAGGCTGGTCAGGCGGGTGGTGAGGTTGCACTGGTAGGTCTCGCCGGCGGCGATCGCCGCCCGTACCGCGGTGACGGCGTCCCGGTACTCGGCGTAGGTCCAGCCGTCGGTCCAGTCGCTCGTCGTGTACGGCGCCGCCTCCAGCGCCGGCACCGGCCGGGGTCGGTCGGCGACGCCGAACCAGACCAGCGGCAGGCCCGGCACCGGCGGCCGGGTGAGTAACGCCGGGTCGAACGCGCTCGCGGCCTCGTAGGCGACGTACCCGGCGGCCCACCGTCCGGCGTCGGCCGCGTCCTGCACCGCCTGCAGCGCGGGCGCGACCTCCGCCGCCGACCGGGCCTCGATCACGGTCGTGACGTCGGGGAAGCCGAGCGTCCGGCCGGTACGCAGGTCGTCGAGGCGGATCACCGGACGAACTGTACGTCACCGCAGGCCGGCGACCTCCTGACGCGTCGGCTCGGCCGGGGCGTGCGGGGCCGGGCGCTGGCGCAGCAGCGGGCCGAGGATCGGGATCTCGGTGAGCCCCTCCGCGCCGGCGATGGCCAGGCCCTGCGGCGCGACGTTGCTCAGGTCGCTGAGCACGACGTACCGCGGGCGCCACAGCGGCCGGAACTTCTCGTTGTAGTGCCACAGCGTCTCCATCTGCGTGCCGTCGGAGAACCGGCGCAGCAGCTGGCGCTGGAGCTCGCTGAGCCGCCCTTCACCGCGCTCACCGGCGAGCACCGCACGCATCACCGCGAAGTTCAGGCCCAGCCCCCACTCGCCGCGGGTCTTCAGGTGGTGGATCGTCTCGATGAGAACGAAGTCGGTCAGCCCGTTGGGCAGCTCCCGGTCGGTGCGCCTGCGCATCAGGTCCAGCGACCAGCCGTTGAGGTCGGCGGCCGGAACCCAGTGGCAGAACGCGTCCGGCCGGCCGTCGGGCGCGTGCGCGACGGCGAGCATCAGCCCGGTGTCGTCGGCCTCGCCGAGCCGGGACAGCGTCATCGAGAAGCCCCGCTCGACCTCCCCGATGCGGCTCTCGGTGGCCAGTGCGCGCAGCTCGTCGGCGAGTGCGGGCGGCAGCGCCGCCGGGTCGTAGAAGCGCACCGTGTACCCGGCTTTGCGGACCCGGTTGTAGGCCCCGCGGATGCTCTTGGCCGGACGACCCTCGAGCGAGAACGCGGTGCAGTCGACGATCGCCTCGTCGCCGAGGTAGATCGGGCGCAGGCCACCGGCCTGGTAGATCGGCAGCCACCCCTCGGCGGCGCCGAGCACGCTCACCGGCCAGCCGTGCCGATCGGCGAACGCGGTGAACTGCGCCCACGCGTCGGCGTGCTGGTCGGGCGGGCCGATCGGGTCGGGGGAGACCAGGCAGACGCCGTTGCGGATCGCGTACGCGACCAGGCAGTCGCCGGTGAAGAACCAGCTCTTGTCGTCGCGCAGCGCGAAGTAGTCGAGGGTGCCGCCGCCGTGGCGGGCGACGATGCGGCGGGCGCGGGCCAGGTCGGCGGCGCGGTCGGCCCCGCCGGTCGCCGGCAGCTCGCGGGAGCGCAGCAGCACCCCGGACAGCACGATCAGCAGGCTGAGCCCGGTGGCGACGAGCAACGCGACCGACGCGGGCCCCGCACCCGGCAGCGGCAGGTCGTGGTCGCCGACCATGCGCTCGGCGACCGCCCGGACCGTGTCGGCGCGCAGGCCCCCGAGCGCGGCGCTCGCGCCCCCGACGACCGCGGCGCCGGCGGCGATCACGACGAGCGTCCAGCGCAGCGTCCGCCGGTCGGGGTGGGTGGGGAACGCGGCCCGCTGCCGCACCAGCCACCCGGCCACCGCCAGCGCGAGCAGCGCCTCCTCCAGGTCCAGGCCCTTGAGCACGTGGAGCACGGCCGAGGAGAACAGCAGCGCGAGCGCGGTGGCCCAGGCCACGCTCCGGCCCCGGCGCAGGCCCCAGGCCAGCAGTAACAGCGCGGTGCTGGTGAACACCACGGCGGCGGCCGCCGCTCGCGGCGCCTGCACCGGGAACACGTCGAGCAGCGCGTCGAACCGGCCGTGCAGCGGCGCGGTGAACGCCGAGCCGAGCCCCACCACGGCGACCGCGGCCACGGCCAGCGCCGCGATCCGGCGGGTTCGCTCCAGCCGGGCGCGCCGCTGGAGCCCGCTCTGCGGCAGCGGCCAGCCGGCCTGCCCCGGCAGCTGGGCGACGACCGCGTCGCGGTCCGCGACCCGGCGCACGGCCAGCCGCTCGACCCGGGTGTTCTCGCCGCTGGACGTCTCGTGCACGACCAGCCGGATCCGCAGGTCGTGCACCACGTCGAGCTCGACCCAGACGCGGCGCAGCAACGGGACGAAGACCGGGGGCAGGAACCAGCGCGCCGCGCGCCGCTCGACCACCCGCGTGCCGCTGCCGGTGTTGGCGTAGAAGCCGCCGGGCACCGGGCTCAGCTCGGGCTGGTGGGTGTGGCCGGTGATCAGACCGGCGAACCCCTGCGCGCACAGCGCCGCGGCGGCGGCGTTCGGCGCGGCGTTGGAGCCCCGGCCGCGCGGCCCGAGACCGCTCGCGGCCAGGCCGGTGTAGACGGTGCGGATGACCAGCAGGACCAGGAGGGCGATCAGGGCGACCTCGGCCAGCATCCCGGCGCCCAGGAAGAACCCCCAGCGCTCGAACCGGGCCGGGTGCGAGACGAGCCGGACCAGCCCGTGGATCCGCAGCGCGAGCAGCACGGCCAGCGGGACGAGCAGCCACTTCGCCGCCGGGGCGAGGTGCCGGTAGAGCAGGCGCGAGCCGATGAACTCGCCGGCCGCGCCCGGATCGGCCAGCTCCGGCAGGTCACCGAGCAACGGCGCCCGCCGCGCCTCGGGGAGCACCTGCTGGACGATGTGCTGGCCCAGCGGCGAGTCGAGCGGGTCGCGGGGGTCGGCGAACGCGTTGGCCGGGTCGTAGGCGTGGCCGTGTTCGCAGCGCACCACGCGCCGCCCGGCCGGGGTGGCGAAGACCAGGTCGACCTGCAGGGCGCAGCGCGCGCCGATCGTGTCCCGCAGGACGGTCGCCGCCTTCTCGTCCCAGGCGATCGCCGCGTCGTGGTTGCCGACCGTGATCACCAGCGTGCGCCCGGGCCCGTCGGTGAAGCGGCGCAGCGCCGCGGTGAGCGCCGGGTGGGCCGCCAGCGCACCGGCGACCGTGCCGTCCGGCTCGCCCCACAGCTCGACGACGTCGCCGTTGAGGACGACGGCGCCGGGCCCGTCCCAGGCCTCGAGGCGCTCGACGAGGTCGTGCTCCATCCGGGCGGTGGCGGGGGTCGCGGTCTGGTGCAGGTGCAGGTCGCTGCCGACCAGCACGGTCGCGTCGGCGGGCAGGTCGAGGGTGAGCCGGTCCGGGACCAGGTCTTCGTTCATCGTCGGGCCATTTCCGGTTGAGGGGTGGCGAGCACGACCGCGGCGGCGGTCGAGGCGAGGACGGCGCTCAGGGCGGCCGGTCCCCAGCCCGGCCGGACGGTGTCGCCGAGCAGGGCGACGCCGAAGCCGGCCGGAAGAAGGACCTCGACGATCCAGAGCAGCGCGGTGACGCGGGCGGCGTCCCCGTGCTCCAGGGCCGAGGCGTACAGGACGGTGCCGGTGACGCCGAAGCACGCGAGCGCCCAGACGAGCGGGTCGGTGGCCAGGGCGAGCGGCGAGAACGGCGTCGGCAGGGTGACGGCGCGGGCGGCGAGCGCGGTACCCCCGAACGCGGCACCGGCCAGCGCCGCGGTGAGCGCGGCCCACCCGGCGGACGTCGGCGCGGTGTCTGATCCGGACGCGGTCCGGCGCACCGTGGCCCACCCGGCGGCGGCCAGCAGGAGCGCGACGGCGAGGACGCCGGAGCGGACCGGGAGCGACAGCGCGACCGCGTGTTCGGACCCGGCGCTGCCGCCGAGCACGGCCAGCGCCCCCACGGTGACGACCAGCGCCGCGGTGTGCGCGCGGCCCAGCCGGGTGCCGAGCACGATCCGTGCCGCGACCGCGGTGACCGCCACCGACCCGGCCAGCACGGCCTGCACCGCGTAGAGCGGCAGCCCGCGGACCGCGGCCAGCGACGCCACCCAGGCGACGCCGTCCAGCCCGAGCCCGGCCAGGTACACCGGCCGGCGCAGCGTGCCGCCGGGCTGCCCGGCGCCGATCGCCTGCAGCAGGGAGCTGATCCCGTACCCGGCCGCGGCGCCGGCCGCCAGCCCCAGCGCGACGACGTGCGCGTTCACTTCGCGACCAGCGGCGTCGTGGTCGGCGCGGGCAGGCGGTGCCCGAGCCAGTCCAGGGCCGGTGGCAGGGCGGCGTTCCACACCGTCGTGTTGTGGCCGCCGGTCGGCATCGTGACCGTGGTGAGGTCGGTGCCGGCCGGCACGGCCCGGCGGAACGGCGCGATCTCACGCATCGCCGCTGTGTCCCCGCCGCTGGCGAACACGTAGAGGGAGGGATACACCGGCCGGTGCCGGACGAACCAGGCCGGCGAGTCGTAGCGGCGCACGGCCGCGTCGCCGCGGTACAGGTCACCGGTCGAGGCGTCGGTCAGCGCGGTGAAGTAGCCGCTGAGCGACACCGCCGCGCGGTAGGTGTGGGGGTTATGCAACGCCATGTTCACCGCGCAGAACCCGCCGGTGGAGAAGCCGAGCGTCGACCAGGAGCCGGGCGCGGTCGCGGTGCGGAACGAGTCGGCGATGTCGGTGGGGACGTCCCGCGCGAGGTACGTCTCGTTCTGTTCGCCGCGGACCGCGTTGACGCACTCGCCGTCGTTCCGGTCGTACTCGTACGGCGCGACCGCGATCACCGGGGCCATCCGCCCGGCCGCGATCTCGGTGTCGAGCATCGACGCGATCGGCAGCGCGTGCACCCAGTTGTGCGGGCTGCCGGAGTAGCCGTGCAGCAGCTCGATCACCGGGAACCGCTCGGTGGAGCGCGCCCGGTCGAAGTAGGCCGCGGGTAAGTACACGTAGCCGCTGCGGTTCAGGCCCGAGCGGGCCCCCGGCATCGACCACGGGATCATGATCCCGTGGCCGTGCGCCGCCGCGGCCCGCCCGTCGGCGAGGTCCGAGGAGGAGACGCGCTCGTGGTGGAGTTCGGCCGCCGCGGTCAGCCGCACGTCGACCGGGCCGCCGGTCAGGTCGCTCCAGGACGTGTAGAAGCCGTAGTAGCGGTTCATGATGTCGCCGCTCACCGCGACCGGCAGCACCATCACCAGCAGCAGGCCGAGCACCCGGGCCGGCCACGCCACCCGGCGCGGCCAGCGGTTCCAGCCGATCAGCGTTCCGGCCAGCACCACCAGCAGTGCCGCGCTCAGAACCAGCAGGAGCGGCAGTCCGATCAGGGTCATGACCGCACGATGCGCCGCGCGGCATGACACCACGATGAAACGTCAGATGCGCACGGTGACCACCGCGCCACCCAGCGGAGCGCCGTTGCCGGCCTGCACGGTGCCGCCGTGCGCGGTCACGATCGCCCGCACGATCGAGAGCCCGAGGCCCGCGCCGGAACCGCGCGCGCGGGCGGCGTCGCCGCGCACGAACCGGTCGAACGCCGAGCCGAGCAGCGCCGGGGGGAAGCCGGGGCCGTCGTCGGCCCACTCGATCAGCGCACCGGCCTCGTCGTGGCCGATCGTCACCCGGACGGCGCCCGCGCCGGCGGCGGCGCTGTTCCCGGCCAGGTTCGTGAACACCTGGCGGAGGCGGTCGGCGTCGACCGGGGCCTCGACCGGGGAACCGGTGGTCTCGATCCGCAGGCCGACGACCCGGCCCAGCGCCGGCGTCTCGGCGGCCGTGAACGCGAGCAGCTCGACCGGCTCGCGGACCGCCACCGGGTCACCGGCCAGCAGCAGCAGGTCCTCGGCCAGCCGGGTCAGCCGCACCGCCTGCGTCTGGGCGGCGCGCAGCGACTGCTCGACCTCGGCCGGGTCGTCGAGGGCGGTGAGCGCGAGCTCCAGCTCACCGCGGAGCACGGCGATCGGGGTCCGCAGCTCGTGGCTGGCGTCGTCGACGAACGCCCGCTCCCGCTCGAACGCGACGCGGAGCCGGTCGAGCATGCCGTCGAGCGTCGTCGCCAGCCGGGCGATCTCGTCGTCACCGGCGACCCGCGGCAGCCGCCGGTCGTGGTCGAACGACGAGATCGCGGCGGCCTCCCTGGTCAGCGCGTCCACCGGACGCAGCGCCGCCCGCACGACCAGCCAGCCCGCGCCGCTCAGCGCCACGATCAGCAGCGGCGCGGCCGCGACCAGGCCCACCAGCGCGCTGAGGCTGGCGCGGTCGATCACCCGCCGCGACGCCGCCACCGCCAGCACCTCGCCGCTGGTGCCGACCCGGCGGGCCTCCACCCGCAGCGGCACCGTGCCGGTGCTGTGCCCGATCCGCGTCTCGGCGTCGGTCATCCACGGCTGGTCGGTGAAGCGGACCTGTTCCTCGCTGAGCAGCCGGTGGCCGTTGAGCGACGGCGACCCGGCGATCAGCGCCCCGTCCGCGGTGTAGAGCTGCGCCAGCGGGTCCGAGCGCACGATCCGGCCCTCACGCACGGTGATGCTCGCGGCGAGGTCGGCGCTGCGGTAGCTCAGCTCGGTGTCCAGCGCCGAGCGCAGGCGCAGGTCGACGAGCGCGTACAGCCCGCCCAGGCCGAGCAGCAGCGTCAGCGCCGACCCCACCGCGAAGATGACGACGAGCCGGCTCCGTAGCGATCGCATCGCACCACCCCTCCCGACATGTCTACCCCTATCCTGGGGGCATGAGGCTGCTGGTCGTCGAGGACGACCCGCCCATGTCCGCGCTCCTCGACCGGGGGTTGCGCCGCGCGGGCTACGCGGTGGACATCGTGGTCACCGGCGTCGACGCCCTGTGGCGGATCGCCGAGACCGAGTACGACGGGATCGTGCTCGACGCGACGATCCCGCCGCCGGACGGGTTCGAGGTGGTCCGCCGCATCCGGGCCGACGGCGTCTGGGTGCCGGTGCTGATGCTGACCGCCCGTGACCACGTCCAGGACCGGGTCCGCGGCCTGGACGCCGGCGCCGACGACTACCTCACCAAACCGTTCGCGCTCGACGAGCTGTACGCCCGTGTCCGGGCGCTGACCCGCCGCGGCCCGGTACCGCGCCCCACGCAGCTGCTGGTCGGGGACCTGGAGCTCGACCCGGCGACGCACCGCGTGCGTCGGGGGACGACGCCGCTCGACCTGTCCGCGCGCGAGTTCGCGCTGCTGCACGAGTTCATGCGCCACCCGGGCGAGACGCTCAGCCGCACCCACCTGATCGACCACGTCTGGGATTTCGCCTACGACGGCGGCTCGAACGTCGTCGACGTCTACGTCCGTCACCTGCGTGACAAGATCGACCGCCCGTTCGACCGCGACACGCTCCGCACGGTCCGTGGCGCCGGCTACCGGCTCGACCCGGAGGCCTGACCCGCCCGAGCTAGTCTCGGAGCCGTGCGCTTCGTGGCTCTGCTGTTCCCGGACGTGACCCAGCTCGACCTCACCGGGCCGGTGCAGCTGTTCTCCCGGCTACCCGGCGCGACCGTCGACCTGGCCTGGCACGACACCCGGCCGGTGCCGACCGACGCCGGCTTCTCGATCGTCCCGACGGTGGCTTTCGCCGACGCCCCGCCGGCCGACGTGCTGATGGTGCCGGGCGGGCAGGGCGCGTTCGAGCTGCTGG
Organism: Cryptosporangium japonicum; assembly: GCF_039524755.1. NCBI lineage: Bacteria > Bacillati > Actinomycetota > Actinomycetes > Cryptosporangiales > Cryptosporangiaceae > Cryptosporangium > Cryptosporangium japonicum. The sequence continues at coordinate 399,074 of NZ_BAAAGX010000014.1, forward strand.
CCGACGACGTCGCGCTCGACTTCGTCCGCGCGCAGGCTGCCGGCGTCCGGTACGTCACCAGCGTGTGCACCGGCGCGTTCGTGCTCGGAGCGGCGGGGCTGCTGCGCGGCAAGCGCGCCACCACGCACTGGGCGTCGCACCCGCTGCTGGAGCTGCTCGGCGCGGTGCCCGAGCGGGCGCGCGTGGTCCGGGACGGCAACGTCATCACCGGTGGGGGCGTGACCAGCGGAATCGACTTCGCGCTCACGGTCGCCGCCGAGGTCTACGACGCGGCGACGGCACGCGCCGTGCAACTCGTGATGGAGTACGACCCGCGGCCGCCGTTCGACGCCGGGTCGCCGACCAGCCCGGAGGCCGACCCGGAGCAGGTCGAGCGCCTCCTCGCCGACAACCGGCGCAACCGTGGGCCGGTGGTGGCGCGCGCCGCCGAACGCCTCCGGTCGTGAGAGGCTTCGGCGGTGACTGCAGCCGACCCCGCTCCACGCCGCGGCCGCGGCCGGCCCGGCTACGACCAGGCCGCGGTCCTGCGCACCGCGGTGGAGCTGTTCAACCGCAAGGGGTACGACGCCACCAGCATCGGTGACCTGGCCAAGGAGCTCGGGGTCACCAAACCCGCGATCTACCACCACGTCACGAGCAAGGAGGACCTGCTCCGGCTCGCGCTCGACGACGCGCTCGACGAGCTGACCGCGGTGGTGGGCGGCGCGGTCGAGGACGCCGGCTCGGCCGGCGCCTACGAGCGGCTGCGCGGGGTCGTGCGTCGCTCGGTGGAGGTGCTCGTCGCGCACCAGCCCGCGGTCACGCTGCTGCTGCGCGTGCGGGGCAACACGCCGGTGGAGGTCGAGGCGCTCGAGCGGCGGCGGTGGCTCGACGACCGGCTCGCCGCGCTGGTGCGTGCGGCGGTGGCCGAGGGCGCGCTGCGGAACGACATCCCGGCCGAGCTCGTCAGCCGCCTGCTGTTCGGCATGGTGAACTCGCTGGCGGAGTGGTACCGGGCCGAGGGCACCTACGACGCGGCCGCGGTGGCCGACGCGCTGACCCAGCTCGCGTTCGACGGCCTGGCCCGCCGCTGAGCCGGCCGCCGCTCGCCTTCGGCCGCCGCCGAGCCCGGGTGGCCGGTTGGGTGGTCAGCCCGTGATCGGGCGGCCCAGCGAGCGGCTCCGGCCGCGGAACTCGGCGATGACGACGCCGGGGGAGCCGTCGGGTTCGTCGCGGCGCACGGTGACGTCGTAGATGCCGGAGCGGCCGCGCCGGGAGCGTTCCTCCGCGTGGGCACGCAGCCGGTCACCGGCCCGGCCCGGCTCGAGGAACGTGACGTCGAACCCGGCGGCGACGGTCACCTCGCCGTGCGAGTTGCACGCGACCGCGAACGCGGTGTCGGCGAGCGTCGCGATGAGACCGCCGTGGCACAGGTCCCAGCCGTTCGTCATGTCCTCGCGGACCACCATTGAGACGTCCGCGGTGCCCGGCCCGACGTGCTCGAGCGTGATCCCGAGCGAGCGGCTGGCCCGGTCGGCGGCCAGCATCACCTCGGCGCTGCGCCGTGCGACGTCGGCGGTCACGGGCGTCGCCCCTTCCGCTCGAGGAACGCGGTCATCCGCGTCTCCTTCTCCTCGGTCTCGAACAGCACGGCCTGCGCGAGGTCGTCGACGAACGGGTGCGCGCCGCGCGGGGCGTGGAACACCGCCTTGGACAGCCGGGTCGCGAGCGGCGCGTTCGCGGTGATCCGGTCGGCCAGCCGGTGCCCGGCCGCGAGCAGCTCCTCCGGTTCGACCACCTCGTTCAGCAGCCGCACCGCCTGCGCCTCGGACGCGTTCAGTATCCGACCGGCCAGCAGGATCTCCTTCGCCAGCGGTTCACCGACCAGCGCGGAGAGCCGCCAGGCCGCGCCCGCGGCGGCGAGGATGCCGAGCCCGGTCTCCGGGTTGCCCACCCGCGTGCGCGGGGTGCCGATCCGGAAGTCGCACGCGTACGCCAGCTCCGCACCGCCGCCGAGCGCGTACCCGTCGACCAGCCCGATCGTCGGCATCGGCAGCCGGTGGACGCGGTCGAAGACCGACGAGTTGATGCCGCGCAGCGCGTCGTCGCGGCGCCGTTTCCGCAGCTGCGCGATGTCGGCGCCGGCCGCGAACGTGCCGCCCTCGCCGACGATCAGCACGACCCGCGGTTCGGCCTCCACCCGCGCGCACGCGTCGTGCAGCGCGGTGACCAGCTCCGCATCGATCGCGTTGCGCACCTCGGGCCGGTTGAGCCGCCACACGACCCGGTCCCCGGCGTCGTCGACGACCAGCGGCTCAGGCATCGAAGTCCACCGTCACCGCGTCGCTGACGCCGAACGTCTGGCAGGTGAGCACGAACCCGGCCGCGACCTCGGACGGCTCCAGCGCGTAGTTGCGGCGCATGTCCACCTCGCCGTCGCGCACCAGCGCCCGGCACGTCCCGCAGACGCCGCCCTTGCAGGCGAACGGCGCGTCGGACCGGGACTTCTGCACCCCGTCCAGGAGCGTGCCGTCGCGCGGGACGTCCACCGTGGTCCGCAGACCGTCGAGCACGGTGGTCAGCGCCGTCGTGGCGCCCACCGTCTCCGGGCCGGTCCGGCGCGGCCGCGGTGGCGGCGCGTCCACGTGGAACAGCTCGACGTGCACGCGCTCCGGCGGCACACCGCACCCGGTGAGCGCCGCGCGGGCGTCCTCGACCATCGCCAGCGGGCCGCAGAGCCAGACGTGGTCGAAGGTCTCGACCGGGATCACGTCGGCGAACAGCCGGTTCAGGCGGTCGCGGTCGAGGCGCCCGGCCCAGAGCTCGACGTCGCGGGGTTCGCGGGAGAGCACGTGCGCGATCTGCAGGCGGGGGCCGTAGCGGTTCTTCAGGTCGCCGAGCTGCTCGGTGAACATCACGGTCGCGCTGGTGCGGTTGCCGTAGAGCAGCGACACCCGGGCGTCGGGGTGGGTGAGCACGGTACCGGCGATCGAGAGCAGGGGAGTGATGCCGGAGCCGGCGCCGATGAGGAGGTGCCGCTCACCGGTGGCCGGATCCGCGTTCCAGGCCCCGGTGGGCGTCCGGACGTCGATCCGGGTGCCGGGCCGGACCTCGTGGACGAGCCAGCTCGAGAACAGCCCGCCCGGGATCTCCCGGACGCCGATCGCCGGTGCGCTCCCGGCCGGGGCGCAGATCGAGTACGACCGCCGCTCCTCGACGCCGCCGACGAAACGACGCAGCGTGAGCGACTGCCCGGCGGAGAACGCGTAGGCCTCGCGGAGGTCGTCGGGCACCGCGAACGTGACCGCGACCGCGTCGTCGCAGAGCCGCTCGACGTCCGACACCGTCAGCGGATGGAACACCGCCGACCGGGCCGGGACCAGGGCGGGCGCGGTCATCAGATCTCCTTCACGTGGTCGAACGGCTCCAGGCAGTCCGTGCAGCGGTAGAGCGCTTTGCAGGCGGTGGCGCCGAACTCGGAGACCAGCTCGGTCGCGCCGCTGCCGCAGCGGGGGCAGGTCAGCGCCCGGCGCACCGGGCCCAGCGTCAGCGCGATCGGGCCGGTGTCCGTCCGGGCCGGGCCGGTGTCCGTCCGGGCCGGGCCGGGTGCGGAGAGGCCGGCGTCGTGGAGTGCGGCGCGGCCGCGCGCGGTGATCCAGTCGCTGGACCAGGCCGGTTCGAGCACGATCCGCACCTCGACGCGCGGGAACCCCGCGTCGGTGAGCCGGTGCACGAGGTCGTCGCGCATGGTGGCCATGGCCGGGCACCCGGAGTACGTCGGCGTGATCGACGCGATCACGGTGTCGTCGACGAGGCGGACGTCGCGCAGCACGCCGAGGTCGGTGAGCGTGAGCATCGGCATCTCCGGGTCGCGGACCTCGCTCGCGACCACCCACGGGTCCGGGGTCACCAGCGGCCCGTCGGGTGCGCCCTGGCCACCGACTGCATCTCGGCCAGCAGGCGGCTCAGGTGCTCGGTGTGCCGGCCGTCCCGGCCGGTGCGGCCACCGACACCGGCCAGCGGGGCCTTCCCCGGCCGGTCCACCCCGGCGACGGCGAGCACCTGGTCGAGTACCGCGTCGACCTGGCCGGCGACCGCGCTCTGATCGGCGGCGACGCCGGGCAGCGACCGCTCGACCGGGTGCGCGGTGACCAGTTCGGCCCGCAGCGGCCACGACGAATCGAGCGCGCCCAGCAGGCGCCGCCGGGACTCCTCGGTGCCCTGGGCGAGCGTCACGAACCAGCGACCGGCCCAGTCCCGGTGGTAGGTCAGCTCCTTGACGCCCTTCGCGGCCACCGCGGCGAGGACCGTGTCCACACTGGCGCGCAGCGCGTCCAGGGTCGCCAGGCGCGCGGTCGAGAACAGCAGGAGCCGCACGACGACGTGCGCGAAGTCGCCGTTGGGCACCTCGGCCAGGCGCACGTTGCGGAACTGCCCGGCGTCGCGGAAGAACGCGAGCGCGTCCTCGGCCGGCACGGGCGAGCCGGACGGCAGCGCGGGGACGACCGCGGGGTCGGCCGCGGCCGCGCGCGCCAGCAGCAACCGCGCCTGGCCGAGCAGGTCGAGCGCCATGTTCGCCAGCGCGATGTCCTCTTCGAGTTCCGGGGCGCGGCTGCACCACTCGGCGAGACGCTGCGACAGGACCAGCGCGTCGTCGCCGAGCATGAGGCAGTAGGTGGCGAGGTCGGCCCCGTCGACGCCGGCCGGCACGGTGGTGTCGACCCCGGCCAGCGGGTCCTCGAAGTCGGTGCCGAACGCCCACTGCGACGAGTCGCCCTCGAGCAGTCCGTCGTACACGTTGTCCATGGCGGCCTCACATGTGCGGGACGTCGGCGGGGATCTCGTAGAACGTCGGGTGGCGGTAGACCTTGTCGCCGTTCGGCGCGAACAGCGGGTCCTTCTCGTCGGGGCTGGACGCGGTGATCGCGTCGGCCTTGACGACCCAGATGCTCACGCCCTCGTTGCGCCGGGTGTACACGTCCCGGGCGTGGCGCAGCGCCATCGTGTCGTCCGGCGCGTGCAGCGATCCGACGTGGACGTGGTTGAGCCCGCGCTTGCCCCGCACGAACACCTCGTAGAGGGGCCACTCGGCGCGGTTCACGACCGGTCTCCGAACGCGTCCGCCGCATCGTGAACCACGGGCGCAGTGCCGTCCTCGTGGGCGCGGAACGCCAGGGCGGCTTCCCGGACCCAGGCGCCGTCGTCGTGGGCGGCCCGGCGGTGGGCCAGGCGCTGGGCGTTGCAGGGGCCGTCGCCGCGGATCACCGCGGTGAGCTCGGCCCAGTCGGGTTCGCCGAAGTCGTAGTGGCCCCGCTCGTCGTTCCAGGTCAGCGCCGGGTCGGGGAGCGTGACCCCGAGGGCGTCGGCCTGCGGCACGGTCATGTCGACGAACTTCTGGCGCAGCTCGTCGTTGGAGTTGCGCTTGATGCCCCAGGCCATCGACTGGGCGCTGTTGGGCGACTCGGTGTCGGGCGGGCCGAACATCATCAGCGACGGCCACCAGAACCGGTCGACCGACTCCTGCACCATCGCGCGCTGCTCCTCGGTGCCGCTCATCATCGTGCGCAGCAGTTCGTAACCCTGCCGCTGGTGGAACGACTCCTCTTTGCAGATGCGGATCATCGCCCGCCCGTAGGGCCCGTAGGAGGTGCGGCAGAGCGGCACCTGGTTGCAGATCGCGGCCCCGTCGACGAGCCAGCCGATCGTGCCGACGTCGGCGTAGGACAGCGTCGGGTAGTTGAAGATCGACGAGTACTTCTGTTTGCCGGAGAGCAGCAGCTCGACCAGTTCGTCGCGGGAGATCCCGAGCGTCTCGCACGCCGAGTACAGGTACAGGCCGTGGCCGGCCTCGTCCTGCACCTTGGCCAGCAGGATCGCTTTGCGGCGCAGCGACGGTGCGCGCCCGATCCAGTTGCCCTCCGGCTGCATGCCGATGATCTCGGAGTGCGCGTGCTGCGCGATCTGCCGGATCAACGTGCGGCGGTAGCCGTCGGGCATCCAGTCGCGCGGCTCGATCCGGTCGTGGTGGGCGATGACCGCGTCGAACTTCTCCTGCAGCTCCATCGTCCCCTCCGGCGCATTTACTTAACGATCGGTCTGTAATACCGTGACATGAACAAGCCGCTCTTCGCAACACCCGAGGAGGCACCGTGCTCGAGAGTTACGCCGCCGGACGCTGGTACCGCGCCCCGGACGAGGGCGAGCCGCTGCTCGACGCCGTCACCGGCGACGAGGTCACCCGGATCTCCAGCCGCGGCCTCGACCTCGGCGCGATGGTGCGGTACGCCCGCGAGGTCGGCGGCCCGGCGATCACCGCGCTGACGTTCCACCAGCGGGCGGCGTTGCTCAAGAACCTGGCCAAGCACCTCACCGCGCAGAAGGACGAGTTCTACGCGCTCTCGCTGCACACCGGCGCCACCACCCGGGACACCGCGGTCGACGTCGACGGCGGCATCGGCACGCTGTTCAGTTTCGCCGGCAAGGGCACGCGTGAGCTGCCGAACGACACGATCGTGCTGGACGGCGGCGTCGAGCGCCTGGGCAAGGCCGGCACGTTCGTCGGGCGGCACCTCTACACGTCCCGGCCCGGCGTCGCGGTGCAGATCAACGCGTTCAACTTCCCGGTCTGGGGCATGCTCGAGAAGCTCGCCCCGGCGTTCCTCGCCGGGCTGCCGACGATCGTCAAGCCCGCGAGCCAGACCGCCTACCTCACCGAACTGGTCGTCCGCCGCATCGTGGAGTCGGGGATCCTGCCCGAGGGCGCGCTCCAGCTCATCGCCGGCCGCGCCGGAACCCTGCTCGACGAACTCACCGTGCAGGATTCGGTCGCGTTCACCGGCTCCGCGCACACGGCGGGCATCCTGCGTCGGCATCCGAACATCGTCGACGGGGGAGTGGTGCTCGGCGTGGAGGCCGACTCGCTGAACTGTTCGATCCTCGGACCCGACGTGCGCCCCGAGGATCCGGAGTTCGACCTGTTCGTGAAGGGCGTCGTCACCGAGATGACGGTGAAGGCCGGGCAGAAGTGCACCGCGATCCGCCGGGTGCTGGTGCCGTCGGCCCTCGAGGACACCGTGATCGAGGCCCTCGGAGCCCGCCTGGCGCGGATCCCGGTCGGCGACCCGCGCGACCCCGACGTCCGGATGGGCGCGCTGGCGAGCCTGGCCCAGCGGGACGAGGTCCGGAAGGCGATCGAGGCGCTGCGTGCGTCGGCCGACGTCGTGATCGGCGACCCGGACCGCGTCCCCGAGCGGGGCGCGTTCCTGGATCCGGTCGTGCTGCGGGCCCGGGCCGGTGCCGGCGAGCCGCACGACGTCGAGCCGTTCGGGCCGGTCAGCACGGTGCTGGGCTACTCCGGCGTCGACGACGCGATCGCGCTCGCCGCCCGCGGCAAGGGCAGCCTGGCCGCGTCGGTGGTCACCCACGATCCGGCCGTGGCCCGCGCCGTCGTGCTCGGGCTCGCACCCTGGCACGGCCGCGTCCTCGTCCTCGACCGCGACGACGCCGGGGAGTCCACCGGTCACGGCTCGCCGCTGCCCGTGCTCGTGCACGGCGGCCCCGGGCGCGCCGGCGGCGGCGAGGAGCTCGGCGGGATCCGGGCCGTGCTGCACCACATGCAGCGCACCGCCGTCCAGGCGTCCCCGGACCTGCTGACCGCGGTCACCGGCCAGTGGACCACCGGCGCGGCACGCAACGACGAGGACGTCCACCCGTTCCGCAAGAGCCTGGCCACGCTGCGCGTCGGCGACACGATCCGCTCGGCCACCCGCACCGTCTCGCTCGCCGACATCCAGCACTTCGCCGAGTTCACCGGCGACACGTTCTACGCCCACACCGACGCCGACGCGGCCGCGAAGAACCCGCTGTTCGGCGGCATCGTCGCCCACGGCTACCTGGTCGTGTCGCTGGCCGCCGGCCTGTTCGTCGAGCCCTCGCCGGGCCCGGTGCTGGCCAACTACGGCGTCGACAACCTGCGGTTCCTCACCCCGGTGAAGGCCGGCGACACGATCGGCGTCACGCTGACCGTGAAGCAGATCTCGCCGCGCACCACCGCCGACTACGGCGAGGTCCGCTGGGACGCCGTGGTCACCAACTCCGACGGCGCCCCGGTCGCCACCTACGACGTGCTGACGCTGGTGGCGAAATGAGCGAGGTGCTGCTCGAACGCGACGGCGCGGCGGCGATCGTCACGCTCAACCGGCCCGCCCGGCGCAACGCGCTCGACGCCGCCACCAAGACCGCGCTGCACGCGGCGCTGGCCGAGGTCGCCGCGGACGACGGCGTGCGCGCGGTGCTGCTCACCGGCGCGGGCTCCGCGTTCTGCGTCGGCCAGGACCTCGGTGAACACGCCGACGCGCTGCGTGCCGACGCGGCGACCGCGTTCGACACCGTCGAACGTGATTACGCGCCGGTGGTGCGGTTGCTGACCACCATGGACAAGCCGGTCGTCGCCGGGGTGAACGGCACCGCGGCCGGCGCCGGGCTCGCGCTGGCGCTCGCCTGCGACGTCCGGCTGTTCGCCGAGGGCGCGACGCTGGCCACCGCGTTCACCGCGATCGGCCTCACCTGCGACTCGGGGCTGACCGCGACGCTGTCGGCCGCGGTCGGGGTGGGCCGGGCCCGCGAGTTGGTGCTGCTCGGCACACCGTTCACACCCGCGTCCCTGGGCGCCACCACGGTGCCCGCCGACGACCTGCCGGCCGCCGCCCGGGCCCTGGCCGGCCGGCTCGCGCAGGGCCCCACCGCGGCCTACGCCGCGACGAAACGTCTGTTCGCCCAGCAGCTGGACCCGGTGCTCGCCGCCGAGGCGCGCGCCCAGGCGCGGCTCGGGCTCACCAAGGATCACCAGGGCGCGGTCGAGGCGTTCCTCGCCAAGCGGCAGCCCACGTTCTCCGGGGAGGCGCCGTGAAGGACCTGAGCCCCCGCCCCGGCGACCTGGACCCGATCGAGACGGCGTCGCGCGACGAGCTCCGCGCGCTGCAGACCCGGCGCCTGCACCGGACGATCCGGCACGCCTACGACAACGTCGCGCACTACCGGGCCGCGTTCGACGCCGCCGGCGCGCACCCCGACGACGTCAAGACCCTCGACGACCTGGCCCTCCTGCCGTTCACCACCAAGGAGGACCTGCGCCGCAACTACCCGTTCGGCATGTTCGCGGTGCCGCGCGAGGAGGTCGTCCGGATCCACGCGTCGTCGGGCACGACCGGCCGCCCGACCGTCGTCGGGTACACCCGGGGTGACCTCGACACCTGGGCCGACGTGGTGGCACGCAGCATCCGTGCGGCCGGCGGGCGCCGCGGCATGATCCTGCACAACGCCTACGGCTACGGCCTGTTCACCGGTGGCCTCGGCGCGCACGCCGGCGCGGAACGGCTCGGCTGCACGGTGGTGCCGGTGTCGGGCGGCATGACCGAGCGCCAGGTGCAGCTGATCCAGGACTTCCGGCCCCAGATCATCATGGTGACGCCGTCGTACCTGCTCGCGCTGATCGACGAGCTGGAGCGCCAGGGCGTCGACCCGCGTTCGACGTCGCTCGAGGTGGGCATCTTCGGGGCCGAGCCGTGGACCAACGACATGCGCCGCGAGATCGAGGAACGGCTCGACCTGCACGCGGTCGACATCTACGGGCTGTCCGAGGTGATCGGGCCCGGCGTCGCCAGCGAGTGCGTCGAGACGAAGGACGGCCTGCACGTCTGGGAGGACCACTTCTACCCCGAGGTGATCGACCCGATCACCGGCCGGGTGCTCCCCGACGGCGAGGAGGGCGAACTCGTGTTCACCTCGCTGACCAAACAGGCGATGCCGATCGTCCGCTACCGCACCCGCGACCTGACCCGGTTACTGCCGGGCACCGCGCGGTCGATGCGCCGGATCGAGAAGATCACCGGCCGCACCGACGACATGATCATCCTGCGCGGGGTGAACCTGTTCCCCACCCAGATCGAGGAGCTGATCCTCGGCCTCGCGCCGCTGAGCCCGCACTTCCAGTGCGTGCTCGACCGCAGCGGTCACCTGGACTCGATGACCGTGCGGGTCGAGCACCGGGACGCCGTGCGGCCCGGGAACGCCGGGGACGAGCTGGCGCGCCGGATCAAGAACCGGATCGGGGTCTCGGTGCGGGTCGAGGTCGTGGAGCCGGGCGGCATCGAACGCTCGGTCGGCAAGATGCGCCGGATCGTCGATCACCGCCCCGCGCGGTGAGGACGTAACGCGAGGTTTCACGCGCAGCGTGGTGCCGGGGTACCCGGCCGGATGGACGCCCCGGTCCCGGAGTTCGGACACGAGCCGCTCGACGACCTCGTCGAAACCGGTCGGCACCGCGTTCGGGACGAGGTCCAGCCCGTCGATCGCACCGGCCCGCACGGAGTGCGCCGCTGTTCACGACACCGTGTTCGGTGGTCTGCTGGGGTTCGACCGGCTCTGAGTCCCTCCACGTCGTAGGCGGAGAGATCGCAGCCCCGGACGCTCTCCAGTACCCCGCGGATCCGCCGGTCGGTCCAGGTGCGCGCGGCGAACCACGCGGCCTTCTCGCGGGCGTCCGCGAGCGAGTCGCCGCGCGTGCTCCGCGCCGTCGGGGAGGTTCTCCCCGGTCCACGTGTTGTGCGTGGTCACGAGGTTCCGGCCGAGCCGTCTCGGCGGTGCGCGCCAGCGGGGCGAAGCCGTCGAACTCGTCGTGGCGCTCCGACCGGTCCCCGACCGGCGCCTGGTGCCGGGAGGGCTGGCAGCAGGCCTGCGGGCCGCGCCGCGACGAACTGCTCAGCGCCCCGGCGAGCGACGTCGGGGGCTCAGCCCCGCCGCGTACCGGGGCACCTCGACGAGGCCCCGGTGTGGGTGATCCCGGTGCGGCGTAACGCCGCCGGCTTGACCGACCCCCGCCTCGGCGCGTCGACCTACGGCGCCGTGCAGCAGCTCCGAACGGCGGCCCGCTCATGTCGTTCCACGTCGGCACGGGGAGGTGCGTGACCTGCTGGGCCCGCCCGCCGACGCGCTGACGACGGCCCGGGGACCACGCGGCTCGGGGCCGCTGGTCCCAGCCGGCCCGCCGCCCGGTGGAAGAGGCCGTGCAGTGGCACGCGTGGTGAGGCGAGCCCCCTAGTCCGTGGTCAGCAGGGGGAGCAGGTGGCGGCCCTGGCGCTCCACCTCCGGCAGGGTACGGCGTGTCGGAGAGGACAAAATGGGTCACCCCGAGCGCGCGGTAGCGGCGCAGGGCGGTCGCGACGTCGGTGGGGGAGCCGACCAGCCAGGTGGTGCCCGCGCCGGCCGCGCCGTACCGGCCCGGTGCGGTGTAGAGGTTGTCGTCGAGGACGTCGCCGCGCGCGGCCAGCTCCTGCAGGCGCTGCTGGCCCACCGCGGCGCTCCAGTCGGGCCCGCCGGCGATCCGGCCCGCGGCCATCGCGGCCACCCGGGCCTCCGCGTCGGCCCAGGCCTGCTCGGTGGTGTCGCGCACCACCGTGGTGACGCGCAACCCGAACTCCAGCGGGGCGTGTTCCCGGCCGACCTCGGCGCACAGGTGCCGCAGCCGCGCGATGCGGTCCCGGATGCCCTCCAGCGGCTCGCCCCAGAACAACTGCACGTCGGCCTCGGCGGCGGCGACCCGCTCGGCGGCCGCGGAGGCACCGCCGAAGTACAGCCGGGGGTGCGTGCGACCGGCCCGGACCACCGGGCGCGACCCGACCGTGGAGTCGGTGACCGAGAAGTACTCGCCGCGCCAGGTCACCCGTTCGCGGGTCCAGAGCGCCCGGACGATGCGCAGGAACTCCGCCGTGCGGGCGTACCGCTGGGCCTGGTCGCCGTCGGTGTCGCCGTAGGCGGCCGGATCGTCCCGGCCGGAGACGACGTTCACCAGCACCCGGCCCCCGCTGAGCCGGTCGAGCGTGGCCGCCGCGGCGGCGAAGTGCGCCGGGTGCCAGTAGCCGGGCCGGACGGCGATCAGCGGCTGGAACGTCGTGGTGCGGGCGGCCAGCGCGGTGGCCACGGTGAACGTGTCGGGCCGGGCCCACCCGGCGCCGAGCAGCGCGCCACCCCAGCCGTACTTCTCGATCGCCAGCGCGTGCGCGGTGAGCGTCGCGAGGCTGTTGTGGTTCTCGACGACGTCGTCGCCCCGGTGCCCGGCGGTGACCTCGTTCGGGATGTACCAGAGGAACTCGGGGCGCACGGCCCGACGCTACCTCGGCCCGCCGGAGCCCGAGTTACCACTGTGGATAGAGTGGGGTACTTCGATCGATTCAGAGAGGTTCCGCCGTGCCGCAGGACACGCCCGAGTTACGCCACGACGAAACCGTCTCGCTGGATCGGGAAACCGTCCTCCTGAGCGCCCCGGGCGGAGCGGAGGCGCCGACCGAGGTGACGTCGGACCCCTGGGGGCAGCCGGCGGCGGTGCCGTTCGTGCTGGCCGACCCGTCCGCGGTGCCGAGTTTCGACGCCGGCGGGGCGCCACCCGAGGCCCCCGCGTCGACGCGGCGCGTGGGCGTGCTCGTCGCGGTGGCGGCGGTGCTCGCGGTCGCGATCGTCGCGGGAGTGGTGCTGGTCAGCGGCGTGTTCGGCGGCGACGAGCCCACCGCGTCACGCGAGCAGCCGTCCCCGGCCGTGCCCTCCGCGGAACCGCCGGCGGCGTCGCCCACCGCGTCACCGGCGGTGTCGTCGGCCGCTCCGAGCGCGGCCGCGCCGGCGCCCGCGGGGCCCCGCCCGGTCGCGGCGTGGGGCGTCGACGGTGGTAGCGGCACGGCCGACGTCGGCGGCCGGAACCTCACCGCCGCGAACGTCACCGCCGCCGGGGGAGCCGGGGGCTTCAACGGCCGGAACAGCCAGATGACGACGCCCGGCGCGGTGCTCGACACCGCGGCGACGAGCAGCTTCACCGTCGCCGCGTCGGTGTTCCTGGTGAACGGCGAGGGCTACCAGACCGCGGTGAGCCAGGACGGCGCGGTGAACAGCGCGTTCTACCTCCAGTACTCGGTGGCCGAGAAGAAGTGGGCGTTCTCGCGGGTGGCCGGGGACACGCAGAACGCGGCGGGCACCCGCGCGCTCTCCACCGCCCCGGCGAAGACGATGACGTGGGTCCGGCTGGTCGGCGTGTTCGACGCGCGGGCCGGCCAGCTCCGCCTGTACGTCGACGGGGTGCCGCAGGGCACCGCCGCCTACCGAGCCGGGTTCGCGTCCACGGGGAAGTTCGCGGTGGGCCGGGCCAAGTTCAACGGCCGCGACGCCGACTGGTTCCGCGGCACGATCGACGACGTCCGGGTCTACGACTCCGCTCTCACCGCCGCCGAGGTGGCCACGCTCTAGTGACCGCGGTCGTTGCGTGAGGCCAGCCACATGGTGTGTTCGCGGCTGATCGCCTCCTCGGCGTCGGCCACCGCCTGGGACCAGTCGTCGTCCGACGCCGTCGACAGCTGTTCCGCGGCCAGCCCCAGCTCGTTCGTGGTCACCGCGTACGCCGTCGCGAGCGACGAGTGCTGCTTGAGCACGAGCCAGGCCGCACCGGCCGCCACCAGCGCGGCCATGATGCCGGACCAGTCGGCCTCCCAGATGCCGAACGCCCGGCCGGCGGCGATCAGGATGGCCGCGATCTCACCCGCGACCAGGGAGAGCTGCCACCAGACCGCGCGCCGCCGGTTGGCCTCGGCTTTGCGCTCGTACCAGGCGCGCTGGTCGTCGACGCGGTTGCGCAGGTAGATCGCCCGGCGCGTGGGCAGGTCCTGCTCGCGTAACGCGAGCATGGCCTCGGTGACGAACGCGTGCGGGCCGGTCGGCACGGTGACCCGCCCCTGCGCCTTGGCCGTGACCTCACGCAGCCGCTCGGCGAGCAGGAGACGCGCGTCCTTGTCGGGCAGCGTGTCGTCGAACGGCGCGCCGCGGACCGCGTACTTCCAGGCGAGCGTCTTCGCCGACTCCGCGATCGCGCGCCCGGTGTACCACTCCTGCTCCGGCCGCTGCGCGAGCATCACCAGCTCGGCGACGAGCGCCGCCAGGAAACCCGCGAGGCCGACGAACCCCCAGAGGTCGAACCGGCCGGCCATGAAGCTGAACGCCCCACCGACCGCCGCGACGACCGCACCACCGAGCCGGAGCTGGTTCCACCACAGCGTGTACCGCTGCCCGGCCATCGAGGCCCGATCGGCGGCGCGGAACAACCCGGGCAGCTGATCGTCGGTGAGCCAGTCCTCGGAACCTTCGGGCAACGGACCCACGAAACCCCTCACCCGCGCGCCGCCTTTCCACAGTAGATCAGGTGTGTCGTCGCCGGGTCACCGCTTCGAGCAACGGGGTGATCACCTCGTCGGAATCACCCCATTCGCGCAGCATCTTCAACTGGTTCGCCATGCTCGTGCACTGCTGTTTCGTGGCCTGGGCCGCGGCGACCGCGTACCGGTCCTTCGCGTCGCGGTAGGGAGCGTCGGCCAGGAGGTGCTCCTGGAGGGCGAGCTCCGCGAGCGTCGCCCGGGCCCAGCCGTCGGTGCCCGGTGCGCGTTCCGCCATGAACCGGACGACCGGCAGCAGGCGGATCGCGGCGGCCCGGTTGCGGTCGCGTTCGCGGTCGGGGAGGTCGGCGTGGTCGGCGAGCAGGCGCCGGAGCGTCACCGCGTTGACGCCGGGGTAGTAGTCGGTGGGGACGAGGTGGAAGCCCTCCTCGTAGGCTTCGGCGGCGGTCCGGAGTTCCGCGGTGGCGTCCTTGCGGGCCCGGTTGCGCCGGTTGGCGTGCGCCTTGGCGACGCTTCCGATGAGCCCCAGCGTCTCGGCCGAGCCCGGGTGCCGTTCGTTGAGCGTCCGGAGCCGCGCTTCGGCGTCCTCGAGGCTCGCGGCGGGCCGCCGGCCGGTGCGCACGAGGGCGTGCGCGTAGGTCTGCTGCAGGAGCTCGTTGTCGTGGCCGGCGTCGGCGTCGGCCAGCGGCCGCAGGATGTCGATCGCCGCGTCGTACCGCGCTCCCTCGACGAGGGAGAGCGCGGCCTTCAACTGGAGCGTGGTCCGGTCCTCCGGTGCGATGTTCGCATCCTGCGCCGCCTGTGCGGCGTCGACCAGGCCGGTCATGTCGTCGGTCTCGCGGGCCACGTCGACCATCTCGGCGAGGTCGAGGTTGGGGTCGGTCGTCTCCGGGAGCCCGACCAGGCGCAGCGTGCGGACCATGTCGTGGACCGGGCTGTCGACGTGGTCCTGGTTGCCGCGGTGCTCGCCGATCTCGGTCAGCGCCTCTTTGAGCATGCGCAGGCCGTCGAGCATCTGCTGATCGGTGATCGCCTCGGCCGCGCGCTCGTACGGGCGGATCGACAGCCGGGTGAGGTCGAACGGGATCGCCGCCGACCGCGGTTGGATCACCATCGTGCCCTGGCGCTGCGCGACGTGACGCACGCCCAGTTCCCAGAGCACGTTCGGGTTGAGCGTCGCCAGGTCGGCGACGACGAGATCGGCACGCAGCAGGTTACGGATCATCTGGGTGTCGATGACCGCGGGACGCGCCTCCGAGTCCGCCCGCACCGCGCGGTAGCCGGCGTCGGTCAGCGCGGGGAAGAGCAGCCGGTCCCAGGTGGCGTCGGACTGGTAGGGCTCGGTGCGTCGCGCCGGATCGGGTTTGTCGCCGAACGGCATCGCCACGAACGCCAGCGGGGCCTCGTCCTTGGTGACCAGCGGGTCGACCCGGAGAACGACGACGCCGTGGGTGTCGAGCTCCGCGGCCAACTCCTCCGTGTGGTTGCGCCCCCCGCCGTCGCTCACCACCAACCCGAGGATCTCGGTGTGGGCCTGGGAGTCACGCATCCGCAGCGCGGTGTCGACGATCCGGGTGTTGACCGCCCGGTAGGCCTCGTCGCCGGTGCCGGCCCTGGCTTCGCGGACGGATACCCGGCGCGAGCGCAGGACCCGGTCGAACCGGTGGCGCCACCCCGGCCGGTCGTCGACGCTCGCGGCGGCGAACGCCTTCCTGCCGCCGGTGACGACGACGGTCGCCGGGATGCGGTGCTTCAGCGCGGCCTCGAGGAACAGGATGTCGCTCCCGGCCGCGGCCGAGCCGATGAGATGCGACGGCCTGATGCCGGCGATCAGCCGCTCGATCCGCTGCTTGACGTAGGGCACGTTGGTGTCCGGAAAGGCACCGTCGCGGCCGCTGGTTCTTCGGCCGCCGAACACGACGATCATCGATCCCCCTCGAGCCAGCCCACCCCTGACTCACTTGTGGACTGACGATAGCCAGTGTCACGGAACGGAACAAGCGCGTGACCACTTGTCCGAACAACAGGGCATTGATAGTTTGTCAGGACAAAAAGACGAAGGGTGGGCTCCGGGATGTCCGCACCGTACGACCTGATCACGATCGGCCGGATCGGCGTCGACCTCTACCCGCTGCAGGACGGCGTCGGCCTCGAAGACGTCGAGACGTTCGGCAAGTACCTCGGGGGCAGCGCGACCAACGTGGCGATCGCGGCCGCGCGGCACGGCCGGAGGAGCGCCGTGATCACCGCGGTCGGCGACGACCCGTTCGGCCGGTACGCGCGCCGGGAGCTGACCCGCCTCGGCGTCGACGACCGCTGGGTCGCGACGATCGGCCACCTGAAGACACCGGTGACGTTCTGCGAGATCTTCCCGCCCGACCGCTTCCCGCTCTACTTCTACCGCGAGCCCGTGGCGCCCGACCTGATGATCGACGCGGTCGACGAGGCCGCCGTCGCCGAGGCCCGGATCTTCTGGGCCACGGTCACCGGCCTCTCCCGCGAGCCGAGCCGCGCCACCCACCACGCGGCCTGGCAGGCGCGGGGCCGGGCGCCGCTCACCGTGCTCGACCTGGACTGGCGCCCGATGTTCTGGCCGTCACCGGAGTCGGCGCGCGACGAGGTCGGAAAGGCGCTGGAGCACGTCACGGTCGCGGTCGGCAACCGCGAGGAGTGCGAGGTCGCGGTCGGCGAGGCCGATCCGCACCGCGCGGCCGACGCGCTGCTGGAGCGCGGCGTCGAGCTCGCGGTCGTCAAACAGGGGCCACGCGGGGTGCTGGCCAGGACCCGCGACGAGAGCGTCGAGATGCCACCGCACCCGGTCGACGTCGTCAACGGGCTCGGGGCCGGCGACGGGTTCGGCGGCGCGCTCTGCCACGGCCTGCTGGCGGGCTGGTCGCTCGAACGTACTGTTCGCTTCGCGAACGTCGCCGGCGCGATCGTCGCCGGCCGCCGCGAGTGTTCGACGGCGATGCCCACGACCGCGGAAGTGGAGCAGCATGTCCCGGCCTGACCTGGCGCCTCCGGCCGTCGACTTCGGGCGGCTGCGCCGGACCCGGTTCGAGAACCCGGACGCGATCGCCGCCGCGTTCGCATCCCGCACCCGCCGTCCGCTGGTGCGGGGCGACGGGCGGCTGTTCATCGTCGCGGCCGACCACCCGGCCCGGGGCGCGCTCGGCGTCGGCGCCGACCCGATGGCGATGGCCAACCGCTACGACCTGTTGCGACGCCTCGTGCTCGCGCTCTCGCGACCGGGCGTCGACGGCGTACTCGGCACGCCGGACGTCCTCGACGACCTCGCGTTGCTCGGCGCGCTGGACGGCAAGGTCGCGGTGGGCTCGATGAACCGCGGCGGGCTGCGCGGTGCGGTGTTCGAGATGGACGACCGGTTCACCGGCCACGACGTCGGTTCGATGGTGTCCGCCGGGCTCGACGCGGCGAAGCTCCTCGTCCGCATCGATCTGGAGGACGCGGGCACCGTCCGCACCCTGGAAGCGACCGCGCACGCGGTGACGGCGGCCGCGAACGCGCGGCTGCCGCTCCTGCTCGAACCGTTCCGCAGCGCCCGCCGGGGCGACCGGATCGTGAACGACCTGTCCACCGACGCGGTGATCACCTCGGTGGCGATCGCGTCCGGGCTCGGCGGCTCGTCCGCCTATACCTGGCTCAAACTGCCGGTGGTCGACGACATGGAACGCGTTCTGGAGGCCGCGACCCTCCCGACGCTGCTGCTCGGTGGCGAGGGCGGCGGCGACCCCGAGGTCACCTACGCCTCCTGGGAGCACGCGCTCGGGCTGCCCGGCGTCCACGGGCTGGTCGTCGGCCGGACGCTGCTCTATCCGCACGACGGCGACGTGGCCGGAGCGGTCGACGTCGCCGCCGCGCTCGTGCACGGAGCGCTCAGTTGTTGACGAGCGTGATCTCGAACGAGTAGTTGTCCGGGCGGTAGCAGTGGTGCCCGTACTCGACGGCCTTGCCGAACGTGTCGTAGGCGGTGCGGTCCATCGTCAGCACCGGGCCGCTGCGTTTGATCTCGAGCAGCCGGCTCTCCTCGGCGGTGGCCGCGCGCGCGCCGATCCGCTGCTGGGCGACCCGGATCTGCGTGCCCCGCCCGCGCAGCAGCTGGTAGAGCCCGCGGCTCGCCAGCGCGTCGGCGGTGAGATCGGTGTAGTCCTCGGGCAGGTAGTTCTCCATCACGGCCAGCGGCACGCCGTCGGACAGGCGCAACCGCCGGACGTGCAGCACCGGCTCACCGGCGGCGATCGAGAGCCGGTCGGCGACCACGTCGTCGGCGGGCACGATCTCGTGCACGAGCAGGTTGGTGGCCGGGCGCTGACCGCCCCGGTCGAGGTCGTCGTAGAGGCTGGTCAGCTCCACTTTGCGGGTGACCGGACCGTGCACCACCTGGGTGCCGATGCCGCGGCGGCGCACCAGCAGGCCCTTGTTGACCAGCTCCTGCATCGCGCGCCGGATCGTCGGCCGGGACATGTTCAGCCGCTGCCCGAGCGTGACCTCGTTCTCCAGCCGGGCGCCGGGCGCGAGCCGTCCGTCGACGATGGCCTGCTCGATGCGCGTGGCGATCTGGAAGTACAGCGGGATCGCGCTGGTGCGGTCGACGTCCAGGAACAGGTCCTCCGGGAGCGTCGTCGGCGTTGCGTCGATAGCGGCAGCCATGTCCCGGCCCTTCCAGCTGATTTTTGTCAGCAGTTTAGGACATTCTCAGGATGCGTTGGCCGGTCCGCCGGTACTTCGCACGTGAGGCAGGATAGGTCGTGTGCCGGACTCTCCGCGCGGCGTCGAGGCCGTGCTCGCCAAGGCCCGCGCCGGGCTCCATCGCCTGACGCCGACACAGGCGCGGGCGGCGGCCGCGCGGGGTGCGCTGCTCATCGACACCAGGACGGAGACGCAGCGGGCCGCGGCCGGCGAGCTCCCCGGGGCGATAGTGATCGACCGGACCGTGCTGGAGTGGCGGCTCGACCCGTCCAGCGGGGTGAACATTCCCGAGGCGGTGAGCTACGACCTGGAGGTCGTGGTCGTCTGCCGGCAGGGCTACAGCTCGGGGCTGGCCGCGGCCAGCCTCCGCGAGGTGGGGCTGTGGCGGGCCACCGACATGATCGGCGGGTTCGAGGCGTGGACCGCGGCCGGGCTGCCGGTGTCCGCGGGCCCGGCCGACGTCCGACGGTGAGGTCTCACGCGCCGCGGATGCGCAGAACGAACCAGGTCACCGCACACATGAGGACGAACAGCGCGCCACCGAGCACCGAACCGAGGAGCAGCGCCTCGGGAATGTCCGCGGTGGCCGCGTAGACATCACCGGCCCGGCTGGCGCCGAGCACGACGGCGATCGCGTAGAACAGCGGCGTGCGCTGGTCGAAGACCTCACGCACGAACTCGGCGACGGTTAAGCGGGGAGCCATGTCGATTACGGTAAGTGACGACGCGTCGATCCGGTGCGCTTCGTGAACATCGTCTCGACGTGTATCAGGACGCGTTGTTCGTGCTCGTGACCTCACGGCGGTCGTCGGGCAGGCGGCGGGTGCGCAGCTGCCGGTCGAGCAGCGCGAGGAGCGGGAGCACCACCCGGCGGCTGGTGTCCAGGGCCTGGCGGGCCTGACTCGTGGTGAACGGCTGATCCAGCGTGCGCAGCACCCGGACCGCGCGCTCGTCGGCGCCGGGCAGCAGGATCACGGCGTCGGCCAGGCGCAGCACCGCACCGGCCCGCTCCGCGGCGGCGAGCTCCCGCTGCCCCAGACCGAGCGCGGTGAGCCGACCGGCCTCCGGCGCGCGGAACGGATGGTCGGTGAGCTCGCCGGCGAGCGTGCCGAGAGCGTCGGCCACCGCGGCGGGCAGCGGCGGGGTCGAATCGCGGTCGACGACCCGGCCGTCGCGGACGGTGAGCGGGGGTTGGACGAGGGCCAGTAGGAGAATCTTGTCGGGAAGGTCCAGTGCGCGGCGGGCGGCGTCGACGGTGGGGCCGGGTTCCAGGCTGCCTTCGGTGCGGTGGTGGGCGAGCAGTTGGGCGAGGTGGGCCCGGAGGTGGGTGGCTCGGTCGGCGTCGATGAGCCAGTCGCCGGCGCGGCGGGCGTCGGGGGGTGGGGTGGCGCCGAGGCCGCGCAGCTCGGCGGCGCGAAGGATGCCCCGGGTGCGCACGACGTGCTCCCCGAGCGAGCGGGCGGCCGCGTCGGGGCTGGCGGTGACGGGGCGGTGGGCCGTGCCGCGATCCTCGGCGTGGGCCGGGGCCCGTGGTTCGGTGGTGCGGGCTGGGGCGTCGGGTTCGGTGGTGCCCGGTGTGGCGCTTGGTTCGGTGGTGCCGGGTGTGGTGCGTGGTTCGGTGGTGCCGGGTGTGGTGCGTGGTTCGGTGGTGCCGGGTGTGGTGCGTGGTTCGGTGGTGCTGCGTGTGGTGCGTGGTTCGGTGGTGCCGGGTGTGGTGCGTGGTTCGGTGGTGCCGGGTGCGGCGCCTGGTTCAGTGGTGCGGGTTGGGGTGCCAGGTCCGGTGGCGTGGGTAGGCGTTTCCGGTTCGGTGGTGTGCGGCTCGGCGGTCCGGGTGGCGGTGCCCGGTTCGGCGGCCTGGGCAGGTGCGCCTGGCTCGGTCGCATGAACGGCGGCAGGCTCGGGGCGGCTGGCGGCGCCCGGTTCGGTACCGGCCGGGGCGCCGGGCTGGGTGGAGGGGGCGGCGATGCCTGGCGCGGTGGCAGGGGTGGCCCCACCTGTATCGGTCGCGCGGGTGGTGGCACGTGTGTCGGTCGCGCGGGTGGTGGCGCCTGTGTCGGTCGCGCGGGTGGTGGCGCCTGTATCTGTCGCGCGGGTGGTGGCGCCTGGATCGGTTGCGCGGTTAACGGCGCCTGCAGCGGTTGCAGGGGTGGCGGCGCCTGTATCGGTGACGCGGGTAGCGGCGCTTGGTTCGGCGGCATGGCCCGAGTGGAAGGCTGCGGTCAGGGCGGCCAGTTCGGTGGCGCGGGCGGCGGCTGCTCCGCGGCGGGTGAGGGCGGGTGGGGTGGTGTCCAGGACGGTGATCCGGCCGATCACCCGGTGGGCACCGGGGTCGCGGAGCAGGGCTCGGTCCCGGGCGGCCAGCGGTAGTGGCGCACTCAGCGTGAGCCGGGCGAACTGCACCTGCGGCCCCGCGCCGTTCGCGCCCGAACCGGGCGGGCTTACTTCCTGATCGCTCAGGCCGCCGATCGATCCGTCGTAGGTGCTGCCGGTTTCGACATGGCGTGCCCCGCCGTCTTCGCCGTCGTACGCGTTGCCAGCTCCGGAGTCGCGGGCGCCACGGGTTCCGCCGCCACCCGTGCCGCTGGGTTCGGAGTCGGGCGCGCTGCTGGCTCCGCCGTTGTCCGCGCCGCCCGCGTCACTGAGCCGGCCGCCACGGTGTTCGCCGCCATGCGCGCCGCTGGTGCCCAGAGTGCGCGCGCCGCTGGCGCCGGGAGTGCGCGCGCCGCGGGCCTCGCCGTCGTGCGTGCCGCTGCTTTCGAGGCGCGCGCTGCTACTTTCACCGCTGCGCGCGCCAATCGCGCCGCCCGCGCCAACCGGGCCGCCCGCGCCAACCGGGCCGCCCACGCCGCCCGCGTTATCTGCGCTGCTCGGGTCAGCCGTGGTGCTTGGGTCAGCCGTGGTGCTTGGGTCAGCCGTGGTGCTCGGGTCAGCCGTGGTGCTCGGGTCAGCCGTGGTGCTCGGGTCATCCGTGGTGTTCGTGTCAGCTGCGATGCTCGGATCAGCCGCGCTGCTCTCGCGGACCGCAGCACTCGCGCGAACCGCGTTGCTCGCGCCAGCTGTGGTGCTCGGGCCAGCGGTGGTGCTCGCGCCGCCCGCGTTGCCCGCTTTGTCTGCGTTGTCCGCGCCGCCCGCGCCAGCCGCGCCGCCCGCCTTAACCGCGGTGCCCTCGCCCACTGCGCCGCTCAGCCGTGCTTCGTTGGTCTCCTTGCCCTGCGCGGCGCTGCGGCCCGGGTTGTGCGCGCCGCTCGTTTCGCGGTTGTGCGTGCTGCTGGGTTCGGGGCTGAGCGCGCTGTGGCCCGCGCGGTCAGGTGTCCTGCCGGTCGCCGGACTGGGCGCACCAGCGGATCCGGGGTCGTGGGTTTCGGGATCGTGCGTGCCGCTCCCCTCGGAGCCGCGGACCCGACCGCTTCCCGGGCCGCCGTGCGCACCGCTGGCCCCGGCATCATCGGTTCCCAGGGCCGGAAAGTGGTCCCATTCGAGCGGCCCCTGGGGCGCCGGAAAGGGACCGCTTCGGGGCAGCGGGCGCACGCGGACGGGGACGGCGGCTGAGCCCAGGTGCAGGGTCAGGGCCCCGGGGGCCGCATCCAGATCCTCGCCCTCGACACGGACGTCGATCACCGTGGTGGCATCCCAGACGCCGGGGGTGAGGAGCGCGTCGCCGCGGTGGACGTCGTCCCGGTCGACGTTGCGGAGGTTCACGGCCACGCGGGCCACGGCGGTGACCGTTTCGTGGGCCACGCCCAGGGCCTGCAGACCGCGGACGCGGACGCGTCGGCCGTTGAGGGTGAGGTCGTCGCCGACGTGCAGGGTGCCCGCGCTGAGGGTGCCGGTGACCACGGTGCCGCTGCCTCGGATCGTGAACGACCGGTCCACCCAGAGTCGCACCGGTGCGGTGACGTCCGGCGACGGCAACCGCGCCACCAGCTCCTCGAGGTGTGCGCGCAGCTCGTCGAGCCCGTCGCCGGTCGCGCCGCTCACCGCCACCGCGGGCAGGCCGTCGAGCGAGGTTCCGCGCAGGCGGGCCCGGACGTCAGCGATCGCGGGTGCCGGGTCGGCCAGGTCCGACCGGGTCACCGCCAGGACGGCGTGCGACACCCCGAGTGCGTCGAGCGCGGCCACGTGTTCGGCGGTCTGGGGCATCCAGCCGGAGTCGGCGGCCACGACCAGCATCGCGGCCGGGACCGGGCCGACCCCCGCCAGCATGTTCGGCACGAAACGTTCGTGGCCGGGGACGTCCACGAACGCCACCTCGGAGCCGCCGGGCAGGCGGGTCCAGGCGAAGCCGAGGTCGATCGTCATGCCCCGGCGGCGTTCCTCGGCCCACCGGTCGGGCTCCATCCCGGTCAGCGCCCGGACCAGCGTCGACTTCCCGTGATCCACGTGCCCCGCGGTAGCTACGACGTGCATCCGCCATCCCCACCCGAGCCCACGGCCCCGGAACAAGACCCCCCACCGCCCGAAGCGCCGCCGCCCGAAGCGTCGCCGCCCGAAGCGTCGCCGCCCGAAGCGTCGCCGCCCGAGACCGCAGCGGCGGCGAGCACCGCGCCACGAAGCACCCCGTCCGCGGACGGGGGAACGCAGCGCAGGTCCAGCCGCAACGCCCCGCGCTCCACCCGGCCCACCACCGGCGGCTCACCGGCACGCAACGCCGCCGCCCACTCCTCGGGCAGCGTCACCGCGAACGACGGCAGCACCACCCCGGGTGCGCCGCCGCCCCCCACCACCCCGTCGCTCGGCCCGGCGTCGGCCGGCACGCCGTCGGCACGCAACGCCGCCGCCAGCGCCTCGGCCCGCGAGCGCAGCGACGCCACGTCCACGTGCAGCGCCGACCAGGTCGGGGTCTCCGGCCCGGTCAGCGTGGCCTCCAGCGCGGCCAGCGTCAGTTTGTCCACCCGCAGTGCCCGCGCCAGCGGGTGCCGGCGCAGCCGCTCGACCAGCGCGCCGTCCCCGAGCAGCAACCCGGCCTGGGGGCCGCCGAGCAACTTGTCGCCGCTCGCGGTCACCAGCGCGGCCCCGGCGCGCAGCGCGGTGGCCGCGTCCGGCTCGTCCGGCAGCACCGGCGACGGCGCCAGCAGCCCCGATCCGATGTCGACGACCACCGGCACGTCCAGCGTCGCCAGCTGCGCGACCGGAACGTCCGCGGTGAACCCGGTGACCACGAAGTTCGACGGATGAACTTTCAGCACGAAGCCGGTGTCGGCGCCGATCGCGGCCCGGTAGTCGGCGAGCGTGGTGCGGTTGGTGGTGCCCACCTCGCGCAGCCGCGCGCCGGTGGATTCCAGCAGGTCGGGCAGGCGGAACCCGTCGCCGATCTCGACCAGCTCGCCCCGGCTGACCACGATCTCCCGCCCGGCGGCCAGCGCGGTGGCCGCGAGCACCAGCGCGGCCGCGCCGTTGTTCACGACGTGCACACCGCCGGCGTCGGGCACAGCCGCGGCGAGCGCGGCCACCGTCGCCCGTCCGCGCCTGGCCCGCCGGCCACTGCCCAGATCCATCTCGACGTCGGTCGCGCCGGCCGCCGCGCCCAGCGCCTCGACCGCGGCGTCGGAGAGCACGGCCCGGCCGAGGTTCGTGTGCAGCACGACGCCGGTCGCGTTGAGCACCGGGCGCAGCGACGTGGCCCGGCGGGGCAGGCCGGCCGCGGCCGCCGCGATGACCTCGTCGGGCGCCAGCGTGCCCGCCCGCGCGCGGGCCTGCGCCTCGACGACGGCGGCCTTCACCCGGGCGCGCCCGAGCCGGGCCACGTCGCCGGCGAGCCGGGGGTCGGCCAGCGCCACGTCGGTGCGCGGGATCAGCCGCCGTGAATCCATACCGGAACTCTATTCCGCCCCGGGTGGGACGGCGGGGATGGCGGAGACGGACGGGAATCGAACCCGCCTGACCGAGATCCTCGGCCACTACGGTTTTGAAGACCGCGGGGGGCACCAGCCACCCGAACGTCTCCCCGGCGACTACTGGTCCCGGTACCGTACCGCCTCGGCCAGCTTGCCCGTCAGGACGTCCGCGGTGACCCGGTAGCCGCCGCCGGTGAAGTCCGCCTCGGGCCCGGCGTAGGGGAGCACGTACGCGGCGGTGTCGCGCTGGAAGCGCCAGCCTTCGGCGAGCGGCCCGGCGTCGTAGGCGTCGTACCCGATCGAGTCGAGGAACCCGGCGACGGTGGCCTTGGCGGCGGCGTCGTCACCGGCGATCGGGAGCACCGTGCGCAACGGCTGCCCCGCCAGCCCGGCCAGGTGCTTCACGTAGATGTTGTTGAACGCCTTCACCACGAACGAATCGGGCAGATGGGCCTGAAGCAGCTCACTGGTGGTCGTCGATTCGTCGTCGAGCTCCGCGAATTGTCCGTCGCGCTCGGGGTAGTAGTTGTCGGTGTCGATGACGACCTTGCCCCGCAGCGGTTCCACCGGCACGTCGCGGTACGCCTTCAACGGGACCGTCACGACGACGATCTCCCCGGCCTCGGCGGCCTCCACCACGGTCGCCGCCCGTGCGCGCGGCCCGAGTTCGGCCACCAGCGACGCCAGCGTCTCCGGCCCGCGGCGGTTGCTGAGCACCACGTCGTGACCGGCGCCGACGGCCAGCCGGGCCAGCGTGCCGCCGATGTTTCCGCTCCCGATGAATCCGATCGTCGTCATGCCTGTCGCCAACCCCGCGGGCCGCGCCGACATTCCCTACGAACTGAATAGGTTATAACGATGACCACGTACCGGTTGACCCAGTACGCCCACGGCGGCGGCTGCGCCTGCAAGATCCCGCCCGGTGAGCTCGAGGACGCGGTGAAGGGCCTGATCGGCGACGACGTGCCGTCCGAGCACGAGCTGCTGGTCGGGCTCGACGACGGTGACGACGCCGCGGTGGTACGCACCCCGGCCGGCGCGGTCGTGGTCACCGCGGACTTCTTCACCCCGGTCGTCGACGACCCGTACGACTGGGGCCGCATCGCCGCGACCAACGCGTTGTCGGACGTGTACGCGATGGGCGGGCAGCCGGTCGTCGCGGTGAACCTGCTCGGGTGGCCGCGTGACGTGCTGCCGTTCGACCTGGTGCGCGAGGTGCTGCGCGGCGGGCTCGACGTGGGCCGCGCGGCCGGGTGCCACGTCGCGGGCGGGCACAGCGTCGACGACCCGGAGCCCAAGTACGGGATGGCGGTGACCGGGCTGGTGGATCCCGACCGGCTCCTGCGCAACGACGCCGGAGCACCCGGGGTGGCGCTCACGCTCACCAAGCCGCTGGGCATCGGCGTCCTGAACTCCCGCCACAAGCAGACCGGCGACGTGTTCCCGCAGGCCGTCGCGGCGATGACGACGCTGAACGACAAGGCGTCGACCGCCGCGCTCGAGGCCGGGGCGGAGGCCGCCACCGACGTGACCGGGTTCGGGCTGCTCGGGCACCTGCACAAGCTGGCCCGGGCCAGCGGCGTCACGGCCGAGGTGGAGGCGGCCGCGGTGCCCTACCTGGACGGCGCCCGCGACGCGCTGCGCGACGGGTTCGTCAGCGGCGGCACCCGGCGCAACCTCGACTGGGTGCGCCCCCACCTCGACGCCGGCGCGGTCTCCGAGGACGAGGCCCTCCTGCTCGCCGACGCCCAGACCTCCGGTGGCCTGCTGGTCGCCGGCGAGGTGCCCGGCTACCCGGTGATCGGCCGCCTGCTGCCCGCCGAGCCCGGCCTCACGGTGCGGATTCGCTGACCCCGCGCGCCAGGCGCTCGCGCTGGGGGCCCACCACGTACTTCGGGTCCTTTGTGGATTCCACCCCGGCGTGGAAGACGCCGAGGCGCTGGCCGAGGCTCCCGGCCAGCAGCGCCACCCCGGACACCACGGCCGCGGTGCGTGAGCGTCGCGCGAACAGCGCGGCGCCCACCGCACCGCCGGCCGTGAGCCACTTCGCCGCGGTGAGGTAGCGCCGGGGCTTCTCCTCGTGGAGCACGTCCCCGATCAGCCCGAGGCGCCCCTCCATCCGGTGCGACGCGAGCAGCTCGATCGCGGCCCCGAGAACGGCCAGCCGGCGCGCGGGCGACGCCTGCGCACGCGGAGCGAGGATCAGCCCGAGCCCCGCTCCGCTCGCCGCCGCGCTGCCGACGAACACGAACGGCAACTCGTCCTTCGCGGCGTTCCAGAACGGCACCGCGGTGTGCGAGATCAGCACCGCGGTGTACGACGCGATCACCGGCGCCACCGCGGCGGCGGCCAGCCCGTTG
>NZ_BAAAGX010000015.1:0-134929 GCF_039524755.1 Cryptosporangium japonicum
CCGCGCTGCCGGTCCGCGCCGGGAGAGCAGCGGCGACAACCCGCGCCGCGGCGGCGCGCCGCGCCAGGGCACCGGCGGCGGGCGCGGTGGTGCTCCCCGCTCCGGCTCCGCGCGTTCCTCGCGGGACACCGACTCGCCGCGCATCGAACCGCTCGGCCGCGACGGCCAGCCGGCCCCGAAGCGTGTGTCGCGCACCGTCGGCCGCGGCAAGGCGGCCACCGACAACCGCCCGTACCAGGACATCTGGGAAGAAGAAGAGGGCGACCCGAACTGGGCGGCCAAGCTCGACGAACCCAAGGAGGGCGAGCGCCTGCAGAAGGTGCTCGCGTCCGCCGGGATCGGATCGCGCCGCGCCTGCGAGGAGCTCATCGAACAGGGCCGGGTCAGCGTCGACGGCAAGGTCGTCCAGGTCCAGGGCAAGCGCGTCGACCCGCTCACCGCGGTGATCCACGTCGACGGCCAGCGCGTGATCGTCGACGACCGCATGGTCTACATGGCGTTCAACAAGCCCACCGGCGTCATCACGGCGATGAGCGACGACAAGGGCCGGCTGAACATCGGCGACTACGTCCAGGACCGGGAGACCCGGGTGTTCCACGTCGGGCGCCTGGACACCGAATCCGAGGGCCTGCTGCTGCTCACGAACGACGGCGCGCTCGCGCACCGCCTCACCCACCCGTCCTACGGCGTGCTCAAGACCTACCTCGCCGAGGTGCCGGGCCCGATGAGCAGCGACGTCAAGAAGCGGCTGCTCGAGGGCGTCGAGCTCGAGGACGGGTTCGTGAAGGTCGACGACTTCCGCGTCGTGGACAACCTGCCCGGCAAGCTGCTCGTCGAGGTCGTCATCCACGAGGGGCGCAAGCACGTCGTGCGGCGGCTCCTCGAGGAGGTCGGGCACCCGGTCAGCCGGCTGGTGCGCACCGCGATCGGTCCGGTGCAGCTGGCCAACATCAAGCCCGGCAAGGCGCGGCACCTGAGCCAGGCCGAAATCGGCCAGTTGCACTCCCAAGTAGGGCTTTAGACCCCGTCGGCTAGGCTTCGCCTAGCCGACGAAAGGGAAGTGCCGGTGGCGGTCAGGGCCCTGCGTGGAGCCATTCAGGTCGACGAGAACTCGCGTGACGCGATCCTCGAGGGCACGACCGAGCTGATCAAGGCGGTAATGCACCGCAACACGATCACGCCGGACGACCTGATCAGCGTCATCTTCACCGCCACGCCGGATCTGGACGCCGAGTTCCCGGCGTACGCGGCCCGGCTGCTCGGGTTCACCGACGTGCCGCTGCTCTGCACGACCGAGATCGGGGTGCCGGGGGCGATGCCCCGGGTGCTCCGGTTGCTGGCCCACATCGAGACCGAGACCCCGCGCTCCGGCCTGCACCACGTGTACCTGCACGGCGCCGCCGCGCTCCGGAGGGACCTGCCGCAGTGACGTCCCCGGCGGTCCGGGCGGTGGCGCTCGGCGTGATCCTGTTGATGTGCGTGGGGTTCCTGCTCACGTACGGGGTGCCCGAGCCCGCCGAACTGCGTGCCTACGTGGCGCAGGCCGGCCCGTGGATGCCGTTCGGGGTGGCCGGCATCGCGGTCGTCACGTCGGTGCTGATGGTGCCCCGGGGTGTTCCGGCGCTGCTGGCCGGGCTGCTGCTGCCGGCCCCGGTCGCGGTGGTGGCCGCGCTCGGCGGCATCGCGCTCGGGGCGTCGGTGTCGTTCCTGCTCGGCCGTTGGCTCGGGCGCCCGTTCCTGTCCGGGCGCACGGAGGCCGCCGGGCCCGACGCGCGGCTCACCCGGCTGCAGTCCTGGCTCGACCGGGACGGCACCCGCGCCGTCGTCTACGCCCGGATCCTGCCGGTCTTCCCGTTCGGTCTGCTCAACTACCTGTTCGGGGCGACGACGGTCAGGATGCTGCCGTTCGTGCTCGGCACCGCGGCCGCGATCGTGCCCAGCACGACCGCGTACGTGCTGGTCGGTGCGTCCGCCGATCATCCCGGTTCGCCGGCGTTCTTCCTGTCGGTGGGGCTGGTGGCGCTGGTCGGTGCGCTCGGTCTGGCCCACGCCTGGTGGAGCCGCCGACGGGGTCGCCGCATCGCGCCGCCCGAAGAGCCGGCCACCCCGGCGCTGTCGGCCGGCCGGTAGCAGCGCCGCCCGGTCCTGGTGCCGCGCCCTCTCGGGCCGGGCCAGAAGCGCGAATGGCCGGTTTGCGGGACGCGGGAGGCGGTGCCCGGCCCGGAGACTCGGATCGCCCCCTCCACGGGGCGCCCACCACCGAGTCCGAGGGACCGCCATGACGCTGACCGACACCGCCGACCGCGCGGGCTGGTACGACCGCCTGTTCGCCGCGATCTACGACCCGTTCCTGGCGCTCGGGGAGCGCCGGGGGATGGCCGCGCGCCGCCGCGATCTCCTGGCCGGAGCGGTCGGGTCCGTGCTCGAGATCGGCGCGGGCACCGGGTTGAACCTGCCGCACTACCCGGAGACGGTCACCGGCCTCACGGTGTCCGAGCCGAACGCGGCGATGCGCGCGGTGCTCCGGCGGCGGGTCGGCGCCGACGCGGTGCGGGTCTCGCCGGCCGCGGCCGAGGCGCTCCCGTTCGCCGACGACACGTTCGACACCGTCGTCAGCACGCTGGTGCTGTGCACCGTCGAGGACCCGGTGGCCGCCGTCGCGGAAGTGCGGCGGGTCCTGCGCCCCGGCGGCCGGTTCCTGGTGCTGGAGCACGTGCGCGGCGAGCACGGCAGCCGGTTGGCGCGCCGCCAGCACCGGTTCGCCGGCCCGTGGGAGACGTTCGCCGCCGGGTGCCGGTGCGACCGGGCGACCGCCGAACTCCTGGACGACGCCGGGTTCGCCGTTCCGGCGCTGCGCCGGGAGCGGTGGGCCGGCATGCCGTCGATCGTCGCGTCGCTGGTCGTCGGCGCGCTCACGGTTCCCGACCAGGGCGCGTGCTGACCGGTCAGATCAGGCCGAGGCGCACCGCGGCGGCCGCGGCGGCCGCACGGGACGGCTGGTCGAGCTTGCGCCGGATGTTGGCCACGTGCCGGTGCACGGTGTGGCTGCTCAGGAACAGCTCGGCCGCGATCTCGGAGTCGCTGCGCCCGGCCGCGACCAGCCGCAGCACCTCCCGCTCCCGGGCGGTGAGCACGTCCCCATCGCTCTCGGTGAGAAACGGGAGCAGCGCGTCGAGGACCGCCCCGGAGTCGCCCAGCCACGGCGGGTGGTTGCTGCCCTCCAAGGGGACGAAACGAGCGCCGGGGATGCCGGCGGCCACCTCGCGGCCCAGCGCGAACGGGATCGCCCGGTCGTGGCGCCGGTGCAGCACCAGCGTGGGCGCCCGTACGTCGGCCAGTATCCCGCGGAGGTCGGCGTCGTAGACCGACGCCAGCACCGCCGCCGCGGTCTCCGCGTCGGTGGCCTCGCGCTGCAGCCGTGCGAACGCGTCGCGCACCCGGCTGTCGACGTCGGGCATCCAGACGTCGGCCAGCAACCGTGACCCCGCGCCCCAGTGCGCCCGGACGGTGGCGAGGATCGACGTGCGCAGCGCCTCGGGCGCCGTGCGGGCCCCCTCGGCGTACCCGCCGAAGAGCGCCAGCCGGGTCACCCGCCCGGGCCGCGCGGCCGCGTAACCCAGCGCGGCGCACGCCCCGATCGAGAACCCGAACACCGCGAACGACGCCAGCTCGAGCTCGTCGACGAGCGTCGCGAGCACCGCGGTGTCGTGCTCCACGCCGGTGCCGCCCCGCGGCGGACGGTCCGACAGGCCGCACCCGAGCCGGTCGTACCTAACGACCCGGTGCGTGCGTGCCAGCGCGGTCACGAACGCGCGGAACTCCGGCACCTCCCAGTCGCGCTCCAGGTGACTCACCCACGGCGTCGGCAGCACCAGGGGAGGCCCGTCGCCGACCTCGGCGTACGCCACCCGGCCCCCAGGCACCGCCCGGAAGCCGATCCGCTGGCCACTCACCCGAGGGACTCGCCGAGCCGGTCCAGGAACGGGAGCTGGCCCTTGACGAGCTTCTCGCGCGCGGCGTCCAGATCGAACCAGCCCACCCGATCGAGCTCCGGGAACTGCTGGATGCGCCCCGACTTCGGCGGCCACTCCAGCTCGAACGTGCCCGGGACGACGTCGGCGGGGGAGAGGTCACCCTCGACCGCCCAGACCGTGACGGTCTTGCCGCCCGACTGCTTCACCTCGCCCAACGGCAGCAGCGGACCCTCCGGCGCGGGCAGGCCCAGCTCCTCGGTGAACTCGCGGCGAGCCGCCGCCTCCGGCGTCTCGTCCGCCTCGTACTCGCCCTTCGGCACCGACCAGGCCGCCGCGTCCTTCTTGGCCCAGAACGGCCCGCCCATGTGCCCGAGCAGCACTTCGAGCCGGTCACCGGCCGTGCGGTACAGGAGCAGCCCCGCGCTGCGCTTCGCCACCATGCGGTCAGTCTGCCCGCCCCGGCAACCCGTTCGTAATAACAAGCCCAGACGAGTGTTGGGAACCGAACGTTCCGGTCGTCACGCCGCCGATCGAACATGCCTGGCTTTCCCGCGAAGCTAGTGGCACAGCAGGAACACACACTCTTTCTTCTTGGAGGCTGGACGACATGAGCGGCTGCTACGACTACTCGTACGACTCGTGCAACGACTGGGACTACAACGAGTGCAAGCCGCGCCGTCGCCGCCACCACAAGAAGCGCTACAACGACTGCTGGGACTACAACCCCTGCAGCTGATCTTCAACGCTCGAAGCCCGGAACGCTCATCGCGTTCCGGGCTTTTTCACGAGTGGTGCGCATCCCGCCCCGTTCGTCAGCGGCGCCCGCCGAACTGCCAGTTGCGCGCCTCGACAACGGCATGCCGATCCGCGGTCAGGAAAGCGCACGTCGCGTCCGGACCCGCGCCTCGACCAGGATTGCGGTACCCAGCCACGTGGCGCCGTCGTCCGACAGCAGCGGACCGTACGCGATCAGGTGGTCCGGCGCGGACGGCACGACCGCCGTTGTCCGCGAGCGTTGGGCCCGCGGGCGATCAACTGGTCCGCCTAGCCGTCCATGTAGGCCCAGTGCTCTTCGGCAACTCGTCGCGGAGTGTCCCGGAGCCAGGCCGGCCCCGAGGGAAGCAGAGAAACTCCATCGAGACGCGCCGCCCATGACAGACGCCGGCGGAGGCGGCAACGCGGACTGTCCTCACTGTGGCCACGTCTTCGGCGTAGCGGATCGGCAGAACGCGAGCTCGAACCCCGGGATCGTCAACGGACCGGGCGGCTGTCGGCCAACACCTCGCGGGCCACGCTCTCCGAGAACGCCCACTCGGCGGGGTGCCTCACTTCCTCGTCCCCGTCGTCCTGGACGTCGGGCTCGCGCTCCTCCCAGCGGGTCGCCCGCCCGGCGACGTACCAGCCGCAGGACGAGAACTCCGAGCCGTCGGACGAGACGCTGTGCACGACGAGGCCGGGATGCTGCGCACTGAGCGTGGCCCACACCGTCGAGGCCGGTGGGGACGGCGGCCTCCAGGCTCAGGACGTGCGCCGGGGACCACGGGACGGCCGGGCGGACCTGATCGCGGACCGCGGCCAGGACCGCCGGGTCGAGCGCGAAGAACGTGACGGTCGAGTCCGCGATGTTGGCCACCGCACCAGCGTGTCAGCACGGGCACCCCGACGGCAGACGCGCGGCACTCTGCTCCCGACTGCTGGTTTGCCGAACGCGTACGCCGGTTGGCTAGGTGGCGGATGAATAGACGTTGATGAGATTCCCGTCGGGATCGCGGAAAAGCATCGAGCGGTTGCCCCAGGGCTGGCTGGTCGGCTCCTGGACCCAGTCGGTGACGTGACCCGCAAGTCGTGCACGCACGGCATCGGTGTCCTCGACCTGGAATTCCAGGATCGCCGAACGGTTGGCCCGGGCCGACGCGGCCCCGTTGTTGTAACGGTTGACGCCCGCGGTGGTCACCAGCGCCAGGACCGACCCGTCGGCGTGCAGCTCGACGTAGTCCTCGCCACCGAAAGGGGTCACGGGTTCAGTGGAGAGAAGGACGCGGTAGAACGCCGTGAGTGCGGCCAGGTCGTCAGTCACCAGCCGTACCGATGCGAGCTTCATCTGAACTCTCCTTCGTCATTCCGCTACGCTACAGTAGCGTAGTGGAGTAGAGAGCGGAGTTCACTGGTGGCCCCCGACAGTCGCGTGCAGAAATCCAGAGCGGCGGTGCTCGCGCAGACCTACGAACTGCTGACCGAGGGCGGCATCGGCGGCGTCAGCATCGATGAAGTGGCCCGCCGCTCCGGCGTGGCGAAGACCACGATCTACCGGCACTGGCCGTCCAAAGCCGCGCTCCTGGTCGAAGCCTGCTCGACCATCGGCACCCCACCGGAGACGCCCGACACCGGAAGCCTCGCGGGAGACCTCACCGTCCTGACCGAACGGCTGGCCGAGCAACTGCGTACCGCCCGCTGGGCCGCCGTCCTGCCCTCGATCATCGACGCCGCCGAACGAGACCCCGACTTGGCCGGCCTGCACACCGCCCTCCACGCCGAAATCATGGAACCGTTCACCACGGTCACCGAACGCGCCCAGGCCCGCGGCGAGCTCGCGGCGAACCGGGAGCCGGCCGACCTCGTCGCCGCGATCGCCGGACCCCTCTTCTACCGGCGCTGGTTCTCCCGCGAACCCCTCGACGACGCGGTGATCCACCACATCGTCCGTGACGCACTCACCCAGGTCACGACCTAGCGACAGCTGGGGGACCCCGTGACACGCCCCAGATCCCAAACTAGAACGTGTTGCATCCCAACAAGAACGTGTTCTAAGTTGGATAGGTGTCCAGTCAGGTGTCCACGCTGCCCCGGCAGAGCCTCAACGCGCGTCAGACGCAAACGCTCGAGCGGCTGTTCGCGGCGGCGTCCGAGGTGCTCACCGAGGTCGGCCACGAGGCTCTCACCATTCGCATGGTCGCCGGCCGGGCCGGGGTGTCGGCGGCCACGGCGTACACCTACGTCGCGTCGAAAGACCACCTGTTCGCCGAGTTGTTCTGCCGCCTGCTGGCGGCCGACACCGGCCCGGCGCCGACCGGGGCCACCCCGACGGCCCGGCTGCAGGAGACCACACGTCACCTGGCTCTCCTGATCGGAACCTCTCCGGCGCTGGCCGCGGCGACGACCAAGAGCCTGCTGGGGGAAGACCCGCAGGTCCGGCGGTTACGGCTTCGGATCGGCGCGGCGTTCGTCGTCCGGTTCCGGGCCGCGCTGGGTGACGCGGCCGACCCCTGGGTGCTCGAAAGCGTGACGCTGGCTTTCTTCGGCGCGCTCCTGCAGGCCGGGATGGGGCTGGTCTCCTACGCCGACCTCGCTCCCCGGCTGGACCAGGTCGTCGCCGTGATCATGAAGGGCAACGCATGAGCGCCCCGGTGCTGGACCCCTACGACCACCAGCTGCAGGTGGATCCCTATCCGACGTACGCCCGGCTACGCCGGGAAAGCCCGCTCTACCACAATGCGGAGAACGATTTCTGGGTGCTCTCGCGCCACGCCGACATCGCCGCGGCGCTCCGGGCCGACGAGGCGTACAGCAATCGCATGGGCGTCTCGTTGGACGCCACCGCGTGGAATGAACACGCGCACACCGTCATGTCGTTTCTGGCCCTCGACCCGCCGGAGCAGACCCGGTTACGCCGGTTGGTCTCGCGGGGCTTCACCGCTCGCCGGGTCGCTCTGCTCGAACCGCAGATCCAGCGGATCACCGCCCACTACCTCGACCAGGCGCTGGCCGGCGGCGGCACGTCCTCGTTCGACTGGATCGCCCGGGTCGCCGGGACGGTGCCGATGGACGTGATCTCCGAGATGCTGGGGGTGCCGGAATCCGACCGGAGTGAACTGCGCCGGCTGGCCGATCTGCTGGTGGCACGCGAGCACGGCATCCGGGACGTACCCGCGGCCGGCATCGAGGCGTCGCTCGTCCTGTTCGACTACTACCGTGCGCACGTGGCGCAGCGGCACCGCCGCCCCACCGACGACCTCACCTCGGCTCTGCTCAGCACCGAACTCGAGGGTGACCGGATGACCGACGACGAGGTCGTCGCCTTCCTGTTCCTGATGGTGGTGGCCGGTAACGAGACCACGACGAAGCTGCTGGGCAACGCGCTCTACCATCTCACCGCCCGACCGGCGCTGCGCGACGAGGTGCTCGACGATCCCTCGCTGGTGCCGGCCTGGGTCGAGGAGACCCTCCGCTACGACGCCTCCACCCAGTTCGTCGCCCGGTACCTGGCCGAGGACGTGCTCCTGCACGGCGTGACCGCGCCGGCCGGGTCGCCGCTCCTGCTGGCGCTGGGCTCGGCCAACCGGGACGAGGCCGTGTTCGCCGAGCCGGACCGGTACGACCTGCACCGGCCGCCGAAGGAGCTGGCCCAGATCCTCAGCTTCGGCGGCGGGCGGCACTTCTGTCTCGGCGCGAACCTGGCCCGGCTGGAGGCCCGCGTGGTGCTGAGCGCGCTGTTGGCTCGCGTCCGGGCGATCGAGGTGGACCACACCGGCTGCACCCGCTTCTACTCCGCGAACGTGCGTGGCTTCGCCACCGTCCCGGTCACCGTGGAGGTGCGCTGATGGGCAAGTACGACCAGCCGGCCCGACGTCCGGCGGTGGTCACCGGAGCCTCCTCCGGCATCGGCGCGGCGACGGCGATCGCGCTGGCCGCGGCCGGTCACCCGGTGGCACTGGGCGCCCGGCGGCTGGACCGGTGCGCGGAACTCGCCGCCCGGATCGTCGCCGACGGGGGAGAAGCCACGGCCCACCCGGTCGACCTCACCGACCCGGGCTCGGTGGCCGACTTCGCCAAGCAGGTCACCGTCGCGCTGGGACCGATCGAGGTGGTGGTCTCCAATGCCGGGACGGTCGAACCGGGCACGGTGTACGAGGCCGATCCGGAGCGTTTCCGCGTCCAGGTGGACCTGAACGTGCTCGGCGCGCACCGCCTGGTCACGGAGTTCGTCCCCGGCATGGTCGAACGTCGCCGCGGTGACGTGGTCTTCGTCTCCTCCGACGTCGCCGTGCGCGCCCGGCCGTTCATGACCGCCTATGCCGCGGGGAAGTGGGGGCTGGAAGGCATGGTGGCCGCGCTGCAGATGGAGCTGGAGGGCCTGGGCGTCCGGGCCAGCCTCGTGCGCCCCGGCCCGACCTGGACCGGGATGGGCATGGATTGGAGCCCCGAGGACACCGCTCGCGTGATCGACGGCTGGGTCCGGTTCGGCCACGCCCGGCACTCGCATTTCCTTCGGCCCTCGGCGGTCGCCGACGTGATCACCACCGTGGTGAACGCTCCCCGTGGCGTCCACCTCAACCTCGTCGAGGTCAGCCCGGAGGCACCTCTCTCCGACCAGGAGGAGAAATGAGCGCCGACCTGCTCGCCGTGCCGGAGGTCTCCGGTCGCGCCCCGGACGACCTCGGTCACCTGCAAGAACTACGCACCGACCCGATCGGGCTGCTGCGGCGGGTCCGCGAGGAGTGCGGCGACGTCGGTCGGTTCCGCCTGGCCGCCCGTGACGTCGTCCTGGTCAGTGGCGCGGAAGCCAACGAGGTGTTCTTCCGCGCCCCGGACGAGGTGCTCGACCAGGCCGAGGCGTACCCGTTCATGACGCCGATCTTCGGCCGGGGCGTGGTCTTCGACGCCACCCCGGAACGCCGCCGGGAGATGCTCAAGAACCAGGCGCTGCGCGGCGAGCACATGAAGGCGCACGCGGCCACCATCGAGCGCGAGATCAACCGGATGGTGGCCGGCTGGGGCGACGAAGGCACGATCGACCTCCTCGAGTTCTTCGCCGAGCTGACGATCTACACCACCTCCGCCTGCCTGATCGGGCAGCGCTTCCGCGACGATCTGGACAGCCGCTTCGCCGCGCATTACCACGACCTGGAACGGGGCACCGACGCACTCGCCTACGTCGACCCGTATGCGGACATCGAGTCGTTCCACCGACGGGACCGGGCCCGGCTCGCGTTGGTGGCGATGGTGCAGGAGATCATCACCCGGCGGGCGGCGCAGCCCGCGGTCACCCGCGACCGGCGCGACCTGCTCGACGTGCTGGTCTCGCTGACCGACGAGGACGGCACCCCGCACTTCTCCGCCGACGAGATCACCGGGATGTTCATCTCGATGATGTTCGCCGGGCATCACACCTCGTCGGGCACGGCGGCCTGGACGATGATCGAGCTGCTGCGCCACCCCGAGGTGCTGTCCGAGGTCGTCGGGGAACTGGACGCCCTGTACGCGGACGGATCAGCGGTCAGCTTCCAAGCCCTGCGCGAGATTCCCCGGCTGGAGGCCTCGCTCAAGGAGACCCTGCGGTTGCATCCCCCGCTCATCCTGCTCCTGCGGGTGGCCCAGCAGGAGATCACGTTCGGCGGCCACACCGTCCCGGTCGGCACGATGGTCGGCGCGAGCCCGAAGGTCTCCAACCGCATCCCCGAGGACTTTCCGGAGCCCGAGCGGTTCGACCCCGGCCGGTATCTCGACCCGCGCCAGGAGGACCTCGTCCACCGCTGGACGTGGATCCCGTTCGGCGCCGGCCGGCATCGCTGCGTGGGCAATGCGTTCGCGATGATGCAGCTCAAGGCGATCTTCTCGGTGCTGCTCCGGGACTTCGAATTCACGATGGTCCAGCCACCGGACACCTATCGCGACGACTGCTCGAAAATGGTCATCCAGCTCGAGCAGCCCTGCCTCGTCAGCTACCGGCGCCGGGCCGGCCGGTGAGCGGCTGGCGCGTCGTCGCCGATCCCGACCTCTGCCAGGGCCATCAGATGTGCAGGCTCGACGCCCCCGAGGTGTTCGGCTTCGACAAGGCCGCCGACACGGTCGTCGTCCGGCGGGATGCCCCGGACGACGAGCTGCTGACCTCGGTGCGGACGGCGGTCGCGAACTGCCCGGCGATGGCGCTTTCGCTGCTCGAGACGGAGAGGGAGACCTGAGATGACGGTGTCACGGGCCGAGCTGGAACGGCTGTGGGCGGGCTGGCTGGCGGCCAACCGCGAGGCTGAGCGGAGCCGCGACTGGTCGCCGCTGGCCGACTTCTACGCCCCGGATGCGACGTACGGCTGGATGTACAGCCCGGACGACCACTTCATGGCCGTCGGCCG
The DNA here is from genome assembly GCF_039524755.1 of Cryptosporangium japonicum. NCBI lineage: Bacteria > Bacillati > Actinomycetota > Actinomycetes > Cryptosporangiales > Cryptosporangiaceae > Cryptosporangium > Cryptosporangium japonicum. The sequence continues at coordinate 11,102 of NZ_BAAAGX010000015.1, forward strand.
GGACCAGATCCGCCAATGGGCGCTGGGCACCGAGATGGCCGGGCTGGAGGGCTGGCACTACGACTACCAGGCCACCGTCATCGACGAGAGCAACGGCATGATCGTCGGTTTCTGGAAGCAGCGCTCCGGCATCCCCGACGACGAGGGCCGGGAGTACGAGATCCTCGGCATCGGCGGCAGCTGGTTCGGCGTCGAGCCCGACGACGCGGGCGACCTCCGGTTCGCCTGGCAGCGGGACTGGTTCGACCTCGGCTCCACCGCGCACACCTTCCTGTCGATCGTGAGCGCCGGCAAGGCACCGCAAGGCCTGCGCGACCGGATGAAGGTCGACGGCAAGTCCGCACCGGGCCACTTTTCCGCGGCGGGGCTCCCCTCGACGGTCTGGCCGCCGCCGGTGGAGGCCGGCCGGTACCGCGCTCACGAGGAGCCGGACGCGTGAGCGCGCCGCCCGCCCGTCAACTGATCGACGGCAAGCTGGTTCCGGCCCGTTCCGGCGCCACGTTTCCGATTCTCGACCCGGCGACCGGCGAGGAGATCGGCCACGCACCGGACGCGACGCCCGCCGACGTCGACGCGGCGCTGGAGGCCGCCCGCACCGCGTTCGACCGCACCGGCTGGGCCACCGACCTCGCACTGCGCGTCCGTTGCCTGCGCCAGTTGCACCGGGCGCTGGTGGAGGCCGGGCCGGTGATGCGCGCGTTGACCACCGCCGAGGCCGGAGCGCCCACGTTCCTCACCCGGGGGCCGCAGTACGACCTGCCGGTGGACGGCCTGCGCTGGGTGGCCGACCTGGCCGAGGGCTACGCCTGGGAGACCGACCTCGGAGTGGCCAGCCCGCTGGGCATCCCCACCCGGCGGACGCTCCGCCGCGAGGCCGTCGGGGTCGTCGCCGCGATAACGCCCTGGAACTTTCCCAACCAGATCAACCTGGCCAAGATCGGGCCGGCGCTGGCGGCCGGCAACACGGTCGTGCTCAAGCCGGCGCCGGACACGCCGTGGGTCGCCTGCGAACTGGGGCGGCTGGCCGCCGAGCACACCGACCTCCCGCCGGGCGTGCTCAACGTCGTGACGCCCGCGGACGACTCGGTCGCCGCGCTGCTGACCACCGACCCCCGCGTCGACCTGGTGTCGTTCACCGGCTCCACGGCCACCGGCCGGGCCATCATGGCCGCCGCCGCACCGACCCTGAAGAAGGTCCTGCTCGAGCTGGGCGGCAAGTCCGCCGCGATCGTGCTCGAGGATGCCGATCTCGCCGCCGCCGTCGGTGCCGCGGCGTTCGCGGCCACCGTCCACGCCGGGCAAGGTTGTGCGCTGACCACCCGCCTGCTGGTCCCCCGTGACCGGTACGCCGAGGCCGTCGAGATCGCCGCCGCGACGATGCGTGGCCTCGCGCCGGCCGATCCCGCCGACCGCCGCACGATCTGCGGTCCGGTGATCTCGGCCCGCCAGCGCGATCGCATCCAGGCCTATCTCGATCTGGCCGTTGCCGACGGCGGCCGGTTCGCCACCGGGGGCGGGCTCGATACGGCCAAGGACGGTGGCTTCTGGGTCCAGCCGACCGTGATCGCCGGCCTGGACAACTCCTCCCGCGTGGCCCGGGAGGAGATCTTCGGGCCCGTGCTCGTGGTGCTCCCGCACGACGGTGACGACGACGCGGTGGCGATCGCCAACGACTCCGAGTACGGCTTGTCCGGCTCGGTGGACTCCGGCTCGCTGGAGCGGGCGAAGGCGGTGGCGGCCCGGGTCCGCACCGGCACGCTCGCCGTGAACGGTGGGCTCTGGTTCGGCCCGGATGCTCCGTTCGGCGGCTACAAGCAGTCCGGTCTGGGCCGGGAGATGGGCGTGGCCGGCTTCGAGGAGTACCTCCAGATCAAGCTCGTCGCCGAGCCCGCGTGACCGAGGGGATGGCTATGCAGCGCTTCGAGGGCAAGACGGCGATCGTCACCGGTGCAGCGCGGGGCATCGGCGAGGCCTACGCGCGGGGGCTGGCCGCCGAGGGCGCCGCCGTGGTGGTGGCCGACCTGGCCGAGGAGGCCGGCGAGCAGGTCGCCGCCGGCCTGGTCAAGGACGGCGGCCGGGCGCTGTTCGTCCGCACCGACGTCGCCGACCCGGCGTCGGCCGAAGCCGTGGCCGAGCGCGCGGTGGCCGAGTACGGCGGGCTGGACCTGCTGGTCAACAACGCCGCGATCTACGGCGACATGGCCTTCGAACTGCTGCTGAACGTCGACTGGGACTACTACCGCCGGTTCATGGCGGTCAATTTGGACGGCGCGCTGGTGATGACCCGCGCGGCCTTCCGGCACATGAGGCGACGCGGCGGCGGCGCGATCGTCAACCAGAGCTCGACCGCGGCCTGGCTCTACTCCGGCTTCTACGGGCTGGCCAAGGCCGGAGTCAACGGGCTGACCCAGCAGCTGGCCCACGAGCTGGGCGGTATGGGCATCCGGGTGAACGCGATCGCGCCCGGCCCCACCGACACCGAAGCCACCCGCAAGCAGGCCGGCGAGGCGGCCGAGGCTCTCGTGAGCGCCACCGCGCTCAAACGGCTCGGTCAGCCGACCGACCTGGTCGGGGCCTGCCTGTTCCTGCTCAGCGACGAGGCGTCCCTGGTCACCGGGCAGATCCTCTGCGTCGACGGCGGGCAGGTGTTCCGGTGACCGGCCCGGTGGGGTTCGTCGGTCTGGGGACGATCGGCAAGCCGATGGCCCAGCGGCTGCTGGCCTGGCCCGGCGGCCTGGTGGTGTACGACGTCGCACCCGAGCCGCCGGCCGAGCTGGAACGCGCCGGGGCGAAGGTCGCGGGTTCGGTCACCGAGCTGGTCGGACAGGTAGGGCTGGTCGGTGTGATGGTCCGGAACGACCAGCAGGTCCGCCAGGTGCTCGCCGAGATGCTCCCGGCCGCTCAGCCGGGCCTGATCGTCGCGATCCACTCCACGGTGGCGCCGGACACACCGGCCGAGCTCGCCGCGGTCGCCGCGGAGCACGGGATCCGGGTGATCGACGCCCCGGTCAGCGGCGGCGGAATGGGCGCCGCCGACGGCTCCCTGGCCATTCTGGTGGGCGGTGACGAGGAGACGTTCGCCGCCGCCGAAGGCCCGCTGCGGCTGATGGGGCGGCGGGTCGTGCATGCCGGCCCGATCGGCGCCGGAACCCGGTTCAAGCTGGCCCGTAACCTGCTGCATTTCGTCGCGTTCGCCGCCGCGGGGGAGGCGGCCCGGCTGGCCGAAGCGGCCGGCTTGGACCTGATCGCGCTGGGCAAAGTGGTGCGCCACACCGATGCGATCACCGGCGGCCCCGGCGCGGTGCTGATTCGCGACACGACCGCGCCGGTGGCGGCGGACTATCCGTTCCGGGGGTCGCTCGAGCACGCCTGGACGCTCGGCGAGAAGGATCTCGGTTTCGCCGTCGAACTGGCCGACCGGCTCGGCGTCGACGTGCCGCTGGCCCGGCGCGCGCTGCGCGAGCTGGGGCCGGCCCTCGGGTTTCCGTCGGAAGGACAGGCATGACCGACGACACGCGCAACCGTGGTCTGCGGAAGATGGAAGAGGTCTACGGCTGGGACATGCAGGATGGGCCGGGCGAGTTCTTCCGCTACACCGCGGACCATCTGTTCGCCGAGATCTGGTGCCGACCCGGGCTGAGCACGCGTGACCGCAGGCTCCTGCTGATCGGCCTGCTGGCCGGCACCAACTCCGCCGACGTCCTGAGCATCCAGGTTCCGGCCGCACTGAAAAACGGCGAATTGGACGAGGCGGCGCTTCGCGAAATCGTCGTCTTCCTTTCCCACTACGCCGGCTGGCCGATGGGGGCGCGCCTCAACACCGTCGTCGAGGACGCCATCCGCACGGCTCGGAAGAAATGACCAGCCACTACGCGAGCCTGGATCGGGCGGACCTGGCCGTGCTCGTACCGGAGCTGCTGCTGTGCGGACAGCTGATCGACCGGTCCGGGATGGCCTGGTGCATTCAGGCGTTCGGTCGCGAGGAGATGGCCCGGATCGCGATCGAGGAGTGGGCGGCGGCCAGCCCGATCTACACCCGCCGGATGCAGCGGGCCCTGCGGTTCGAAGGCACCGACGTGGTCACGATCTTCAAGGGGCTCCAGCTCGACATCGGAGCTCCCCCGCAGTTCATGGACTTCCGCTTCACCGTGCAGGACCGCTGGCACGGCGCTTTCTCCCTGGCTTCCTGCGGTGCGTTGATGGACGTCGAGCCGATGGGGCCGGCCTACGTCACCTCGATGTGCCACGACATCGAGGATCCGACGTTCGACGCCACCGCGGTGGCCACCAATCCCCACGCCCGGGTGCGATCGGTGCACCGCCCGCCGCGCGCGCCGGCCGACCGGCAGCCGCACTGCGCCTGGACGGTGGTGATCGACGACGCCCAGCCACCGGCGGCCGAGACCGCGGGCTGCCGGGCGCTGCGCCGCAGCCGGGCCGCGGCCTGGGTCCTCGATCCGATCGACGACGCGGACGACGGCGCCGCCGACTACACCGGCCCGCTGCTCGGCGACGTCGACTTCAGCGCCTTCTCCCGCTCGGCGCTGATCCGGATCGCCGACGAGGTCGTGCTGCAGATGCACCTGCTGGCGCTGGGCTTCATGCGGGCACTCGCGGCGCGGACCGGCGCGGACGGGGTTCGCGAGATCACCGGCAAACAGCTGACCGGAATCGCCGGGCTCACCGCCGAACGGCTCCGCCGGGCCCTTCGCCTGGGCACCGACGAGGCGGCCGCCTTGAGGCTGCTGGAACTGCACCCGCTGCTCAACCCGGCCGGATACGTGCTGGCGGAGCGGGTCGGCGGCCGGCTCGAGGTCGCCCGGTCCCCGGCCCACGCCGACGGCGGCTGGCCCGCGCTCTGCGGACCGCACGCCGCTCGGCCCCTGGCCGCGATCGTGCGCGCGGCCGATCCCCGCTTCGACGTCGAGGTGGCCGGCACCGCGACCGACTGGACGCTGCGGGTGCAGGCCGGCGAGCGCCCGCACGCCGAGTTCGACGAGGTGGCGGTCACCCGGTTCAGCACCGGCGCCGACTTCCGCTTCCGGCCACGACGTTCGTTACCGGTGATCCCGACCTGACGTCGACCCTCGTCATGCTTCCCGGCCCTCGCCGGTGCCGCCGACAAGTTCCCGGGCTGACGACGGCCAGTCGGGGTATCCCGCACCGAGGTGGACCCGAAAACTCGCGGTCCCGCCCGGGCCACCCGCTTACGTCTCGAGCCACTCCGACACTGTCGTCGACGGCACGCCGACCACTACGTCGTACGCGTCCGCCACCGGACCCTCCAGATAGGTGTCCTGCACACGGATCGCGGTCGGCGCGTCCGGCAGCCCCCGCGCTCCGCGCAGGTCGAGCCGGCCGAGCCGGTGCGGCAGCGCCGCCTCGATCGCGTCCGGGCGTGGGGGCTCCAGGTCGGCGACGGCGATCTCGACGCCGCCCGGTGCGGACGGCGACGGTCGCCGGGTGGGCGTGCGACCGGCCACCGCCGTGACCGCCACGGCCAGGTACGCGGAGCCGAGTCGCGCCGCCAGGTGGTGCCCGGCCGGCGAGACCCGCAGGCCCGGGACGCTGATCGGCGTCCGCTGGAGGTGGCCGTTCGCGGCGCCGAGCACGATCGTCGCGTCCGGATGGTAGTCCAGCAGCCAGAACACGGTCTCGGCCAGAGCTCGGTCCCGGGCGGCGGCCGCGAGTGCTGAGCGCGTCGCGTGGCCGCGGAGCATCTGGTCGAACAGCACGCCCAGCCGCACCTCGTGCCGCACCACCGGGTCGAGGCCGGGCACCTGCACGTCGGCCCAGGCCGAGAGCGACGCCCAGCGCGCGGTCAGCGCGTCCCGGTCGGCCTCGTCGAGCGCGGCGTACGCGGCGTAGGTGTGCAGGGCGTGCTCGCTCGCGAACTTCTCCGTGCGGGTGATCAGCTCGTCGACGAACGGGAACTCGGCCGGCAGCCGGCGCAGCGTCGGCAGCGGGGTGGCCGCCGAGCCGGGCAGATCGAGCCCGGCGTAGGCCACCCCGGCCGAGCGCGCCCAGGTGAGCTGGGCACGCATCTCGGCGCACCGCCCCATGCGGTAGGTGAGGCCCTCGTCCGCGACCGCCCGGACGTCGCCGGGGCCTCCGGCCAACCACTCCGAGACGAGCCGGCCCTCCGAGAACCCGGACTCCAGCGCGAACACGACGGGGCCGCCCCGGGACGCCAGCGACCGCAGCAACCGGTGCCGGAGCTGCGTGTATTCCGGCACCCAGTGGGCGCTCTCACCGATCGCGACCACCCGGACGCCGGTCAGGTCGTCGAGCGGGAACACCGGCTCCTCGGTGCTCAGCGGGTGGAAGTTATCGGTCACATACGCGGTGAACACCCGGCCACCCTAGCGAGCGAAGTGATCCTTGACACTGTCGTCGCGCACAGAGCATCCTGCCGAAGGCGAACGTTCGCCTAACCGGTCGGTGTGAACGATCACACGGGAGGTGGTCCCCCTGTACGTCTCGCTCAAAGACGTCGCCGAGCGCGCCGGGGTCAGCTTCCAGACCGCCAGCAAGGTGCTCAACGGCAACTCCGGCGTCGTCTCGGCCCAGACGCGCGAGCGCATCCTGGAGGCCGCCCGCCACCTCGGTTACGTGCCCAACGCGCTGGCCCGCGGGCTGGTCCGCCGCGATTCGCTCACCGTGGGCATCCTCGCCGACGACTTCTCCGACGCGTCGCTGTCCCGCTTCGTCGTCGCCGCGCAGCGCACGATCGAGAGCCAGGGCCACGCCGCGCTCGTCGCCACCACCACGCAGGGCAGCGACGGCCCGCTGCGCCGGCTCCAGGAGTACCGCGTCAACGGCGTCCTGGTCATCGCGCCGAGCGTCGAGGAGGACGAGAGCGTCGGCGAGTACCTGCGTGGCCCGATCCCGGCCGTGACCCTCAACCACATCCCGGGCGGCGGGGTGCCTGCGGTCGGCTCCGATCACCGCCGCACCGGCGTGCTCGCGGCCGAGCACCTGCTCGAGCTCGGGCACCGGGCCATCGCCACGGTCACCGGCCCGACCGCGCGCCGGGTCGTCGTCAGCCGCACGAGTGGTTTCCGGGAGACGTTGCACGCGGCGGACGTGGAGCTGCCGGACCGGCGGGTGTGCGCGACCGACTGGGACGCGCGCAGCGCGGCCGCGGTCACCCACGAGCTGCTCGACGCCGACCCGCACGTCACCGCGATCTTCGCCCACAACGACACCATGGCGTTCGGGGTGCTGGCCGCGCTGCGTGCCCGTGGCGTCCCGGTGCCGCAGCGGTGCTCGGTGGTGGGCTGCGACGACCTGCCGCTGGCCGATTTCGCCGCGCCGCCGCTGACGACGGTGCGGGTGCCGTTCGAGGAGACCGGGGCCCGCGCCGCCGAACTGCTGCTCGCCCGGATCCGCGGCGAGGACACCCCGCCTCGTGACCTGCTGCCGGTGCAGCTGGTCGTCCGCTCTTCCACTGCCCCACCCCCGTAATACACGGAAAGGACAGCGATGACCTTTTCCCGACGATCCTTACTCGCCGGCGCACTAGGAGCCGGCGTTCTCGCCGCGACCAGTGGCTGCTCGGTCGCGTCCGGCCTCACCACGGCCGGCGAACCGGCGAGCACGCTGCAGTTCTGGGACCTCTTCGGCGGCGGCGACGGCGTCCGCATGCAGTCGATGCTGGACACCTACCGGAACGCCAACCCCGACATCACGCTCAAGGGCACCACGTTCAACTGGGGCAACCCCTACTACACGAAGCTCTCGCTGGCGACGGTCGGGAACAAGCCGCCCGACGTCGCGGTCGCGCACCTCACCCGGGCCAAGTCGATGGTCGAGGGCGGCCTGCTGCAGGAGCTCGAGCCGGACGTGCTCGAACGCGCCGGCCTCACGCCGGACAAGTTCAACCAGCGCGCCTGGGAGGCCGGGCTGGTCGACGGCAAGGCCTACGCGATCCCGCTGGACACGCACCCGTTCGTGATGTTCTACAACACCGAGATCTGCGAGAAGGCCGGCCTGCTCGACGCCGACGGCGTGATCAAGCCGCTCAAGGGCGAATCGGCCTTTCTGGACGCGATGGACAAAGCGAAGGCGGCCAGCGGCGGGTTCGCCGGCGCGATCGCGCTCGGCTCCGAGGTCGTCACCGCCTGGCGCGCGTACCAGTCGCTCTACGCGCAGCTCGGCGGGCAGATGCTGGCCGACAACGGCACCAAGGTCGTGATCGACGACGCAAAGGCGCTGAAGACGCTGACGTTCCTGCGGAACCTGACCAAGAGCGGCCTGTTCCCGGAGAAGACCGACTACCAGGGTTCGATCGCGGACTTCTCGGCCGGCCGCACCGCGTTCCTGTTCCAGGGCGAGTGGGAGATCACCACGTTCCAGACGGCGAAGACGCCGTTCTCGATGGCGCCGTTCCCGCACGTGTTCGACGAGGGCCAGTACGCCGTGCAGGCCGATTCGCACACGCTCGTCGTCCCGAAGAGCCCGAAGCTGACGCCGGACCGGCTCGACCGCGCGCTGCAGTTCATCCGCAGTCTGCTCGACCAGAGCAAGGCCTGGGCCGAGGGCGGGCACGTCCCCTCGTGGCTGCCGTTCCGCGACAGCGCCGAGTTCAAGGCCCTGCAGCCGCAGGCGCAGTACGCGAGCGCCGCCGACAGCGCGGCCTACGACCCGGAGGGCTGGTACTCCGGCTCCGGTTCGAACTTCGAGATCGTCACCGGCTCCGCGGTCGGGGCCACGCTGGCCGGCCTCACCGAGCCGCAGCAGGCGCTCGACGACATGCGTACGAAGCTCGAGAACCTCGCCGCGACCGCCTCGCCGATCTGACCGGGAGTCACTGATGACCACACCCGCGCTGCGGCCCGGCCGCGCACCCGGGCAGGGGCGCTCCGCCGCCGCCTTCCTGGCCCCGTTCCTGATCCTGTACGTGCTGTTCATCGTCGGGCCCGCGCTCTACGGCCTGGTGATGAGCTTCTTCGACACCAGCATGGTGAAGTCCGGCCTGTCGACGTTCGCCGGGCTGCAGAACTACGCCGACGCGCTGGGCAGCTCCGACTTCTGGTCGTCGCTGTGGCACACGTTCTGGTTCACGATCCTCACCACCCCGCCGCTGGTGATCCTCGCGCTGGTGCTGGCCCTGCTGGCCAACCGCGTCGGGCGCGGCCAGTGGTTCTACCGCCTGGCGTTCTTCCTGCCGTACGTGCTGCCGTCCGCGGTCGTCGCGCTGATCTTCATGTGGATCCTGTCGCCCGGCATCGGCCTGCTCGACACGACGCTGGCGAAGATCGGCATCACGGCCCCGAACTGGCTCGGCAGCGAGACGTGGGCGATGCCGGCGCTGGCGATGACCACGGTCTGGTGGACGATCGGCTTCAACTTCGTGCTCTACCTGGCCGGGCTCCAGGAGATCCCGCGTGACCTCTACGAGGCGGCCGCGCTCGACGGCGCCGGCCCGTGGCAGCAGATCCGGCACATCACGATCCCGCTGCTCGGCCGCACCACGACGCTGGTGGCGGTGCTGCAGGTCATCGCGTCGCTGAAGGTGTTCGACCAGATGTACATCATGACCTCCGGCGGACCGAACTACTCCACCCGCTCGCTCCTGCAGTACGTCTACGACGAGAGCTTCACGAACTACCGCGTCGGCTACGCGTCCGCGGTCTCGATGCTGTTCTTCCTCGTCGTGCTGGCCGTGTCGATCGTCTGGTTCCGGCTCGTCCGTTCGCAGCAGAAGGAGGCCTGAGCATGGTCACCGAGACGTTGGCGCCGCCCGTGCGGGCCGATCGCACCGTGACGGTCGCGACCGTCGACCGGCGCATCGCGATCTTCAACCGGATCTGCGTCGGGGTGCTGATCGCGTTCGCGCTGCTCTGGCTCGTGCCGATCCTGTGGGCGCTGGACACCGCACTCAAACCCAACGCCGAGACCGTCAACACCACCTGGTGGATCGAGAACCCGACGCTCGCCGCGTTCGGCCGCGTCTTCACCGACACCGACATGCTGCAGTGGTGGGCCTCGACGTTCATCGCCTCGGCCCTCTCCGCGGTGCTGACCGTGGTGACCGCGAGCCTGGCCGCGTTCGCGCTGTCCCGGATGCGCTTCAAGTACCGCACGCTGGTGTTCTGGTTCATCCTGGCGGGCATCATGGTGCCGTCGCAGGTGCTGATGGTGCCGCAGTTCCGCGAGTTCCAGTCGCTCGGCCTGCTCAACACGTTCTGGGCCGTCGCGCTGCCGCAGGCGCCGACCGCGATCGCCGTCTTCATCTTCAAGCAGTTCTTCGACGGTCTGCCGGCCGACCTGGAGGAGGCGGCCCGCGTCGACGGTGCCGGGTTCTTCCGGGTGTACTGGCAGATCGTGTTACCGCTGGCCCGGCCCGCGGTCGCCGCGGTCTCGATCTTCACGTTCGTCTGGGCGTGGAACAGCCTGCTCTGGCCACTCCTGGTGTTGACCAACCCCGACCTGATGACGATTCCGGTGGGGTTGGCGACGGTGCAGGGCGCGTTCGGGATCCGCTACGCCGACACGATGGCGACGGCGGTGTTGGGTGCGGTGCCGCTGGTCGCGGTGTTCCTGCTGTTCCAGCGGAACATCGTCGAGGGCATCGCCGGTACCGGTATCAAGGGGTGAGTTCGTGCTGCAAGCGTCACTGACCATCGATCCGGCCTTCTCGGTCGGGGAGGTCGACCCGCGGTTGTACGGGTCGTTCGTGGAACACATGGGACGGTGTGTGTACACGGGCATCTACGAGCCCGGTCACCCGTCCGCCTCCCCGGAGGGTTTCCGGGAGGACGTCGCCGGGCTGGCCCGTGAGCTGGGCGTTCCGTTGATCCGCTATCCCGGCGGAAACTTCGTCTCCGGGTACAAGTGGGAGGACGGGATCGGGCCGGTCGACGACCGGCCCACCCGGCTCGACCTGGCCTGGCGGTCGCTGGAGACCAACCGGGTCGGGGTGGACGAGTTCGTCCCGTGGGCGTCGGGCATCGGCGCGGAGACGATGATGGCGGTGAACCTCGGTACCCGGGGCATCGACGCCGCCCGGGAACTGCTCGAGTACTGCAACCTGCCCGGCGGCACGTACTGGTCGGATCTGCGACGGAAGAACGGGGCCGCCGAACCCTACGGGATCAAGACCTGGTGCCTGGGCAACGAGATGGACGGGCCCTGGCAGATCGGGCACAAGACCGCGTACGAGTACGGGCGGCTGGCGTCCGAGACCGCGAAGGCGATGCGGCTGGTCGACCCGTCGATCGAGCTGGTGGCGTGCGGCAGTTCCAACTCCTCGATGCCGACGTTCGGGTCGTGGGAGGCGACCGTGCTCGGCGAGACCTACGACCAGGTCGACTACGTCTCGATGCACGCGTACTACGAGCAGCGCGGTGACGACCGGGACAGCTTCCTGGCGTGCGCGGTGGACATGGACCGGTTCATCGACGCGGTGATCGCCACCGCCGATCACGTCCGGGCGGTCAAACGCCGGTCGAAGCGGGTCGACATCTCGTTCGACGAGTGGAACGTCTGGTACCTCAAGCGGTTCGAGGGCGAGGCGAACCTGGCGATCCGGGAAGCGCCGCCGCTGATCGAGGACGTGTACTCGGTGACCGACGCGGTCGTGGTGGGCACGATGCTCAACAGCCTGCTGCGCCACGCCGACCGGGTGAAGATCGGCTGCCAGGCGCAGCTGGTCAACGTCATCGCACCGATCATGACGACGCCCGGCGGCGCGGCCTGGAAGCAGGCGACCTACCACCCGTTCGCGCTGACGTCGCGGTACGGGCGGGGCACGGTGCTGCGGGTGGAGCCGACGTCGCCGCGGCACGAGACGAAGTGGCTGGGGGAGGTGCCGGTGCTGGACGCGGTGGCGGTCGCGACCCCGGACGAGGGCGTCTCGCTGTTCGCGGTGAACCGGTCGCAGACCACGCCGATGTCCGTCGACGTGGATCTGCGGGCCTGGCCGGGGTACCGGGTGGCGTCGCACGTCACGATCGCCGACGCCGACCCCGACGCGGTGAACACGGCGGACGACCCCGAGCGTGTAATTCCTCGTTCGCTCGAGGTACCGGCGGTGGACGGGGGGCGGGTGGCCTTGGAGCTCCCGGCGCTGTCCTGGAGTTTGGTGCGCCTGGAACGCGCCTGATTCTCGGGTGGATCGGTCCGGTGCGGCCACCGGACCGGTCCGGCTGGGAGCCGGTGAACGGTGCCAGGTCCGGGCGACACGCGCGTTCGTCTGCGCCAGCGGCGCGCCGCAGCGGAAGACGGACGCGCTGGCCCGGGGCGATGGCTGCCGGACATGACACGGCCCGGGGCGCGTGGTGCGCTCCGGGCCGCGTCGTTCAGGTGGTTCAGCTGCAGGGGTTGTAGTCCCAGCAGTCGTTGTAGCGCTTCTTGTGGTGGCGGCGACGGCGCGGCTTGCACTCGTTGTAGTCCCAGTCGTTGCACTGGTTGTAGTCGTAGTCGTAGCAGCCGCTCATGTCGTCCAGCCTCCTTGGTGTTGTCTCTGTGGTGCCGATAGCTTCGCGTCTTTTCGGGGTCGGTTCGATCGGCGGCGTGACGGCGGGAACGTTCGCTTCCGAACACTCGCTCGTGCTCGGTCCGGTGGAGCGCTCGAACCCTCCGACGTCCGGCTGGAGTGGGAACCAGCGCGTATTCGGGCCTACCGGTGCCGTCTGGGTACTCGGTGTCGATATCGGGGCCGGCGTGAGCGGAGTCCATCAGGATCGCCGGCCCGTCCGTCTCCCAGACCCCGCAGTCGTCCCACTCGGCGGCCGCGAGGTGGGCACATGACCTCTGCTTCGTGACTGGGCGACGTGCTCGCGGAGACCAAAACCCGTCGACTCCGCTTGAGCCGCCGGGCGGTCGTGCCGATTGGTTCGGCATGGGCACTCTCATCATGATCTGGGATGGCGATCCGGCGAATTACTACATCGGCGGGGACTACGCCGCGGACATCCGAGCCACCGCGGCCGGCTACCCGGTCAACGGCTGGTGGAGTGCGGGTACGCGGAAGGCCGACCTCCATCCCGGCACACCCGTCTACCTTCTTCGCCAGGGCAACACACTTCCGGGCATCGTTGCCCACGGCGAGCTAGCCGATGGAGAAACCTTCGCGGCCCACGAGCGACGGCGGAACTGTGTACGAATTCGCTGGCGCCGGGTTGTCGACGCCGACGACCGACTGCCAACCGAAGAGCTCGAGCTGGCCATGCCGGATGAGCAGTGGCGCGGACGCGGGGCCTCCGGGCAGGGCCTGCGGGGCAGGGCTGGCGACGCGACACTCGATGACCTGTGGCGACGCCATGTGGGCCACCTCTACGCCTCCCGTTTCGACTACGAGGAGATGCATCCCGCCCTATCAAAGGGCATGACGAGATAGCGGTCCGTCTCGGTGACGCACTTTTCTGTCGCCGCGCGATATAGCGCCAGTCGGTTGGACCGCCTACCGTTCTGAGGACGAGAAAGGTCCGTCGAAGGCGAGGGGGCCGCCGCTCATGCGTAGATTTCTAATGCGATTGGCCATCGCCGCAGCTGTTGCTGCTATGACGCTGCTCGTGTACGGCGGCGTCGCCCAAGCCGGCCTGCGTATCAATACGAACTGATCGGTGACGTCACCATCCAGAGGTGGCCGTCCGGATCGGCGAAGGTTGCGGTGTATCCCCACGGCTGCCGGTCCGGGGCGGAGATGATCTCGGCTCCGGCTCGGTGGGCCCGCTCGAACAGTGTGTTCACGGCGTTGTCGGTGGCGGCGGGGAGATCGAGCACGCACTCGCTGACGCCTCGGCCGGCTACGTCGCGGCCTCCGATGACCCAGCCGAAGCCGCCGGCGGGGATCAGCATCAGACGCACGCCGTCGTTGAGGGCGAACTGCAGGGGTTCCGGCACGCCGTCGTCCGCGGCCTCGCCGACGGGCTCGAAGGCCAGGCCGTCGCGGTAGAAGCGGAACGACGTCCGGCGGTCGGCTATCGGAAGGCTGATGGTGACGGGCGTGACGGCCATGGAGCGTCCTTCGGTCGAGGGATTCCTGCGTTACCGACGAACGGAGCGCGCGTCGGAGGACATGGTCCAGCGCTCGGCAGCTCAACAGCGGCCCTGAGCCCGAGCCGCCGTCCGAGTCAGTTCGGGGCGGCCGGGATGATCGCGCGGAGGCCGCGGAGCCTCGTCCGGAGCAGGTCGTCCTGGACGTGCCCCAGCAGCCGGCCGTGGTCGACCTGGCCCAGCGAGAGCAGCGCCCTCGTCGCGCCCGCGTTCCGGAACGCCAGCAGCCCCAGCGTGAAGATCGCGGTGTCGACGGTCGGATAGCCGTACCGGCGCCGTACCGCCCCCGCCACCTCGAACGCCTCCGTGAGCTCGGGGGACAACCGGACCTCACGCCAGGTCGTGCGGTCCGGCCGGACCGCGCTCGCCGGGGGCGAGTCGTCCGCCGACGCCAACCCGGTCTGCTCCGGTGCGCCGGTGACGAGCCAGATTCGCTGCCAGTCGAGCCGGTAGTCGAGGCGGACCAGCGCGACGAGCACCCGCCCGGTGGTGAGGTCGGCGCCCGGCGCCAACTGGCCGGCGGCGTCGTGCAGTGCGTCGGCGACGAGGCCGGTGACCGGGACGTCGTCCACGGTGGCCGGGGGTTCCGGCGCCGGCCTGATCGGACCGGGGCCGCCGACCCGGCCGGGCCGAACCTCCCGCGGCCTCGCGGCGCGGCTCTCGGCGGCCACCGCCCGCACCAGGAGGACACCGGCGGTTACCGGGCCCACCACTGCTCCGAGCAGCAGGAAGAACGTGCTGACGTCCGGCCGCGGCACCTCGTAGGTCTCGACGCGGTCGAGGACGAAGTCGACGATCAACTCGACGCAGAAACCGAACAGCCAGGCACCGGCGACGAGCCCCACTCCGACGGCGGCCGAGCGGGGTAGCGCCCGGAGCGTGTACCGGATCAGCTGCCCCACGGCGCGACCGCTGCCCTCCGCTGCCGAGTCGCCGGACACGGACCCGGACCCTACTGCCCGCCCACCCGCACCGCAGCGGATTGCCGGACGCCGCTCGAGCACCACAGGAGATGCCCGGATCCCGCCTGATCCGATCAGCCCGCAGTAGCCGCATCGCCCGACGTCACCGCACGAACCGTAATCGGCCGACGGCCGATCGGGGCCTACCAGCTGACCGTGTGGGGCTCCAGGTGAGCGAGCATCGTCTGGTTGGCGGCCCAGCCGTCCGGGAACTTGACCGGGTCGCCCAGGTGCACGGGGGCGCTGGACGGGTGGGCGTCGAGCAGGTCGCGGATGCCGGCGCGGGCCACGACGATGCACGCCTGCCGGTGGCGTGACGCGAGCACGCACAGCCGGCCGGCCTCCAGGTGGAACGCGGTCGCGTCGCGTCGGCCGGAGAGGGGGTGCAGGAACACGGTGACGTCGTACTCGCGGCCCTGCAGGCGGTTCGCGGTGTCGACCACGATCTCCGGGTGGTCCAGCACGGCCCGGATCGCGGCCACCTGGTCACGGTGGGCGGCGCCGACCGCGATGCGCGACGGGCCCACCGGCGTCACCGCGGAGCCGTCCCGGGCGGTGGCCCCGCGCTCCAGCAGCCGCCGGGCGATCGCGGCGACGGCCTCCACGGCCTCGCCGTCGGTGCGCAGCGTGTGCCGCCGGGGCAGCTCCACCAGACTCCACCCGGTCTTGGCCGCCGTCGTCAGCACCGCGTCCTCGACGCCGTGGCCCGCGGTGCGGAAACCCAGCTCGCGCTCGCCCGGCCCGGTGCCGGTGCGGAACCCGGTGAACGGGTAGAACGCGGACGCCACGACGTCCTGCGCCGAGTACGGCAGCCGCCACGACACCGGCAGCCGATGCACCGGCACCGAGGGGTTGTTGCGCAGCAGCACCGAGATCGCGCTCTGCATCGGGTCCCAGGTCAACCCACGCCAGCGGTCGTTCTCCACGGTCGAGAACGGGTCGAGCTGGCCCGGGTCGCCCACGAACAGCGCCCGCTCGAACCGGGCCGCGAGCACGAGCAGCGCGTCCGAGCGCATCTGGTAGGCCTCGTCGACGATCGCCCACGGCCACACCTCGTCACGCACGTGCGCCCACTTGGCCGCGGTGGCGATCGTGACCAGCGGGTCGTTCAGGTCGGCCAGGCCGCTGGCCACGACGACGTTGGGCAGCGCGGCCAGCCGCGGCGGCGCGGTGAACCCGCCCCGCGACAACCGGCCGATCCGCGCGTCCGGCCGCGCCGCGAACAGCGACGCCGACAGCCGCACGATCAGGTCGTCGACCTGCTCGTTGGTCTGCGCGACGATCATCAGCCGCTCGCCGGCCAGCGCGAGTTCCAGCGCGGCCCGCACGACGAGCGTCGACTTGCCGGCACCGGGTGGTGAGTCGACGACGATCCCGCGGTGCGCCCCCGAGCGCAGGTCGGCGAGGATCGCCTCGGTGGTCCGTGCGGCCTCGGCCGCGGGGTCGGTCATTCCCACGTCTCTCCGGCGTCCTCGTCGGTGGGCACGTACGGCTCCGGGGGGCCGCCGTGCGTCCAGGGGGTGTCCTCCACCGGCGGCAGGTTCGGCCCCCGCCCACCGGAGGACAGGACGCTGCTGTAGGTGACGTCGTCGCCGACGCGGGGCAGCGCCTCGCGCAGTCCCTTCGCGATCTCGACGGTCACCAGCCCGGCGTCGGTCTCCAGCACGCGGCCGGACTGTTTCGGCCGCGACGGCGAGCCGACCGCGGTGCCCACCGCCAGGTGCACCGGGTCCTCGGTGCGCACCACCACCAGCGGCCGTTTCACCAGGTTGCCGTTCTCGTTCTCGACGCGACGCTCGGCGTCGACCTCGGTGACCGTGCCCCGGAACGCCTCGCCGGTGACCCGGAAGTCGGCCATCACCCGCGGGTCGTCGAACGACCGCGACACGGTGTACTCCTGCTGGGCCCACTCCAGCCGGAGCAGCCGCCGGGCCGCCGCGACGGCACCGTCCCGGCGCGCCTGCGGCAGCCCGTCCTCGGCCATCCACCGGTGGAAACCCGCGTACTGACGGCAGTCGGCGGCCCACCGCACCGCGACCGACCCGCCCGGCGTCAGCGTGCGCATCAGCTCGATCGCCCGCCACGTCAGTTCCCAGGTGGGAAACGTCTGGCCACGCAGCGCTCGCTCCAGGCGCGCGGTCGAGCGCTCCGGGGCCTCGGCGTACGCGGCGATCGCCGGCGCGAGCACCTCGTTGTCGAACGACGGGTCGGTCGACGGCCCGGCGGGCGGCCACACCGTCGGATCCTCGGCCTCGCGGGCCGCTTCGCGCGCGGACGAACCGGCCGGCGGGTCGATCCAGCCGAGCAGCGCGGCCAGGTTCGCGTCCTCCAGCGCGCTCTGCCCGGTGGCCCAGTGCGCCCCGAGCACCTCGGTGGCGGCCAGCAGCGCGCTCGCGCCCGGGTACTCCGAGCGCTCGGCGAACCAGGTCAGCCAGCGCCCGAGCACCGGCACGCCCGGCGCCACCGGATACTCGCCGGTCGTGCGGCGAAAGCGCGTCGAGCGTCCGAACAGGCGCAGGAACGCGAGCCCGCCGCGGTTGGGAACCCACAGCTGGGGTGCGTCGGCGGCGACGGGCTCCTCGCCCGCGAGCGCGACCGGGAACTCGTCCAGATAGGAGAGCACCACGTCGGCGAGCGACGCGGCGAACGCGAAGCGGAGCTGGCGGTCGCGCGGCTGCGGCACGATCAGCAGGCGGGGCGAGGCCGGGTCGGTGCCCACCATCGCGGCCAGCGGCGCGTTGGCCTCACCGGCCAGCGCCAGCGGCACCAGCACCAGCGGGCGCGCCGCGACGTGCACGTGGGCGACGGTGGTGATCGGCTGGGCGACACCCTCGACGACCGCCAACGCCCGCGCGTAGGCGGCGATCGCGCTCATGCCGTCTCGGAGAAGACGCGCGCGGTGGTCCGCAGCACCGCCGCGACCTCCGCCTGGTACTCGTCGCCGGCCCAGGTTCCCTGGGCCAGTTGCAGCGCCTCGGCGACGGTGTCGACGCCGCCGAGCTGCTCGCGGACGGCGGTGCCGAGCGCGTCGGTGCACCCGGTCGCCTCGTCGCGGCAGAAGAAGCCGAGCTCGCAGTGGCTCAGACAGTCGGGGGAGTACCGCGCGGACATCTCGCCGAGCGCCGCGGTGAGCTCCCCGACCGGGCGGGTGGGGGTGCCGTCGGGGCCCGGCGCGAGCCCGAGCGACAGGCCCGCGGGCAGCGCGCTCAGCAGCGTGTCCACGTCGTCCATCCGCTTGAGCTGGTGGTCGAGCACGAGCAGCTGTTTGCGCACGTCGACCTTGGTGGCGACCGGCCGGTTGGAGAAGTCCTTCGGGCAGACCAGCACGACCTCGTCGGCGACGGCCTCGGGGCGGCCGAGCAACTGGCGCAGCGCGTGCACGTAGACGGCCGACTGGATCGCGGCGGCCGCCACCTTGCTCGGGTCGGCCTGCCCGTCGATCACCGCGAACGACTTGATCTCGACGACGTGGAAGCGGCCCTGGTGCTGGAACGCGACCAGGTCGGGCTCGAGGTACACGCTCTGTCCGGCCACGATCAGCCGCAGCAGGGGGTGGTCGAACAGCGTGTTCTCGCCGCCGTGGGCCAGCTGCTGCTCGGAGTAGGTGTTCCGGACGTCCTCGGAGGTGTTGTCGCCGACGCTCTCCAGGTCGGCGTACGCGACCTCGGTGAGGTCGAGCTCGAGGGTCTCGCGCAGCAGCGTCAGCAGTTCGGCGCAGCCGTCGGCCTTCAGCTGGGCCTCGAAGGCGTTGCCGCGGGTGATCGCGAACGACGACTGGCCGAACGGGGCCGGGAACTCGAGGTGGCGGGCCAGCGCGTCCTTGTCGATCCCGGCGGTGTCGAGCACCGCGCGCCGGACGCACCCCGGGTTCGTGGTCAGCGCCGCGATCGTGCGGGCGTTGTGGCGCTTCGGCGGCACGCTGCCACGCAGCAGGGCGAGCCGGGGATCGGGTGGGGGAAGCTTCGGCACGGAGGTCCTCGGGGAAGGCGTCTCTACGGGAACAGTGTGACTCAGGTGGCGCCGGCGCCGCGGGCGACGACGCCGAACTTGGTTCCGAACAGTTGCTGGGCCTCGTCCAGCCGGTCCCGCGCGCGCCGGGCGGCGTCGTCGCGGTGCCGCTGGTCGGCCGCGCGGTGGAGGTCCAGTTCGGCGAGCGCGGCGGCGGCCACCGCCGTCGGCGACGCCTGGTCGGGGCCGGTGGCGGCGCCCGGGATGTTCGCGGCGAACCGCCAGAGCAGCCGGCGGGCCGACGGCCCCGGGTCGGCGAGCCGCTCGATCTGCTCGGCCAGCCGCGCGGCCGCGGTGAGGAAGTCGACGCGAGGGCTGAGCGGACCGATGACGCGGGTGGCCATCGGCCAGGTGGACACCGCGAGCAGCCCGCGAGCCGGCGCGAGGAGATCCGCGGTGAGCGCCGCGCACAGGTAGTAGGGGCGCATCTGCGGCGCGGAGCGGAACGACCGCTCCTCGTCGCGCCGGAGGCTGGTCAGCCGGGCCGACGTGATGCCACCGGTGGAGAACGCCTCGTGCACCTGGACGATCAGCTTCGGCGCGGCCGGCGCGCCGAGCAGCGTCAGCGCCTGGTGGACCTGTTCACGCAGGGGGAGCAGCGCGGCCGGTGCCGGTACCGGTGCGGGCGGAGCGGGCTCGGGGGCCAGCGCCTCCAGGGCCGACTCCCATTCCTGTTCGGCGCGGTGGAGCTCGGTGCGCAGCGTGCGGGCGCGGGCCCGGTCGCCCGCGGTGACGGCCCGGCGGACCGCGGCACGCAGGTCGTCGATGCGGCGCTCCAGCGCCTCGGCCGGTCCGGTCACGGGTCCGAATCTAACCCGTTCCAGTATTCTCCAGCAAGACCCAGTGAATTCCACCCTGCGCCACCGCGTTCCACGGTCGCCGCCGGAGCGGGCATGATAGGAGGGTGTTCGGTTCACAGGAAGGCCAGCCGTTGAATACGGGTTTCCGGGGCGTCATCGCCGTCGACGGCCCCTCGGGATCGGGCAAATCGAGCGTCTGTCGTGAGGTCGCCCGCACGCTCGGCCTCCGCTACCTCGACACCGGCGCGATGTACCGCGCGGTCACCTGGGCCGCGCTCGACCGCGGGCTCGACCTCACCGATCAGCCGGCGGTCGCCGCGCTCAGCCGCTCGCTGGTGCTCGACATCGCGACCGACCCGGCGTTGCCCCGGATCGCCGTCGACGGCGTCGACGTCACCGCGGCCATCCGGCAGACGCGGATCTCCGAGAACGTCAGCGCGATCGCGACGAACCTCGACGTCCGGGCCGACCTGATCGCCCGGCAGCGCGCGCTGATCGAGGAGAAGGGCGCCGGCGTCGTCGCCGAGGGCCGGGACATCACCACCGTCGTCGCGCCCGACGCCGACGTGCGGCTCCTGCTCACCGCGGACGAGAACGCCCGGATCGCCCGCCGCGCCCGTGAGCTGCACGGCAACGACGACGCGGCGTCGCTCGCCGCGACGCACGCGCAGATCGCCACCCGCGACGCGCGTGACTCCACCGTCGTGGACTTCCTCGTCGCCGCCGACGGCGTCGTCGAGATCGACACTTCCCCCTTGACGTTCGAGCAGGTCGTCTCCGCCGTCCTCCGCGTCGTCTCCGAGACCGCGGGAGCCCCGGCCCGATGAGTGACAACTGGACCCAGCTCGCTGAGGAATACGAGATCAGCGACGCCGAGCTGGCGTCGCTGGACGACGACGGCGCCGACGACGACGAGGTACCGGGCTCACTGCCCGTGCTCGCGGTCGTAGGGCGCCCTAACGTCGGCAAGTCCACGCTGGTCAACCGCATCCTCGGGCGCCGCGAAGCGGTGGTCCAGGACGTGCCCGGCGTCACCCGCGACCGGGTCGCCTACGACGCGCTGTGGAACGGCCGCCGCTTCACGCTCGTCGACACCGGCGGCTGGGAGCCCGACGCCCAGGGCCGCGCCGCGGCGATCGCCGAGCAGGCCCGGTACGCGATGACCGTCGCGGACGCCGTCCTGCTGGTCGTCGACGCGCGGGTCGGCATCACCGAGACCGACGCGGCCGTCGCCCGGGTGCTGCAGCGCGGCGGCAAGCCGGTGGTGCTCGCGGCCAACAAGGTCGACGACACCAAGGGCGAGGCCGACGTGGCCGAGCTCTGGCGCCTCGGCCTCGGCGAACCCTGGCCGGTCTCGGCCCTGCACGGGCGTGGCTCCGGTGACCTGCTCGACAAGGTCCTCGAGGTGCTTCCCGAGGCGCCACCGGAGGGCCGGTTCGGCACCGGTGGCCCCCGCCGGGTCGCGCTCGTCGGGCGCCCGAACGTCGGTAAGTCGAGCCTGCTCAACGCGGTCACGAAGGAGAACCGCGCAGTCGTCGACGCGGTCGCGGGCACCACCGTCGACCCGGTCGACAGCCTGGTCGAACTCGGCGACGAGGTGTGGCGTTTCGTCGACACCGCGGGCCTGCGCAAGAAGGTCACGTTCGCCAGCGGCGCCGAGTACTACGCGAGCCTGCGCACCGCGGCCGCGATCGAGGCCGCCGAGGTGGCGGTCGTCCTGCTCGACGCCAGCGAGCCGCTGAGCGAGCAGGACCAGCGGGTCATCACGACGGTGGTGGAGACCGGCCGCGCGCTCGTGCTGGCGTTCAACAAGTGGGACCTGCTCGACGAGGACCGCCGCGAGCTGCTCGAGCGCGAGATCGAGCGGGACCTGCAGCGGATCCGCTGGGCGCCGCGGGTCAACATCTCCGCGCGCACCCGCCGGGCCGTCGACAAGCTCGCGCCCGCCCTGCGCACGTCGCTGGAGGGCTGGGAGCAGCGCATCCCCACCGGGCGGCTCAACAGCTGGCTCTCCGAGCTGGTCGCGGCCCACCCGCACCCGGTGCGCGGCGGCAAGCAGACCCGCATTCTGTTCGCGACCCAGGCCGGCAGCAAGCCGCCCCGGTTCGTGCTGTTCACCAGCGGCCCCGTCGATGTGGCCTACACGCGGTACATCGAGCGGCGGCTGCGCGAGGACTTCGGTTTCGTCGGCACGCCGATCCAGATCACGGTGCGGATCAAAGAGAAGCGGAAGCGTAGATGAGCGGTGTGATCTCCCCGGGCTTCACCGGACGGCGGCGGCACGACCGGGATTTACCGCCCGGCCAGTACCTCACCGAGGACTTCCCGGTGCTCACCTACGGCCCCACGCCGCAGGTGGACCTGGACGAGTGGAACTTCGGGATCGTCACCGAGACCGGGGCGGTCCACGGCTGGGGCTGGGAGGCGCTGCAGGCGCTGCCGCACGAGACGCCGCACGTCGACATCCACTGCGTCACCAAGTGGTCGAAGCTCGACACCGACTGGGAGGGCGTGTCCCTGGACACGCTGTTCGAGAACGTCGAGACGGAGGCCGAGTACGCGAAGGTCTACTCCTACGGCGGGTACAGCACGAACCTGCCGCTGGAGGATCTGCTCGACGGCAAGGCCTGGATCGCGTTCGGTTTCGACGGCGAGCCGCTCGAACCCGAGCACGGCGGTCCGGCGCGGCTGCTCGTCCCGCACCTCTACTTCTGGAAGAGCGCCAAGTGGGTGCGCGGCATCCAGTTGCTGCTCGAGGACGAGCCCGGGTTCTGGGAAGAGAACGGCTACCACAACTACGGCGACCCCTGGCGCGAGCAGCGCTACGAGGGGGACTGAGGTGGTCAGGCGGCTGTCCTGGCGCGTCGGCACGGTCGCCGCGGTCCGCGACGAGACGCCCACCGCGCGGACGCTCGTGCTCGACGTACCGGACTGGCCGGGGCACCTGGCCGGTCAGCACCTCGACGTACGGCTGACCGCGCCGGACGGGTACTCCACCGAGCGGTCGTACTCGATCGCGTCGGCGACCGCCGAGGGGCGCGTCGAGATCACCGTGCAGGTGGTGGACGACGGCGAGGTGTCGCCGTACCTGGCGCAGGTGCTCTCGGTGGGCGACCCGCTGGAGCTGCGCGGGCCGGTCGGCGGGTACTTCGTCTGGCGTCCGACCGAGACCCAGCCGGTGCAGCTGATCGCCGGCGGGTCGGGCATCGTGCCGCTGATGGCGATGGCCAGGGCGCGGGCGCAGGCGTCGTCCGACGCGCCGTTCAAGCTGCTGTACTCGGTGCGCAGCCCGGCCGAGGCGATCTACCCGGCCGAACTCGGCGAGCTCGGGGTGGAGGTCACCTACGCCTACACCCGGCGCACCCCGCCGGACTGGCCGCTGCCGCCGGGCCGGGTCGGCGCCGGCCTGCTCGCCGCGCACACCTGGACACCGGACGACAAACCGCGCGTCTACGTGTGCGGCCCGACGCCGTTCGTCGAGACCGTCGCGAACCTGCTCGTCGACGCGGGGCACGATCCGGCGTCGATCCGCACCGAACGATTCGGTCCTACCGGTCGATAAAGCCTCTCCGTTCCGGCTACGGTGCGTACCTACATCATCGACGGAGAGTGGTAATTTGCGCCCCTGATGAGCGCGACGCAAGAACTCACCCCCCGCACGTCCGCCCGGCCCGTCGAGGGAGAACCACGCCGCTGGTGGGGACGCCGTCCGGATCCGCTGGTCTCGATCGTCGTACTGGCGATCGCCGCGTTCGCGCTCGGCGGCATCGGGTCACCGCTGTGGGGCGGCAGTTCGCTCGTCGAGACCGGCCTGCTGTCGCGGGTCGCGCCCTACTCCGACGCCGAGCTGCTCGGCGTCGAGCGGGAGACGCTCGACCTGGGCGACACGGTCGACTCCGCGATCCCCAACGCCGCGCTCTTCGGCGACGCGATCCGGAGCGGCGAGTGGGCCGACTGGAACCCCTACGCGCTCGGCGGCGGGTCCCTCGGCGGCACCCCGAACGCCGGAATGTCGTCGCCGGTCGCGGTGCCGTTCTGGGTCCTGCCGGCCTGGCTGGCGCCGGCGTACATGCTGCTGCTGCAGATCCTCGTCGCGGTGGGCGGCAGCTACCTGTTCCTGCGGCGGCTGGAGCTGGGGAAGCCGGCCGCGCTGCTCGGCGGGCTCGCGTTCGCCACCAGCGCGTTCCTGATCGCCTGGGTGAACTGGCCGCAGAGCAGGGTCGCCGCGTTCGTCCCGGCGCTGTTCTGGGCGCTGGAGTGCGTCGTGCGGGACCGCCGGCTGCGGAACGTGGCGCTGGTCGCGCTCACCGGTGCGGCGATGTGGCTGGGTGGGTTCCCCGCCGTCACCCTGTACGCGCTCGTCACCGGGGCCGCCTACGTGCTCGTCCGGTCGGCCGCCGAGCACGGCTGGACCCGGCGCACGGTCGGGGTGTGGCTGCGGGCACTGGCCGGGGTCGGCACCGGCGTCGCGCTGGTCGCGGTCCAGCTCCTGCCCTGGCTGTCGGTGATGTCCACGGTGCTGGTGCGCGGCCGGGAGCAGACGCCCGACCAGCACATCCCCCTTCAGGTGCTGCTGACGTCGATCGCGCCGTACGTGTTCGGCACGGCGCAGCCGCCCGAGGGCCCGTACTGGTACGAGACGCGGATCTTCCTGGAGGAGGTCGCGTACGTCGGTGCCGGCGTCGCGGTGCTGCTGATCGCCGCGGTCGCGTTGTTCCGCCGGGCGCGGGTGGCGCTGCCACGGGGAACCTGGTGGTTCTTCGTGGCCGCCACCGCGGTCTGGGGCGGGATCATCTTCGTCGGCGGGCCGCCGCTGGCGCTGCTGCAGAAGCTGCCGTACCTGTTCAGCGACAACGCGGTCGAGCGGGCCCGCAGCGTCCTCGGGTTCGGCGTCGCGGTGCTCGCGGCGGTGGGGTTCCAGCTGCTGCTCGACCGCCCCCGCGACCACCGCCCGCTGCACGACGGGCGTCGCGCGTGGTGGGGTATCGCGGTCTGGTCGGGCGTCGCCGCGGCCGGTGTCGCGCTGTACGTGTCGGCGCGGCGGTTCGCGCTGGTGCACGACGCCGACGGGGGGTTCCCGGGCGGCGGGCCGCACCTCGGGTGGCTCAACCGGGAACTGGCGATCGGCGTGATGTTCGTGTGCGTCGCGCTGGGCGCCGCGTGCTGGCTCTGGTTCGTGCCCGGGCACCGCGCGCTGCGTCCGGCGGCCGCCGGGCTGATCCCGCTCGTGGTCGCCGCGCAGGCGCTGCTCTGGGTGCACAACTACTGGCCGCGGACGCCGGTGGAGAACTTCTACCCGGTCACCGACACCCACCGGTACCTGGAGGCCAACCTCGGGCACGAGCGGTTCTGGGGTTCCACCGGCGCCGTGCTCGGCGGCATCCACCAGCTCCACCGGCTGCGTGGGCTGCAGGGCCACTCGTTCGTCGAGGCCCGGTTCGCCGAGCTGCTCGAGGCGCTGCCCGGCGACCAGTTCAGCCCGCCGCCGAAACCGGCGACGTTCCTGTGGCCGCAGCCGCTCAACGACGGCACGTCACCGACGAGCCCGGTGCTCGACCGGCTCGCGGTCGCCGGGTACGTCACGCCGCCGACGCAGGTGCCGTACGGCGTCGAGACGGAGGACGCGGGGGACGCCTCGACGTACACGCTGGCGCCGGGCCGCCCGGTGACCGTCCCGGTGCCGGTCACCGGGCCGATCCGGGGCATCGGGGTGACGCCGGTGGCCGACGACGTCGAGGAGACGTGGGCGCTGCGGGTCGGCGTCGTCCTGACGGACCCGAGCGGGCGTACGGTGGCCGCGTCCGAACGCGTCGACCGCGCGATCGCGGCCGGCCGGCCGTTCTACGTCCCGCTGGCCGCCGAGGACGTGCCGGCCGGCACCCGCCTCACGGCCGAGATCTCGGTGCGTGGCGACGCGTCGTTGGTCGTGGCCGGGCGGTCCGGTGCGCCGGCGCTGTCGACGGTGGCGCGCACCGACGACGGGCTGAAGCTGGTGCGTGACGGCGACGCGATCATCTATCAGCGCACCACCGCGTTGCCGCGGGCGCGGTGGGCGTCGAGCGCGGTGGTGGAGGGCTCGTCCGAGCGGCGGCTCGCCCTGCTCGCGGACGGGGCGCCGGCGGCCGACACCGTGGTGCTCGACGCGCCGGGTGGCGCCACCGACGGCAAGCCGGCCACGGTGCGGTGGGTCGACGACGGCTTCGACGAGATGCGGCTGGACGTGGACGCCGACGGCGCCGGGTACCTGGTGCTCGCGGACGCGATCCAGTCGACCTGGCGGGTGACCGTCGACGGTCGCCCGGCCGCGCTGGTCCGCGCGGATCACGGGCTCGCGGCGGTGCACGTCCCGGCGGGGACGCACACGGTCGACTTCTCGTACGCCCCGAAGCACGCCGACCTCGGCGCCCGGATCAGCGTCGGCGCGGCGATCCTGCTGGTCGCCGCGGTCACCGGCGAGTGGTGGTACCTACTCCGCCGGCGTGCGGACCGCGCTGAAGGTCGTGTGCCGGCGCAGGACAAAACCTAGCTTCTCGTAGAGCGCGATCGCGCCGGTGTTCGTCGCGGCGGCGTGCAGGAACGGCACCTCGCCGCGGGCCCGGATGCCGGCCGCGACGGCGAGCACGAGCCGGGTGCCCAGCCCCTGCCCCCGGTGGGCCGGGTCGGTGCACACCGCGCTGATCTCGGTGTGACCCGGAGGGTGCATCCGCTCACCCGCCATCGCGACCAGCGCGCCGCCGCGGCGGATCCCGAGGTACGTGCCGAGCTCGATCGTGCGCCGCTCGAACGGGCCGGGCCGGGTCCGCGCGACCAGGTCGAGCATCTCCGGCACGTCGGCCGCGGTCAGCCGGATCGCTTCCGGGTCGGTGCGCGCGTCCACCGTGGCGTCGACCATCTGCACGCCCGGCCCCGACCACTCGATGCGGAACGTGTCCGGCGGCGTGAGGTCCACGCCCGCCAGCGACCACACCGCGTCCGGGCCCGCCAGCGCGATCACGTCGTCCCACGCCCGGGCGTCGGCGTCGGGTGCGAGCACACCGAACGGGGAGACGTCGGGCTGGTAACGGGCGGCGCGCCCGTGGAGCTGGGCCAGGTGCCGGTGCGCGCCGGTGAGCGAGGCCCAGCCCGGGTGGTCGAGCGGATGCGGTTCGACCGGAGTCCCCGCCGGGTCCTGAACGATGGTCACCGGACGAGCCTACGAGCACCCGCGCCGACCTCCCGCGTGGCTTCGGTCACCGGCGCGGAGCCAGGCCGAGGTGGTCGCGCAGCGTGGTGCCCTCGTACTCGGTGCGGAAGACGCCCCGCTCCTGCAGCAGTGGCACGACCGTGTCGGCGAACTCGTCCAACCCGCCCGGCGTGATGTGCGGAACGAGGATGAACCCGTCGCTGGCGTCCTCCTGCACGAGCGTGTTGATCTGCTCGGCGACCGTCGACGCCGACCCGATGAAGTTCTGCCGCCCGGTCACCTCGATCACGACCTCGCGCAGCGACAGCTTCTTCGCCGCCGCGAGCTCGCGCCACTGCCGCGCGACCGCGAGCGGGTCCCGGAACATCCGGACGCTGGCCCGGCCGGCGGCGATGTGCGAGTCGCCGACCACCGGGTCGACGTCGGGCAGCGGGCCGTCCGGGTCGTAGCCGGAGAGGTCCCGGTTCCAGAGCTGTTCGGCGAACTTGATCGCGGTCTGGCCGCTCACCTGCTGGCGGCGGATCACCGCGGCCTTCTCCTGCGCGTCGGCGTCGGTGTCACCCAGGGTGAAGGTCGCGGCGGGCAGGATCACCAGTTGGTCCGGTGTGCGCCCGTACTTGGCCAGCCGGCCCTTCACGTCGGCGTAGAACGCCTGGCCCTCGGCCAGCGTGCCGTACCGGCTGAAGATCGCGTCGGCGGTGGCGGCGGCGAACTCGCGCCCCTCGTCGGAATCGCCGGCCTGGAGGATCACCGGACGGCCCTGGGGTGAACGCGGGACGTTGAACCGGCCGTGGATGTCGAACTGCGGGCCCTGGTGGCGGAACGTGCCGGCCGCGGGGTCGCGCAGGAACGTGCCGGCGGACTTGTCGGCGACGATCTCGTCGCCACGCCAGGAGTCGAACAGTTCGGCGGCGGTGGCGAGGAACTCCTTGGCTCGCGAGTACCGGTCCTCCTGCGCGAGGAACCCGCCGCGCCGGAAGTTCTCCCCGGTGAACGCGTCCCACGAGGTGACGACGTTCCACCCGGCCCGGCCGGCCGACAGGTGGTCGAGCGACGCGAACTGGCGCGCGACCTCGTACGGCTCGTTGAACGTGGAGTTGATCGTGCCGGTCAGGCCGAGCCGCTCGGTGACCGCGGCCAGCGCCGCGAGCACGGTGAACGTGTCGGGGCGGCCGACGACGTCGAGGTCGTAGATCCGGCCGCCCTGCTCGCGCAGCCGCAGGCCCTCGGCGAGGAAGAAGAAGTCGAACTTCGCCCGTTCCGCGGTCTGCGCCAGGTGGACGAACGAGTCGAACTCGATGTGGCTGCCTGCCGCCGGGTCGCTCCAGACCGTGGTGTTGTTGACGCCGGGGAAGTGGGCGGCCAGGTGGATCTTCTTCATGAGGTGGTCCTCGCGTACCGGTTGGCGGGACGGGACAGACCGAGCCGGCCCCGGAGCGTGTTCGCCTCGTAGGCGCGGCGGAACGCGCCCCGCTGCTGCAGTTCGGGAACCAGGCCGCGGGTGATCGCTTCCAGGTCGGTCGGGAGCACGCCGGGGCGGAGCCGGAACCCGGTCACCCCGGCGGCCTGCCACTCGAGCAGCAGGTCGGCGAGCTCGGACGGCGTGCCGGTGAAGATCAGCGCGTCGGACTCGTACTCCTCGCCGGCCCGCTCGTCGAGGCGGGCCTTGCGGTCGGAGTTCCCGAGGAACACCACGAGGTCGGCGAAGACGTGCACGGTCTCGGCGGCGCGCCCGGCGGCCTCCTGCTCGGCGCGGACCTCGGCGAGGATCGTTCGCGCCTCCTCGGCGTCGTGCGGCGTCACGTAGACGACGTCGCTGGTGCGCGCGGAGAGGCGGTAGGGGATCGTCGCGTGCGCGAGTGCGGTGACCAGCGGCTGGCCCTGCGGTGGCCGCGGCGTGATCGACGGGCCCTTGACGTCGAAGAACCGGCCTTCGAAGTTGATGTAGTGCAGTTTGTCGCGGTCGACGAAGCGGCCGGTCGCCGCGTCGCGGATCTCGGCGTCGTCCTCCCAGGAGTCCCAGAGGCGGCGGAGCACCTCGACGTAGTCGGCGGCTTCGTCGAACAGGTCGGTGAGCAGCGCCGGGGCCGCACCCGCGCGCAGGTCGTCGACGCTCAGCCGGGGGATCGTGCGGCGGCCGAAGTGGGCGGCCTCGTGGGCGCGTGGGGAGACCTGCACGCGGACGCCGGCCCGGCCCTTGCTGACGTAGTCGAGCGTCGCGATGGCCTTGGAGAGGTGGAAGGGTTCGGTGTGGGTGACGGTGGCGGTGGGCACCAGCCCGACGTTCGTGGTGCGTGGGGCCACCCGTGACGCGATCAGCACCGCGTCGAGGCGGCCGCGGACCTGGTCGACCCGGTCGTCCTGGCGGTCGAACTCGGTGGTCTGCAGACCGACCGCGTCTTCGATCGTCAGGAAGTCGAGCAGGCCGGCGTCGGCCTCGGTGGCCAGATCGACCCAGTAGCCGGCGGAGAGTAGATCGGCCGGGCGAGCCTCCGGCTCCCGCCAGGCCGCCGGGTGCCACCCGGCGCCGTCGAACGCGACCGCAAGATGTAAGGGCGCAGACACGTTTCCGACCATAACCCGCTCCGACGCCGATCGTCTAATCCCTATCGGACAACTATGTTTTGAAGCTGGGTTATTTCGACGCGCCGGGGATATCCGTCCCACATGGTCGGTTCTAGGGTGGAATGAGAGGCGATGAGCGACAAGACCCGATTCACCGAGCGCGGCGTCGAGGAAGACCTCTCCGGGCCGGAGATCATGGCGACGTTCACCTGGGAGAACACGCCGGAACTCCTTCATGTGGGGCTGACCGACCTGTACTCCGGCGGTATGCAGGGCGGGAAAGTGGCGACCGTGTCGACGGTGTGGCTGCCGGCGAACCGGGCGATGGGTGACGGCATCGCCGAGTACGAGACGCTCGTCAGCGGCCTGGCCGAACACCACGACGACTTCGGCGGGATCGAGCGCTGGAAATCCCGGGCCGAGGCCGAGGCCGGGCACCGGTCGGTGGTGGAGGCCACCCGGGACCGGCTGATGGACGCCCACTCCTACACCGAGATCCACGTCGTCGACCGCGACCACAAGTACCGGACGGACGGCCCGGAGTTCAACGCGTGACGTCCGGCACCAGGACGACCTTTCCGGTGACCGTGCCCGACTCGGCCAGGCGGAGTGCGTCGGACGCCTCGGTGAGCGGCACCCTGGCCGCGACCTGTGCGGTGATCGCTCCGTCGGCGAGCAGGCGGAACACCTGGGTGAGGTCCTCGCGGAGGCGGGCCCGGAACGCGGCGCGGCGACGGAGCCCGCTCCAGATGTTGTAGAACATCGCGCGGTGCCCGTTCGGCAGCACGTTCCACCAGGCCAACCGCGCGAACAGGCGCAGTACCGGCAGCTGGGAGTTGCCGGGCTCGTTCTTGGTCGAGGCGGTGCCGTACGCGATGAGCGCTCCACCCTTCGCGAGCAGCCGGTACGAGTCGCGCACGCTCGCGCCGCCGACGTGGTCGAACACCGCGTCGACGCCGTCCGGCGCGAGCTCCCGGACCCGGGCCGGGACGTCCGAGCGGTAGTCGATCGGCTCGGCGCCCAGTGCGCGCACCGCGTCGTGGTTGCGCGCCGACGCCGTGCCCAGCACCCGGATCCCGGCGTGCCGGGCCAGCTGCACGAGCGTCGAGCCGACCCCGCCGTTCGCGCCGTGCACGAGGATCGTGCCGCCGGGGCGGACCCTCGCGTGCCGGTGCAGCATCTGCCAGGCGGTGATGCCGTTGACGACGACGGTCTCGGCGGCGGCCGCGTCGACCGAGTCCGGGACCGCCACCAGGTCGTCCTGGTCGACGATCGCGTCGCTGGCCCAGCCGCCGGTCTTGGTCAGCGCGGCGAACCGCCGGCCACGCAGCGCGGGGTCGACGCCGGGGCCGGTGGCGGTCACGGTGCCGACCAGGTCGTAACCGGGGACGAACGGGAACGCCGGCTGGTCGTAGTACTTGCCGCGGCGCATCTGCTGCTCGGCGAACGAGACGCCGCTCGCCTCGACGCCGAGGCGCACCTGGCCCGGGCCCGGCTCGGGGAGCGGGCGGCTGGCGACGACGAGGCCCTCCGGCTCGACGATGCCGGGAAGGACGATTTCGGTCATCATGTCGGTCTCCTTGTAAGAGTGGTTGATCACTCACCCTGGCGAGAGTGATTGAACACTCACACCTGAATGTTGTCAACCGCTGGCTGCCGATCCGCTCCGCCCGCGAGGATGAAATCCGGCGCCCGGGAGGAAACATGACGAACGCTGTAGTCGAGGTCGAGCCGCTCGAGGTCGGGTTGGACCCCACCCGCCTCGCCCGGATCGACCGGCACTTCGCCCGCTACGTCGACGACGGCCGCCTGCCGGGCTGGTCGGTGCTGGTCAGCCGCCACGGCCGGGTGGCGCACACCGGCACCTACGGCCTCCGTGACGTCGAAGCCGGGCGACCGGTCACCGACGACACGCTGTTCCGCATCTACTCGATGACCAAGCCGATCACGTCGGTGGCCGCGCTGATGCTCTACGAGGAGGGCGCGTTCGAGCTGACCGACCCGGTCAGCCGGTACCTCCCGGCGTTCGCCGAGCAGCGTGTCCTCGTCGGCGGCACCGCCGCGAAGCCGGTCACGGTGCCGGCGATCGAGCCGGTACGCATCTGGCACCTGCTCACCCACACCGCCGGGCTCACCTACGGCTTCCACCACGTCGACGTGCTCGACGAGATCTACCGCGCGAACGGGTTCGAGTGGGGCACGCCGCGAGGCCTCGACCTGGGCACCTGTGTCGACGCCTGGGCCGGCCTGCCGCTGGCGTTCCAGCCCGGCAGCGAGTGGAACTACTCGGTGGCCACGGACGTCGTCGGGCGTCTGGTCGAGGTGGTGTCGGGGCAGTCGCTCGACACGTTCTTCGCCGAACGCATCCTCGGCCCGCTGGGCATGACCGACACCGCGTTCTCCGTGCCCGAACCCGAGGCCGACCGCCTGGCCGCGCTCTACACGCCGTCACCGGAGGCCGGGCTGGTACGCAGCGACGTGATGGGGCGGGCGGCGCTGCACCCGCCGCGCTTCCTCTCCGGCGGCGGCGGCCTCGTCTCCACCCGGCACGACTACCACCGCTTCGCGCAGATGCTGCTCCGGCGCGGCGAGCTCGACGGCGTCCGCCTGCTGGGCGACCGCACGGTGCGCTTCCTGAGCGCGAACCACCTGCCCGGCGGCGCCGACCTCGAGCGGTTCGGCCGCCCGCTCTTCGCCGAGACGCCGTTCCGCGGCGTCGGGTTCGGGCTCGGCGTCTCCGTGCTCCTCGACCCGGTGGCCAGCGGCACGCTCGGCAGTGCGGGCGAGTTCGGCTGGGGCGGCGCGGCCAGCACCGCGTTCTGGGTCGACCCGGCCGAGGACCTGGTCGTCGTGTTCCTCACCCAGCTGCTGCCCTCGAGCACCTACCCGATCCGCAGCCAGCTCCGCCAGCTCGTCTACTCGGCGCTGGTGGACCGGTAGCTCTCCGGACCGCCGGGCGGGCGCCACCGCGCCCGCCCGGTGCCCGCCGCCACCCCCAGCGGCACGACCAGCGCGGCCGCCACCGCGAAGACCGCGCCGTACTCACCCCGGCCGGCCGGCCCGGCGGCCAGCAGCGCCGCCACCGCGCTCCCGGAGAACAGCGCGCCGGCGAAGAGCGACACCACGGTGGCACGCACGGCGGGCAGCACCTCGGTGACCCAGGTCTGCAGCGTCGAGTGCAGCCACGCCCAGGCCAGGCCGAGCAGCAGCGCGACCACGATCGCGGCCACCGGCGTCTGCGTCACCGCCACCAGGACACAGCCGACGAACGCCGCGACCGCCCCGAGCGAGGGCAGCTGCCACCGGCCCAACCGCCGCGACAGGCTCCCCGCCACCCGGGCGAACACCAGCATGCCGAGCCCGTAGAACGCCGTCACCGACCCCGACAGCGCCGCCCCCGTCCCGGCCGCTTCCACCGCGGCCGGCAGCAATGTCAGCACGCCGAGCAGCACGACGCCGTCGCCGAACGCCAGCAGCAGCACCAGCAGCGCCCACCGCGACCGGGCGACCTGGCCGAGGGCCGCGCCCAGCCGCTGGCCCTGCCGGTTGCGCGGCGTCGGGGTCAGCCCGCGCAACGCCAGCACCAGGAGGAACGCGAACACCGAGGTGATCAGGAACGTCACCCGCCAGCTCGCGAGCTGGGCGACGATACCCGCCCCGGACGCCCCCAGCGCCGTCCCGATCGCGCTGCCCGACATCAGATTGGTGATCTCGCGCTGCCGGTCGGCCGGCGGCACCGTGTCGCCGAGGTACACCAGCCCGGCGGGGATACCGGCGCTGAACGTGCCGCCCGCGACGCCCCGCGCCAGCGCCAGCGACACCGGGCCGGCCACCAGCGCGGACACCGCCGTCGCCAGGCCGGCGATCAGTAACGCGAACCGCATCGTCCGGACCAGCCCGACCCGGTCGGAGATCAGCCCCCAGACCGGCTGCATGAGCCCGTAGGCCAGGAAGTAGACGCTCGCGGCCTGGACGATGCGCGCCAGCGGCACGTCGAGATCACGGGCGATCGCGATCAGCATCGGCGGCATCGCGAACCGGTCGAGCGTGCTGACGAGTGCGGTGGCCTGGAGCAGACGCCGGTCCCTGGTGACGCGGGGAATTCCGACTCCGAGCACGATCAGTACGTTACCCGCACGGAGATCGCGCGGATGAATACCGCTCTCAGCATTCAGCGAGTGCGATTTCCCGGTGATTGTTCGCGGCGGCGGGGTCGAGTTCGGTGCTCGCCAAATAGGTGCGGCGGGTGGCGTCGGCCAGCGTGCGGTACCGCTCGTCGTCCGCGGCCGCGGCGGCGCTGAGTTCCCCGGCCGTGCGTAGCTCCGCGCTGTCCTGGTTCAGCACACCGTCGGCGGTGAACGCCGGGAGGTCGGCGAGGATGCGGCAGGCTGCGGCCGCGTCACCGGCCGGACCGGTTGGTCCGGCCGCGTCGCGGGACGGATCGCTGCTGACCAGGGAACTTCCGAGCCAGACGCTGCCGACGACGAGTGCTCCGCAGAGGAGGCCGAGCAGCGCGGCGAGGGAGGGGCGGCGTCGGCGCGGGGGCGCGGGCGCCGGCGGCCAGCTGATCGGTGGGGGAGGCGACCACGTCTCGGTGGGGGCGTGATCGATCGTGTCGAGGCCCATCGCCGTCCTCCCCTCGTCGATTGGTCATGCGTTGCTCAGAATAGGAATTCAGTACGGCTGAGCGCGCTATTCGGTTCGTTACTTAAGCTTCCTTTAATGCACTGCGACGCCGTGTTGAATAAGGTTCAAAACGCCATTCAAGGAGGTTCCGGGGGCAGCCCGGCCGGGCCGCCCCCGGGTGGTCAGCCGTTGCGCTCGTCGCGCCAGGCGACCCATTCGCGCAGCGCGGACAGGTCGTAGTCCGGGCCGCTGACGCCGATCGTGAAGAGCCGGACGCCCAGGTCGTAGAGCGTGTCGCCGGAGTCGGCCGGCTTGCCCTGCGCGGCCGTGGAGATCTCGATCTCGGCCGGGTCGCGCCCCACGTCGGCGCAGTGCTGGGCCAGAATGCCGATCTTGCGCTCGATCGTCGGGACGTCGCCGAAGCTGTGCCAGATGTCGGCGTGCTCGGCGACCAGGCGCAGCGTCTTCTTCTCGCCGCCGCCGCCGATCAGCGTCGGGATGTCCCGGGTCGGCGGCGGGTTCACCTTGCCCAGGCGCGACTCGATGCGCGGCAGCGCCTGGGCCAGGTCGGCCAGGCGTCCGCCCGGGGTGCCGAAGTCGTAGCCGTACTCGTCGTAGTCACGCTCGAACCAGCCCGCGCCGAGGCCCAGGATGAGGCGGCCGCCGCTGATGTGGTCGACGGTGCGCGCCATGTCGGCGAGCAGCTCCGGGTTGCGGTAGCTGTTGCAGGTGACCAGGGCGCCGATCTCCGCGCGCGAGGTCTGCTCGGCCCAGGCGGCGAGGATCGTCCAGCACTCGAAGTGCTCGCCGTCGGGCTCGCCGTAGAGCGGGAAGAAGTGGTCCCAGTTGAACAGGATGTCGGCGCCGATCTCCTCCGCCTCGGCGGCGGCCCGGCGAATGGACTGGTAGTCGGCGTGCTGGGGCTGGAGCTGCACCCCGACGCGAATTGCTCTGGAGGTCATGTTCCGAGCCTAAAATCGATCCCCGCTGTCCGCCTCAGGGCGCGCTGGAGACGATTGCCGTACGCAACGGATCACGCCGTTGGCGACGACGGATGAGCAGCCACACAATCCACCCGGCCGTGATGATGAAACCGAGGCTGACGATCCGGTAGAGCACCACCGCCGCGATCGCCGTGCTGGTCGCCAGCCCACCGGCGACCAGGCCGACGATCAGCGCACCGTCGACGACGCCGAGGTTGCCCGGCACCAGCGGGATGCTGGCCGCGGCCATGCCGGCGCAGTACGCCAGCACCAGCGCGACCGCGGTGATGTGCGGCGCCCCCACCGCACGGCAGCACAGCAACAGGCACAGCGCGTCGAGCAGCCAGTTCGCCAGTGCGAAGTACGACGCGACCGCGAGGTCGAACGGCCGGATGCGTACCGACGTGAGCTCATGGGCCATCGCGACCAGGCGCCCGCTCCGACCGGCGGGGCGGTGCCGGACGCGGTCGACGACCGACTCGATCGCGCCGGCCACCGTCGTCAGCCACTGCGGGTGCCGCGCCATCGCCCGCACCACGATCGCCAGGGCCAGCCCGACCACCAGGTACGTCACCAGCGTGGACACGCCGCCGCCGCTCCCGGCCAGCAGCGCGCCCGCGGCGCCGATCAACACCAGCGCGACGCTCGAGAGCACGCCGCTCAGCGCGATGCACCAGGAGGCGGCGGCGGCCGAGGCGCCGTACCGCCGCATCTGCTGGAAGTTGTAGCGGGTCGAGAACAGGGGGCCGCCGGGCAGGCTGACCGAGAGCGAGTGGGCGGCGAACGCCAGCGCCACGTGCCGCCCGAGATGCACGGTGGTGCCGGCCGAGCGGAGCAGCCGGCGCTGCATCCGGGCGTAACCACCCATCGAGACGAGCTCGGCGACGACGGCGAGCGCGACCCACCCCCAGTGCGGGGTGTGCAGCTCGTCGAAGGCCGCGGTCAGCGACGACCAGCCGACGACCGCCTCGACGACCAGGATCACCGCGACGACGACGATCGGGACGGTGCGCCGCGCGGTCTCCGCCCTGGCCGGTGCCGTCGGACTGTTCATCGGACCGGCTCCCTTCGGGCGGCTGTTCCGACTTTCTACGTTAATCGCCCATTTTCCTGAGGTGGTTTCCGGGGAGGCTTCGCTTTTCTCAACGTGTGTTGATTTCTCCG
The DNA here is from genome assembly GCF_039524755.1 of Cryptosporangium japonicum. NCBI lineage: Bacteria > Bacillati > Actinomycetota > Actinomycetes > Cryptosporangiales > Cryptosporangiaceae > Cryptosporangium > Cryptosporangium japonicum. The sequence continues at coordinate 47,397 of NZ_BAAAGX010000015.1, forward strand.
GGACGGGAGCTTACCGTCAGGGCGACTCGAAAATCCACAGCTGTTGAATTAGACGAGGAGGAGCGGTCATGGAGACCGTTCGAAACCGCCCGGCCGGGCTCGAGGCAACCGGCATCGTGCTCGGGCTGGCGCTGGTCGTCGGCCTGATGCTGGTGGCGTTCGGGCTGCCCGCGGTGAACGGGGGTCCGCACGACGTCCCGATCGGCGTCGTCGCCCCACCGGCCGACGCCACAGCCGTCGAGCAGGCGCTGGGCTCGGACGCGTTCGCTCCCCGCCGGTACGCCGACGAGCGCGAGCTCCGGGCCGCGATCGCCGACCGGGACGTCTACGGCGGGTTCGTGCTCGGCCCCGGCGGGGTCACGGTGCTCACCGCGAGCGCCGCCAGCCCGGCGGTCGCGCAGGGGCTCAGCGGTGTCGGCACCACGCTGGCCGGCCACGCCGGGGCCACCGCGCGCGTCGTCGACGTCCGCCCGCTCCCCGCCGACGACGCGCGCGGCGCCGGGCTCGCCGCCGTCGGGCTGCCGCTCGTGCTCGGAGGGATCCTGCCGGCGCTGGTGCTCACCCGCCGTTTCCCCGCCCGCCCGTGGGTGCGGGTCGGGGCGGCGCTGGCGTTCGCCCTCGTCGAAGGCGTGCTCGTCGCGTCGGTGCTGACCTGGTGGTTCGGGTCGGTCGACGCGAACTTCGCCCCGGTCGCGCTCGGCCTGGCGTTCGGCATGGCCGCGGTGTCACTGACCGTGCTGGGCTTGGAGGCGCTGCTCGGCGTCGCCGGGTTCGGCCTCGGGGCGGCGCTGTTCGTGCTGCTCGGCAACCCGCTGTCCGGGCTCGCGTCCGGGCCGGAGTTCCTGCCGTCCGGGTGGAGCACGCTCGGTCAGCTGCTGCCGCCGGGAGCCAGCGCCACGCTGCTGCGCGGCAACGCCTACTTCGACGGCGCCGGCACCGCCACCGCGTCGACGGTGCTGACGTGCTGGGTGGCGGCCGCTCTCCTGCTCAACGTGGTGGCGTCGCGGCGTACCGTCGCACCGCCCGCCGTTTCGGAGCCGGTCACCGCGTAGGGGCGTCGGTTCTGAACGGCGGGTCGTGGGGCTGCGGCAACGGAGCGTATGTTTCGACGATGGGCGAGTCGGGTGGCGGGGGCAGTCGGCCGGTTTCGCCGGGTTCGCCGGGTTCGCCGGGTTCGCCGGGTTCGCTGGGTTCGCTGGGTTCGCTGGGCTCGCTGGGCTCGCCGGGTGGCGGGGGAGGCCGGCGGCGGGGAAGGCGGCCGGGTTCGCCGAACACCCGGGAGGCCGTGCTGGCCGCCGCCCGAACGGCGTTCGCCACGCACGGCTACGGCAAAGCGACGATCCGCTCGATCGCCCGCGAGGCCGGGGTCGACCCGTCCCTGGTCATCCAGTTCTTCACCAGCAAGGAAGACCTCTTCCGGGCGAGCCTCGAGCTGATCATCGGCCCACCCGACCAGGTGGCCGCGACCGTCGCCGCGGCGGAGGGCACGCTCGGGGCACGCATGGCCACGTTCTATTTCGGCCTCTGGGAGCGCCCGGAGACGCGCCCCGCCCTCACCGCGATGGCCCTGAGCGCGGCCTCCGAGCCGGAAGCACGCAACGCCGTGCGCGACCTGATGGGGCGCCACTTCATCGGACCGATCGGCGAACACGTCGGCGCCGAACACGCCGCCCGCAGAGTGCCGTTGGCCGCGACGCAGCTGCTCGGGATGGCGTTCCTGCGCTACGTGGTGCCGACCGACCCGATGGCGAGCATGCCGGTGGGGGACGTGGTGCGTCTGGTCGCTCCGGTGATCGACCGCTATCTCACCGAGGATCTGGACGAGCACCTCACCGCTGCGCTCCGCCCTTTCGACGCGACACCACCGACGTAGCCCACGCGATGGCGCTGAAGTAGCCTTCGCCGCTTGCTCAGCGGACGCCGCGCCGCGCGTGCGTGAGTCGTGCCGCGTGCATGATCTGGGGCCGTGTCGTTTATGTGTGCCGCGCCGCGTGCGTGATCCGGCCGTGCCGTTTACGTGTGCCACACCGTTTTTCGTATGCCGCGCCGTGCCGCGTGCGTGTGCCGCGCCCTGCCGCGCGCCGTGCCGCTTGCGTGGGCCTTCGCCGTGCCGCTTGCGCGACTGGTGCCGTGCCGCCTGCGTGGACCGACTTGATGACCTGGGCTGCCGTGATTCTGGTCTGCGCCACATTGCGCACCGCATCGGCCCCTGCGTCCGGGGAGCCACTCGGCGCCGCTTGCGTGTGCCACGCCGTGCCGCCGACGTTCAGCCGTCCGCCGCGCAGCCGCCGCAATCCCGTCGCGGCGGACGTAGCTCGCCCCACGCAGCTGCCGTAACCAGTGCCATAAAGTCGAAGCAGCCCGCGCCGCCGGCCCCAGCTGTGGCGCGCCACCGGCACGCCGATCGCCTACGTGCTGTGCTGGCGCGCCCGCGCTGACGCGCCCCGGTCCCCACGCGTGGGGCCTCCCACGTGCTGCCCCGGGCGCCACCCACGCGCACTGCTCCCACCCGTGCCGGTTCCGCGCGGGTCGGTTCCGGGCGTGCCGGTTCGCGCGGGTCGGTTCTACGCGGGTCGGTTCTACGCGGGTCGGGCCCACCCGGATCGGTCCCACGCGAACCGATTTCGCCTCGTGCAGGCGTTGCCCGTGCAGGCCTTGCCCGTGCAGGCCTTGCCCGTGCCGACTCAGCGGGCGCCAACCTCATGCGCGACGTTCCCACCCGTGCCGATCTGGCGCACGCCGATCCGCCAGCTCTGGCGCTGCCCGCGTTGGCTCCAGCCTCGCTACCCCCTCGCGGGCCGATCCCGCCCGGGCCGACCTGTGCACACCCCCCTCACGAGCGTCCGCTTCACCGTGCCCCTCCTACGCAATCCGCTCCGTCAGCGCCAGCCCTGCCCGCGTTGCTCCCACGCGTTGCTCCCACGCGCTGACTCCACGCGCACTGATCCCGCTCGGAACGACCACCCGCGGCGGCCGCATGCGCGCTGGCTCCGCACGTGCTGGCTCCGCACGTGCTGGCTCCGCACGCTGCTGCTCGGGCCGACCCCCGCTCGCCGGCTTCACGTGCGCCGGTTCCGCCTGTGCCAATCCCACGCACACCGATCCCACCCGTCCCGGCCACCCGTGCCGCCATCACGGGCGCCGCCATCATGCGCGCCGACCTGACCCGCGCAGACCCGCGCACTGACCTCGTTCGCGCCACGACACGCGCCAGACCTCGTGCGCCTCGGCCTCACGCGCGCTGGCCTGCGCCGACTCCTGGCCTGCGCCGACTCCTGGCCTGCGCCGACTCCTGGCCTGCGCCGAGCCGCGCCCGCGCCGAGCCTCGCCTGCGCCGAGCCTCGCCTGGGCTGCTGTCGGGGCGGCGTGCCGGGGGAGACATGCCGTCAGGGTTAGCGGCGATACAGAAACGTGACTTGTGGGCGTAAATCGGTACGAAATACCATGATGCCCAGAAGGTCGGGTACTTCCTGTTTACGGCCTGATCGAACATTGGGGTGGCGCAAGGGGCGAAAAGGTCGGTATCTATCGGCCACGGCTGTCGACCGCGCTGCGGGTCTCGGTGGGGGGAGGTCCATGATGGACCAGGGAATCGCGACGAGGCCGAGTGGCCGATCGTCCGGCAAATCCGGCGCGGCGACGCACCCCGGGCCCGGTCGTCCTCCGATCGCCCGGACCGATCAGTCCCGCCCCGCGCAGCGGCCTGGCCTGGTGCCCGGCACCACCCGTCCGGCACCGTGTGCCGCCCCGCTGACCGAACTCAGCCCGACTCCGTCGGCGCCCACGAACCCCGGGCCCACGAGCCCGGCGCCGACAGGGCTCGCGCCCACGATTCCGGCGCCCACGAACCCCGCGCCCACGATTCCGGCGCTCAGGCGTCCGGCCGCCACGAATCCAGCGGCTACGCGCTCAGCGGCCACGCGCTCAGCGGCTACGCGCTCAGCGGCCGCGCGCTCAGCGGCCAGAAACCAGCCCTGGGCCCTCGCCGCCGGGCGGCTCGCCGTTCCGGCGGACATGCACGCCTCGATCGAGACCGCCGTGCGCGCCTTCGTCCGCGGCCGGGCCACAGCGCCCAGTAGCCCTCGCCGTCACCACACCAGCACCCGCCTCGCCGAGTTCGGCTTCGCCGCGATCGTCGGCGCGATCGCCGTCCTTCTCACCCTCGTCGCGGTCGCCACCCTCCTCCCCGGCGCCGCCGGTGCCGGCGCCGTCGGGCTCGTGTTCCTCGCCGCCACCGGGGGCCTCGCCGGGTACGCGGCCCGGCGCTGGGTGCGCTGGATGCGCCATCGCGCCGAGCGTCTGCACTGGTCGGTGATCGCGGCGGCGGGGGCGGCGACGACGGCGGCCGAGTTGTACGGCGCGGCGGCGATCGTCGCCTCGCACTCCGGCTTCCTGGAGCGGATCACGGCATTCGGCGGGCTCGGTTTCGTGGCCGCTCTGACCGTCGCGATCACCGGCGCGGTGACCCTGATGAGCTACCACCGTTCAGTAACGGATGCCCAGCTCATCCACGCGGCCCGGCGTTTCGCCTAGGCCGTGTCCTGCGAATCCGTGCTCGGCTGCGGCTCCGCTCAGCCGCCGCCAGACCGAGTTGTCGGAACATCCGATACAACAGCGGTATCCGGATAGTCCTCCTGCGAGCGAGATTCACAGGACACGGCCTGGCCGCGCGAATACCGCACGAGCCGGCCTCCGCGGAGGCCGGCTCGCGAGAAATGCGGAATGCACATTGCAGCGCAACCTAATGGAATCCGCCGTCCCCATCCCCACGAAATTACGGCGGAAAGGCCATCAGGCCGCAGCGTGGTACTTCTCGATGATCTCGGCCGGAATCCGGCCGCGCTCACTCACCTGCAGGCCGTTTCGCTTGGCCCAGTCGCGAATCGCCTGGTTCTGTGCGCGGTCGGCACTCGGTGACGGCTTTGCCGGGCCCGCGGCCCTGGTCGCTTTACCGCTGCCGCCCCGGCCGGCCTTTCGGGCGGATTCGACGTACTTCGCCAGGGACTCACGGAACGCGCCGGCGTTGGCCGTGGACAGATCGATTTCGTAGTTCGCGCCGTCGAGACCGAACGACACGGTCTCGTCGGCAGTGCTGCCGTCGACGTCGTCGACGAGGAGAACTTGCACCTTGCGAGCCATTGTTACCTCATGGAAAGAGAGGGGGACTTAAACGCGGAGCCCACAATACTCCACGTGTTCAGCGCCAAGAGACTTCCCCGGTATGCGCGTGGCGCAATTACCCGAAGAAATTCCGCGCAATAGTCAGGCGCGCTCGCGGGCGGCCGGGGTCGCGAAGCCGGCGACGATGATGAGCGCGAAGACGAGCAGCAGCGCGCGCAGAAGGCCGACGCCGTCGCCCAGGAAACCGATCGAGGGCGGGCCGACCAGGAAGGCGAAGTAGCCGATCGTCGCGACGACGCTCACCCGGGCGGTCGCGGTGCGGCTGTCGTCGGCGGCGGCGGACATGCCGACCGGGAAGCCGAGCGACGCCCCGAGTCCCCACAGCACGACGCCCGCGGTCGCGAGGCCGGCCCACGGGGCGAAGATCACGATCAGCAGCCCACCGGCGGCGAGCGCGGTGGTGGTCCAGAGCACCGGGACGCGCCCGTACCGGTCGAGGAAGAAGACACCGGCGACGCGGCCGACGGTCATCGCGGTGACGAACACGCCGTAGACGACGGCGCCGGTCGAGTTGCTCACGTCGTGGCCGTCGACCATGGCCAGCGCCAGCCAGTCGTTCGCCGAGCCCTCGGCGAACGCCATGCCCAGCACGATCAGCCCGATCAGCAGCGTGCGCCGGTCCGCCCACATGCCCAGCCGTTCGCGCCACCCCGGATGCCCGGCGGAGTCAGCGGCGGAGAAGCCCAGGGCGTCCAGATGAAGGAACCGCACCGAGACGCCCAGCGCGACCACCGACGCGACCGCGACCGCGCCGAAGTGCACGGCGGTGGAGACGTCACCCCACTCGGCCAGCGCGCCGAGACCGGCGCCGGCGATCGTGCCCCCGCTGAACGCGGCGTGGAACAGCGGCATGACGGTGCGGCCGAGTTCCCGCTCGGCCGCCGCGCCCTCCACGTTCATCGCGACGTCGCACATGCCCATGCCGCAGCCCAGCAGCGCCAGGCCGATCACGACGAACACCCCGTGCGTGGAGAGCGTCGAACCGAGCCCCACCACCGAGAGGCCGACGCAGCCGACGACGACCGCGGCCGCGATCGTCCGGCGCGAGCCGACCCACGCCAGCACGTGGCTGGCCGACGAGAGCCCGACGATCGAGCCGGCGGCGATGCTGAAGACCACCCAGCCCATCTCGGCGGTGGAGGCGCCCAGGGCGTCCCGGACGGCGGGAACCCTGGACATCCAGGTCGCCAACGCGAACCCGTTGATCGCGAAGACCGCGAACACCGCGTTGCGCCAGGCCACGACGACCGGCCGCGCGAGGGCCGGTGCTTGTGCAGACATGTGAAACCATTCAATCGCCGGAAGCAGAACGGTAACCCGGGGCGGTTCAGCCCCGAGCGGCCCGGTACTCCCGAACGATCTCGGCGTAGCGACGACCACTGGCTTTCATCGTGCGCCGTTGCGTGGCGTAGTCGACGTGCACCAGCCCGAAGCGCTTGTCGTAGCCGTAGGCCCACTCCAGGTTGTCGAGCAACGACCAGACGAAGTAGCCGGAGAGCGGCACCCCGGCCTCGAGCGCCGCGTCGATGGCCACGAGGTGTTGTTCCAGGTAGTCGATGCGGTCCTGGTCGGCGATCGAGCCGTCCGGCTCCACCACGTCGGGCCAGGCCGAGCCCTGCTCGGTGACGTAGATCCGCGCCGGGGCGTAGTCGGCGGCGATGCGGGTCAGGATCCCGGTCAGGCCCCCGGGCGAGACCTCCCAGCCCATCGCGGTGTGCCGGCCGGGCACCTCGACCTGCTTCGCGTAGGGCGCCGGCCCGGACGGGTCGTCGGCCACCACGGCCCGGAAGTAGTAGTTCACCCCGAGGTAGTCGGTCGGGGTCGCGATCGTCTCGAGGTCACCGTCGAGCACCGGCGGCTCGTACCCGTACGTCTCGACCATGTCGCGCGGGTAGCCCCGCCCGTAGAGCGGGTCGAGCCACCAGCGGTTGGTGTGCCCGTCGGCGCGCAGCGCGGCCGCCGCGTCCTCCGGGCGGTCGGTCGCCGGCTCCGCCGGGCTCGGGTTCACCACGATGCCGACGTTCGCCCGCGCGCCCGCCGCCGCGCGGATCGCCTGCGTCGCCAGGCCGTGGCCGAGCAGCACGTGGTGCGAGGCGTCGATGGCCCGGTGCAGATCACGCAGCCCGGGCGCCATCGTGCCCTCGAGGTGCCCGATCCAGGCGACGCAGAGCGGCTCATTGACCGTGGTCCAGTCGGTGACCCGGTCCCCGAGCGCGCCCGCGACCGCACCGGCGTAGTCCGCGAACGCCTCCGCGGTGTGGCGGGCCGGCCAGCCGCCCTTGTCCTGCAGCACCTGCGGCAGGTCCCAGTGGTAGAGCGTGACGAACGGCCGGATGCCGGCGCCGAGCAGCTCGTCGACGAGGCGGTCGTAGAACGCCAGGCCCTTCGGGTTGACCGCGCCGGTGCCGGTCGGGATCACCCGCGGCCAGGCGACCGAGAACCGGTACGCGTCGACGCCGAGCTCACGGACCAGGCCGAGATCGGAGGACCAGCGGTGGTAGTGGTCGCAGGCGACGTCGCCGGTGTCGCCGTTGGCGATCGCGCCGGGAACGCGCCCGAAGGTGTCCCAGATCGAGGGGGAGCGGCCGTCGACGTCGACCGCGCCCTCGATCTGGTACGCCGCCGTCGCGACGCCCCACACGAAGTCCTGGGGAAGGTGGTGCAGCACAGGAACCCTCACTTAACCGCGCCGGCGGTCAGACCCGCCACGAAGTACTTCTGCAGGAACAGGAATGCCGCGACGACCGGAACGCTGACGACGAGCGACGCCGCCATGATCTGGTTCCAATAGACGTCGTACTGCGTCGAATAGCCGGACAGACCGACCGCGACCGTCCGGGTCGACTCGTCGGTCATGACCGAGGCGAACAGCACTTCACCCCAGGCGGTCATGAACGCGTAGACCGTGACCGCGAGAATGCCGGGCACGGCCGTCGGGATCAGCACCTGGAACAGAATGCGCATCGGTCCGGCGCCGTCCACCGACGCCGCCTCGTCCAGATCCTTGGGAATCGCGTCGAAATAGCCGACGAGCATCCAGATCGAGAACGGCAACGAGAACGTGAGATAGGTGAGGACCAGGCCGGTCCGGCTCGCGTAGAGCTCGATTCCGGTGGCCCGGCCGATGTTGACGTAGATCAGGAACAGCGGCAGCAGGAACAGGATGCCCGGGAACATCTGGGTGGAGAGCGCACTGGCCAGGAACACCCCGCGGCCGCGGAAACGCCAGCGGCTCGTCGCGTACGCGGCGAGAATCGCGATCGCGACCGAGAACACCGCCGCCGCGGTCGACACGATCAGGCTGTTGACCAGGTACTGCCCGAGCGGAACGGTGTCCCACATGTCGACGAACGCCTCGAACGACACCCGCTTGGGAAGCCACGAGAACGTGTCCCGGACGTCGCTGAGCGGCTTGATCGCCGTCGAGAGCATGACGTAGAGCGGCACCAGCACGAACAGCGTGAGCAGCGTCAGGACGATCCGGCGCGACCAGCGCTCGGCAGCGGTCTCATGCATCGGCGCGCGCCTTCCTCGTCAGGAACAGGTAGATCCCCGAGACGACGCTCAGGAAGAGCAGCAGGGCGACCGACATCGCCGAGCCGAGCCCGAAGTTCCAGGTGACGAACGAACTCTCGTAGATGTGGATCGAGATCAGGTCGGCCTGGTCCGGAGCGGACTTGCCGAACAGCACGTACGGGGTGTTGAAGTCGTTGAACGTCCAGAGGAACAGCACCAGCAGCAGCACCTGGTTGACCGGGCCGAGCATCGGCAGCGTCACCGCGCGCAGCCGGCGCCAGAAGCCCGCACCGTCCATGTACGCGGCCTCGTAGAGGTCCTGCGGGATGCCCTGCAGGCCCGCCATGATGCAGAGGAACGCGAACGGCCAGTGCCGCCAGACCATGACGATCACCAGCGACCAGAAGCTGTTGCCGCCGATCAGCCAGAACGGCCGTTCGTCGACGAGGTGCAGCTGGTCGACGAGGATGTGGTTGAGGGCGCCGGTGTCACGCTGCAGCAGGAAGCTCCAGATGATCACCCCGGCGTAGACCGGCAGCGCGTAGGGCGTCAGGAAGAGCGTGCGCAGGAGCGCGCGGCCGCGGAACGGGCGCTGCAGGAGGACGGCGGCGGCCAGCCCGAGCGCGTACGAGAGCCCGACGACCAGGATCGTGCAGGCGGCCGTCACCCAGAACGAGTGCAGCAGTTCCTTGCCGGTGGCGCTGTTGAAGTCGAGCGCGACCTTGTAGTTGTCGAGGCCGACGAACGGCGCGCCGCTCCAGTTGCGGATGTGGAACTGGGTCAGCTCTTTCAGGCTCATCCAGATGCCGGTGAGCATCGGGATGACGTGCACCGCCAACTCCAGCACGATCGCCGGGATCAGCAGCAGATAGGGGAGGGCCGGCGTGCGGCGCCGTTTGCGGCGGCGCGGTGTGCCGGGGTCGGGCGGCGCCTCGTCGGGCGCCGCGATCGTCGTTGCCATGCGGAATGTCCTTTCCCGACAAGGGGCCCGGGACCTGATGTCCCGGACCCGTCGTCGCGGCGCCTTAGTGAACTCTTTTCAACCTCAGCTGAAATCGCATGTCACGGGATACGCGCAGGGCGGTCGAAAAGAATTCACTTGACCTGCTCCTCGGCTGTCTTCAGCTTCTTCTCGATGTCGGCGGCCGACGGGGACTTGCCCTTGGCGGCCGCGGCGAAGAGGTCGTTCATGACGTTGCCGACGAGCGTTTCGTACTGGCTCTCCTCCGGCACCTGCGGCAGGGGCGCCGCGGTGCTGGCGAGCGTCTCGGCGATCACCTTCTGCTCGGGCCCGGAGAACGCCGGGTCGTCGGAGACCGTCGTGACCGACGGCAGCGAGCCGTAGGCCTTGTTGAGGGCGATCTGCTCCTCGTCGCTGGTCATGAACTTCACGAAGTCCAGCGCACCCTCCTGGTTCTTGGAGTGCTTGAAGACCGCGATGTTGATGCCGGCGACCATGCTGGTGACCTTCTTGCCACCGGCCGGGGGCGTGGCCGGCTGCGGAACCGGCGCGACGCCCCACTGCTCGGGCTTCATGCCGTGCAGGGCCAGCTGGTTGCCGGCCGCCTGCCAGAGCAGCATCGCGGCCTTGCCGTTGGCGAAGTCGTTCACCGACTCGTTCTGCGCGTACTCGGCGTTACCCGGGTTGGTGATCTTGTCGGCCGCCAGGAAGTCGACGTACCGCTTGATCGCCTGGGCGTTCTGCGGGGTGCCGAACGTCGGCTTGCCCTCCTGGTCGAACCACTCGCCGCCGTACTGCTGCGAGAACGTGAACGCGTGGTGCGAGTGCGCCGAGATGTGCGCGCCCTCCTGCGCCAGGCCCCACTTGCCGCCCTTGCTCAGCTTCTTGCCGTCCTCGACGAGCTCCTCCCACGTCGCCGGGGGCTTGCTGATGCCGGCGTCGGCGAACATCTTCTTGTTGTAGTAGAGCGAGTACGCCAGCGAGTAGATCGGCACCGCCGTCGGCGGCTTGCCCTCGGCACCGGTCGCGGCCAGCGCGGACGGGACGAAGCGGCTCTTGCCGCCGATCTTCTCGAGCGTGGCGTCGTCGAACGGCACGAACGCGTCGGTGGCCTGCAGGGACGCCGACCACGTGTTGCCGATGTTGACGACGTCCGGGCCCTGACCGCTGGTGGCCGCGGCCAACAGGCGGTTGAGCAGGTCGGACCACGGAACGACCTCGAACTTGACCTTGATGCCGGTCTGCTTCTCGAACTTGGCCAGTTCCGGCTTCAGGATCTCGGCGTCCTTGTCGAGGCTGATGCTCTGGTTGCTGGCCCAGTAGGTGAGGGTCTTGGCGTCGCCGGCCGAGTCACCCCCGCCACAGGCCGTCAAGGTGGACGCCAGTAAGCCCGCGGCGGCTACCGCGGCGATTCGTCGCTTGAACACACGCTGTCCTTTCCAGAGACGCCGGCCTGCTCGGCTAAGGAGTCCTGGGTTCGAGGCGCGCGGAACCTAGGCCGAGTGACCAGCAGGTTTTGGAGCGGCGGAGTCCAAAGCGTAGGGATATTTCGACATTGTGTTCGTTGTGTTGCGGATCGGAGCGACGAACGGACACTTAGGAGCGCCGAAGTGTAAGCGCTTTCCTGTGAGCGGCCCGGGGCGCACACCCGGGCCGCTGCGCAGCGTCCTACTTGACTTGCTCCTGAGCCTTCTTCAACTTCTCCTGGATCTCCGCGACCGACGGGGACTTGCCCTTGGCGGCCTCGGCGAACAGGTCCTTCATGAGACCGCCGACGAGCGTCTCGAACTGGCTCTCCTGGGCGACCTGCGGAAGCGGGGCCGCGCTGGTGGCCAGCGTGTCCTGGATCGCCTTCTGCTCCGGCTTCGCGAACGCCGGGTCGTCGGAGACCGTGGTGACCGACGGCAGCGAGCCGTAGGTCTTGTTCAGCAGCGTCTGCTCCTCGTCGCTGGTCATGAACTTCACGAAGTCCAGCGCGCCCTCCTGGTTCTTGGAGTGCTTGAAGATCGCGATGTTGATGCCGGCGACCATGCTGTTGATCTTCTTGCCGTTGGCCGGCGGGCTGGCCAGGAACGGCACGGGCGCGACGCCCCAGTCGTCGGCCGGCATGTTGCGCAGCGTCAGCTGCGAACCGACGGCCTGCCAGAGCAGCATCGCGGCCTTGCCGCTGGCGAAGTCGGCCACCGACTGGTTCTGCGCGTACTCGGCGTTACCCGGGTTGGAGATCTTGTCGACCGCGATGAAGTCGATGTAGCGCTTGATCGCCTGGGCGTTCTCCGGGCTGTCGAACGTCGCCTTGCCCTCCTTGTCGAACCACTCGCCGCCGTACTGCTGCGAGAACGCGAACGCGTGGTGCGAGTTCTCGGAGATGTGGGCGCCTTCGATCGCGAGGCCCCACTTGCCGCCCTTGGTCAGCTTCTTGCCGTCGGTGACCAGTTCTTCCCAGGTCGTCGGCGGGTTCGCGATGCCGGCCTCGGCGAACATCTTCTTGTTGTAGTAGAGCGAGTAGGCGAGGGAGTAGATCGGCACCGCCGTCGGGGGCTTGCCCTCGGCGCCGGCCGCGGCGAGAGCGGCGGGCACGAAGCGGCTCTTGCCGCCGATCTTCTCGAGCGTGGCGTCGTCGAACGGCACGAACGCGTCGGTGGCCTGCAGGGACGCCGACCAGGTGTTGCCGATGTTGACGACGTCGGGGCCCTGGCCGCTGGTGGCCGCGGCCAGCAGGCGGTTGAGCAGGTCGGACCACGGGACGACTTCGAGCTTGACCTTGATGCCGGTCTGCTTCTCGAACTTCGCGAGTTCGGGCTTCAGGATCTCGGCGTCCTTCTCCAGGCTGGTGCTCTGGTTGCTGGCCCAGTAGGTGAGGGTCTTGGTGTCGTCACCCGAGTCACCCCCGCCGCAAGCGGCCAAGGTGGACGCCAGCAACGTTCCGACGGCAACGGCGGCTAATCGTCGCTTGAACACACGCTGTCCTTTCAGTTCGGCCAGCACGGCCGAGGGACGCCGGGCGGCTCGGCGTGCGCTCCGGGGTCCCGGTGCGAGCGGAACCCGGACCGAGCGGCCCACAGGTTTGGTGCAGCGGAGCCTAAAGTGTTTTTCGGCACTTCGTTCACGACTTAATTCAAGGCGTTATTAAAGTGTTGCCGTAAGGTCGACCCAGGGGGAGCTCACCGGTGGACGTGGTGTCAGGCAGAACGACGAACCGAGCGCTGCGTCGGCAGAACCGCGCGACGCTGCTCTCGGCGCTGTTCCTCGACGGTCCGCTGAGCCGCCAGGACCTGACCGCGCGGTACGGGCTGAGCCAGGCCGCGGTCAGCAACGTCGTCGCCGACCTGATGGACGACGGGCTGGTCGTCGAAGCCGGAGCGCTGGAGTCCGACGGGGGACGGCCCCGGATCCTGCTGCGGGTCTCACCGGGCTACGCGTCGGTGATCGGCGTCGACGTCGGCGAGACGCGGGTGCGCGTCGAACTGTTCGACCTCGCGATGACGCCACTGGCCAAGGCCGACTACCCGCTGGAGGACCTCGATCCCCGCTTGGTGGTGCGCCACGTGCGCGCCGGGATCGAATCGGTGGCCGGCGAGAACGTGCTCGGCGTCGGCGTCGGGGTGTCCGGGCTGGTGGAGCAGGGTGACCAGGCCGTCGTGCACGCGCAGACGCTCGGCTGGGACGCGGTGCCGCTGGAGCGGATGTTGCGCGAAGGCACCGACCTGCCGCTGCACCTGGACAACGGGGCCAAGACCTGGGCCCAGGCCGAGCACTGGTTCGGCGCCGGACGCGGCGCCCGGCACGCCGCGTTCGCGCTGGTGGGGTCCGGGGTCGGGGCGGCGATCGTGGCCGACGGCCAGTCGTACCGGGGTGCGTCGAGCAGCGCGGGGGAGTGGGGACACACCACGCTGGTCTACGGCGGGCGTGCCTGCCGCTGCGGCGCGCGCGGCTGCCTGGAGGCCTACGTCGGGGCCGAGTCGATCATCGCCCGCGCGCTCGAGGCCGGGGTACGTGTCGAGGGACCGGACGAGGAGACGCAGGTGGCGTCCGTGCTGGCCGATCCGGCCGCGTCCGGTGTGCTCGAGGAGACGGCCGCCTACCTCGGGGCCGGGGTGGCGAACCTGATCAACCTGTTCAACCCGGAGCGGGTCGTGATCGGAGGGTGGGCGGGGATCGCGCTGGGGCCCTTACTGCCCCGGGTGCGCGAGGCCGCCGCCGCCCAGGCCATGCGCCGGCCGTTCACGCAGGCGTCGATCGAGCTCTGTGCGCTCGGCACGGATGCGGTGGCGCTGGGCGCGGCGACGCTGCCCGTGGCGCGCCTGCTCGCCGCGGGCGGCGTCCGCGAGTAACCCCGGCTAGCTGTCGAAGCCCAGGCCCAGCGCGTCCAACGTGCGGAGCCAGCGGTTGCGGCGACCCTGGTCGCGGTCGGCGGCGGCCAGCGCGCGCCGGGTGAGCTCCACCCCCGCGTAGCGCACCGGCTCGGGCGGGAACGGGAGCGGTTTCGTGCGCACCATGCGCGGACGGGTCCGCGGGGTGTCCTGGCCGCTCAGCAGGTCGAGCATCACCTCGGCGCCGAACCGGGTCGCGCCCACGCCGAGGCCGGTGTACCCGGCCGCGTAGGCCACCCGGCCGCCGTGCGCGGTGCCGAAGAACGCCGAGAACCGCGTGCACGTGTCGATCACGCCGCCCCACGCGTTCGTGAACCGCACCCCTTCCAGCTGCGGGAACGTCGTGAAGAAGTGCTCGGCGAGTGTCTCGTACGTCGACGGGCGGGCGTCGTAGCGGGCACGCACCCGGCCACCGAAGTGGTAGATCGCGTCGTAACCGCCCCAGAGGATCCGGTTGTCGGCGGTCAGCCGGTAGTAGTGGAACTGGTTGGCCGAGTCGCCCACCCCCTGCCGGTGACGCCAGCCGAGCTCGCCGAGCTGACCGGCGGAGAGCGGCTCGGTCATCAGCGCGTAGTCGTACACCGGGATCACGTACGGACGCACCCGGGTGAGCGGGGACGGGTACGCGTTCGTGCCCAGCGCGACCGTCCGGGCCCGCACCCGCGCTCGCGAGGTGCGCAATTCCGTGCCGCGCAGCCCCAGCACCGGGGTGTGCTCGTACGTCCGCACCCCGAGCCGTCGGCACACCGCCGCCAACCCCCACGCCAGTTTCGCCGGATGCACCATCGCGACCCCGCGCCGGTTCCACACGCCACCCAGGTACGTCGGCGAGTTCACCTCGGCGCGCACGGCGTCGCGGTCGAGGGCGTCCGGGCCGAGGTCGCGTAACTGGTACGCCTCGGTGGCCACGGACAGCTCCCCGGTGCGCTCCCACTCGGCGTCGATTCCGTACCGGGTGAGCGTGTCCTCGATCGCCTGCAGGTTCTCCGCTCCCAGCCGTTCGAGCTCGGCGAACTCCGACGGCCAGCGCGCCAGCCCGTTCCCGGCGCCGTGCGTCAGCGACGAGGCGCAGAAGCCGCCGTTGCGCCCGGAGGCCGCGTGCCCGATCCGCGCGCCCTCGAGCAGGACGACGTCGAGCGACGGGTCGCGCTCCTTCGCGATCAGCGCCGTCCACAGGCCGGAGTAACCGCCGCCGACCACGGCCAGGTCACAGGACGTGTCGGTGGTCAGCGGGGGCGTCGCGGCCGGGCGGGACGGGTCCTCGAGCCAGAACGATCCGGGTTCGGCGTCGGCCAGGGATTTGTGCATGGGTCAGCCCTCGTGAACAAGCGTTCCGTCGACGTAGGTCAGCGCCACGGTCGTGGCGGCGATCTCGTCGGCGGGGTGGTCGAACGGGTCACGGTCGAGGACGACGAGGTCGGCGCGGTGGCCCACACGCAGCGACCCGGTGTCGTCGAGATGGTTCACGTAGGCGCTGCCCGCCGTGTACGCGGTCAGCGCGGTGCCGAGGTCGAGGCGCTGCTCGGGCCGGAACGGCGCCAGCTCCGAGCCCGGCAGCCGCCGGTTCACCGCCACGTGCACGGCCTGGATCGGGTCGGCGGTCGTCACCGGCCAGTCGCTCCCCGCGACCAGCGTCGCCCCGGCACGCAGCAGGTCGCCGAACGGGTACTGGTGCGACGCGAGGTCACCGCCGAGGAACGGGATCGTCAGATCGTCCATCTGGGGTTCGTGGGTGGCCCAGAGGGCCTGCAGGTTCGCCGACGCGCCGAGGCGGCGGAACCGGGGAACGTCGTCGGGGTGGACGACCTGCAGGTGGGCCAGGTGCGGCCGGGTGTCGAGGTGGCCGTTGGCGGTGCGGGCGGCCTCGATCGCGTCCAGCGCCTCGCGGACGGCCCGATCGCCGAGCGCGTGGAAGTGGACCTGGAAGCCCCGCGCGTCCAGCTCGGTGACGTATCCCCGCAGGGCGATCGGGTCGACGAAACTCAGCCCGGCGTTCGTCGTCGCGCCGCCGCAGGCGTCCCGGTAGGGCACGGTCATGCCCGCGGTGAAGTTCTCGGCCACGCCGTCCTGCATGATCTTGACGCTGGAGCAGCGCAGGCGGCCGACCGTGTAGCGCTCGCGCTTCTCGACCAGACCGGGGATCTGCGACGCGTCGCCGTCCCGGTCCCACCAGAGCGCGCCGACCACGGTCGCGGTGAGCAGCCCCTCGCGGGCCGCGGTGAGGTACGCGTCGGCGATGTCCGGGTAGCCGTTCGTCGCGCCGACCATCGCGTCCTGCCAGGCCGTGACGCCGAACGAGTGCAGCAGGGCCTGGGCGCGCAACAGCCCGGCGAGCCGGTCGGCCGCGGTGACCTCGGGGAGCAGGGCGCCGACCAGCGTCATCGCGCCCTCCTGGAGTGCACCCACCGGGTTCCCGTCGGCGTCCCGGTTGATCACGCCGTCGGGCGGGTCGGGGGTGTAGCGGGTGAGGCCGGCGCGTTCCAGCGCGCGGGTGTTGACCCAGGCGCCGTGGTGGTCCTTGTTCGTCAGGTAGACCGGCCGGTCGGCGACGATCCGGTCGAGAAGCTCCGCGGTCGGGACACCACCCGGGAACGTCTCCATCGCCCAGCCGCCACCGACGATCCACTCGGCGCCGGGGTGGTCGTCGGCGTACGCGCGGATCCGCCGGGTGTACTCGTCGAGGTCGGTGGTGCCGGTGAGGTCGCACTGACCCAGTTCGAGCCCGCCGAAGACCGCGTGCACGTGGGCGTCCTGGAAGCCCGGCAGCAGCAGCCGGCCGGCCAGGTCGACGACCTCGGTCCGCGGGCCGCGCAGCGCGTCCGCGTCCGGTCCGAGCGCCACGATGCGGCCCGCCCGGACGGCCAGCGCCCCCGACCGGCTGCGTGCCGGGTCGGTGGTGAGCACCGGTCCGCCGGTGAACAGCAGGTCAGCGGGGGCTTCGGTCATGCGACGATCGAATCGGCAGCGGCGCCGGGAGTCAATGGTGTTGTCATAAGGGGTGTCCATGCTGGTCCTGGCAGTCGCGCAGCCGCGGCTCGAATCGTTCGCCGTCGCGGCCAACGCGCTCGCGCACGCCGAGGCGGTGCGGTCCGCCTCGGCCCGGGTGGTGGTGTTCCCCGAGATGTCGCTGACCGGCTACGAGTTCACCGCGCCCGTCCTTGACCCGGACGACCCCCGCCTGGCGCCGCTCGTCGCCGCCTGCGCCGAGACCGGCACGCTGGCCCTCGCCGGCGCCCCGGTCGACGGCCCGTCCATCGGGATGCTGGCGGTGGACGGCGACGGGGCCCGGGTCGTCTACCGGAAGCAGTACCTCGGCGGGGGCGAGGGCGCGGTGTTCGTGCCCGGCCCCGAACCCGTCGTGCTCGAGGTCGACGGGTGGCGGCTCGGGCTCGCGATCTGCAAGGACACCGGGATTCCCCGGCACGCCGCGGACACCGCCGCGCTCGGTGTCGACGTGTACGTCGCCGGCGTGCTGGAGACCGCCGAGGACTTCGACGTGCCCGCCGAGCGCGCGGCCCGCATCGCCGGGGCACACGGCGTGCCGGTCGCGATCGCGAGTTTCGCCGGCTCCAGCGGCGAAGGGTTCGACCGGGCCGCCGGCGGCTCCGGGGTGTGGGCCGCCGACGGCTCGCTCCTGGCGCGCGCGGGCACCGGCACCGGCGAGATCGTCCAGGTCACGTTCGACTGAGTCGGTCACGCAACAGCGCGTTCTCCAGCGTCGTCCACAGTGTGCTGGTGAGCAGGTAGAGCACCGCCGCCAGCGGAACCGTGAGCGCGAACAGCACCGACACGAACGGGGACGCGCTGAGCCAGGCCGGCTGCCCCAGCCGCCGCAACCGCCGCGCCGCGACCATCGCCACCCCGACAAACAGCCCGAACAACCCCACGAACACCAGGCTGTGGACGCTGAGCAGCGAGCCGTCGAGCCAGTGGTCGCCGAGTCGGACGCCCCCGAGCTCGTGACCGAGCAGCGCGTTGGGTTCACCGCCCACGGTCGGGAGGCGGAACAGCGAGAACAAGGTCAGGAAGAACGGGGCCTGGAGCAGGAGCGGCCCCATCGTCGTGAGCGTGCCGACCCGTTCGCTCCGGTACAGCGCCGACACCTCGGTGAGGGCACGGACCGGATCGTCGGCGTGCTGGTCGCGCAGCTTCTTGACGCGGGGGGCGAGGGCGGCGCGACGTCGTTCGACCGCGATCTGCCGGAACGTGAGGGGGAGCAGAAGCAGCCGCACGGCGAGCGTGGCCACCACGATCGCGAGAGCGGTCGACGCACTGCCGGCGAGCGGGGTGAGCAGGGTGCCGGCCCACTCCACGAAGGAATGGGCGTAGGAGAGGGGCAGGTCGAACGGCATGGGGACGCTCCGAGGTCGAGGACGGATCTGGTCACCGCCGAGCCGGGTTGGCTGCAGGTGAGGGAGCGGCCTGAGCACCGCTGGTCGCGGGCCGCACCTTCCCCGGTCGGCGGCTGGGCTGGTTGCCGGTAGCGGGGCCGGGCTGAACTTGGCTCGTCGCGGAGCGCACCGTCCCCGGTCTGCGGCTGGGCTGGGTGCCGGTAGCGGGGCGGGGCTGAACTTGGCTCGTCGCGGAGCGCACCCTCCCCGGTCTGCGGCCGAGGTGGTCGCAGGTCGCGGTGCGGTCTGCGGCCAAGGTGGTCGCAGGTCGCGGTGCGGTCTGCGATCGGGCTGGTCGCTAGGTGCACGGCGGGCCTGCTGCGCCACCGCGACCGGTCCGGAAGAGGGCTGCCGTCCGGGCGGTCTGCTCTCGAGCTGGCCGTAGGTCGCGAGGCGGGCCCCGATGCGCCGCCACGATCGCCCCGGGTGCGGACAGCCCCGAGTCGAGCGCGGTCCGGGTGCGCCGCGACCGACCTGGGTGCGGGCACCGTCCCGGACCGATGCGACTCGCGACCGGCTCGAACACAGATCGCGGACCTGTCCGACACGGCTAGGAACCGCGTCGATCGCGGCCCACCCGGTTGGCCGGAGAGTCGGGCGTGCCCGCACCTAGGCGCCGAGCGCAGCGCCGTCTCCGAACGCCGAGCGAGGCCGCCACCCCAGCATCGAGTGCGGCGGCCTGCCCGCGCGCGCCGACCGCGTCAGCCACCCCGAGCATCCAGTGCGGCGACCACACCCGTGCCGCCGAGCGCGGCAGCCGCATCCGATCTCCGAGTACGGCAGCCGCATCCGAACACCGAGCGCGGATACCGCATTCGAACACCGGGTTCAGCGGCCGCATCCGGACACCGAGCGCGGATACCGCATCCGACACCGAGCTCAGGAGCCGCGTTCGACCATCGAGTGCGGTAGCCGCATCCGGGCATCGAGTTCAGCGTCCGCGTCCGAACACGGAGTGCGGTAGCTGAATTCGAACACCGAGTGCAGCAGCCGCGTTCGACCATCGAGTGCGGTAGCCGCATCCGAGCACCGAGTTCAGCGTCCGCGTCCGAATTCGAACACCGAGTGCAGCGTCCGCATCCGAACACCGAGCGCGGGTGCCGCATTCGAACACCGGGTTCAGCAGCCGCGCCCGATCATCGTGTGCGGTAGACGCGTTCGAATGCCGACCACGTCAGAGCACGGTGTGCGGTAGCTACCTTCGGGTGCGAGTGCGACAGCCTTGTTCGAACGCCGAGAGTAGTCGCCGTACCCGAGGCCCGAGCGGGGTTGCGCCTGAGCGCCGAGTGCGGCCTTGCCTGGGTGTCGAACGCGGCTCTGCTCGGGTGTCGAACGCGGCCCTGTTCGGGTGTCGAACGCGGCCCTGTTCGGGTGTCGAACGCGGCCCTGTTCGGGTGTCGAGCACGGGCACGCTCGGCATTGAGCGTGGCCGCCGCCGGAGTGCCGGGCCGGACCACACCGATTCGGGCTCAGCGGCAGCAGCTCGGAGCGTTGTTAGCGCCCGAACCTACTGCCGCCTGACCTCCCGGTGGCTCGTAGCACCGCTACCTGGACATGCCGGTGCGGTGCCTCGGCGTGTTGGCGCAAGTGCCGGTGGCGCGGGTGCAGGCTGCCCGTGCGCGGTTCTCAAGCCCGATGCCTGTGACCCCGAGCCGCGCCGGTGGCCCCTGAGCTGTGCCAGTGGCCCCTCTCAGCCGCGCCGTTGCCGCCTTGAGCCGAATCGGTGGCACTGAGTCGTGCCGGTGGCATTGACCCGTGCCGGTGGCCCTGACGCGTGCCGGTGGCCCTGACGCGTGCCGGTGGCCCTGACGCGTGCCGGTGGCCCTGACGCGTGCCGGTGGCCCTGACGCGTGCCGGTGGCCTTCGCGGTGTCAGCTGGTGCCGATACCCCGGCCGGTGGCCAGGCGCGGGTGCTCGTGGCGGCGACTGTGCGCGGTGCCGGATCGTGCCCGGTGGCGGACGCCGGGGGCGCTACGCGGCTCGAAGAGTGGGTGCTCGGGGGCGGGAGTGGCCTCGGGCGTCGGGGTCCCGGTGGCGAGGAGCCCCTCGGTAGGTGGCGCGGCGGGCGGCGGCGGCCAGGCGGGACGGAGGCAGCGCCGGGAGCTGGATGCCGACCTGACGCAGGGCCAGTGCGGCGAGCAGCGCCACCGCGACGAACGTCAGCACGCCGGTGTTCGGTTGGAGGAGCACCAGCAGGCCGGCGAGTGCCCAGAGCGCGACTACCGCGCGGGACCAGAAGCTGACCATGCCACCAGCGTACGGCCGCCGGGCCACCCACAACCGATATCCACAGAACGCCGACCCGAGCCCGCTGATCCCGGCCACCCAACCGACCGTGAAAGAGGCTCGAGCCGCTGATCCCGGCCACCCAACCGACCGCGAAAGAGGCTCGAGCGCGCTGATCCCGGCCACCCAACCGACCGCGAAAGAGACTGGAGCGCGCTGCCCCCGTCCACCAACCGACCGCGGAAAAGACCCGAGCACGCTCCTCCAGGCCACCAACCGACCGCGGGACAACGGAATGTGCGGCCCCTCACACCGGTTGGCGAGCATATGAGCGACGACACCGGGTTCGACCTGCACGCCCTCCTCGCCGAGGCCCGCCTCGGGGTACTGGCCACCATCAAAGCCGACGGGCGGCCCCAACTCTCCCCGGTCACCCCCTTCTACGACCGCGACGCCGGCGTCATCTACGTCTCGATGACCGAAGGCCGCGCGAAGACCGCCAACCTGCGTCGTGACCCGCGCGCCGCGCTCGAGGTGACCAGCAAGGACGGCTGGTCCTGGGCCACCGCGGAAGGCACCGGCACGCTCGTCGGGCCGGGGACGGACCCGAACGGGCCCGAGGTGGAGGCGCTGGTGGACTACTACCGCGCGGCGGCCGGTGAGCACCCGGACTGGGACGAGTACCGGTCGGTGATGGTGTCCGACCGGCGGGTTCTGCTCACGCTCCGGGTCGAGAAAGTCTACGGCGCCAAGATTCGGTGAGTAACCTACTCGATTAGCTACAAAACGTACTAATCGAGACGAGGTGAGGCTGTGGCTCGCGCTGCCACCAGCGACGAACTCGACGCGGTGGCGCGCGCGGCGGCGGAGGCGGTCGACGTCCCGATCGGGCTAGTGACGCTCGTCGACGGGGAGTGGATGCGCTTCGCCGGCGCGTTCGGCCTGGTCGGGCCGTTGGCGGAGTCGCGCCGCATCCTGGTGTCGGAGTCGTTCTGCCAGGACGTGGTCGCCCGCGGCGCCCCGGTGGCCAACGGCAACACCGAGGACGACCCGCGCTCGCGGCCGACCGGCGCCGCGGTGCGGGTCGGCGCGTACCTGGGCGTCCCGCTGCGCGGACCGGACGGCCAGGCCTTCGGCGTGCTCTGCGCGATCGACGCCCGACCCCGGGAGTGGACGCCGGTCGAGATCGGCGCCCTCCGCGGCGTGGCCACCGCGGCGGCGAACCTCCCCGGGCTGTTCGCCACGACCACGCGGAGCACCGAAAGCACCGAAGAAGGCGACGGCCCGCCGCACAGCCTCTTCCTGCAGGCGTTGCTGGACAGCCTCAACACCGCGGTCTTCGCCTGCGACGCCGCCGGCTACACGATGTTCGGCAACCCGGCTCTGCAGCGCATGCTCGACCTGGTCGAGGAGCTGCCCACCGACGCGGCCGCGATCGCCGGCGACCGGCTGCGCGACGCCGACGGGCAGCCGTTGCCGCACGACCGGCACCCGAGCGCCCGCGCGCTGGCCGGCGAACCGGTCCGCGACGTCGTGCTGCGCCTGGTCCGCCCCGGCCGTCCGCCGCGCACGCTGATCGCCAACGCGGAGCGCATCACGGTGGCCGGCGCGGTGCTCGGCGCGGTCGTCGCGCTGCACGACGCGACCGACCAGCAGCGCGCCCAGCGCTTCCGGGAGTGTTCGCTCGCCGTCTCCCGCGCGCTGGTCGAGGCCGACGGCGTCGCCGAGGCGGCCCGCCAGGTCGTGGACGCGGTGGCGCGGTCGCTGCACTGGCCGCACGCCGAGCTGTGGCTCGCCGATCCGGTCACCGACGTGCTGCGCCCGGCCGCGTCCTGGACCGACGGCGAGCTCGACCGCCCCGGCCTGATGTCCACGTCGCTCGGCCCGGGGGAGGGGCTGGCCGGCACGACGTGGCTGACCGGGGAGCCGGTGTGGGTGCCCGACATCGCCACCGAGACCCGGTTCGACGTCGAGGGCGCGGCCCGGCGCCGGCTGCGTACCGCGCTGGCCGTGCCGGTACGCAGCGCCGAGGCCGTCGTCGGGGTGCTGGCGATCTACGCCGACACTCTCGACGAGGACCGGGTGGCCCTGACCGCGCACCTGGTCGGCATCGCCGCCCACGTCGGCCACTACCTGGAGCGACGCCGCGCCGAGGAGCTGGCGCTGCAGCTGGCGCGCACGAAGGACGACTTCCTGGCGCTCGTCGGGCACGAGCTGCGCACGCCGCTCACCTCGATCACCACCTACGCCCAGCTGCTCGGCGACGACCCGGACTGCTGGGCCACCGACGGACCGCAGCTGCTCGGCGTCATCGTGCGCAACACGCAGAGCCTGACCGCGATCATCGACGACCTGCTCGACCTCGCCGGGCTGGAGTCGGGACA
Source organism: Cryptosporangium japonicum (assembly GCF_039524755.1). NCBI lineage: Bacteria > Bacillati > Actinomycetota > Actinomycetes > Cryptosporangiales > Cryptosporangiaceae > Cryptosporangium > Cryptosporangium japonicum. The sequence continues at coordinate 70,429 of NZ_BAAAGX010000015.1, forward strand.
CATCACGATCCGGCCCGGCGACACCGACCTGGCCGAGCTGACCCGGGAGGGCATCGAGGCGGTGCGGGCCACCGCCGACGGCCGCGAGGTCACGCTGGTGGCCGAGCTGCCGGAGCGGGTGCCGCTGCACGGCGACCCCCAGCGGCTGCGCCAGATGCTCGACAACGTCCTGTCCAACGCCGTGAAGTACAGCCACCGGGGCGGACGGGTCACGGTCGTGCTCACCGAGGAGGCGGGGGTGGCGAAGCTGTCGGTCGCCGACACCGGGATCGGCATCCCGCCGGACGAACGGGACCGGCTCTTCCAGCGGTTCTTCCGGTCGTCGACGGCCCGCGACAACGGTGTTCCCGGCACCGGGCTCGGGCTGGTCGTGACCCGCGCGATCGTCGAGCGGCACGGCGGCCGGATCAGCGCCACCCACACCGATCCGGGCACCACGATGGTGATCCGCCTCCCGATCGCTCGACCGGGGCCCGACGTGGGATAACTATGGATGCATAGCGCAACTAGGAGGGCCCATGGGCGCCAGATCAGTGCAGATCCCCACCCCCGACGGTGTCGCCGACGCGTTCGTGGCCGAGCCCGAGGGTGACGGTCCGTGGCCGGCGGTGCTCTTCTACATGGACGCGTTCGGCGTCCGTGAGGTGCTCACCGACATGGCCAGGACGATCGCCGACGACGGCTTCGTCGTCGCGCTGCCGAACCTGTTCTACCGCAGCGGCCCGGCGCCGCTCTTCGACACGTCCGGGCTGGGCACGCCGGAGGGCCGGGCAGCGATCTTCGGGCAGGCCCGGCCGATGATCGCCGCGTTGACCCCGGAGGCCGTCAAGGGCGACGCGGCCGCCTATCTGGACTTCCTCGCCGACCTGCCGTCGGTGCGCGGCGGCCCGGTCGGCGTCACCGGCTACTGCATGGGCGGGCGGCTCGCCGTCCGCACCGCGGTCGCGTTCCCGGACCGGGTCGCGGCGGTGGCGAGCTTCCACGCCGGTGGCCTGGTCACCGGCGAACCCGACAGCCCGCACCGGCAGATCGCCGGCACCGGCACCGAGTACTACTTCGCGCACGCCGAGCACGACCACTCGATGACGCCGGCGAACGTCACCGCGTTGAACGACGCGCTGGACGCCGGGGGCGTCCCGTTCAAGTCGGAGATCTACGAGGGCACCGAGCACGGCTTCACGATGTCCGACAGCGACGTGTACGACCCGATGGGCCTGGAGCGTCACTGGCGCAATCTGCTGGAGCTGTTCGAGCGGCGGCTCTGACCGGACGGCGGCCCGGTGCTGCCGCGCACGGTCAGCGTCGGTTCCAGCAGCACGCTCCCGTCGTCGCGGCCGGCCGGTGCGTCCTCGCGGAGCTGGGCGAGCAGCACCTCGAGGCTGCGCCGGCCGAGCTCGGCGAAGTCCTGCCGGACCGTGGTGAGCGGCGGGAGGAAGTACCCGGCCTCCGGCACGTCGTCGAAGCCGACCACGCTGACGTCGTCGGGCACCCGGCGGCCGGCCTCGTGCATCGCGCGCAGCACGCCCAAGGCGACCGGGTCGTTCGCGCAGAACACCGCGGTCACCGACGGGTCGCGGGCCAGCGCCGCGCCGAGGTCGTACCCGGAGTCGGCGGTCCAGGCGCCGAACGCGGCCGGGGGCACCACCCGGTCGTTGGCGTAGAGCGTGGCCCGCCAGCCCTCGATGCGGTCGCGGGCCTCCGGCCAGTCGGACGGGCCGCCGACGTGGTGCACGGTGGCGTGCCCCAGGTCGAGCAGGTGCTGCGTCGCCAGGGCCGCGCCGGCGCGGTTGTCGAACCGGACGCTCGCCACACCGCTCTCGCCGGCCCCGCCGACGCCGACGGCGCCCAGCCCGTCGGGCACCTGGGCCAGCGCGTGCGCGGCCGACTCCTTGGGTGCGATCGCGACGATGCCCTCCACCGCCTGCGCGCACAGCCGGTCGATCGCCTCCAGCACCGCGGTGCGTTCGAGCGAGCGCACGGTGACCACGCTGACGAAGTAACCGGCGGCGCGGGCGGCGTCCTCGATGCCGTACAGCATGGACGCGGGCCCGTAGAGCGTGCTCTCGAACCCGATCAGGCCGAGGATGCCGGAGCGGCGGGTAGCCAGCGTGCGTGCGGCCAGGTTGCGCCGGTAGTTGAGGGCACGCATCGCCTCCAGCACCCTGGCCCTGGTCTCCTCGCGCACGCTCGGGTGCTCGTTCAGCACCCGGGACACGGTCTGGTGGGACACCCCGGCGAGGCGTGCGACGTCACGCATGATCGACGTGCGAGGGCGCTCGGACGGTCTCTCCGGTACGGACAAGGGACCCTCCCATCCAAGCCCTGTGATCGTTCACATCGTAACGACGCGTATCGGCCGGGCCGGATCCTACCGAGGCGGAGCGGGGCGCCGTCCAGAGAAAACACTGGACAGGTTTCGGTGACCCGTCGGTAAGGTGTCGCTTCGCAACAAGCCGGTAACGCGTGGTCGACAGACTCTTGACGTGCCGAATGAGAGCGGTAACACTCTCGGGACACGGACGCGTGATCCGCGCCACAACCGAAGCTCGCCGCGTCCCTGGAACCCGCTCGGGGCTCTCCGCGAGGGATCCGGCTGTTCCACGAAACAAGACCACTCGCTGCTCGTCGGAGAGTGGTAACAAGCGATGTTAACGGTCACATCGCTCGGGGAGTTACTCGTTCTACCCAGGAGGACGTAGTGATCAGGAGAGTGTCCGCGGCGATTGCCGCCGGGTTACTCGTCGCCGCCGGTCTGGCCGGCTGCGGTGGCGACAGCGGAAGCGGAAGCGGCAACGACGACGGCAAGATCACGATGGGGTTCGCGCAGGTCGGCGCGGAGAGCGGCTGGCGTACGGCGAACACCAAGTCGATTCAGGAGTCGGCCAAAGCCGCCGGGATCGAGCTGAAGTTCTCCGACGCGCAGCAGAAGCAGGAAAACCAGATCAAGGCGATCCGCAGCTACATCGCCCAGAAGGTCGACGTCATCGCGTTCTCGCCGGTCATCGAGTCCGGCTGGGACCAGGTGCTCAAGGAGGCGAAGGACGCGGAGATCCCGGTCATCCTGACCGACCGCGCCGTCGACTCGAAGGACACCTCGCTCTACGAGACGTTCATCGGCTCGGACTTCGTGCTCGAGGGCAAGAAGGCCGGCGAGTGGCTGGTCGAGGACTCCAAGGCGGCCAAGGGCCCGGTCAACGTCATCCAGCTGGAGGGCACCACCGGTGCCGCGCCGGCCAACGACCGCAAGTCCGGCTTCGCCGACGCGATCAAGGCCGACCCGAAGATCAAGGTCGTCGCGTCCCAGGACGGTGACTTCACCCGCGCCAAGGGCAAGGAGGTCATGGAGGCCCTGCTCAAGGCGCACCCCGAGGCCAACGTGCTCTACGCGCACAACGACGACATGGGTCTCGGCGCGATCGAGGCGATCGAGGCGGCCGGCAAGAAGCCCGGCGTCGACATCAAGATCGTGACCGTCGACGCGGTGAAGGACGGGATGACTGCTCTCTCCGAGGGCAAGATCAACTTCATCGTCGAGTGCAGTCCGCTCCTCGGCCCGCAGCTGATGGACCTGGCCAAGCAGGTCGTCGACGGGAAGAAGGTGGAGAAGCGCATCCTCACCGAGGAGACCACCTTCACCCAGGAGCAGGCCAAGGCGGCCCTGCCGGACCGCAAGTACTGAGTCACCCACCCCGGGTGGGCCGCGCCGCGGCCCACCCGGGACTTTGCGTGGAATGGAGAGGCGATGGGGGAGCCCACCCCGGCGCAGGAGCCGATTCTGGAGATGACCGGCGTCGGGAAGGTGTTCCCCGGCGTCGTCGCGCTCGCCGACGTGGATTTCCGCCTCTATCCGGGCGAGGTCCACGCGCTGATGGGGGAGAACGGCGCCGGCAAGTCGACGCTGATCAAAGTGCTCACCGGCGTCTACGACATCGACGCCGGGTCGATCCGGCTCAACGGTGAGGACGTCCGGTTCTCCGGGCCGCTGCAGGCGCAGCGGGCCGGGATCAGCACGGTCTACCAGGAAGTCAACCTCTGCCCGAACCTCTCGGTCGCGGAGAACATCTTCATCGGACGCGAGCCGCGCCGGTTCGGCGCGATCCAGTGGCGCCGGATGCGCCGCCGCTCGGCCGAGCTGCTGCGCGGTCTCGACCTCGACCTGGACGTCACCGCGCTGCTGGGCAGCTACTCGATCGCGATCCAGCAGATGGTGGCGATCGCCCGCGCGGTCGACATCTCCGCGAAGGTGCTGATCCTCGACGAGCCGACGTCCAGCTTGGACGCCTCGGAGGTCGAGCAGCTCTTCGCCGTGATGCGCCGCCTCAAGCGGGAGGGCCTGGCGATCGTCTTCGTCTCGCACTTCCTCGACCAGGTCTACGACATCGCCGACCGGATGACCGTGCTGCGCAACGGCAAGCGGGTCGGCGAGTACCGGGTCGCGGAGCTGCCGCAGGCCCAGCTGGTCAGCGCGATGATCGGCAAAGAACTCGCGGTGCTGGAGGAGCTCGAGGAGCAGGAGAAGCCCTCCACCGCGGCATTGGAGCAGGGGGAGCCGGTGCTCGCGGCCACCGGTGTCGCACGCAAGGGCGCCATCGAGCCGTTCTCGCTCACCATCCACCAGGGTGAGGTCGTCGGCCTGGCCGGGCTGCTCGGGTCCGGTCGCACCGAACTCGCGCGCCTGCTCTTCGCGGCCGACAAGGCCGACCAGGGCACGTTCTCGTTCGGGACCGACACCGTCTCGATGCGCGGCCCGCGCACCGCGATGGAGCACGGCGTCGCGTTCAGCTCGGAGAACCGGCGCACCGAGGGTGTCGTCGGCGAGCTGACCGTGCGCGAGAACATCGTCCTCGCGCTGCAGGCCTCCCGCGGCTGGGCCCGGCCGATTCCGCGCGGGCGCCAGGACGAGCTGGTCGACAAGTACATCAAGGCGCTCGACATCCGCCCGGCGAACCCCGATACCCAGGTACGCAACCTCTCCGGCGGCAACCAGCAGAAGGTGCTGCTCGCCCGCTGGCTGATCACCGAGCCGAAACTGCTGATCGTCGACGAGCCCACCCGCGGCATCGACGTCGGGGCCAAGGCCGAGATCCAGCGGCTGCTCGCGCAGCTCTCCGGGGACGGGATGGCGGTGCTGTTCATCAGCGCCGAACTCGAAGAGGTCTTACGCCTGTCGCACAAGATCGCGGTGCTCCGCGACCGGCGGCTGGTCGAACAGCTCGACAACACCGACGACGTGGACGTCGACCGGATCCTCGCGACGATCGCGAGCGGGTCGGCCACCGGGGAGGACTCATGAGCCGGCTCGCGCCGATCGTCCGGCACCGGCTGTTCTGGCCGGCCGTGGCGCTCGTCCTGCTGCTGGTGAGCAATCTGTTCTTCAGCGCGGACTTCTTCGCCGTCCGGATCAAGGACGGCCACCTCTACGGTTCGCTCGTCGACATCCTGCGCGGCAGCACCCCGCTGGTGCTCGTCGCGCTCGGGATGACGCTGGTCATCGCCACCGCGGGCATCGACCTCTCGGTCGGCTCGGTGATCGCGATCGTCGGCGCCGTGGCCTGTCTGCGGGTGAGCGAACTCGACGACCAGAACAGCGTCACCGGGGTGCTGGCCGCGGTCGCCGTCGCGGTAGTGCTCTCGCTGGTGCTCGGGCTCTGGAACGGCGTGCTGGTCGCGGCCGTCGGGATCCAGCCGATCATCGCGACGCTGATCCTGCTGGTCGGCGGGCGGGGCATCGCACAGCTGATCACCGACGGGCAGATCATCAACGTCCGGTCGTCGCCGTACCGCACGATCGGCGCGGGGTACGCGCTGACGATCCCGGTCGCGGTGATCATCGCGGCGGCGGTCGTCGCGGTCGCGGTGCTGCTCACCCGGCGCACCGCGCTCGGCCTGCTGATCGAGTCGGTCGGCAGCAGCCCGACGGCCAGCCGGCTGGCCGGCATCCAGGCCCGGCGGCTGACGCTCATCGTCTACGTGTTCTCCGGGTTCTGCGCCGGGGTCGCCGGGCTGATCTACAGCTCGAACATCTCCAGCGCCGACGGCAACAACGCCGGCGCCCTGATCGAGCTGGACGCGATCCTCGCGGTCGTGATCGGCGGAACCGCGCTGACCGGCGGCCGGTTCTCGATCGCCGGCAGCGTGCTCGGCGCGGTGCTCATCCAGACGCTGAACATCACCATCTACACCGCGGGCGTGCCCGGCCGGTTCACCCTGCTCTTCAAGGCGGTCGTCGTGGTCGTCCTCTGCCTGGCGCAGTCCCCGACGTTCCGGACCAAGGTGTTCGGGCGGTGGCGCCGGTCGAAGCCGCCGACCGCCGGACCGACCCCGGGCGCACCGGCCCCCGCGGAGGTGGCGGCATGACGACGGTCACGACCCAGCCTCCGGTCGAGCGGCCGAAGATCGCCCGGAGCCGCCGGTACGCGGTCAACACCCGGTACGTTCCGGTGCTCGCCACGCTCGTGCTGTTCGGCGTCATGTACGGCATCGGCATCGCGAACTACGAGGGCTTCAGCGACACCCAGGTGCTGCTCAACGTCTTCATCGACAACGCGCACCTGCTGACGGTGGCGATCGGGATGACGTTCGTGATCCTGTCCGGGGGCATCGACCTGTCGGTCGGGTCGGTCCTGGCGCTCGGCACGGTGATCGCGGCCACGCTGCTGAAGGCCGGCTGGAACCCGTTCGTGGTGATCCTGATCGTGCTCGTCGTCGGCGCGCTGATCGGGCTGGCGCAGGGCGCGATCATCCACTTCTTCGACATCCAGCCGTTCATCGCCACGCTGGCCGGGCTGTTCCTGGCCCGCGGCATCGCCCAGCTGATCAGCACCAAGGCGGTCGGCATCACCGACGAGTTCTGGACGACGACCGCCACCGAGCGCATCCATTTCGGCGGGTTCCGGCTCTCCCCGAGCGCGCTGATCGCGATCGTGCTGGCGATCGCCGCGGCGCTCGCGCTGGCGTACACCCGGTTCGGGCGCAACACCTACGCGGTGGGCGGGAACGCGCAGTCGGCCGAGCTGATGGGCCTTCCGGTCGCGCGCACCCGGGTGCTCGTCTACACGCTGTCGGGGCTGTGCGCGGCGCTCGGCGGCGTGCTCTACAGCTTCGAGACGCCGACCGGCAACAGCCTGACCGGCACCGGCATGGAGCTGGACGCGATCGCCGCGGTCGTGATCGGCGGCACGCTGCTCAGCGGCGGTTCGGGCTTCCTGGCCGGCACCGTGCTCGGGGTGCTCGTGCTCGGCCTGATCCAGACGATGATCACGTTCCAGGGCACGCTGAGCTCGTGGTGGACGCGGATCTTCATCGCCGGTCTGCTGTTCGCGTTCATCCTCTTGCAGCGGATCGTCACCCGCCGAGAACCCACCTAGGCAGGCCCCACCGCACCGGCGAAAGCCGGTGCGGCGCAGAATGTGAACGTTCACAAGCGTCGTAGGAGGTACGTCGTATGGGCGAGATCTGGTTCCTGACCGGTAGCCAGGGGCTGTACGGCCCGGAAACGCTGGACCAGGTCGCCGAGCAGTCCCGGCGGATCGCCGACCAGCTCGGGGACGGCGACCTGCCGGTCTCGGTGGTCTGGAAGCCGGTCCTGACCGACTCGGCCGCGATCCTCCGGATCTGCCAGGAGGCCGACGCGAACCCGGACGTGGTCGGTTTGGTGGCGTGGATGCACACGTTCTCACCGGCCAAGATGTGGATCGCCGGCCTCGACGCCCTGCGCAAGCCGCTGCTGCACCTGCACACGCAGGCCAACGTCGCGCTGCCGTGGGCCGAGATCGACATGGACTTCATGAACCTGAACCAGGCCGCCCACGGCGACCGCGAGTTCGGCTTCATCCAGGCCCGGCTCGGCGTCTCCCGCAAGACCGTCGCGGGCCACGTCAGCGACCCCCGCGTCGGCCGCCGGGTGGCCGCCTGGGCCCGGGCCGCGCTCGGGTACGCCGAGATGCGGACGCTGCGCCTGGCGCGGTTCGGCGACAACATGCGTGACGTCGCGGTCACCGAGGGGGACAAGGTCGAGGCGCAGCTGCGCTTCGGCGTCTCGGTAAACACCTACGGCGTCAACGACCTGGTCGAGGCGGTCGACGCGTCCTCCGACGCCGAGGTCGACAAGCTGGTCGCGGAGTACGAGGAGCGGTACGAGGTCGTACCGGAGCTGCGTGCCGGCGGCGACCGGCACGACTCGCTGCGCTACGGCGCGCGGATCGAGCTCGGCCTGCGCTCGTTCCTGGAGGCCGGCGGCTTCCGCGCGTTCACGACGAACTTCGAGGACCTCGGTGGCCTGCGCCAGCTGCCCGGCCTCGCCGTGCAGCGCCTGATGGGCGACGGCTACGGGTTCGGCGGCGAGGGCGACTGGAAGACCTCGGTACTGCTGCGGACGCTGAAGGCGATGGCGCCCGGCGGCACGTCGTTCATGGAGGACTACACCTACGACCTGACGCCCGGTTCGGAGCGCATCCTCGGCGCGCACATGCTCGAGGTGTGCCCGAGCATCGCGTCGGAGACCCCGAAGCTGGAGATCCACCCGCTGGGCATCGGCGGCCGCGAGGACCCGGTGCGACTGGTGTTCGACGCCACGCCCGGCCCCGCGGTGGTCATCGGCATGGCTGACCTGGGCGAACGGTTCCGGCTGGTCGCCAACGAGATCGAGGTCGTGGCGCCGAGCGAGCCGCTGCCGAAGCTGCCGGTCGCGCGGGCGGTCTGGAAGCCGGCCCCCGACCTGGCCACGTCGGCCGAGTCGTGGCTGACCGCGGGCGGGCCGCACCACACGGTGCTCTCGGCCGCGGTGGGCGTCGAGGAGCTCACCGACCTCGCCGAGATGGTGTCGACCGAGCTGGTCGTGATCGACGCGGACACCACGCCGCGCCGCCTCGCGAACGAGCTCCGGTGGAACCAGGCGTACTACCGCCTCGCCCGGGGGTTCTGAGTTCCTCATATTTCCCCCCTTATGCCCGATATTGGGAGCAATCCGGGTAGTGCTCGGGTGTACCAGGGGTGGAGAGAGGATCCGCATGGCGAGTTACCAGGCCGCCGGTTCGGGCACGGCAGCGCGGCGTAACCCTCTGGTGCGCTGGCTGGCCGACCGGCCGGTCAAGGTGAAGCTGTTCATCGCGCTGGGCGTGCTGGCGGTGATCGCCATCGCGGTGGGGCTCGTCGGTATCCGTTCGCTGGCCGAGACGAACAAGGACTCGCAGCACCTCTACGACGAGAACGTGATCTCGATGATCGCGCTCGGTCGCGTCCACCAGGAAGAGCTGAAGACTCGCATGCTCGTCAACGGGCATGCGAGTGCCCTGGACGCCAAGACGATGGCCGAGTGGGAAACCAAGATCCAGGAGAGCGACGCCGAGCTCGCCAAGTGGGAGGCCGAGTACGAGAAGGCCGGGCCGGAGGACGAGGCCACCTGGAACGAGTTCAAGGTGGCCTGGAAGAAGTGGCAGGACTACCGGGACAGCACGCTGCTCCCGCTGAGCCGCTCCAACCAGAACGAGGCGTTCAACACCGCGCTCACCGGTACCTCCGCGGACCTCACCGGCGCGGCCGCCGACCTGCTCGACGAGCTCGAGGCGTACGACTCCGGCCTGGCCAAGCAGACCGCCGACAAGGCCGGTGACGCCTACCGCAGTGCCCGGATCACGGTGATCTCGCTGCTGGTCATCGGACTGCTGCTGGCCGGTGCGCTCAGCCTCGTCATCACCCAGCTGATCGTGGCGCCGCTGCGCCGGGTCTCCGGCGTGCTCGACGCGATGGCCGCCGGTGACCTCACCCAGAACGCCGACGTCAACTCCAAGGACGAGGTCGGCCAGATGGCCGCCTCGCTGGTACGGGCCCAGGACGGTGTCCGGCAGGCGATCAGCGCGCTGGCCCAGAGCGCGGACACGCTCTCCGGCAGCGCGGACGAGCTGACCAACGTCAGCCAGCAGATCGCGAACACCGCGCAGGACGCCTCCAGCCAGGCCGGCGTGGTCTCCGACGCCTCGGAGGAGGTGTCGCGCAACGTCCAGACCGTCGCCGCCGGTAGCGAGGAGATGGGCGCGGCGATCCGGGAGATCTCCCAGTCGGCCAACGACGCCGCCGGGGTGGCGTCGCAGGCGGTGTCGGCGGCTGCGGCGACCAACGCGACGGTGGCGAAGCTCGGTGAGTCGTCGGTGGAGATCGGCAACGTGGTCAAGGTGATCACCTCGATCGCGGAGCAGACGAACCTGCTGGCGCTCAACGCGACGATCGAGGCGGCTCGCGCCGGTGAGGCCGGTAAGGGCTTCGCGGTGGTCGCGAACGAGGTCAAGGATCTGGCGCAGGAGACGGCGAAGGCGACGGAGGACATCTCCAAGCGGGTGGAGGCGATCCAGGCCGACACCGACTCGGCGGTGGCGGCGATCGAGCAGATCTCCGGGATCATCGCGCAGATCAACGACTACCAGATGACGATCGCCAGCGCGGTGGAGGAGCAGACCGCCACCACGAACGAGATGAACCGCAGCATCAGCGAGGCGGCGATGAGCTCGTCGCAGATCGCCGCGAACATCTCCGGCGTCGCCGAGGCCACCCAGCAGACCAGCGGCAACGCCGGCGACGCCAAGGCGGCCGCCGAGCGGCTCAACGCGATGTCGGCCGATTTGCGCGCCCTGGTCGGTCGCTTCCGGTTCTGACTCTCTAGGGTGGGCCCGCCAGCGTGTCCGCATCGGAATGATGGCGGGGTCCAATGCCGAAAGTGGTCGAGTTACTCGTGCACGGCGTCGGCGGAGCGACGCCGATCGAACAGCTCGACGATCCGTCGCCGACCCGGGTCTCCGGGGACGCGACGGTCGGCTTCTACCGGCACAAGAGCCCGCCGCCCGGCGTCACCCCGCCGGACGTGCTGCCCGGCACCGGCGCCGACGCCCCGGGTGAGCGCAGCGCCGCCGTGCGCTCCGGGCTCGTGCAGGAGGCGTACTGCTGGAGCGGCCTGACGTCGGCGTCCGCGAGCCGCGCGGCCTGGTTGATCCTGCTGCCGTTCACGCTCGTCAACGCGGCTGCCTGGATGCGCCCCACCGGCCCGCCCGGTGCGGTGTCCCGGCTCGGCCGCGCGACGCACGACGCCGTGTCGCGGCTGCTCGCGCTCTCGCTCACCGGTACGTTCCTGCTGGCCGCCGGCGGCGTCGGAATCGACCTGATCGGCTGGCAGTGCGCGGCCCGGCCGCAGTGCGGCAGCCACTGGTCGGTGCTGGCGTTCCTGGCCGCACCGGAGTCCTGGGCCCACCCGGCGGGGCGGCGGCTCGCGCTCACCGCGCTGGTGCCGCTGGCGCTGCTCGGCCTGCTCTGGTTCCTGGCCCGGCGCAGCTGGGTGGCGTACGAGAGCGTGCGCTTCCGGGTCGACGTCGCCGAGGGGGACGGCGGCCTGTCCGAGCCGGGTTTCTGGGAGGGCGAGTACCAGGTCGGCCGGCTGCGTACCCTGCACGTCTCGCTCGGGGTGGGAACGGTCGCGCTGATGCTCACCGTGCCCGCGCTCACCGTGGACGGCGACAGCACGGCCGGGCGCGTGCTGCTGGGCGTCATCCTGGCGGTGTTGGCCCTGGTGGTGGTGGCGACGGCCGCGCAGGGCGGCACCCGCGCGGTGCCGGGGCTGCCCGTCCTGCGGCTGGCGGCGTTCGCGGTGCTGGTCGCGTCGGTGGTCTACGTGCTGGCGCCGCACGACTGGCCCGGCCCCGGTCACCGGCTCCCCGGCTACGGCACGCTGCTGATGCTCTGGGTGGCCGGTCAGCTCGTGCTGCTGGTGGCGTCGGTCGTCGCGGTCACGTTGATCGGGCGGGCCAGCCGCGGGCAGATGCTGCGCGGGTTCGTCACGCCGGTGTTCGCGGCGCTCGCGCTGTTCACCGGCATCGCGTACTCGGCGGCGGTGCTCACCCGGGTGTCCGACTGGCTCGGGCACGTCGAGGGCACCACGATGCTGCTGGCGCGGCCACCGGCGGTGGTGTCGTGGGCGGCGGTGGCGTTCGGGATCGAGATCGTCCTGGTCGTGCTGCTGGTGCTGTACCTGGTGGTGCGGGTGACCTGGCGCGTCCGCCGGGGCTGGCGCGCGGTGCTCGCCGAGTACGACGTGGTGCCGACCGCGCCCGCCACGCCCGGCAGCGGCCCGGTGCCGGAGGTGTCGAGCCGGGCCCGCGGGCAGGCGAAGAAGATCGTGCGGATGCGCGCGATCGCGATGCTCACCGAGAGCGCCGGTCGCTACCTGGCGATCCTGATCGCCCCGCTGGTCGCGCTCGCGCTGTACGGGGTCGTCGCGACGCTCGCCACCTGGGCCACCCCGCCGACCCCGGCGACGTACTCCGGGCGGTCCGGGGTGGTCACGCTGCTCTACAACGCCGGGTCCTGGGTGGTCGGGGTGAGCGCGGTGGGGCTGGTGACGCTGGTCTGGCAGGCCTACCGCAACGAGGCGCTGCGCAAGGTCGTCGGCGTGCTCTGGGATCTGGGCACGTTCTGGCCGCGGGCCGCGCATCCGCTCGCGCCGCCCTGTTACGGCGAGCGGTGCGTGCCCGAGCTCGTCGCCCGGGTCACCCAGCTGACCGAGCAGGGCCACGGCGTGGTCGTGTCCGGCCACTCCCAGGGAAGCGTGCTGGCGGCGGCCACGCTGCTGAAGCTGCCCGCGTCGCGCGCGTCGCAGGTCGCGTTGCTCACCCACGGTTCGCCGCTGCAGCGTCTCTACGGGCGGTTCTTTCCCGCCTACTTCTCCGGGGCGCAGCTGGCGGGCCTCGCGGCGCGGTTACCGCGCTGGCGCAACCTGTGGCGGCTGACCGACCCGATCGGCGGCCCGATCGACCCGGTGGAGCGCCACGGGCCGCTGCGTGATCCGGTGCAGTTCTTCCCGACCGCGTACGAGGTGGCGTACCCGCCGGTGCGGTGGCACCTGGACTACCCGTTGGACACCGCGTACGGCGACGAGCTGGCCGCCGCGGCGGAGGCGGTGAAGCCTCAGACGGGCGTCAGCAGGGCCGAATAACGAGTAGTGGAACGTGAACGCCGGCTCCTGTGGACCGCGATCACAGGCCTGGCGATGGTCGGGTACCTGCTCGTGCCGGACAGCCCGGCCCTGAACGGCTGGCTGGTCACCGGCTACAAGACCGTGTTCGGCTGCGTCGCCGGCGGAGCCCTGGTGGCCGGGGCGCTCACGCGTCGGCCGCGCGCGATGACCGGCTGGCTGATCTTCGGCGTCGGGATCATCGCCAACGCGCTCGGCGCGCTCGTCTCCGACGTCTACAGCAAGGCGCTCGGTCAGGCCGGCTACCCGAACATCGCCGACCTGTTCTGGCTGACCCTCTACCCGAGTCTGTTCCTGGGCCTGGCCGTGCTGATCCGGGCCCGCGGCACCGCCCGCGACTGGGCCAGCATGGTCGACGCGCTGATCCTGGCCAGCGGGCTCGGGCTGCTCTCCTGGGTGTTCCTGATGGTGCCGGTGCGCTCCGACCACACCCTGCACACCGTCGGCCAGGTCATCGTGCTGGCCTACCCGGTCGGCGACATCATGGTGCTGGTCATGCTGCTGCACCTGGTGCTGTCGGGCGGCGTGCGCAACGCGTCGTTCTGGCTGGTCTGCGCGTCGATGGGACTGTTCCTGGCCGGCGACCTGAGCTGGGCGACGCTGTCCCAGCTGAGCCTGGTGACGCCGGACCTCGTCAGCCGGCTGCTCGATCTGGTCTTCCTGCTGGCCTACACGACGTTCGCGTTCGCGGCGTGGCATCCGACGGTGGGCGCGCTCAGCCGGCGCGGCACGGTGAAGCCGCCTCGGCTGTCCCTGCCCCAGCTGGCCCTGCTGACCGCGGCGACGATGATCGCCCCCACCGTGCTCGCCTTCCAGGTGGCCTCCGGAGCGGTGACGAACGGCGTCGCGATCGTGATCGGGTCGGTGGCCTCCTTCGGCCTGGTGGTCGCCCGGATGACCCAGCTGGTCCGGCAGGTCGAGCGGCAGGCCGACGAGCTGACCGCGCTGGCCCGTCGCGACCCGCTGACCGGACTGGCGAACCGGCGCGCGTGGTTCGACGACCTGCCAGACGCGCTGGCCCGGTCGGCCCGGAGCGGCGAACCGGTGACGGTGGCCATGCTCGACCTCGACCACTTCAAGGCGTACAACGACGGCCGCGGTCATCAGGCCGGCGACCAGCTGCTCAAGGGCGCGGCCTCGGCGTGGAGCGGTGAGCTCCGCGCGGTCGACCACCTCGCGCGCTACGGCGGCGAGGAGTTCATCGTGTTCCTGCCGGGCGCCGGGGCCGACCGGGCGTCCGAGGCGATCGAACGGCTGCGCGCGGTCACGCCGAACGACCAGACCTTCTCGGCCGGCCTCGCCGTCTGGGACGGCCTCGAGACGTCGGACGAGCTCATCGGCCGCGCCGACCGGGCCCTCTACGCCGCGAAGGCGAACGGCCGGAACCGCACCGAGGTGTCAGGCGTGGAGAAGGCCGGGCGAGCGTCCTCCGATCGTGCTTGACTCGGTGACCGCAGCGCTCCAGCGCTTCGGACCGCCGTCTGCTCGTCGAGGAGAAGACTGCCATGACCGCACGTCAGCGTCCGCCGTTCCGCGCCGACCACGTCGGGAGCCTGTTGCGGCCTCCGCGGCTGCTCGCCGCGCGCGCGGACTTCGCGGCCGGTCGGATCCCGGCCGAAGAACTCCGGGAGATCGAGGACGACGCGATCCGCACGGTCGTCCGCGAGCAGGAGAACGTGGGACTGCGCAGCGCGACCGACGGGGAGTTCCGGCGCACGTCCTGGCACATGGACTTCATCTACCAGCTCGGCGGGGTGCACCGCGCCGACGAGCAGCTGACGGTGAAGTTCCGCAACGCGGCCGGCGGGATCGAGTTCACGTCCGCGGCGTTGCGTGTGGACGGCCGGATCACGTTGCCCTCGCCGATCTTCGCGGACGCGTTCACGTTCCTGAAGGACCAGGTGGGCTCGGCGACGCCGAAGCTCACGATCCCGTCGCCGAGCATGGTGCACTACCGGGGCGGCCGGGCCGCGATCGACGAGTCGGTCTACCCCGACCTGGACGAGTTCTGGGCGGATCTGTCCGCCGCCTACGCCGCGCAGGTGCGCGCGATCGCCGACCTGGGCTGCACGTACCTGCAGCTCGACGACACCAGCCTGGCGTACCTCAACGACCCGGCGCAGCGCGAGTTCATGGCCTCGCAGGGCGGCGACGCCGAGCACCAGCACGAGCGCTACATCGCGCAGATCAACGCCGCGCTCGCCGGGCGTCCGCCGGAGTTGGCCGTGACGACCCACATGTGCCGGGGGAACTTCCGGTCGTCGTGGGCGGCCGAGGGCGGGTACGACTTCGTCGCCGAGGCGCTGTTCACCCAGCTCGACGTCGACGGGTTCTTCCTGGAGTACGACGACGAGCGGTCGGGTGACTTCTCGCCGCTGCGGTTCGTGCCGCCGGGCAAGCAGGTGGTGCTCGGGCTGGTGACGACCAAGCGCGGGGCGTTGGAGAGCAAGGAGACGCTCAAGCGGCGCCTGGAGGAGGCCTCGAAATACGTCGACCTGGAGCAGGTCTGTCTCTCGCCGCAGTGCGGGTTCTCCTCCACGGTGGAGGGCAACGCGCTCTCGCACGAGGAGCAGTGGGCGAAACTGCGCCTGATCGTCGAGGTCGCCGAGGAGGTCTGGGGAATCTGACGGGTTGTCGCTGCCCCGGGAGGGCCTGGGGCAGCAGCAACCCGTCAGTTCCCTAGCGGCGCGTGGTGGTGGGGAGGAGAGGGCGGGGGGTTCTCGCGCGGAGGCTGCCTTCCCAGGTGCCTGCGGTGCTTACCACGTCGTCCAGGACTCGGGCGGTTAGGTAGCGGTCGAGGCGGGGGCGGCGGCCGGCGTTCCACCAGTCCGAGAGCACCGGCGCGGCCAGTGCGGCGACCAGCGGGGCGCGCAGCCGCGGGACCGCGATCGCCGCCGGCACCGCGAGCGGCCACCAGACGCGCCCGACCGCACGCGCCAGGCCCATCGCGGTGACCGGGAGGCCGTTCGCCACCAGGCGGGCGGCCTCGGTGACCGGGTCGGACACGACCGGCCGCAGCTGGCGGGCCAGCAACCCGATCCCCACCGCGGTGGCCGCGGCGGCCACGACCGGCCGTCGCACGGCCAGCGCCAGCGTCGTCGCGGCCAGCGCCGGGCTCACCCGGGCCGCCGGGAGCGCGCCCGGGTGGCGGCGTTCCAGCAGGCCGATCGAGCGGGCGTACAGCCGGCGGCGCGCGACGAACGGGCGCAGGCGGGTGCGGTGTTCGTGGCCGATCGTCACGGCCGGGACGTAGTGGACGTTCCAGCCCGCGTCGACCAGCTTCCACTCGAAGTCGACGTCCTCGCCGATCGGCAGGTCGGTGTCGAACGCCCGGCCGCGCACCGCGTCCATGCGGACGAGCAGCGTCGCGGTGGGCACGTACGGCACCAGCGCCCCGGGGCGCACCAGCCCCGGTGACGCTCCCATGTCGAGCGGGGAGTGTGCCGACTCGTACTCGCCGAGCCAGCCGGTGCCGTCGCCGTGGCCGGTGACCCGCGGTGCGACGGCCGCGGCCTTCGCGTCGCCGAAGTAGGGGCGCAGCGCGTGCAGCCAGCCGTCCGGAACCACCACATCGGAGTCGACGAGCGCCGCGAACGGCGTCCCGACCGCGGCCAGGCCGGTGTTCCGCGCGGCGGACGGGCCGCGGTTCTCGGCGTGGGACACCAGCCGCGCGGAGAACCGGGCGACGACCGCGGCGATCCCGGCGTCGGACGGCGACCCGTCGTCGACGACGAGGACCGGGGCCCGTGGTGCGGTGCGCCGGACCGCCTCCAGGCAGCGGGCCAGCTCCACCGGACGGGCGTACGTCGGAACGACGACCGTGACGTCGCTGACGTCCTCGGCTGGGGACCAGACCGGGTGGGCCATGCCGGCGTCGAGGAGGCGCCGGGCGAGAGCGCGGTGCGGGTTCGCGCTCCCGACGGCCGCACCGGCCTGCCACTCCCGGATCAGCGGCACCGCGGCCGCCGCCACCCGCAGCAGCCGGCCCGGCGAGCCCCCGAGCAGGGTGCGCCCATCCGGGCTGATCCGCAGCGACTCGTCCAGCCGGAGCCGGATCCCGGCCGGCGCGAGCTCCGGCCCGGTCACGACGCGTCGGCCCCGTGCCCGGCCGAGACTTCGCGCCCGGCGGAGACGTCGTGTCCGGCGGAGACTTCGTCCTCGGCGGAGGTCTCGTGTCCGGCGAAGCCGGTGGCGAGTTCGGCGATCGCCTCGTCCAGCAGCGGTTCGAGGGCGGCGTCCTCGTGCTGCAGCCAGTCGGTGTAGGCCGCGATCGCGCAGCCCAGCGCGGCGTGCGCGACGAGCTGGGGGAGCAGCGCGGTGCTCGGCCGCCCCACCCGCACGCCGACGAACTCCGCGATCACGTCACGCCAGCCGGTGAAGCGCAGCGTGGAGTGCGCGAACAGGCTCGGCACCCCGAGGATCAGCGCCATCCGTCTGCGGTGCAGCGCGACGTGGGCGGCGTCGACCCGGTTGAACGCGACCACCGCCTCGCGCAGCGCCGCCATCATCGGCACGCTCGGCGGGGTGGCGGCGAGCCGCTCACGCAGCCGCGACAATTCCGCGTCGAAATCGCCCCAGACCAGGTCGTTTTTCGACGTGTAGTACCGAAAGAACGTCCGACGGCTGATTCCCGCGGCCCCGGCGATCTCGTCGATCGTCGTCTCCTCGAACCCGCGGGTGGTGAAGAGTTCCAGCCCGATCCGCTCCAGCTCGTCGTGCGAGGTGGCCGGTGGCCGGCCCATCCGCACTGCTGGAGCGGGGTCGTTCGCCATCTCCTCTTCCTTTCTGCATCCGGTGTCATTAGTGTTGTGCCTGTTCCGGAGATGATGCCCGCCGTTCACACGGCGAGCTCCCCATCAGCGCAAAGGAGCTTTTCATGCCTGTCGAGACTGATGCGAGCACGGCTGTGACCGAGACCGTCGAGGTCGACCTGGTCGAGGAGGACCTGCTGGTCGAGGACGTCTCGATCGACGGTATGTGCGGCGTCTACTGAGCCCGTGACCGCGGTTCCGGAAAGTCCCGCGGTTCTCGACCGCTTCGACCTGGACCGCGCCTGGGGGGTCCACCCCTCGGTCGCGGTCCGGCCGGAGCCGTTCGGAGCCTTGCTGTACCACTTCGGCACCCGCCGGCTCTCCTTCCTCAAGGATCCGACGCTGCTCGCCGTGGTCACCACGCTGTCGGACCACCCGTCCGCCCGCGCCGCCCTCGCGGCGACCGGAGCCGACGTGGCGCAGCAGCGACGCCTCGCCCGTGCGCTGGCGACGCTCGCCTCGACCGACATGATCACCGAACGGACGGAGGCGTCCTCGTGACGGCACCGACAGCCACCCGGCTGATCGACCACTTCAAGCTCGGCCTCGACGCGCCGATCTGCCTGACCTGGGAACTGACCTACGCGTGCAACCTGTCCTGCGTCCACTGCCTGTCCAGCTCCGGACGCCGTGACCCGCGCGAGCTGACCACCGCGGAAGCCAAGGCGGTCATCGACGAGCTCGAGCGGATGCAGGTCTTCTACGTGAACATCGGCGGTGGCGAGCCCACCGTCCGCTCCGACTTCTGGGAGCTGGTCGACTACGCGACCGCGCACAAGGTCGGCGTCAAGTTCTCCACCAACGGCGTGAAGATCACGCCCGAGGTGGCGGCGCGGCTCGCCGCCAGCGACTACGTCGACGTGCAGATCTCGCTGGACGGCGCCACCGCCGAGGTCAACGACCACGTGCGTGGCCCCGGTTCGTACGCCACCGCGATGCGTGCGATGGCGAACCTGAAGAACGCCGGCTTCACCGGCTTCAAGCTCTCCGTCGTCTGCACCCGGCAGAACGTCGGCCAGCTCGACGAGTTCAAGGCGATCGCCGACACCTACGGCGCCCAGCTCCGGCTCACCCGGCTGCGTCCCTCCGGGCGCGGCGCGGACGTGTGGGACGAACTGCACCTCCTTCCGCACCAGCAGAAGGAGCTCTACGACTGGCTGGTCGCCCACGGCGAGGACGTGCTGACCGGCGACTCGTTCTTCCACCTGGCCGCGTTCGGCGACGCGCTGCCGGGCCTGAACCTGTGCGGCGCCGGGCGGGTCGTCTGCCTGATCGACCCGGTCGGCGACGTCTACGCCTGCCCGTTCGCGATCCACGAGAACTTCCTCGCCGGATCGGTACGGGACGCCGGCGGTTTCCACGGGGTGTGGCGCGACTCCGCGTTGTTCCAGGAGCTGCGTCAGCCGCAGACCGGCGGTGCCTGCCGGTCCTGCCAGCACTACGACGCCTGCCAGGGCGGCTGCATGGCGGCGAAGTTCTTCACCGGGCTGCCGCTGGACGGACCGGACCCCGAGTGCGTGCAGGGGTACGGCGAATCCGCGCTGGCCGGAGTGGTGGCGGGGTCGGCCCCGAAGCCGTCGCTCGACCACTCCCACCGCACCGAGCGCAAGCCCCGGCCGGTGACGCTCACGTTGTCCCGGCGCCCGCCGGCCTCCGCGTGCGACGAGAGCCCGCTGGCCGGGTTCGAGGTGATCGGCCAACCGTCCGGCTCCGGGTGCGCGTCCGGCGCCTGCGGCTGCTGACGCCATGAGAACCCCGGCGACCGGCTCGCTCCTCACCGGAGCGGTGCCGATCGCCGGTGCCCAGGCCCCGTCCCGGGTCGTGTTCGGTCCGCACGAGACCAACCTGGCCCGGGGCCGGGCGCTGGGCGACCGCGCGTGCGCCTACTACGCGGCCCGCGCGGCCGGGGGCGCCGGCGTGCTGATCACCGAGATCGCGTCGGTGACGCCGGACGACTGGCCGTACGAACGGGCGCCGCTGGCCTCCGCGTGCGCGCCGGGGTGGGCCGCGATCGCGGACGCCTGCCGGCCGCACGGCACCCTCGTGCTGGCCGGGCTCGGTCACGCCGGGCTGCAGGGGTCGAGCGCCTACTCCCAGTCGGTGCTGTGGGGGCCCTCCGCGGTGGCCGACGTCGTGACGCGTGAGCAGCCCGCGGTGCTGGAACCCGCGGAGATCCGCGCCGTCCTCGACGGGTTCGCCGCGGCCGCGGCGCTCGCCGTCTCCGCCGGCCTCGACGGCGTCGAGCTCAACGCCGGCACGTACTCTCTCGTGCGCCAGTTCCTCTCCGGTCTCACGAACACGCGGTCGGACGCGTACGGCGTGGACCGTGCCCGCTTCCTGCGGGACCTGATCGCCTCGGTCCGGGCCGTCCTCGGCCCGGACCGGGTGCTCGCGCTGCGCCTCTCCGCGGACGAGGACGCTCCGTGGGCGGGCATCACGCCGGCGTTCGCCGCCTCCGTGGTCGACGAGGTGGCCGACACCGTCGACCTGCTGACGGTCATGCGCGGCGGGTTCTACTCGTCGACGCGGTACCGGCCGGTGGCGCGGGTGGAGCCCGGGTTCAACCGGGAGCTGTGCCGCGCGATGCGTACCGCGGCGGCCGGGCGGGTGCCGGTCGTGCTGCAGGGCAGCGTCGTCTCCCCGGTGATGGCCCAGGAGGCGCTGGACGCCGGGGTGTGCGACCTGGTCGAGATGACCCGGGCGCAGATCGCCGAGCCGCGGCTGGTGGCGATGGTGCGGGCCGGGTGGGGCGAGCGGATCCGGCCGTGTCTGCTGTGCAACCAGGCGTGCCAGGTGCGCGACGTCCGCAACCCGATCGTGAGTTGTGTGGTGGAGCCCGGAGCGGGCCACGAGCTGACCGAACCGTCCGTCGAGGCCACCGACGTGGAGCCGGGCACGGAGGTGCTCGTCGTCGGGGGAGGGCCGGCGGGGCTCGAGGCCGCGCGTGTGCTCGCGTCACGGGGGCACCGGGTGCGGCTGGCCGAGCGCTCCGGGCGGCTCGGCGGTGCGCTCCGCGCCGCCGCGGTCGGCCCCGGCCGCGAGCGGCTGGCGACGTTCACCCGCTGGCAGGAGGCGGAGTGCCGCGCGCTCGGCGTGCGCGTCGCGCTGCACACCGAGGTGACCCCGGCCGAGGTGGCCGCCGCCGGGATCCCGGTGATCCTGGCCACCGGCTCCCGCCCGGCCACCCCCGACCGCACCACCGCCTGGCGGACCGCCGAACCCGCGGTGGTGATCGACGTCGCGGACCTCCTGGCCGGGCGTGTGGAACGGCCGGCCGGGCCCGTCGTCGTGAACGACCCGGTCGGCGGCCCGGTCGGGGTCGGCGTCGCCGAGTTCCTCGCCGCCACCGGGGCCACCGTGCACGTCGTCACACCCGATTCGGTCCTCGGCGCACGCACCCCCGAGCTCGCCGACGCCAACTTCCGGCTCGAAGCGCTCGGCGTCCGCCGGGAACTGCGCACCCGCATCCACGCCGTGCGGGCCGGCGAGGCCGAGCTCGAGCACGTCTGGACCGGTGCGCGCCGTACGGTCGCCTGCGCCGCGATCGTCGACTGCGGCCACCGCCTGCCCGACGAGACCTTCGCGACCGTCGAACCCGCCACCACCGTCCGAGCCGGCGACTGCGTCGCTCCCCGCACGCTGCTGGAAGCAGTGCTCGAAGGGCGCCGAGCCGCCACCCGAACTCGCGGGGCATCGGCCCCGCGTCTCAGCACTGCGCGTGACATCGATTACCGCGCAGTGGACCCCCACCGAAATACGCAATACAGATAGAGGAGGCGCGCGATGGGGCGTGTCACAGGAAAAGTTGCCTTCATTACCGGTGCCGCACGCGGCCAGGGTCGTAGCCACGCGATCCGGCTCGCCGAGGAGGGCGCCGACATCATCGCCGTGGATCTGTGCGGGCCGGTCCGCAACGTGCCCTACCCGGCCGCCACCAGCGACGACCTCGCCGAGACGGTGAAGCTCGTCGAGGCACTGGACCGCCGCGTCATCGCGACCCAGGTCGACACCCGCGACCGCGCCGCGCTGAAGACCGCGATCGACGACGGCGTCGCGCAGCTCGGCAAGCTCGACATCGTCGTCGCGAACGCCGGCATCTGCATCATCGGCGGCTGGGACCAGATCACGCCCGAGGTCTGGCAGGACACGCTCGACGTCAACCTGACCGGCACCTGGAACACCGTCCAGCTCGCGGCGCCGCACCTGATCGCCAACGGCGGCGGGTCGATCATCATGACCAGCTCGGCCGCCGGCCTCAAGGGCCTGCCGTTCCTGACGCCGTACGTCGCCAGCAAGTTCGGCGTCACCGGCCTCGGCAAGGCGTTCGCGCACGAGCTGGCCGAGCACCACATCCGGGTCAACACACTGCACCCGACCGGCGTGGAAACCCCGATGGGCAGCAGCGAGGGAACGTCGGCGTTCGGCGAGCTGCTGGCCGCCCACCCCACGCTCGGCGGCATGCTCGCGAACAGCCTGCCGATCGAGACCACCCAGCCGGTGGACCAGAGCAACGCGGTGCTGTTCCTCGCGTCCGACGAAGCCCGGTACATCACCGCGCTGAGCATGACCGTCGACGCCGGCAACACCCAGTACTAGGAGGCAGAAACCATGGGACGTGTTGAGGGAAAAGTCGCCTTCATCACCGGCGCCGCCCGCGGCCAGGGCCGTAGCCACGCGTTACGGCTCGCTCAGGAAGGCGCCGACATCATCGCGGTCGACGTCGCCGAGGACATCCCCAGCGTCACCCGCTTCTACCCGGGTGCCACCGAGGCCGACCTCGCCGAGACCGTCAAGCAGGTCGAAGCCCTCGACCGGCGGATCATCGCCAGCAAGGTCGACGTCCGCGACTACGCGGCCCTGAAGAACGCCCTCGACGCCGGCGTCGCCGAGCTCGGCCACGTCGACATCGTCAGCGCGAACGCCGGCATCTTCCTGCACAGCGACAAGACGCACGAGGTCAGCGACAGCGACTGGGACGACGTGCTGGACATCAACCTCAAGGGCGTCTGGCACACGGTCAAGGCCGCGATCCCGCACCTGATCGCGCAGGGCACCGGCGGCTCGATCGTGCTCACCAGCTCGACCGCCGGCATCAAGGGCACGCCGAACGTCGCGCCCTACACCGCGAGCAAGCACGGCGTCGTCGGGCTGATGAAGACGCTCGCGTTGGAACTGGCCGAGCACAACATCCGCGTCAACAGCATCCACCCGACCGGGGTGGCCACCGACATGATCCTCAACGAGACGACATTCAAGCTGTTCCTGCCGGACCAGGAGCACCCGACGCAGGAGCAGGCCGCGCCGGTGTTCCAGAGCACGAACGCGCTGCCGGTGCCGTGGGTCGAGCCCATCGACATCAGCAACGCGCTGCTGTTCCTCGCCTCCGACGAGGCCCGGTACGTCACCGGTCTCGAGTTGAAGGTCGACGCGGGATACACCACGAAGTAAGACCCTCGGCCGGCCCCGGCGACGGGGCCGGCCACCGTCAAAGGATAACGAATGACCACATACGCCACCCCTGACGTGGTCGCGGCCCGGGGCCGGGTCGGTGCCCGGCTGGTCGGCCGGGAACGTGAGCTCGACCTGGTGCTCGCCGCCGTCGCGGCCGGCCGGGACATCGTCCTGGAAGGTCCGCCCGGCACCAGCAAGACGACGATGCTCACCGCGATCACGGCCGAGTGGGGCATCCCGCTGCTGTTCGTCGAGGGCAACGCCGACCTCACCCCGGCCAAGCTGGTCGGCCACCACAACCCGGCACGGGTGCTCAAAGAGGACTACAGCGCGGACAACTTCGTTCCCGGTCCGCTCTCCGAGGCGATGCGCCAGGGCGGCTTCCTCTACATCGAGGAGTTCAACCGCGCTCCCGACGACACGCTGAACACGCTGCTCACCGCGATGGCCGACCGGCGGCTCTCGATCCCGCGGGTGGGCACGATCGAGGCGCGGCCGACGTTCCGGATCATCGCGTCGATGAACCCGTACGACAACGTGGGCACGACGCGGCTGTCCTCCAGCGTCCACGACCGGTTGTGCCGGCTCGCCGTCGACTACCAGAACGACGACGCCGAACGCGGGATCGTCGCGCTGCGCACCGGGTGCCAGGCCGACTCCGACCTGGTGGCCGACGCGGTCGCCGTCACCAGGGCCACCCGCGAGCACCCCGACGTGCGCCAGGGCTCCAGCGTCCGCGGCGCGATCGACCTCGCGCTCGTCGCGATACAGCTCGGCACGCTGCGCGGCCTCGCGGTCGACGGGGACGTGACCCGCGCGTCCACCGACCCGTACGCGCAGCTCTTCCTCGACGCGATGCTGGTCGCCCTCTCGGGTCGGATCCACCTCGACGAGGCCGCCGACACGACACCGGAGCGGGTCGTCCGGGAGCTCTGGGAGGACCGGTTCATCCTCCAGCCCGCGGCGGCGCAGCCGGGTTGAAGAGCCGTCGAGGCGGACTCACCGGTCACGAGACAGCGGAATACGAACGGCCGGGGCCGACCGCTCAAGCGCAAACCGAAGCAGCTCGACGAGGAGCCGACGGAGTTCCGCCCGTCGCGGTCGTCGAGCGGCTCGGGACGGGTGCTCACCGGGCGCGGCAGGCCGACGAGGAACGCACCGCAGCTGCCGGGCAGTGTCGCGCCGGGGACGACCGACGAGGACGCCGCGCACGTGGTTCTCGACCCGGACGCGAACGGGCCGGATCCGGTGGTGCGGGCCCGGGCCCGGGAGATCGCGGCCCGGTTGTCGCTGCGTCGTCCGCGCCGGGACCGGCGCACGCACCGGGGCGTCGGTAGCCTGGCGTCGCTCCCGTACCGGGACGGCTCCGCCGACCTGGACCTCGATCGCACCCTCGACGCGCTGATCGGCAACCCCGACGAGGCCGACGAGGAGTCGGGCGTCGACCGGCGCATCATCGTGCGTGAACGGGTACAGACCCGGCGGTCGGTCGTGCTCGTCGTCGACGTGTCGGGGTCGATGAAGGGCGAGCGCATCCGGACCGCGGCGGCCACCGTGGGCGCGGTCGCCGGTGAACTCGCCGACGACGACCTCGCGGTGATCGCGTTCTGGTCGGACGCGGCCGTGCTGCATCCGCTGGGGCGGGCGGCACGCCCGATCGACCTGCTCGATCTGCTGCTGTCGGTGCCGGCGCGAGGACTGACGAACGTCGGTTTCCCGCTCCAGCTGGCCGCGCGCGAGCTGGCCCGGGTACCGGCCCGCGACGCCCGGGTGCTCCTGCTCTCGGACTGCGTGCACAACGCCGGCCCCGACCCGCGCCCGCTGGCCGCCCGGCTGCCGCGCCTGGACGTGCTGCTCGACGTCGGCACGCCGCCGGGGGAGCACGACCTGGAGCTCGGCCGGGACCTGGCCCACGCCGGCCGCGGACGGCTCCGGCCGATCCACTCCCACCGGGACGTGGCGCCCGCGCTGTCGTCGATCTTCGGGTCCTGACGTGGTTTCGCTGGCGACTCCGCTGCGACTGGGTCGGCTGACCCTCCGCAACCGGGTCGTGTTCTCGGCGCACCTGACGAACTTCGCCGTCGACGGCGAGGTGACCGACCAGCACGTCGCCTACTACGCGGCCCGGGCGGCGGGCGGGGCCGGGCTGGTCGTCACCGAGGAGCACACCGTGCACCCCTCGGACCGGGCCTACGAGAAGACGATCCGCGGCTACCGGGACCAGCCGGGCCACCGGGCGCTCACCCGCGCCGTGCATGCCGCCGGTGCCGCGGTGTTCGCGCAGCTCAACCACAACGGTGGACAGTCGTCGGGGTTGTATACCCGGCAGCCGGTGCTGGCGCCCAGCCCGGTGCCCGACGCCCTGTTCCGCGAGGTGCCCCGGCCGCTCTCCGCGGCGGACATCGCGGACATCGTCGCCGGTTACGCCGTGACGGCGGTGCGGTGCGTCGAGGGCGGGTTCGACGGGGTCGAGTTGCAGGCGTCGCACTCGTCGCTGATCCGGCAGTTCCTGTCCGGGGCGACGAACCACCGCACCGACGCCTACCGGGAGCGGTTCCGCTTCCTGGGCGAGGTGATCGCGGCGGTGCGGGCGGCGATCGGGCCGTCGCCGGTGCTGGGGGTGCGGCTCGGCGGCGACGAGATGATCGAGGCCGGGATCACCGTCGACGAGGCCGTGGCCACGGCCCGGGCGGTCGAGGCCACCGGGCAGGTCGACTACCTGAACACCTCGATCGGGCTGGCGACCGAGACGCTCTTCCTGATCCAGGCGAGCATGCGCGTGCCGCCGCGGTACGCACTGCACATCCCGGCCGCGCTGCGGGCGGCGGTGGCGCTGCCGGTCGTCGGCGTGGGGCGGTTCAAGAGCCCGGCCCAGGCCGAGAAGGCGCTGCGGGAGGGGGCGGCGGACCTGATCGGCGCGGTCCGGGCGCAGATCGCGGATCCGTCCTGGCTCTCCGCCGGGGAAGAGGCGCGCACCTGCTTGTCGTGCAACCAGGAGTGCGTGGGGCGGGTCGGCTTCAACCGTTGGATCGGCTGCGTGGTGAACCCCGCCGCCGGCCACGAGGCCGCGCCGTCGGGGGCGTCCCGGCTGGTGGGCGCGCCCCGGCGCCGGAAGCGGGTGGTGGTCGTCGGCGGCGGGCCGGCCGGGATGCGTGCCGCGGTGACCGCGGCCGAGCGGGGGCACGCCGTCACCCTGTACGAACGGTCGGAGCAGCTCGGCGGGGTGGTGCCGCTCGCCGCGTCGGTGCCGAGCCGGGCCGAGTTCGGGGAGCTGACCCGCTCGCTGGCGNNGTCCTTCCCGGCATCGTCGAGCCGGAGGGCCTCGTCGTCGCCAGCCGCCCGCTCCCCGAGCCGGGCCCGGGCCAGGTGCGCCTCGGCGTCGAGGCGAGCCCGGAGGCGCTGCGCGCCGCGGCGCCGGACGCGCTCGTGCTCGCGACCGGCGCGCGGCCGGTGCGGCCGGCGTGGGGCGCCTCGCCCCGGGTGGTCGACGTCCGGCTGGTGCTGTCCGGGCGCGTGGCCCCGTCGGGGAACGTGCTGGTCTACGACGAACTCGGGTTCCACGAGGGCACGTCGGTGGCCGAGCTCCTGGCCGACCGGGGGTGCCGGGTGGAGATCGCCACGCCGGGCATGATCGTCGGACAGGACCTGGGCGTCACGCTGGACCTGGAGCTCTGGACGATCGCGGCCGCGTCGCGCGGGGTGGTGTGCACCCCGGACGTGACCGTGTCGTCCGCGGACGAGGAGCGCGGGGGCCTGCGTGTGGTGCTGGCCCACCATCCGACCGGCGCCCAGCGGGTCCGCACCGTCGACTGGGTCGTGACCTCCGTGCACCCGCGCGCCGACGACACGCTCTGGCGCGCGCTGCGTAACGCTCCCTTCCCGGTGCACCGGATCGGCGACTGCCTGGCCCCCCGACGCGCCCACGCCGCCGTGCTGGAGGGTGAGCGCGTGGCGGCGGCGCTGTGAGCCTCGGCCGGGCCCCGGTGGTGGTGGGCGCCGGAGGCGGGCTGCTGGGCGGCTCGCCCCGGGCGGTGCGCGCGCTGCTCGCCGACGTGGCCGACGCGCTCGGGGGCGAGGTGGGGGCCAGCCGGGCGCTCGTGGACGCGGGCTGGTTCGGCCCCGAGCGGCTCGTCGGCGCGTCCGGCGTCACGATCGCCCCGGTGCTTTACCTGGGGTTCGGTGTCGCGGGCACCACGTACCACGAGATCGGCGATCCGGTGCACGTGATCGCGGTGAACACCGACCCGGCGGCCCCGCTGCTGGCGCGCGCCACGCTGCCGCTGTGCACCGACGCCGCCGCGCTCCTGGCCGAACTGGCCCCGCGCCTGCGTGGCACGCGTCGGGGCATCCGGGCGGACGTCCGCTCGCCCGACGTCCGCTCGCCCGACGTCCGCCGGTCGAGGGGGACGGTGACCGAGCGGCTGCGGGCGGTCACCGGGGTGCCCATCGGGCCGGTGCGGGCCGTCCCGCCGGCCAGTGCGGCGCAGGCCGCCTCCGCGGTCCTCGCCTACCTGGAAGAATGCTGCGGATGAGCGAACTGGCCGACCGCGTGTGGCCGGAGATCACCGGCGCGGGTGTCCTGGCGATCCCGGTGGGGTCGACCGAGCAGCACGGCCCGCACCTCCCGTTCTCCACCGACACCGACGTGGCCGTGGCGCTCGCCCGCGCGCTCGCCGCACGGCGCGAGGACGTGCTGGTCGCGCCGGCGATGCCGTACGGGTCGTCGGGGGAGCACCAGGGTTTCCCCGGCACGCTCTCGATCGGACCGTCGGCCATCGAGACCGTGCTGCTCGAGCTCGGACGCTCGGCCACCGAGACGTTCGGCCGCATCCTGTTCGTCTCCGGCCACGGCGGCAACGCGATCCCGGTGAACCGGGCGGTGCGCCGGCTGCGGAGCGAGGGCCGTGACGCGCTGGCCTGGGCGCCGCGCTGGCGCGGGGACGCCCACGCGGGACGCACCGAGACGTCCGTGCAGCTGGCCCTGGACCCCGCACGGGTGCGCCTGGACCGGGCGTCCCCGGGCAACACCGCTGCGCTCGCCGAGCTGCTGCCGGTGATGCGTGAGCAGGGCCTCCGGCCGGTCACCGAGAACGGCGTCCTGGGTGACCCGTCCGGCGCCGACGCCGACGAGGGCGCCCGGCTGCTCACCGAGGCCACCGACGACCTGGCGACCACGGTGTCCCGCTGGCTCGGCGAGGACGGCGTCTAACGGGGGCTAGCAACCTTTCCGCGTCCGGCGGCGTACTTGGTGGGCGACGGAAGGAGTTGCCCGTGCGCGGGAAACCGCAAGCCTTCGCCGGCCTGGAAGAGTTCGTCGCCGACCGTGGTGACGCCCTGCTGGCGACGGCGATCCTCCTGGCCGGCGGCCGGGACGCCGGCCAGGACCTGCTCCAGGCCGCCATCGAGCGCGTGATGCGTCGCTGGCACACGATCGACGGCGACCCCGAGGGGTACGTGCGCCGGATCCTGTACCACCTCGCGGTCGACACCTGGCGCCGCCGGAGCCGGCGCCCCGAAGTGCTCACCGCGGTCGACACCGAAGCCGTCCCGGACGGCACCGCGACGCTCGACCTGCGTGACGCGCTCCTCCGCGCGCTGGCGCAACTGCCGCCGAAGCAGCGGGCGGTGCTGGTGCTCCGGTTCTTCGAGCACCTGACCGAGGCCGAGGCGGCCGAGCAGCTGGGCTGCTCGATCGGCACGGTGAAGTCCGCGACGTCACGTGGGCTGGCCCGGCTGCGAGAACTCACGAACGACTGGGCCGTCGAGCGGCCCCGCACCACGAACGGAGCACGGGCATGAGGCTGGACGAGGAACTGTCGGTCGCGATGCGGTCCCGGGTCGCGGGGGTGCGCCTGGACGGCGCGGCGCTGGTGGCGGCGGCCGAGCGGGCCCACCGCCGGCGGCGCACCGCACGCCGGGGGGTGGCGCTCGCGGTGGGAGGCCTCACGCTGGCCGCGTCGGTGACCGGCGTCGCCCTGCTGTCCGGGACCCCGCCGACGGGAACGCCGACGGCACCGGCGCCGGCCGAGGTGACGGTGCGGCCGGTCGGCTACGTGGTGGCGCAGGCCAGCGACGCGATCGACCGGAACAAGTCGAAGGTCACGTACGTGCGGACGCGCACCACCGCGAACGGCGAGACCCGCGACGAGGAACAGTGGTGGGACGGCGCGACCGGCGACTGGCGTCGGCACGGCGACGGCGTCGACGCACTGATCACCCACACCGGGGAGCGGGCGACGTTCACGGTGATCGACCACACCACACGCACGTGGTGGGCCATCACGTACCGGGCCGACAGCAACTCCGAGGGGTGGTCGAAGGAGGACATCCAGGCGGCCCTGCGGAAAGAGGGCGCGTTCGCACTCGTCGGGGAGGAGTCGCTGGACGGGCGGGCCACCGTGCATCTGCGGTCGGTGGTCGAGCGCCGGGGCTCGGCGATCGACCTGTGGGTCGACGCGTCGAGCTACGACCTGGTGCGCACGGTCGAGCGGTACACGCCGTCGGGCGGTTCCACCGCTGACGTCAGTACCTGGGACTACACGTTCGTGCCCCGCTCCGAGGCGGAGCTGGAACGGTTCCGCCTGGAGCCACCGGCCGACTACCGGCGCGACCAGTCGGACGCTCCGCAGAAGTCCGGCGCCGAGCCCGCGAAGTAGCGCGGCGCTCGAGATGCGGGGTGGCCGGGGCGGTGATCTGATGTCGGAGAAGGTCAGATACGACCGTTCCGAGTGAAGGGGGAACTATGGCCACGGGTGTCGCTTCGGTATGGGTTCCGGTGGACGACATGGAGCGGGCCGTCGGGTTCTACCGCGACGTGCTCGGCCTGGAGCTGACCGATCAGCAGCCGCAGTGGAGCGAGCTCGACGCGGGCGGCCTGCGGATCGGGCTGAACGCCCGGGAGGGGGTGTCCCAGCACGCCGACGGCGGTGCGGTGATCAGCTTCCGCCCGGACGGCGAGCTGGAGTCCGAAGTGGATCGCCTGCGTGGCGCCGGGGTGCGGTTCACCGGCGACATCAGCGACCACGAGTGGGGCCGGATCGTGCCGTTCAAGGACAGCGAGGGCAACGACCTGCAGCTGTACGCGCCGCCGCGCCACTGATCCCCGGTGTCCCGCCGCCGTACTCAGCGGCGGCGGGACACGGCGGCGAGCACCGACGAGACCACCAGGCCCAGGCTCAGCCCGGCCACTGTTCCCAGCCACGGCGTCTCCGCGAACGCGACGCCGCCCACGTACCCGAGCAGCGCCGTGACCACGGCCCACGCCGCGGTCGCCACCGCCGTCCAGGCGGTGAACCGGCGCAGCGGGTAGCGCCCCGCGCCGCACGCCAGCGTCACCGCGAGCCGTCCGCACGGGATGAAACGGCCGGTCAGGATCACCACCCCGGCGCCGCTCCCGAGCCGTCCGGCGGCCCGCTCCGCCAGCGACGAGAGCCACCGGCCCAGCCGCCCGAGCCGACGCACCCGCCCGCCGGTGTCCGCCGGACCGCGGCCCAGGAGCAGGCGGCCCAGCCCGTACGCGATGTGGTCGCCGACGAACGCCCCGACCGCGGCCGCGAGCACGATGACGAGGAGCACCGGCCGCCCCGACACCGCGAACGACGACGCGGCGATCACGGCCGACTCCGACGGCACCACGGGCGCGAACCCGTCCAGCAGGGTCAGCCCGAACACCAGCGGGTAGACGACGGGCGAGGTCAGGAGCTCCAGGTGCATGCCACCAGCGTGCCGACCGGCGGCCCGCCGGTCGTCACGCTGCGCGGTGGTGCGTCCCTGGCTCCGGAGGGCTAGGGACGAACCCTCAGACGTCCGCGACCGGCTGCGCGAACTGCGCCGAGTACAGCCGCGCGTAGGCGCCCTCGGCCGCGAGCAGGTCGGTGTGGGTGCCCTGCTCGACGATGCTGCCGTTCTCCATCACCAGGATCAGGTCGGCGTCGCGGATGGTGGAGAGGCGGTGCGCGATCACGAAGCTCGTGCGGCCCTGACGGAGCGAGCTCATGGCCTGCTGGATCAGCAGCTCGGTGCGGGTGTCGACCGAGCTGGTGGCCTCGTCGAGGATCAGGATCGCCGGTTCGGCCAGGAACGCACGGGCGATCGTGATCAGCTGCCGTTCGCCGGCGGAGACGCTCGAGCCCTCCTCGTCGAGCACCGTGTCGTAGCCGTCGGGCAGCGTCCGGACGAAGTGGTCGACGTGGGTGGCGACCGCGGCGTCCTCGATCTCCGCCTGGGTGACGTCCCGCCGGGAGCCGTAGGCGATGTTGTCGGCGATCGTGCCGCCGAACAGCCAGGCGTCCTGCAGCACCATGCCGGTCGCGGCACGCAGATCGGCCCGCGACATCGATGCGATGTCGACGCCGTCGAGCGTGATCCGCCCTCCGGTGACCTCGTAGAAGCGCATCAGCAGGTTGACGAGCGTGGTCTTGCCGGCACCGGTGGGGCCGACGATCGCGACGGTCTGCCCGGGGTCGACGCTCAGCGACAGGTCGTCGATCAACGGCTTGTCGGGCGCGTAGCGGAAGCTCACGTGCTCGAACTCCACCCGGCCGCGGACGCGCTCGGGCGTGGCCGGCGTCTCCGGGTCGGGGTCCTGCTCGTGCGCGTCGAGCAGCGCGAACACCCGCTCCGCCGACGCGACGCCCGACTGCAGCAGGTTGGCCATGCTCGCCACCTGCGTGAGCGGCTGACTGAACTGCCGCGAGTACTGGATGAACGCCTGCACCTCGCCGAGGGTCAGCGCACCCGACGCCACCCGCAGCGCACCGACGACCGCCACCAGCACGTAGTTGACGTTGCCGATGAACATCATCGCCGGCTGGATCAGGCCGGAGATGAACTGCGCCCGGTAGCTGGACTGGAACAGCGCCTCGTTCTGGGCCTGGAAGACCGCGCGCGTCTCGTCCTGCCGGCCGAACGCCTTGACCAGCGCGTGACCGGTGAACGCCTCTTCGACGTGGCCGTTGAGCTTGCCGGTGGTGGACCACTGACCGATGAACTGCGGCCGGGCCCGCTTGCCGATCACCCCGGCGACCCAGGTGGACAGCGGGATCGTGATCAGCGCGATCAGGGCCAGCAGCGGGGAGATCCAGAACATCAGGCCGAGCACGCCGACGATCGTGAACAGCGAGATGATCACCTGGCTCAGCGTCTGCTGCAGGGTCTGGGCCAGGTTGTCGATGTCGTTGGTGACGCGGGACAGGATCTCGCCGCGCGGCTGGCGGTCGAAGTAGTTGAGCGGGAGCCGCGCGAGTTTGGACTGGGTGTCCTCGCGGAGGCGGTAGACCACGCGCTGGACGATCGTCGTCGTGACCCGGCCCTGCAGCAGCGCGAACAGCGACGCGACCAGGTAGATGCCGAGCACGATCAGCAGCACCCGGCCGACCGCGCCGAAGTCGATGCCCTGGCCGGGGACGACGTCGATGTGGCTGATCAGGTCGGCCATGGTGGTCTCGCCGCGGTCGCGCAGGGCCTCGACGGCCTGCTCCTTGGTGAGACCGGCGGGGAGTTGGCGGCCGATTACGCCGGCGAAGATCAGGTCGGTGGCGTGGCCGAGGATCTTCGGGCCGGTCACCGAGAGCGCGACGCTGGTGGCGGCCAGCGCGAGGCCGAGGCCCATCAGCGGGCGCTCGGGGCGGAGCGTGGCGAGCAGGCGTCGGCTGGAGCTCTTGAAGTCCAGCGCCTTCTCGCCGGGGCCCGACATGAACCGGGCCGGGCCCGGGCCGGGAGCCCCACCGGGCCCGCGGGCGGCGCTCGGCCGCTCCCCGACGGCGGTGGCGACCCCGCCGTCGGCACTCTTCGCGCTGCCGTTCGGGCTGGTTCCGTTGGTCGACGGGCCGGTCATGCTGCCGCCTCCTGGGCGGTGAGCTGGGACAGGACGATTTCGCGGTAGGTGTCGTTGGTCTCCAGCAGCTCGGCGTGGGTGCCGGTGCCGACGACACGGCCCCGGTCGAGCACGACGATGCGGTCGGCCGTGCGGATCGTGCTGACCCGCTGGGCGACGATCACGACCGTCGCGTCGGTGGTCTCGCGGGCCAGCGCGGCACGCAGCGCGGCGTCGGTGGCGTAGTCGAGCGCCGAGAACGAGTCGTCGAACAGGTAGATCTCCGGCTCGTGCACGAGCGCACGCGCGATCGCGAGCCGCTGCCGCTGCCCGCCGGACACGTTCGACCCACCCTGCGCGATCGGCGCGTCGAGCCCCTCGGGCAGGCCACGCACGAACGACGCCGCCTGCGCGATCTCCAGCGCGTGCCAGAGCTGCTCATCGGTGGCCTCGGGGTTGCCGTACCGCAGGTTCGACGCGATCGTGCCGGTGAACAGGTACGGCCGCTGCGGTACCAGCCCGATGACCCGGGACAGGTCGGCCGGGTCGAGCTCGCGCACGTCGACCCCGTCGACCAGCACGGCCCCCGCGGTGACGTCGGCCAGCCGGGGGATCAGGTTCAGCAACGTGGTCTTGCCGGCTCCGGTGCTGCCGATGATCGCGGTGACCTCACCGGGGCCGGCGACCAGATCGACGTCGCACAGGATCGGGTGCTCGGCGCCGGGGAACTGGAACGAGGCGCCGCGCAGCTCCAACCGGCCGCGCGCCTCGGGCAGCGGGGTGGCCGCCGACGGGGGCACCACCGTGGTGTCGGTGTCGAGTACCTCGCTGAGCCGCTCCGCGCCCACCTGCGCCCTCGGCGCCATCATGAACATGAACGTGGCCATCATGACCGACATCAGCGTCTGCATCAGGTAGCTCAGGAACGCGGTCAGCGCCCCGATCTGCATGTCGCCGGAGTCGATGCGGTGCCCGCCGAACCAGAGCACGGCCACACTCGACACGTTCACGACCACCATCACCGACGGGAACATCACCGACAGCAGCCGGCCGACGCGCAGCGACACGTCGTAGAGCTCGTCGTTGGCCTCGGCGAACCGCGTGCGCTCGTACGGCTCGCGGACGAACGCCCGGATCACCCGGATGCCGCTGATCTGCTCGCGCAGCACCCGGTTGATGTCGTCGAGCTTGACCTGCATGATCCGGAACTGCGGCCCCAGCCGGGCGATGACCACGCCGATGACCGCGACCAGCACCGGCAGCGCGACCAGCAGGATCGACCCCAGCGGCACGTCCTGGCGCAGGGCGAGCAGGATGCTGCCGACACACATCACCGGGGCGGCGATCACCATCGTCAGCGTCATCACGACCAGCATCTGCACCTGCTGGACGTCGTTGGTGATGCGGGTGATCAGCGACGGGGTGCCGAACGTGCCGACCTCCCGGGCCGAGAACGACTGCACCCGGTCGAACACCGCGCCGCGCACGTCGCGCCCGAGGGCCATCGCGACCTTCGCGCCGACGTAGACCGCGCCCACCGCACAGACGATCTGCCCGACGCTGATCGCCAGCATGAGGCCGCCGATGCGCATGATGTAGGCGGTGTCGCCCTTCACCACCCCGTAGTCGATGATGTCGGCGTTGAGCGTCGGCAGGTAGAGCATCGCCAGCGTCTGCAGGAACTGCAGCACGACGACCACGGTCAGCGACCGTCGATAAGGACGCAGGTGCGTCCGCAACAGCCTGATCAGCACGGCTCAGCCTCTCGGTGCGGGTGGGACGCGCGCACGCTCGCCTCCAGGTCTCGGGCCGCGGGAGCGACCCGGTCGAGCGCGGTACGCAGGAAGTCAGTCAACGGCAGATCGCTGTCGTCGCGAAGCCAATATTCGCTCGCGGCGCGGATGGCCAGGGCGTACGCGCCGCCGACGACCCGGGCCGAGAGCTGGTCGCAGCCGGTGCGCTGCGCGACGATCTCGGCCAGCGCGAACTCGGTCATGACCGAGTGGCGGAGGTATTCCGACTGCATCGTGGGGGTGGCCGCGATCAGCCGGATCGTCGCCTTGTCGGGGCTTCGGCCCTCGTGGACCTCGAGCAGGGCGCCGGCGATGACGTCGTGGAGCGGCGCATCGGCCGGGCGGGCTCGCGAGGCCCGGTGGAAGAACTCCTCCGCCCAGCGGATCCGCTGCGCGAAGATCGCCTCTTCGCGGCTGGAGTAGTAGTTGTTGAACGTGCGTGCCGAGACGCCCGCCGCCGCCGCGATGTCGTCGACCCGGACGTTCTCCGGCCCGACCTCGCAGGCGAGTTTCCACGCCGCGTCGGCCAGCGCCTCGCGGGTGGCCTGCTTCTTGCGCTCCCGCCAGGTGACCAGGCCGGAGGGGTGCTGCTCGATGGTGACGAACGGGATCTCGCCGTCGGACATGGCCCCACGATAGTCGCGTTCTTGCGGGCTCCGCAAATTTTCGGACTGCGCAATGTGATCCGGGCCACCGTGGGAATTGAGTCGACCCCGCTCAAGTTTCATGACACGTGAGCCGGTTTTCGCCGGTCAGAGACAGTCAGGAGAACGCCATGAGCATCACTCTCTGGACCCGCCGTGACCCGTTCGCCGAGTTCGACGCGCTGGTCCGCCGCTCGTTCGGGCCGACCGAGACCGCCTTCACCCCGGCGGCCGAGGTGACCCGCGACGGGGACGACGCGGTCGTCCGCCTCGAGGTACCCGGCGTCGACGTCGAGAACGACGTCACCGTGGAGGTCGTCGAGGGAAAGCTCGTCGTGCGCGGCGAGCGCAAGGACGCGCGTGACGGGAACTCGTTCAGCGAGGTCCGCTACGGCTCCTTCCGGCGGACGTTCCGCCTCCCGAAGCACGTCGCCGCCGACGCGGTCACCGCGTCGTACGACCAGGGCGTGCTGAGCGTCCGGGTGGCGGGTGCGCACACCGCGCCGGAGCGGCCGGAGGCCCGCCGGATCGCCGTGACGGCGGCAGCGTCCACCGTGGACCACACCGCCTGATCCGGTGCGTCATTAGTACAGGCCGGGCCCCCTGGGCCCGGCCTCGCCCATATGTAATAGACCGAACGAACTAAGGGGCCATCCTGCGTTCGGGAGATGCGCTGTTCCGCTTCGCTGTGTGACCCCACGACCGCTCTCCGGTGCGATATCACTGTTTGGGGAAGCGTTCAGCGTCCTCAGGCGACGAAACGGGTCACATAGCAATGACGACGAAGCGACGGGGCAAAAGCCGCGAGATCGCCCGCTCGGCAATTTCCGTGTTGAGCGAGCACGGAGTTCGCAACGCTCGGTTGGCGGACATCGGAGCGGGGTTGGGTATGACCGGCGCCCATCTCCTCTACTACTTCGAGAGCAAGACCGACCTGTTCATGGCTTCGTTGCGGATCGTCGAGTCCGACCTCCGGGAACGGGCCGAGTCCGCGTTCGCGGAGCTGGCCACGGCGCAGGAGCGCTGGCGCTGGCTGGTGGACGCCGCCGCACCGAGCGGCCTGCGCGACAGCAACCTGATGATGTGGCTGGAGGCCTGGTCGGAAGCGGTGCACGACCCGGCGGTGCACCAGCTGATCACCGAGCTCGAGACCGGCTGGCAGGGGCTCGTCCGCGAGGTGCTGGAGTACGGGGTGCAGACCGGCGAGCTGGACGCCGACCTGGACGTGGAGACGTTCGTCGAGGGCTTCTCCGCGCTCCTCGACGGGCTGACGATCCGGGCGGTCGTCGGCTACCGCCCGGTCGACAAGGCACGCATCGTCGAGATCTGCGACCGGTTCGCCGAGGCCCACCTGCGCTGGAACACCCCGGCGCCGGTCTAGGACCCGCGGTAGTACGCCCCGCGCAGCGTCATGTCCACGACGTCGGTGACGTACGGCTGCGCCTGCTCGATCATCCGGGGACGGAGCTCCACCGGCGTGACGAGCACGTGCAGCAGGACGGCGCCGAAGACGCTGTCGATGATCGCGGTGGGGGACGCGTCGGCCGGGAGCTGACCGACCGCGATCGCGTCGCGGACAAGTTGGCGCGCGGCCTGCACGGCCGGCGTGACGACCTCGCGGTGGAACAGATCGAGCAGCTCCGGATCCTGCGGCGCTTCGACGTAGAGCCGGATCAGCGCGTGGCCGCCCGGCGCGAGGTACCGCTCGAGGCTGCTCAGCGCGGCCCGGACCAGGGCGTCGCGCAGTGAGAGACCGGCCGGCGGGGCCGGGGGTGGCGGCACCCGGCCGATCGCGTCGACGAGCAGCGCGCGCCGGTCGGTCCAGCGCCGGTAGAGCGAGTCCCGGCTGACGTCGGCGGCGCGTGCGACCGACTCGAAGTTGAAGCCGGCCCAGCCGACCTCGCCGTAGATCGTCAGCGCCGCCGCGGCGATGCGCCGCTCCACCGCGGGGTCACGCGGACGCCCTCGGGTGGTGCGCGTCACTGCCGGGGCACCTCCCCTGCCGTATTGCCGACGACTGTCGTCGGATAATAATGGACGCGTGGCAGCAACTGAAACGCGCGGGTTCGTGGTGCTGGGAACCGAGCAGCAGGCGGCCTGGGGGCGGCGGGAGCTGCCGGGAGTCGAGAAACTCGCCGGTGGCGTCTGGTCGGTGCCGGTGCCGATCCCCGACAACCCGCTGCGGTACACGCTGAGCTACCTGCTCCCCGGCGAGCGCGGCGTGGTGATCGTCGACCCGGGCTGGAACGACGAGGACACCTGGACCGCGCTGACCACCGGGCTCGCGGCCGCGGGGTACGGCCCGTCCGACGTGCTCGGGGTCGTCGCGACCCACGTGCACCCCGACCACCACGGGCTGTCGCTGCGGCTGCGCGAGGAGACCGGCGCCTGGGTGGCGATGCACCCGGCCGAGGCCGAGAGCATGCCGCAGCGGATGGGCGCGACCACGTCGGAGATCCGGCGCACGGGAATGACGCGGATCCTGCGGATGTCCGGCACCTCGGACGAGGAGATCGACGCCCTGCTGGGCAGCTTCGACCCCCGCTACGAGCCCGACCTCGTGATGGCCGAGCCGGACGTGCTGCTCGAGGACGGCGCGCTCGTGCCGCTCCCGGGCCGGCGGGTCCGGACGGTGTGGACGCCGGGGCACACGCCGGGGCACATCTGCCTGGCCGACGAGGAGACCAGGACGCTGCTCACCGGCGACCACGTGCTGCCCCGGATCAGCCCCAACATCGGCCTGGGCCCGAAGACCGACGCGAAGCCGCTGGCGGACTTCCTGGCGTCGCTGAAGAAGGTCGGGGCCTACGACGACCACGACGCGCTGCCCGCGCACGAGTACCGGTTCCGCGGCCTGGCCGCGCGGACGGCGGACCTGATCGCGCACCACGAGGAGCGCTGCCGGGAACTGGTCGCGGTGGTGCGGTCGCTGGGTGAGCCGACGCTGTGGAGCATCGCGCAGGGGCTGACCTGGTCGCGGCCGTGGGAGGAGATCGGCCGGATGCGCTTCGCCGCGCTCGGCGAGACGGCCGCCCACGTGCAGTACCTGGTCGACCGCGGCGACCTCACCTGGATCGCGCCGCCCACCGAGGGCGGCGCGCCACGGGTCACTCGACCGTAGGGCTGCGCCGTTCGATCAGGACGGTGTCGCGCCAGACGCCGTCGAGCCGGCCGATGCGTTCCCGGGTGCCGACGACGCGGAACCCGCGGCGCGCGTGCAGCGCCAGGCTCGCGGTGTTCTCCGGGAACACCGCGGATTGAATCGTCCAGATGCCGTCCCGGTCGCAGGACTCGACGAGCGCGTCGAGCAGGCGCCCGCCGACGCCCCGCCCGCCCGCGTCCGGCCGCACGTAGACGGAGTGCTCGACGACACCGGCGTACGCCGGACGCCGGGACACGGCCGAGCAGGCGACCCAGCCCAGCACCGTGGAGCCCGCCACCGCCACGAACCGGTGCGACGGCAACCGCGCGGCGCTGAACTCGGCCCACGGCGGCACCACGGTCTCGAACGTGGCCTGGCGCGTCGCGATCCCGGCCCGGTAGATCTCCAGCACCGCCTCGGCGTGCCGCCCGGTCATCGCGACGATCACGGGGTCGCGAACAATCCGGTCTCCGGGGGCAGGTCGGCGATCGAGTTCTCCAGGCGGTGGTGGTGCGTGGCGGAGATGTCGAGCAGGGACTTCGCGTCGCGGGCGGTGAAGGCGGTCAGCATGGCGTGGTGGTCGGCGTGCAGGGC
The DNA here is from genome assembly GCF_039524755.1 of Cryptosporangium japonicum. Lineage (NCBI taxonomy): Bacteria > Bacillati > Actinomycetota > Actinomycetes > Cryptosporangiales > Cryptosporangiaceae > Cryptosporangium > Cryptosporangium japonicum. The sequence goes on from NZ_BAAAGX010000015.1 coordinate 109,690, forward strand.
GGCACGTTCCTCGACGCCGATGTACGCCATCGGGCGGCACGGCTCGGTGACGTTCCACGCCGACTCCAGCACGTAACGCAGGCGTTGCATCCCGGCCGGTGCGAGCAGGGCCATGTGGAACCGGCGACTCTCGCGGTGGTAGGCGGCCGAGTCGTCGTCGGACACCGCGCGCTCCAGGGCGGCGAGCGCTTCGGCCGCGCGCACGTCGTCGGCGGAATCGGCGGCCACCACGGCGGCGGCGAGCGCGGCCGCCTCCAGCACCCGGCGCACGACGTAGACCTCGCGCAGCTCGGCCAGCGTGAGCTGGGCGACCGTGTAGCCGGAGCGGGGACGGTGGTCGACCAGGCCTTCGCCGATCAGCGTCATCAGCGACTCGCGTACCGGGATCGGGCTGACGCCGAAGCGCTCCGCGACCTCGCCGACCGGGATCGGGACGCCCGGGGGCACCTCGCCGGCGAGGATCACCCGGCGCAGCTCGTTGAGCACTTCGGCCTGGGAGGCGCCCGGTATCGCCGTGACTTTGCCCGCGAAATACGAGTGCCGTCTCTTGGGTGCCATGCGCGCCTCCCGGGTTGCAGACACGGTAGGCCCGATCCGTTTCGAGGGAGTGTCGATTCGCGTCAGATTGTTGCTCCCGTTTCCCGTGAGAACGAGCTCAGCAGCCCGGTGTACGGCTTGGTCGGCGGCGGCGCGAACTCCAGTCGGGTGCTCGTCGTGAGCCCCAGCGCGACCAGGCTCTCCACCATCTTGGTGGCCGCCGCCACCCCGTCGACGACCGGCACGCCGACCGCCGCGCCGATCCGGGCGCAGAGGTCGGCCATGCCCGCGCAGCCGAGGACGACGACGTCCGCGCCGTCCTCGTCGACGGCGCGGCGGCACTCCTCGGTGATGCGGTACTCGGCGTTCGAGCCGGGCCGCTCCAGCTCGAGCACCGGGATCTCGCAGGCACGCACCTGGCGGCACTGCGGCGCCAGGCCGAACCGGGCGGCCAGTTCCCAGGCGCGCCCGGCCGTGCGGCTCAGCGTGGTCACGACGCTGAACGTCCGGCCGAGCAGCACCGCGGTGCGCATCGCGGCCTCGGCGATGCCGAGCACCGGGCCGTGGGCCAGCTCGCGGGCGGCGTCGACACCGGGGTCGCCGAAACAGCCGACCACGTAGCCGTCGACGCCGTCCCGCTCGCCCGCCGCGACGACCCGGAGCAGGCCGGGGACGGCGAGCGCCTCGTCGTAGTGGCTCTCGATCGACACCGGCCCCATCGGGGAGGTGACGGCCTCGACCGTGGTGCCGACCGAGGCCACCGCCCGCGCGCACGCGCCCATCGTCGCGGTCATCGATTCGGTGGTGTTGGGGTTCACGACCTGGATCCGCACTGATCCTCCTGGGTCAGCTCTCCGGCGCGGCCGCCGGAGCCGCCGCCGGCGCGCTCACCGGGATCTGCGACTTCAGCCCGAGGTAGAGCGCGAACGCGATGCCGGCGCCGATGAACCAGCTGAACGCGGCCACGTCCGCCGAGGCGAAGAACACCACCAGCACGCCGATCACCGCCGCGACCGCCGTCGCCACGATCGCGACCGGGTTGTAGCCCTTGACGTAGTGGTAGGTCCCGTCGCCGCGCATCGTGTACAGGTCGTCCACGACGACGGTCTGCCGCTTGACCAGGTAGTAGTCCGCGATCAGCACCCCGTACAGCGGGCCGATGAACGCACCGAGCACGTCCAGGGTGTAGTGGATCGTGTCCGGCGAGTTGTAGAGGTTCCACGGCGTGATCAGCACCGAGCCGATCGCCGCGATCATGCCCCCGGCCCGCCAGCTGATCTTCTGCGGCGCGACGTTGGAGAAGTCGAACGCCGGGGAGACGAAGTTCGCGACGATGTTGATGCCGATCGTGGCGATCATGAACGTCAGCGCGCCGAGCACGATCGCGAACGTGTTGTCGAGCCGGGCCACCGTCTCGACCGGGTCGGTGAGGATCTCCCCGAACACCGGCCGGGTCGCCGCCGCGGTCACCACGACCAGGATCGCGAACACCAGGAAGTTCACCGGCAGCCCGAGGAAGTTGCCCTTCTTCACCGCGCCGAACGTCGTGCCGTACCGGGCGAAGTCGCCGTAGTTCAGCATCGGGCCGGAGAAGTACGACACGACGAGCGCGATCGCGATGATCGTCTCCTGCCAGGCCGGCCAGCCGGTCAGCGTCTCCCCGCTGTCGGACAGGTTGAAGTCCAGGTTCGACCAGCCGGCCTTGTAGACCAGGTACGCGGCGAGCAGGAACATCACCAGGTAGACGGCCGGGCCGCAGAAGTCGATGAACTTCTTGATCGCCTCCATGCCGCGCCAGAACACCACCGCCTGCAGCACCCACATCACGCCGAACCCGAGCCAGCCCAGCGCGGACAGCCCGAGGAAACCGTGTTGGTCGACGTCGGCCCAGGGCGCGAGCCCGGGGTCCAGGCGCAGCGCCACCACGATCAGCGCGGCCGACGCCAGGTACGTCTGGATGCCGTACCAGGCGACCGCGATCAGGCCCCGGATGATCGCCGGGATGTTCGCGCCGAGCACGCCGAACGGGATCCTCGACGCCACCGGGTACGGCGTGCCGGTGCGCTGGCTGGGCCGGGCGACCAGGTTGCAGAGGAAGTAGACGATCGTGATGCCGATCAGCAGCGCGATCAGCACCTGCCAGGCCACCAGCCCGAGCGCGAACAGGCTGCCGGCGGTGAGGTAACCGCCGACGCTGTGGACGTCGGACATCCAGAACGCGAAGAAGTTGTAGGACGTCCAGTTCTGGTTCTTCAGCGGCGCGAGGTCCTCGTTGGCCAGCCGGGGGTCGTAGCCGGGCTTGATGATCCCGTCGCCGGCGGCGTGGCTGTGTGTGGTCTCCGCGGGTAACGTGGTTTCGCTCATGAGCACCCTCCGTCGTCGAGGGCTCACGCTAGGCCCGGCAAATTGCGCCTCTATTGCCTCGCGGATATATCTGCCGCCGAGGGCCCGTGAACCTTCCTCGAGGCGGGCGCGTGTAGCCGGTGCAGTCCAGCCAGCTTGAGGGGCCCACCGTGACCGTCCTGAGCGTTCTACCCGGCGCATTCGGCGTCGACCGCGTCGTCCGACCCGTACCCGACGTCTCACCCCGCCGCCACAGTGGAAGCGCCGCCCGGCAGCCGGACGGCCCGGTGGCCTACAGTCAGGGGCTGACTCTTCAGACGGCGCAGCGAGGGGAGCGGCGGATGGTCCGAAGCGCTGGTCAGCGACAAGGCCCGGCTGGGAACGAGGCGCTGATTCGGTCGCTGTTCGCCGAACACGGTCGGGCGTTGTTGGCGTACGTCACGCGCTTGACCGAGGACCGCTCGCTCGCGGAGGACATCGTTCAGGAGACGATTCTCCGGGCGTGGCGCAATCCGGACGTTCTGGTGAACGGCAAGGGCTCGGTCCGCGGCTGGCTGCTGACGGTGGCACGCAACATCGTCATCGACCAGAGCCGCGCCAGAGCGGCCCGCCCGACCGAGGTGCCGGAGGTGCCCTACAAGCCGCCGGTGGCGCGCGACCACGCGGAGAACGTCGTCAACCAGATGGTCGTCATGGACGCACTGGAGCAGCTGCCCCCGGAGCACCGGGACGTGCTGGTGCAGATCTACCTGAAGGGCCGCACGATCAAGGAGGCCGCCGAGGCGCTCGGCGTGCCGGTCGGAACAGTGAAGAGCAGAACGTTCTACGCGCTGAGAACCCTGCGTGACGGCTTCGGTGGCCGCGACATCGGGATGGTGACCCGATGACCACGCCGCACGGACACGTCGACATCGCCGGCTACCTGTTCGGCCTGCTCGACCCGGTCGAGTTCCGCCGGGTGGAGGAGCACCTCGCCACCTGCGCCGCGTGCCGCCACGAGGTCACGGTGCTGCGCGAGATCGAGGACGCGCTCGACGAGGTGCCGCCGGAGCTGTTCCTGGACGGCCCGGATCCGCAGGCCGACCTGCTGCTGCAGCGGACGCTGCGGGCCGCGCGCGAGGAGAGCGGCGGTGCGCGCCGATCACGGGGCCGCGGCCTGCTGGCCGGTGCGGCCGCGGTGGCCGTGCTGGCGGCCGCGGTCGGCGGCGGCGTGGTGCTGGGCCGCGGCACCGGATCGGACAACCCGTCGGTCGCGCTGCCCTCGGAGACCGCGACGGTGCAGGGAACCCGCAGCGGCTCGAACACCGATCCGGCGACCGGCGCGCGGATGACCGCGAGCGTCGTGCCCGCCACCGGCTGGGTGCACGTGAACGTGAAGCTCACCGGCATCAAGGTCGGCGAGGAGTGCGAGATGGTCGTGCACAGCACCCACAGCGAACCGGTGCTCGCCGGCAGCTGGGTGATCTCGGAGAAGGCCGCGTCGATGCCGGGCGGGTGGCCCGTCACCGGCAACGCCGCCGTGGCCCCGGAGGACGTCGACGCGGTCGAGATCCGCACCACGGCCGGCCGGCACCTGGTGACGGTGGACTTCTGACGGCCCCGGAGACCGCCACCGAGGCCGACGGGCTGGAGTTCGTCGGTGAATCGATGGGGCAGGCGCCGCCGCCACCGCGTCGGCGGCGCTGGCTGGTGCTGTTGCTGGTGGCCGCGCTGGCCGTGCCCGGCCTCGTCTGCGTGGGCGTCGTAACGTCGTTCAGCAGCCTCGTGCACCGCGACCCACCGCCCGATCTGGAGTCACCCGCGGTCGTCGACGCGCACGCGGACACCGTGCGCCGCGTCACGGCCGCGCTCACCGCCGCGACCCCGACCGGCCCGGCGCCGGTGACGACCGCGCGCTACGACGCGTGTGTCCGCGGCTCACGTCAGCTGACGGCGTGGGACGACTTCGACTGGGTGTGCGCGACCCGGGGCAGCGCCGTGCTGAGCCTCCCGGCGGCCGACCTCCGCACCACGCTGCCGGCCGAGCGCGACCGGCTCGTCGCGGCCGGCTGGACCATCGCCTCCGACCAGCTCGACGCCCGCCTCGGCTCGGCCGACGAGCGCTCGTGGAACGTCGTCGAGCTCGACCGGGACGGCGTCCGCCTCGCGCTCTCCTACGGGCCGGCCGACGCCGCGTTCGTCGGGAACTGCCTGCGCCTGCAGAAGGTGGACGTCAGCGCGTGGGCGACGCCGAACTGGGAGGCCGGCTCCCCGGAGCTCGACCGCGGCGCGCTCGACGGCGCGGTGCGTGCCGGGTCGGCGTTCGTGCTGGTCACCGCCCAGCGGGTGTGGTTCGCCAACTGACGTTCGTCCGGGCGAAATCTTCGCCTCGTACGGTGCGGTGCGTGGACGCGGCTGCGGTGCGGTGGACGGTCGTCGGCTGGGCCGGTGTCGCGGCGGTGACGTTCGTCCTCGCGACCGGCCGCGACCCGACCCCGCTCCGGCCGCTGACGACCCCGGTCGCCGACGGCACCCGGATCCGGCACGCGGACCCGCTCACGCTCACCCCGGGCCAGGGGGCCGACCTGGACGCGCCCGCCTACGACGCCGAATGGGGCTCGCCCAGCGACACCGACGGCCCCGGCACGGCGTTCGACGTGATCTACACGTCCACCGGCCTGAGCCGTGCCGACGGGGCGCTGGACACCTCGCTGACGCTCCTCCGGGCTCCGAGCGCGTGCGCGGAGGCGACCGGCTACGGCTCCGCGGCCATCCCCCGGCCGCGCCTGGTGCCCGGGGCGCGGATCTGCGTACGCACGGGCAACGGTCGCGTGGCGCTGGTGGACGTCCTCGCGGCCGCGCCGGGCACCGGTTCGTTCTACGTGACCACGTTCGCCGGGCCGCTCGACGTGCCCTGACCCCGCACCAGGTCGAAGAACGCCACGAGCTCGGCGGTGAACAGCTCGGGCTGCTCGAACGCGGCGAAGTGGCCACCGCGGTCGAGCTCGTTCCAGTGCCGGATGTCGGTGAACCGGCGTTCGGCCCACCGTCGCGAGGCCCGGGGGTTCTCCTTCGGGAAGATCGAGCACCCGGTCGGTACCCGGATCACGTCGGGCGTCGCCCGGGTGAACCACTGCTGCACCGTCGCGAAGCTCTCCCAGTAGAGCCGCGCGGACGACGCCCCGGTGCCGGGCAGCCAGTAGAGCATCAGGTTGTCGAGCAGGTCGTCGCGGCTCAGCGCGTCGCCGTCGCTCCAGGAGTGGAACTTCTCCACGATCCACGCGCACAGCGCGACCGGCGAGTCGACCAGCCCGTAGCCCACGGTCTGCGGCCGGGTCGAGTGTTCGAGCGAGTAGCCGTCCTCGGTCCGCTGCGCCCGCTCGAGGTCGGCCAGCGCCGCCCGCTCGGCCGGCGTGAGGTCGTCGAACGTGGCCGGGTCCGGCGCGGCCAGCGGCGGCACCAGGTGGATACCGGCCAGGTGCGCCGGGTCACGCTGGGCCAGCACCGTGCTGACGCTCGTGCCCCAGTCGCTCCCGGCGGCGCCGTACCGCGGGTAGCCCAGGCGGGCCATCAGCTGCGCCCAGGCGTCGGCGACGGCCTCGATGCCCCAGCCGGTGCGGCCCGGTTTGTCGCTGAAGCCGTAGCCGGGCAGGGACGGCACGACGACGTGGAAGCCGGCCTCGGTCAGCGGGCCGACGACCTTCAGGTACTCGACGACCGAGCCGGGCCAGCCGTGCGTGAGCACCAGCGGCAGGGCGTCGGGGCGCGGGGAGCGCGCGTGCAGGAAGTGGATGTTCAGTCCGTTGATCTCGGTGCGGAACTGCGGAACCGCGTTCAGCCGGGCCTCGGTGGCCCGCCAGTCGTAGTCCTCTGCCCAATAGCGACAAAGCTCGCGAAGGTAGTCGAGTGGGACGCCCTGCGACCAGTCGTCGACGGTCTCCGGTTCGGGCCAGCGGGTGCGACGGAGGCGGTTCCGGAGGTCGTCCAGGTCGGCCTCGGGTATCGCTACAACGAGCGGATGGATCGCAGCGGGCATAAGGTTCAGTGTTGCCGGAGTTGGACTCCGGGAACGCTGTGAACCAGAACTCGTCGAGCGACGTGTTCACCTGGTGAAATTCTGCTGCACCTCGCTTTTCGTCCCGGCCCCGACAGTGGAAGGTGGTGACCGGTGACCGCGACCGCACCAGCGACCGTGCGTGTTCTCGCCCGGGCCAAGCTCCCGACCCGGCACGGCGTTTTCGACGCCGTCTGTTTTTCCGGTGCTGACGACGTCGAACACCTGGCTCTCTCGATGCGGACGCCGCCCGCCGTGCCGCCGAGCGACGAGCCGCCGTTGATCCGGGTGCACTCGGAGTGCCTGACCGGCGAGGCGCTCGGCTCGCAGCGGTGCGACTGCGGCCCCCAGCTGGACACCGCGCTCGCCCTGATCGCCGAGGAGGGCCGGGGAATGGTCCTCTACCTGCGCGGACACGAGGGCCGGGGCATCGGCCTGGCGCAGAAGATCCGCGCCTACGCGCTGCAGGAGGCCGGGCTCGACACGGTCGAGGCGAACCTGGAACTCGGTGAGCCGGTCGACCGGCGCAGCTACGGGCCGGCGGCCGCGTACCTGCGCCAGATCGGCGTCGAGCAGGTGCGGCTGCTGACCAACAACCCCGACAAGGTGGCCGCGTTACGCGCGGCCGGGATCGGGATCGCCGAGGTGCACGCGATGCCGGCGGCGCCGCTGCCGGCCAACGAGGCCTACCTCGCGACGAAGACGCAGAAGATGGGGCACCGGGGCCTGCGCCCGGGCGAGGAACCGCTCTCGTACTCCGCGGACTGACGGCACGACGCTACGGGCGGGTCACGGGCTTCCGTGGCCCGCCCGCGTCGCTGGTGTGGTTTTCCGCAGTGCGGTGGCGGCCGGTCCCCCCGTACGGTCGGGACATGCTTCGTCGTGGGCTGCGGATCGGCGCCGGGGTGGCGCTGGGCGGTGTGACCGGCGGGGCCGCGCTGGGGTACCTGGTCGTGGCCGGGGTGGCGCTGGTCGTGACCGGCGGCCGGGCCCGGCACCGGGTCGGTGCGCTCGCGGTTCGCCTGGTGGCGCTCGACCGGCGGCGGGTACACCGCTACCTGGGGCCGAGTGTCGCCGGTGAGGCCGAGGCCGGCCGCGCGTTCCGGTATCTCCTCGCGCGGGTTCCGGTGGGCCTGTTCTCCGGGCTGCTCTGGGTGCTCCTGGCGTGGGGAGCGGTGACCGTGCTGGCGATGATCGGCGGCTGGTTCATCGGGCGGCCGCTGGACGGCATCGAGGCCACGCCGGTCACCGTGCCGTACCTGCTCGGGCTGGCCGCGGTGCTGGCGTTCCTCACCGTCGAGGGCATCCTCGCGGTGGGCCGGATCGACCGGTGGACGGCCGACCGGCTGCTCGGCCCCGCCCCCGGCGCCGAGTACGAGCGGCGGATCGCCGAACTGTCCACCGCACGCTCGGAGGTGGTCGCGGCGGTCGACGCGGAACGCCGCCGGATCGAGCGGGACCTGCACGACGGCATTCAGCAGCGGCTGGTCGCGGTGGGCATGCTGCTCGGCCGCGCCCGGCGCCTTCCCACACCCGACGCCAAGCTCGCGGCCCTGCTGCGTCAGGCCCACGACGAGGCGGCCGAGGCGCTCGTGGAGCTGCGCGAGGTGTCCTGGCGGGTCTTCCCGGCCGCGCTCGACGCCGGTGGGCTGCCCGCCGCGCTCGAGACCGTCGCCGACCGGTCGCCGGTGCCGGTCGTGCTCGACGTCGAGCTCGACGCCCGGCCGGTGCGTGCCGTGGAGACCGTGGCGTACTTCGTGATCAGCGAGGCGGTGACGAACGCGGTGAAGCACGCGTCCGCATCCCGGGTGGACGTGCTGGTGCGCGGCAGCGCGAACGAGCTGGCGGTGACGATCCGCGACGACGGCCTCGGCGGCGCGACCCCGGACGGCGAGGGCCTCACCGGCCTGCACCGGCGCGTGCGTGCGCTCGACGGGCGGTTCACCGTGGACAGCCCGGCCGGCGGCCCGACGACGGTGGAGGCGGTGCTGCCGTGCGGTTGATGCTGGCCGAGGATTCCGCGTTGCTCCGGGTGGGGCTGGAGCGGCTGGTCACCGACGAGGGCCACGAGGTCGTCGCGTCCGTGGGCACCGCCGACGAACTGCTGGTGGCGGTGGCCCGCGACCAGCCCGACGTGGTCGTGGTGGACGTGCGGATGCCGCCGACCCACACCGACGAGGGGCTGCGTGCCGCGTTGCGCATCCGGGCGGACTGGCCGGGCGTCGGCGTGCTGGTGCTCTCGCAGTACGTCGAGAAGCGGTACGCGACCGAGCTGCTGGGGCGCACCGCGTCGGGCATCGGCTACCTGTTGAAGGACCGGGTGGTGCGGGTCGAGGAGTTCCTCGACGCGCTGGCCCGGGTCGGGGAGGGGCGGGCCGCGTTCGACCCCGAGGTCGTGCGCCAGCTGCTCGCCCGCCCGGCGTATCCGGTCTCCGCGCTCACCGCCCGGGAACGGGAGGTGCTCGCGCGGATGGCGCAGGGCCAGACGAACGCCCGGATCGGCGTCGAGCTGTCGATCTCGCAGAGCGCGGTGGAGAAGCACGTCAACGCGATCTTCGAGAAGCTGGGTCTGTCGGCCGAGGGCGGCTACAGCCGCCGCGTGCTGGCGGTGCTGCGTCACCTGGGAGCCTGAGGTCACCCGGGGAGCTGGCGCAGCTGGCGGCCCTGCGCGGCCCGGACCCCGTCCGCGGTACGCAGCTCGGTCTCGTCGCCGCCGTGCACGGCGGCGAAACCCCGCCAGGTGTCGTCCACGGTCGTGGTCATCGCGCGGGCTCGGGGTGGCGGGCCGGGGTCAGGCCCACCGACGCGACCGCGGCCACCCGGCTGAAGGAGCTGGTCGCGGCCGGGATCCTGGCGAAGCGTCCGTACCCCCCGCTGACCGTCGTGGCCGAGGTCGGCGCACCCGTCGAGGTCGCCGTCGAGCTGAACGCCGACGATCTCCACGTCCGGGTGAACCGGCGCCGCGTGTAACCGGCGAACCGGGGGAATGGTCCACGCATGGACATCGACCTCACCGGCCGGCGCGCGCTGGTCACCGGTTCCACGCAGGGCATCGGGTACGCGATCGCCGCCGGGTTGGCGGCGGCCGGCGCGGAGGTGCTGGTCAACGGCCGGTCGGCCGACCGCGTCGAGAAGGCGGTCGCGTCGATCGGGCGGGCGAACGTGCGTGGCGTCGTCGCCGACGTGGCGTCCGCCGAGGGCTGCGACGCCGTGCTCGCGGCCGCTCCGGAACTCGACGTCCTCGTCAACAACCTCGGCATCTTCGGGGCCAAGCCGGTGCTCGAGGTGTCCGACGACGAGTGGCGTCGGTACTTCGAGGTGAACGTGCTGTCGGGCGTGCGGCTCACCCGCACGTACCTGCCCGGGATGATGGAGCGCGGCTGGGGCCGGGTGATGTACGTCAGCAGCGACTCGTCGGTCGTGACGCCGGTCGAGATGGTGCACTACGGCGTCACCAAGACCGCGCTGCTCGGGGTGTCGCGCGGGTTCGCGAAAGCCGCGGCCGGCACCGGCGTGACCGTGAACTCGGTGCTCGCGGGGCCGACCCACACCGGCGGGGTGGAGGAGTTCGTGTCCGAGCTGGTCGGCGACGAGCTGCCCTGGGACGAGGCGCAGCGGCAGTTCATGCGCGAGCACCGCCCGCAGTCGCTGCTGCAGCGGCTGATCGAGCCGCCGGAGATCGCGAACCTGGTCACGTACCTGGCGTCCGATCTGGCCTCGGCCACCACCGGTGGAGCGGTCCGCGTCGACGGCGGCTACGTGGACGCGATCCTGCCCTGAACCTCGTCCACCAGGCCCCACCGCAGGGCCTGCTCGGCGTCCAGGCGGCGGCCGGAGAGCCCGAGCCAGGCCGTGCGCTGCCGTCCGATCCGGCGCGGCAGGCTGACCGTGCCCCCGGCGCCGGGCACCAGGCCGAGCGACACCTCCGGCAGCCCGATCGACGTGTCCGGCGCGGCCACGACCCGGCCCGCGAACGCGGGGAGCTCGATGCCCGCGCCGAGGCAGGCGCCGTGCAGGTGAGCGGTCGCGCGCCGGGCGACGCCGTGCAGCAGCCGGGCCGGGCTCCGCGTCAGCCGGGTGAGGTGGCCGACGGCCGGGTCGGGGCGGGTGCCGAACTCGTCCAGATCGCCGCCGGCGCAGAAGTCCGGCCCGTCGCCGTGCAGCTCCAACGCCACGGTGGGGTCCGCGGCGGCCCGCGCGAACGCCTCGGTGAGCGCGTCGCGCATCGTCGCGTCGAGTGCGTTGCGCCGGGCGGCGCGGGTCATCGTCACCCGCAGGACGTCGCCGTCCCGTTCGGTCCGGACCCGGTCGCCGGTGGCGTCGGCCGGCCGGGGTGGCCGGGTCGCGCGCCAGCGCGTGAACTCCGCGCCCGCCTGGAGCGTCGAGTAGGTCGCCGACTCGGCGACCAGCCCGGCCGGGACGTCGAGCCCCTCCGCCGAGCGCAGCAGTAACGCCAGCGCGGCGGCCGCGAGCGGGTTCGCGGCCGCGGTGGTGCGCAGCGCGGCGAGGCCACCGGCACTTCCGTCGACCGGAGTGACGTAGGGGCGCGGCGCGTCCGGATCGTCGGTGAGCAGGACGTCGCCGAGGATCAGCGGCACGTGCCCGGCCCCGGCGAACACCGCCGGATCCGGCACCACCAGCACCGTCACGCACGGCAGGGCGCGCAGGTCGGTGACCGACCGGCTCGGGTCGACGATCATCGCGAGCCCGGCCGCGGAGGCCGCGTCCGGCACGTCGATCGCGAGCAGTGGATCGTGGAGCGCCGCCGAGAACGTCTCGGCCGCCGCGGGGTCGCCGAGCGCGTCGAGCAGGTCGCGGACGTTCACTTCCTCGGCCGGTTCCGGGGGGCCGCCGACCGCGGCGGATCGGTGCGCATGTGGTCGCGGACGCGGGTGAGCAGGCCGCCGAGTACGGTCAGGTCCTCGCGGGGGAGCGGGTCGAGCAGCAACCGCCGCACGAGGGCCACGTGCCCGGGCAGCACGGCGAAGATCCGCTCCCGGCCGGCCGCGGTGAGGCTGACCGTCGTGCTGCGGTCGTCGTCGGGCGACGGGGCCCGCGCGATCAGACCGGCCTTCTCCAGCAACCCGGCCTGGTAGGTGAGCCCGCTCCGGCTCACGACCAGGCCGTCGGCCAGGTCGGTCATCCGCAGCTGCCCTCCCGGCGCTTCGAACAACTGCATCAAGACCTTGAACTGGACGCTGGTCAAGCCCTCGCCGCGCAGGTGCTGCTCGACCGCGTGGGCGAGCAGGCTGCTGACCTCCTCGAGCGCGAAGTAAGCGCCGAGCTCGGCCGGGTCCAGTCCTCCTTCGTCCGTCACGGTGGTCCATTCTACTTGCTTCGAATTCAAAGCATGCTACGGTCCGGATACGTGCTTCGAGTTCGAAGCATCTTACGGGAGGAGTGTGCCATGAAGGCAGTGCGCTACGCGAGTTACGGACCGCCGTCGGTGCTGGAGATCGTGGACGCCGAGCCGCCGGTGCCGTCAGCGGGGCAGGTGCTCGTGCGGACCGCCGCGACGTCGTTCAACCTGGTCGACGCCGTGATCCGGTCGGGCGTTCGGCAGCAGGCGTTCCCGCTCACGCTTCCGTACACGCCGGGCATCGAGGTGGCCGGAACCGTCGTGTCGGGCGGGCGCTTCGCGGCCGGTGACGCGGTGATCGGGCTGCTGCCGATGCTGGCGAACGGGGCCGCGGCCGAGTACGTGGCCGTCGACGAGGCGGTGCTGGCGCCCGCGCCGACGAGCGTGCCGCTGGCCGACGCGGCCGCGTTCCCGGTCGGTGCCCTCACCGCGTGGCAGGGGCTGTTCGAGCACGCCGACGTGCGTGCCGGGCAGCGGGTGCTGGTGAACGGCGCCGGCGGAACGGTCGGCGGGTACGCGGTGCAGCTGGCCGCGCGGGCCGGAGCGCACGTGATCGCGTCCGCGAGCCCACGCAGCGCCGCACGGGTCCGCCGGTACGGCGCGGCCGAGGTCGTCGACCACACCGTGACGCCGGTCGGGGACGCGCTGACCGCACCGGTCGACGTGGTGTTCGACGTGGTGCCGCGGTCGGACGCCGCGCTGGTGTCGGCGGTCGCGCCCGGCGGGAGCTACGTGACCGCGTCGACCGAACCGCCGTCGGACGCGCCGGTGCGTGCGCTGCGGATGTTCGTGCGTCCGGACGCCGAGCGGCTGGCCGCGCTGGCCGCCCTGGTGGACGCCGGAGAGCTCGACCTCGACGTCGCCGAGCGGTTGCCGCTGAGCGAGCTGGTGTCGGTGCACGAGCGCGCGGAGGCGGGGAAGCTCACCGGCAAGGTGGTGTTGGTCCCGTAGCACCGCCCGGACGTGTCCGCGGCGGCGACGGCCGCCCGCACCCGCGCCGCGACCGGTGCCGCCGGGGCGACGGCGCGCGGCGGGCCGGGAAGGGGGACCGGCAGAACATACGTGGCACCCGGACCAGAGAGGCGAGGTCCGGGTGCCACGCTGTGCTGCGAACGGCTCTGGTTCCCCGGCAGCTGACCGGGGCGGTACCGGCGAACCGGCCGTCCGCGCGGGTGGGGTACACCGGGGCACCCCACCCGAGCAGGTAATCCCGCGACTACAGCCCGCTTCCGGGCGACGGCTACTGCGCCTTCGCCAGCTCCGGCTCCGGCTCGGTGGCCGGGGCACCGTGGTGGTCGTCGTCGATCATCGTGGCCTCGTCGAACGGAGCCTCGCCGGCCAGCACCCGCGCGGCCTGTTCCCGGTCGAACGAACCGGTCCAGTTGCCCACCAGCACGGTCGCGACCGCGTTCCCGGCGAAGTTCGTCAGCGCCCGCGCCTCGGACATGAACCGGTCGATGCCGACGATCAGGCCGACGCCGTCGAGCAGTGCGGGCTTGTGCGAGGCCAGACCACCGGCCAGCGTGGCGAGACCGGCGCCGGTGACGCCCGCCGCGCCCTTGGACGCGATGATCATGAACAGCAGGAGGCCGATCTGCTCGCTGATCGACATCGGCTGGCCCAGGGCGTCGGCGATGAACAGCGACGCCATCGTCAGGTAGATCGCGGTGCCGTCCAGGTTGAACGAGTACCCGGTCGGCACGGTGATGCCGACGACCGGTCGGGAGACCCCGAAGTGCTCCATCTTGGCGATGAGCCGTGGCAGCGCCGACTCCGACGAGGACGTCGACAGGATCAGCAGGAACTCGCGGGCCAGGTACTTCAGCAGCGAGAAGATGTTGATCCGCGCGCCGATCCAGAGGATCGCGCCGAGGATGCCGAAGACGAAGATCGCGCAGGTGATGTAGAAGCCGAGCATCACCTGGAGCAGGGCGGTCAGCGCGTCCCAGCCGGTCTCGCCGACCACGGCGGCGATCGCGCCGAACGCACCGATCGGCGCGACCCACATGATCATCGCGAGGATCCGGAAGACGAGCTTCTGGAAGTAGCCGATGCCCCGCAGGATCGGCTCCCCGGTGCGGCCCATCGCCTGGATCGCGAAGCCGACCAGCAGCGCGACGAACAGCGCCTGGAGCACGACGCCCGAGGTCAGCGACGAGATCATCGTGTCGGGGATGATGCCGAGCAGGAAGTCGACGGTGCCGCCTTCGCCGTCGGCGGCCAGGTCCTTGCCGGCGTCGGCGTTGGTGGCCAGGTCCAGCCCGGAGCCCGGCTGGATGATGTTGCCGACGACGAGGCCGATGGCCAGTGCGAACGTCGACATCGTGAGGAAGTAGCCGAGCGCCAGGCCACCGACCTTGCCGACGGCGGCGGCGCTGCGGATCGACCCGATGCCCAGCACGATCGTGCAGAAGATGACCGGGCCGATCATCATCTTGATCAGGTTGACGAACCCGGTGCCGAGCGGTTTGAGCTCTTTGCCGAGGTCGGGCCAGATCAGGCCGACGGTGGCGCCGAGCACGACGGCCACGATGACCGCGATGTAGAGGAAGTGGGTCCGGTCGCGCTTGCGGGGAGCCTGCGGCTCGGGCTGGGTGTCGCCCGGCGGGGCATCTGCGGTGGTGGACATGTGGGGGCCTTCTTTCTGCGCGGTGTCGACGACGGCACTGCGTATGAATGCTTTTCGACCGACCTCTGCGGGCCGTGTTCAGTCAGCGGGGCGATCTGAGGTGGAAAAGCGTTCACCAGTTGATGCCCAGAATCTCGGGCTGAGTGACACCGGTCACTGTTCTGTACATTGCGTACATGTCACGAGCCCGGGAATGGAGTCTCGCCCGGCAACTGTTCGCGCTGCAGATCACGGTGGTGACGGTCGTCGTCGCGGCCGGGCTGGGCGCGGCGGTAGCGCAGGCCGAGCACTCCACCGAAGACGGCGCGGAGAGCCGGGCGTTGTCGATCGCTCACGCGGTGGCCGCCACGCCCGAGGTCCGTGACGCCCTGTCGTCGCCGAACCCGACGACGGTGCTGCAACCGCACGCCGAAGCGGTGCGAACGGCAACGGGCACGGACTTCGTCGTGGTGATGACGACCGCCGGGATCAGGTACACACACCCAGATACCACGCAGATTGGCAAAAAGTTTTTAGGGCACATCGACGTGGCGCTGCGCGGCGCGGACTTCACCGAGACCTACACCGGCACGCTGGGGCCGTCGGTGCGCGCGGTGGTGCCGATCACGATCGGCGGGACCGTGCGCGGACTGGTCTCGGTCGGCATCAAACGCAGCGCGATCGACCGGAGCCTGCAGGGTCAGCTGCCGGTGCTCGCGCTGGCCGGCGGGCTCGCGCTGCTGGTCGCCGCGGCCGGCACGTGGCTGGTCAACCGGCGACTGCGCCGCCAGACCCACGACCTGGGTCCCCGCGAGCTCAGCCGGATGTACGCCTACTACGACGCCGTGCTGCACGCCGTCCACGAAGGGCTGTTGCTGCTCGACGCCCAGGGCCGGGTGCAGCTCGTCAACGACGAGGCCCGTCGGCTGCTCGGCCTGCCGGCGGACGTGGTGGGCCGCCCGGTGACCGACCTGCCGCTCGGCGCGTCCCTGGGCAAGGGGGAGGAACAGACCGACGAGCTGCACCTGACCGGGGACCGGGTCCTGGTCGTCAACCAGCGCGCGGCCGGCGGCGGCAGCGTCGTCACCCTGCGCGACCACACCGATCTGCAGGCGCTCACCGGCGAGCTGGACTCGGTGCGCGGGTTCGCCGAGTCGCTGCGTTCGGCGGCGCACGAGGCCGCGAACCGGCTGCACACGGTCGTCTCGCTGATCGGTCTCGGCCGGGTCGCCGACGCGGTGGAGTTCGCCACCGGCGAGCTCGCGCTGAGCCAGCAGCTGGCCGACCGCGTGGTCGAGGCGGTGGAGGAGCCGGTGCTGGTCGCGTTGCTGCTCGGTAAGGTGGCGCAGGCCTCGGAGCGGGGCGTCGAGCTCGTGCTCGATCCGGAGTCGGCGGTGCCGTCCGGCATCGCGGATCCGAGGGACCTGGTGACGATCGTCGGCAACCTGATCGACAACGCGGTGGACGCGGCGGTGGCCGCACCGCCACCGCGCCGGGTCGAGGTGGCGGCCTGGGTGGCCGAGGAGGAACTCGTGCTCGAGGTGGCCGACTCCGGCACCGGGCTGGACGCCGAGCAGGTCGAGCAGGCGTTCGCGCGGGGCTGGTCGACGAAGACCGACGAGCGGCTGATCGGGCGCGGGCTGGGGCTCGCGCTGGTCGGGCAGGCCGTGCACCGGCACGGCGGCACGATCGACGTCACCGGCGACGCCGGCGCGGTGTTCACGGTGCGGCTGCCGATGCGGGCCCGGGTCACCACGCCGTGATCAGGGTGCTGGTCGTCGAGGACGATCCGATCGCCGCCGACGCCCACGCGGCCTACGTGGAGCGGGTCGCGGGGTTCACGGTGGCGGGCACGGCCCTGAGCGCCGCCGACGCGTTGCGTGAGATGGGGCGCGCGCCGATCGATCTGGTGCTGCTCGACATGCACCTGCCCGACATGCACGGCCTGGACATCTGCCGCCGGATGCGGGCCCACGGGCACCGCGCCGACGTCGTGGCCGTGACGTCCGCCCGTGATCTGAGCACCGTGCGGGCGGCGGTCTCGCTCGGCATCGTCCAGTACCTGATCAAGCCGTTCGTGTTCGCGACGTTCGCCGAGAAGCTCGAGCAGTACGCCGCGTACCGGTCGACGCTCGCCGGCGGTGGCGTGCTGAGCGGTCAGCACGAGGTCGACCGTGCGCTCGCGCTGCTGCACGGCCGCGGGCAGACCGGCCTGCCCAAGGGGATGAGCCCGGAGTCGCTGGACGCGGTGACCGGCGCGCTCCGGGCCGCGGACGTCCCGGTCTCGGCCAGCGAGATCGCCGAGGACCTGGGCATGTCCCGGATCACCGCGCGCCGCTACCTGGAGCACCTCACCGACGCCGGGCTGGCGACCCGGGCGGCCCGCTACGGCCGCGCGGGTCGCCCCGAGCTCGAGTACCACTGGAACGCTTAGGCCAGCCAGTCCCGGAGCACGTCGGCGTTGTCCCGGCCCGGGCCGGGAGGAGCGGTGGTCGCACCCGGGGGCGTCCGGGAGAAGCGCGGTGCCGGCGCGGCCTGCGGTACGCCGTGGGGTTCGACGACCGTGCCCCGGGCGGCGAGGTGCGGATGCGCCGGCGCCTCGGCGAACGTCAGCACCGGGGTGACGCACGCGTCGGTGCCGTCGAACACCGCGGCCCACTCGTCCCGCGTCCGGGTGGCGAACGCCTCGGTGAAGCGCTTGCGGATCTCCGGCCAGTTCGCCGGGTCGTCCCGGTTCGGCACCTCGATCGCCAGCCCGGCCAGCAGCGCCGCGTAGAACTGCGGCTCCAGGGCGCCGACCGCCACGTACCGACCGTCGCCGCACTCGTACGTGTCGTACCAGGGTGCGCCGCCGTCGAGCAGGTTGACGCCGCGCTCGTCGCTCCAGCCGCCCAGGGCCCGGAACGACCAGAACATCTGGGACAGCAGCGTGGCGCCGTCGACCATGGCGGCGTCGACGGTCTGCCCGCGGCCGGACCGCTGGCGTTCGAACAGCGCCGCCAGGATGCCGACGAGCACCAGCATCGAGCCGCCGCCGAAGTCACCGACGTAGTTCAGCGGCGGTACCGGCCGCTCGCCGACCCGGCCGATCGCGTGCAGCGCGCCGGTCACCGAGATGTAGTTGATGTCGTGCCCCGCGGTGTGCGCCCACGGACCGTCCTGACCCCAGCCGGTCATCCGGGCGTAGATCAGCCGGGGGTTGACCGCGGCGCAGTCGTCCGGGCCGACGCCCAGGCGCTCGGTGACGCCGGGCCGGTACCCCTCGAGCAGCACGTCGGCGGCCTCGATCAGGCGCAGCAGCGTCGCCTTGTCGTCGGCGTCCTTCAGGTTCAGCGCGACCGAGCGCCGGTTGCGCAGCGTCTGGTCGCTCGCCTCGCCGCCGGTGGCCGGTGGCCGGTCGACGCGCACGACGTCGGCGCCCAGGTCGGCGAGCACCATCGCGGCGTGCGGACCCGGACCGATGCCCGCCAGCTCGAGGACCTTGAGACCGGCCAACGGGCCCATTACCGCCCCTTCCACACCGGAGAGCGCTTCTCGGCGAACGCGATCGAGCCCTCGCGGGCGTCCTCGGACGCCATCACCGGCCCGACGATCGCGCCCTGCTTCTGCCACAGTTCGGCGTCGCTCCAGTCCTGCGACTGGACGATCAGCTGCTTCGACGCGGCGACCGCGAGCGGGCCGTTGGCCGCGATCCGGGCGGCCAGCGCCTTGGCGCCGTCGAGCGCGCCGCCGGTGGGCGTCAGCGAGTTGACCAGGCCGTACCGGTGCGCGTCGGCGGCGCTCAGCGGGTCGCCGGTCAGCGCCAGCTCCATCGCGACGGCCGGCGGGATCCGGCGGGGGAGGCGCACCAGTCCGCCGGCCGCCGCGACCAGCCCACGCTTCACCTCGGGGATGCCGAACTTCGCGTCCTCGGCGGCGACGATCAGGTCGCAGGCCAGCGCGATCTCGCAGCCGCCGGCCAGCGCCCAGCCCTCGACCGCGGCGATGACCGGCTTGCGGGGCGGCAGGGCCGTGATGCCACCGAACCCGCGCTTCTCGTCGCTCGGGTTCTCGCCGGCGACGAACGCCTTGAGGTCCATGCCCGCGCAGAACGAACCACCGGCGCCGGTGATGATGCCCAGCGTGAGGTCGTCCCGTTCGTCCAGCTCGTCGAGCGCGGCCGAGATCCCGGCGGACACCGCGCCGTTTATCGCGTTCCGCGCCTTCGGTCGGTTGATCGTGATGATCGATACGCCGTCGGCGTGTTCGACCTGTACCTCGTCGCTCACGTGACCAGCCTTCCGCCGTTGGATGCCTTTCACGCAACGTATCGGGAGTCGGCCGACACCGCCCGGGGATCCGGTCAGCTCTGACCGGAAACACTTGAGAGAGCGGTCACAGCGCCCCGGCACCGGACGAACCGCGGGCTAGCGTGCGGGTCGTGACGCAGACGACCACGGGTGCGCCGACGATCCTCGACCTGTTCGCGCTGGAGGAGCTCGAGCCCTCCCGCTACCGGGCGAACACCGTCTTCGACGAGGACCTCCCGCTCTACGGCGGTCAGGTCGCGGCGCAGGCGCTGCGTGCCGCCGGGCTCACCGTTCCGGACGGCCGCTCGCCGCACTCGCTGCACGGCTACTACCTGCGCGGCGGCGACGCCGGGCGCCCGACCGAGTTCCACGTCGACCGGGACCGGGACGGGCGGTCGTTCTCGGCCCGCCGGGTCGTCGCGGTGCAGGACGGCGAGGTCATCTTCACGATGTCGTGCTCGTTCCACGTGGTGGAGGACGGCGCGGACCGCGACGTGGTGCCCTCGCCCGACGTCCCGCACCCGTCGACGCTGCGTACCGGCCCGATGCCGCGGCTGTTCTCGATGGAGGGGGCGCTGCCGCCGGCGCCCCATCCCGGCAGCGAGTGGCCGACGCGGTGGTGGGCGCGGTGCGTCGCCGACCTGCCCTGCGACCCGCTGATCCACGCCTGCGTGCTGACGTACCTCTCCGACATCTCGACCGGGTTGGCGCCGTTCCACGACGAGAGTTCCTCGTCCTCCTCGAGCCTCGACCACGCGCTCTGGTTCCACCGGCCGATCCCGCTGGACGAGTGGGTGCTGATGGACCTGACGGGCCATTCGACCGCGCGTGGCCGCGGCTTCTACACCGGCACGATCCGGTCGGCCGACGGGATCCTGGGCGCGACGATCGCCCAGGAGGCGCTGTTCCGGTCCCGCGAGCGCAGCGTGTTCCACCGGGGATAGGAAACTAGATGACCGAATAGTACGTTTTGTAATCATGGACACCACTGACGCATCTCTGCCCCTGGCCGGGCGGCGCGCGCTCGTCACGGGTGGGAGCCGCGGGATCGGCCGGACGATCGCGCTCGCACTGGCCGACGCCGGCGCCGACGTCGCGATCACGTTCAACCGCGACACCGTCGCCGCCGCGACCACCGTCGACGAGATCACCGCACGCGGCCGCGTCGGCCGCTCCTACCAGGGCTCGGTCGTGATCCCGGCCGACGTCGCCTGGCAGATGGAAGCGGCCGCCCGCGACCTGGGCGGGCTCGACCTCGTGGTGAGCAACGCCGGCGCGGCGGGCACCGGCGACCCGGTCGTCGAGACCGACGCGGCCGAGCTCGAACGGATGCTGCGGGTGCACGCGTTCGGGCCGCACCACGTGGCCCACGCGGCCATCCCGCACCTGCGCCGGAACGAACGCTCGGACCTGGTGTTCATCTCGAGCGTCGCGACCGACACGCACCCGGCCAACCGCGCACCGCACTCGATGGGCAAGGCCGCGACCGAGGCGCTGGCCCACACCGTCGCGAAGGAGGAGCGCAGCCGCGGGATGCACGTGAACATCGTCGCGCCCGGGCTGGTCGCGACCGACATGGGAATGAACTTCGCCCGGCTCTCGGGCATGGACCTGCGCGAACGCGAGGAGCGCTCGCCGTTCCGGCACATGTGCCAGCCCGAGGAGGTCGCCGAAGCCGTCCTGTTCCTGGTCACCGCGTCGTACGTGAACGACGTCCGCCTGGTGGTCGACGGCGGGACGTTCTGAGTTCGATGGGCGGTGGTCCGGCCTGCCTAGGGTGGGACGCATGACGCTGGGATTACCGCCCGCGGTCCGGGCCTGCCTGTTCGACCTGGACGGCGTGGTCACACGCACCGCCGCGCAGCACGCCAAGGCCTGGAAGGCGATGTTCGACCGGTTCCTGGCCGACTACGCGCCCGGTGAACGGCCGTTCGGCATCGAGGACGACTACGTGCGGTACGTCGACGGCCGGAAGCGGCTGGACGGCACGCGCGCGTTCCTGGCGTCGCGCCGGATCGACCTGCCGGAGGGTACGCCGGACGACCCGCCCGGCGAGCACACGGTCTTCGGGCTCTCGAACGCGAAGAACGCCCTCGTGCTGCGCCTGATCGCGGACGAGGGCGTCGAGGTGTTCGACGACGCGGTGGAGTACGTCACTGCGCTCCGGGACGCTCGCGTGCCCAGGGCGGTGGTCACGTCCAGCGCGAACGCCCAGCAGGTGCTCGAGGTGACCGGGCTGGCGCCGCTGTTCGATCTGCGTGTCGACGCCGTGGTCGCGGCCGAGCGGAAGCTGGCCGGCAAACCCGCCCCGGACACGTTCCTGGCCGGAGCCGAGCTGCTCGGCGTCGGCCCCGGCGAGGCCGCGGTGTTCGAGGACGCGCTGGCCGGGGTCGAGGCCGGCCGCGCCGGCGGGTTCGGGTTCGTCGTCGGCGTCGACCGGGTGGGCCAGGCCGACGCGCTCCGCGAGCACGGCGCCGACGTCGTCGTCACCCGGCTCACCGAACTGGGGGAGTCGCGGTGATCGGGGAGTCGCCGTTCGCCGTCGAGCCGTGGTCGGTGCGCGAGCAGTCGGTCGACCTCGACCGGCTCGGGGTGTCCGAGTCGGTGTTCACGCTGGCCAACGGCCACATCGGGCTGCGCGGCAACCTCGACGAGGGTGAGCCGCACGGGCTGCCGGGCACGTACCTCAACTCGTTCTGCGAGCTGCGGCCGTTACCGTACGCCGAGGGCGGTTACGGCTACCCCGAGTCGGGGCAGGCCATCGTCAACGTCACGAACGGCAAGCTGATCCGGCTGCTGGTCGACGACGAGCCGCTCGACGTCCGCTACGGGCAGGTCGTGGAGCACGAGCGGGTCCTCGACTTCCGCTCCGGCCTGCTCACCCGCGACCTGCACTGGGTCTCCCCGGCGGGCAAGCCGGTCCGGCTCCGCACCGAGCGGCTGGTCTCGCTGGTGCAGCGCTCGATCGCGGCGATCAGCTACACGGTCACCGCCGGTGATCAGCCGGTGCAGCTCGTCGTGCAGTCCGAGCTGTTCGCGAACGAGGACCTGCCCGCGGCCGAGGACGACCCGCGCATCGAGGCCGCGCTGGCCCGCCCGCTGGTGCCGGAGGTGCACACCGACGAGACCACCGGCGCGACGCTGCTGCACAGCCTGCGCGGCACCGGCCTGCGGATGGCCGCGGCCATGGACCACGACGTGCACGGCCCGGCCGGCACCGAGACGCACTCCAACTCGAGCGAGAACATCGGGCGCACCACGGTGATCTGCCGGCTGGCCCCCGGCCGTTCGCTGCGGATCGTCAAGTACCTCGCGTACGGCTGGTCGTCCCGGCGCTCGATGCCCGCGCTCAACGACCAGGTGCGCGCGGCGCTCACCGCGGCGCGCTACACCGGGTGGGACGGCCTGCTCGACGAGCAGCGCGCCTACCTCGACGACTTCTGGGCCAGCGCGGACGTGGAAGTGGACGGCGACGCGCAACTGCAGCAGGCGGTGCGGTTCGGCCTGTTCCACGTGCTGCAGGCCGGTGCCCGCGCCGAGGGGCGCGCGATCCCGGCGAAGGGCCTCAGCGGCCCCGGCTACGACGGTCACACGTTCTGGGACACCGAGACGTTCGTGCTGCCGATGCTCAGCCACACCGTGCCCGACGCCGCCGCGCACGCCCTGCGCTGGCGCCTGGAGACGTTGCCGCTGGCGCTCGACCGCGCGCGGCAGCTGGGCTTCGAGGGCGCGGCGTTCCCGTGGCGCACGATCCGCGGCCAGGAGTGCTCCGGCTACTGGCCCGCGGGCACCGCCGCGCTGCACGTCAACGCCGACATCGCCGACGCCGTCCTGCGCCACGTCGGCGCGACCGGTGACGACGAGTTCGCGCGGACGGTGGGGCTGGAGCTGCTGACCGCGACCGCGCGGCTGTGGCGCTCGGTCGGGCACCACGACGGCGACGGCGGTTTCCGCATCGACGGCGTCACCGGCCCCGACGAGTACAGCGCGATCGCCGACAACAACCTGTTCACCAACCTCATGGCGCAGCGCAACCTGCGCGGGGCCGCCGACGCCTGCCGCCGCTACCCCGACGAGGCCGCCGAGCTCGGCGTCGACCCCGAGGAGATCGCCTCCTGGGCAGACGCGGCCGACGCCATGGTGCTGCCGTTCGACGCCAAGCGCGGCGTGCACGCCCAGTCGGAGAACTTCACCGAACACGCGATCTGGGACTTCGACGGCACGCCGCCGGAGAAGTACCCGCTGCTCCTGCACTTCCCCTACCTCGACCTGTACCGCAAGCAGGTCGTCAAGCAGGCCGACCTGGTGCTCGCGATGCAGCTCTGCCCGGAGGCGTTCACGCCCGAGCAGAAGCAGCGCAACTTCGCCTACTACGAGCAGATCACCGTGCGTGACTCGTCGCTCTCGGCCGCGACCCAGGGTGTGATGGCGGCCGAGACCGGTCACCTCGGGCTCGCGTACGAATACCTCTGCGAGACCGGCATGCTCGACCTGCACGACCTGGCCGGCAACACCGAGCACGGGCTGCACGTCGCGGCGCTCTCCGGGGTGTGGTCGGGCGTCGTCGCCGGGTTCGGGGGCATGCGTCACCTGGAGGCGGGGCTGTCGTTCGCGCCCCGGCTGCCCGAGGAGCTCAGCCGGATCGCGTTCATGATCCGGTGGCGCGGGCGTCGGCTCCGGGTGGAGGTGCACCCCGGCGAGGCCCGCTACCGACTGCTCGACGGGGCCGATCTCGAGCTGCTGCACCACGGCGAGCGGCTGACCGTGGGTAAGGCCGAGGTCACCGCCGGCATTCCGGCGTTCGCCCCGGTCGAGCCGGTGCGCCAGCCGGTCGGCCGGGAGCCGTTGGTCCGGCGTCTGCGTGCCGGTGGTTCGTCCTAAAAGGCGCGAGACCGCGTGCCGCGCGCGGTAACCGACCCGCGGGCGGGATACTGTGCCGTGTGTCTGGCTCACGTGAGGATTCGGCGTTACGCCCCGCCGGGTCCGGACCGCTGCTCGGCGTCGACCTCGGGCTGACGAACACGGTCGCGCTGCTCCGGCGGCCCGACGGGCGGAGCAGCCCGCTGCTGTTCGACGGTGAGCCGGTACTGCCCTCGGGTGTCCTGCTCGACGCCGACGGGACGGTCCGGGTCGGCCGGGACGCCGAGCGCGCCGCCGCCGCCGATCCCGACCACTTCGAGCCGGCACCGCGGCGGCACATCACCGAGCAGAAGTTCCGGCTCGGTGAGCGCGACACCACGCCGACCGACCTGCTGGCCGGTGTCCTCACCGCGGTGGCGCGGTCGGCCGAGGCCACGCTCGGCACGGTGCCGCCCGCCGCGCTGACGTATCCGGTGCGGTGGGCGGCGGCCGAACAGCAGACGCTGCGCGAGGCCGCCGGGCACGCCGGCTTCGACGACGTCACGCTGATCCCGGAGCCGGTCGCCGCGGTGGCCGCGGTCGGCGCGTCGATGGCCGTCGAACGCCGGCTCGTGGTCGTCGACGTCGGGGCGCGCGGCTTCGACGTCTCGGTGCTGGCCCCGTCGTCGGGGCGGCTCGCGGTGGTGGCCGTCGGCGGTGACCCCACGGTCGGCGGACGCCGGATCGACGCGGCGATCGCGGCGCACCTCGCGGCGGCCGCCGGTCGCCAGCGGCGCGAGATCTGGCGGGCGATCGACCGGCCACGCACCACCGACCAGCGACGCGCGCAACGGGAGTTCTGGGCCGACGTGCGTGCGGCCAAGGAAGCGCTCGACGGGGCCGAGTTCGTGCCGGTCTCGGTGCCCGGCACCGCCGACATCGTGCCGCTGACCCGGTCCGATCTGGAGCGTTTCGCCCGGCCGGTGGCCGACCGGGTGGCCCGGGTGACCGCGCGCGTGCTGCGCGAGGCTTCGGTGACGCCGGCCGAACTCGACGCGATCGTCCTGGTCGGCGGCTCGGCGCCGTTGCCGACGCTCTGGGTCACGCTGCGCGACACGCTGGGCATCGAACCGGTCCAGCCCGACCCGCCCGCGTTCGCGATGGCCGGTGGGGCGCTCGGTCGCCTCGCCGCCGACCTCGCGCTGCCGGTCGGTGCCCGGCCGGCGTCCGGC
>NZ_BAAAGX010000016.1:0-195129 GCF_039524755.1 Cryptosporangium japonicum
TGGGCCGTGGCCGGCCGGCGGGCAACCCGGCGAGGCGTGGCCGGCCGGCGGGCAACCCGGCGGGCCGTGGCCGGCGGGCGGGCAGCCGGGTGGGCCCGCGGGCGGTTCCCGGCCCGGCGTCGGGCGGCGCCTCGGGCAGGCGCCCCCGCTGGCGTTCGTCGCGGCGGGCACGGTGGTGCTGCTCCTGCTCACCCTCGCGGCCTACGCGATCGCCTCGTCCTTCGGCAACGACGACGACCCCGGCTCCAACGCCGGCGCCCCCACCCCCACGGCCACCAGCGCGTCCCCCAGTGCCTCGCCGAGCGCGTCGCCGAGCGCGAGCCCACCCGCCGGTCTCTCGTCCGAGGAGCAGGCCCTCTGGTCGACGCTGAGCGGCCGCGGCATCACCAAAGCCGGCTGCCGCTCGGGCCCCGCCCCCGACGGCGTCGACGTCGAGGCCACGCTCGTGTGCGACACGGTCGGCGCCGTCCAGACCCAGGTCAGGTACTTCAAGTTCGCGGGCTTCCGCGACTACCGGGACCACTTCGACGCCGTGAACGACTACTCGGGCGACGACGACCCGAACCACGACTGCAGCACCGTCGGCAACGAGGGCTACGGAAGCTGGAACTCGACCGGCCTGGCCGCCTGCTACTACACCGACAACAGCACCTGGTGGATCACCTGGGGCGACCGCACCTCCCTGGTCGCCGCGGAGATCCAGGACGGCGACACCTCCGGCGTGGCCGACTGGTGGCGCCAGAACAACGCCCTGACCGCCTGACCGCCTGACCGCCTGACCCCGGCCCGGTCGACGCGGGCGGTTCGAAGCCAGGCCCGGGGGCCGGTCCGGGGGCGCTCGCGCGGGACGGTCTCAGAGCTCAGCGCGCCGGCCTGGGTGCAGGTCGGCCCGCGAACCGGAACGGGACCGCTTGTTGCGGCCCGGTCGGAGGTGGGCCGGGCCGGATGCAGACCGATCGCTTCGAGCCGAACGCAGGTCAGCCACCGTGGCCCGGACGATGGGCAACCCACGCGCGCTGAACCGAGACCAGGCGCCACGCACTGAACCGAGACCAGACGCCACACGCTGAACCGAGACCAGGCGCCGCGCACTGAACCGAGACGGGGCGCCGCGCGCTGAACCGAGACCAGACGCCGCGCGCTGAACCGAGACGGGGCGCCGCGCGCTAAACCGAGACCAGGCGCCACGCTGGATGTCGCCCGCCGCGGACCGGATTGCCGAACGGCACCGGGGGCCGGCCGGAGATCAGGCCGTGGGCCGATCGAAGGTCTGCCGCCGCGGACCCGTGGACGGCCGCTGGAAGCCGACCGGTGAGCACGACCGTGCTGTCCCCGGGGGGGCGATGGCGACGGCCCCCGCCAGCGTTCCGGCGTGCACTCGGCCGCGGGCGGTCGGCAGCGGGCCGCGGAGCGGAAGCGGGCCCCGGAGCGGAAGCGTGGATGCGGCCGGGAGAGCGGTCAGCTGCCACTCCCCCGCCGCCGGGCCGCCAGGACGCCTGGAGCGCATCCCACCGCGGGCCGGTCTCAGAGGTCAGCCGGCACAGGTCAGTCGAAGGTCAGCACGTGACCCGGGCGAAGGTCGGCAGACGATCCGCCGAAGGTCGGTCCACGACCTGGGCCCAAGCCGGTCGGCGGCGCGAACGCACGAGCCCCACCGGGCCAGACCCACAAGCCCCACCGGGCCGGACGCACGAGGCCTGCGGCGCGAGCGAAGACCGGCCCCGTTGAGCTGGGGTCGCAGGTGGCCGCCGCAGGGCGGTGGAGACGGCCGGGGAGCCGACCGCACCGGCGTGAGCACGCCCGTGCTGGGCCCCGCGCGGTGGCGATGGGGCCGACCGACCGTCCGGTGTGCACGCGGCCGGTGATGGCCGGAGCAGTCGGCCGCAGAATGTGCGCCTCACTGCGGCCGTGGAACGGGGTCGGGCGCGCTCCCCGCCGCCACCACTCGGCAGCGCCCGGGGCGCGCGGCGGGCAAGCCATCGACGAGCAGGAGCGTCGCCACCGCCGGTGGGACCCCGACCCCCTCGCGCGTGCACCACGTTCAGCGTGGCCGCGAGCGCTCACGCCACCAACGGCACGTCCAGCGGGAGGTGGACGCTGATCTGGGTGCCGGTGGGTGAGCTGTCGATCGCGGCCCAGCCGGAGAGGACCCGGGCGCGGTCGACGATGCCGGCCAGGCCGCCGCCGGCCTTCGTGGCGGCGCCGCCCGGGCCGTCGTCGACGACGAAGCCGGAGGCCCAGCCGTCGGAGACGGCCACCCGGACGGTGACGGACGCGCCGCGCGCGTACTTGGCGACGTTGGTCAGGCCCTCGCAGAGAGCGAAGTACAGCGTGGCCTCGACCGCGGGCGGGAGCCGCTCGGGGTGGACCTCGACCGTCGCGGTGAGCCCGAGCCGCGCCACCACCGCCTCCAGCGCCGGGCCCAGGCCGCGTTCGGCCAGCGCGGCCGGGAGCAGCCCGCGCGCGAGGGCCTCCAGCTCGCCGACCGTGGCCAGCACCTCGCGGCGGCACTCGCCGGCGAAACGCAGGACGGCCGGGTCGGACGTGTGGTCGGTGAGCCCGTGCAGCTGGCGCTCGAGCAGGCCGAGGCGGTGCTGGGCGCCGTCGACGAGTTCCTGCTCGAGCCGCTGACGCTCGGCGAGCTCACGCTCGGCCAGACGCTCCTGGGCCGCGAGCACCTGCGCGAGGTTGGCGCTCGCCGCGGCTTGGAGCTGGGCGGTGAGCAGCGCCGGGCTGCCGGCCCGCAGCACCGCGTCGACGAGCAGCGGCCGGTCGCGCAGGGCCGCGTCGACCTCGACGACGGCGAGCGGGTGCTGGTGCCCGTCGACCGCGATGCGCCAGCGCCGGTCGTCGGGGGACGCCGACGGCACGGCGGGCAGGCCGCGCACGTCGACCCAGCCGTTCTCGGCCGGGGCCCAGAAGTACAGGCGCAGCGACCGGTCGCGCAGCGCCTCGGCGAGCGCGACGCGCACGGTGGCGACCGACGTGCCGGACGAGGTGATGCGCACGACGCGGTGCGGCGCGCTCAGCTCCCACCAGCGGTCGCGCAGCGCGCCGGAGACCAGGGCGGTGGAGACGACGAGCGCGATGACGCCCTGGTTGAAGTAGAACGCCTGCAGCTCCGACCGGGTGGTCCAGGCACTGGTCTTGACGGCGGCCTGCACCGAGCTGAACAGGACGAGCGCCGCCGCGGCCAGCAGCACCGGCACCGCGATGCGCCGGTCGAGGTGGGACAGCCAGCGGGCGCGCACCCAGAGCAGCGCGGTGAACCACGCGGCCAGCACCACCTGGGCCGCGGCGAGGACCCGGATCCACGCGCCGAACACGGCCCGGTCGGCGAAGACACCGGGCCAGGAGACCGTCGTGGGCAGACCGAGCCACTGCGGTTGCGACACCAGCAGCAGCACGACACCACCCCCCAGCATGACCACCGCCGCGCCCGCGACGAACGCCCGGTACCGACCGGCCACCAGTACACCGGTGGGGTACGACAGAATCGCGGCGCCGGCCAGCACCCAGAAGAGGCCCTGGCAGAGATAGGACACCGCCGGCCCGGGGCCGCGGTCGAAGGAGACGAGCCAGGCGAACGGCCAGCAGAACCCGGCCGCGAGCAGGAGCCGCCCGGTGAACAGGCGACGTGGGCCGCCGGTGGCGAGCAGGGCACCGGCGGCGGCGAACCCGGCGCACGCGAGACCGGCCACCAGGCCGCGGAGCGGATGGGACTGCCAGTAGGGCGCGC
This sequence comes from Cryptosporangium japonicum, assembly GCF_039524755.1. Taxonomy (NCBI): domain Bacteria; kingdom Bacillati; phylum Actinomycetota; class Actinomycetes; order Cryptosporangiales; family Cryptosporangiaceae; genus Cryptosporangium; species Cryptosporangium japonicum. The sequence goes on from NZ_BAAAGX010000016.1 coordinate 3,740, forward strand.
CGGTGGCCGCGACCAGGCAGCCGGAGAGGAGCGCGCAGAGCAGCACCCGGACGATCTGGTCGCGCGACACTCGCGCATGGTACGGACGTCACCGGCCGGGCGCTGTCCCCCGTTCGGTGGGTCACCCGGGGAGCAGGTGCTCGAGCTGCCCCACCTCCTCGATGTTGTGGCGCACCCAGGCGCGCACCATCTCGTCCGGGAAACGGCGCCGCAGCACGCGGTTGACCACCGGCAACGCCCGGGCGCCGAGGTCGAGGACGCTGACGTAGTGGGTGCGGTCGCGCCCCGGCGACCAGGTGTGTTCGAGCTGGAGGACGATGACCCCCGCCACCCGCTGGACGAGGCGGATCCCGGTCTCGTCGAGCTTCTCGACCCGGTCGACGACGTCGACGCGCCACTCGGGTCGCCCGGCGAACTGTTCGACGATGCGGAAGCGCGCGCCCTCGGCCGCGCCGCCGCCGGGTGCCGGGCGGGCCAGCTCCCACCGGATGTGGTCGATCGGGTGCCAGGCCAGGTAGCGGGGCACGGTCCGGCCGCCGTACTCGATCGTGCCGTCCAGTCCGGAGAACCAGCCGAGCAGGTCGGACGGGGTGACGTTCGCGAGCGGCCGGTGATCGATCGTCACCCGCCGCCGCCCGCGCGGCAGGCGCGTGTAGGTGACGGTCGCGGTGTCGACGGTGCGGAACTCAGGCACGAGCTTCATGAGACGGTAAGATACGGTCAAGTTTCTTATCGGGGTGGTGGGATGTCGGGTTCACGACGGCGCGGTGCGGCGCTGGAGACCGCGATCGTCGACGCGGTGCTGCGCGTCGTGGTGCGGAACGGGGTACCCGCGGTCACGATGGAGGCGGTCGCGGCCGAGGCCGGCACGAGCAAACCGGTGCTCTACCGCCGCTGGCCCGACCGCGGCGCGCTGCTGCGTCACGCGCTGCTGCGCCAGGCCACCCGGAGCGTCCCGGTCGCCGACACCGGCAGCTACCGCGGCGACATGCTGGCCGTGCTCCGCGGCTGGGCCGCGCTCTTCACCGGGCCGGAAGGGCCGGCCGTCGCCGCGATCGTCCGCGCGATGGCCGACGATCCGCAGCTGGCCGACGCGTTCCGGGACGGGGTGATCGGCTGGCGCAAGTCCGAGATGGCCACCCTGCTGGAGCGCGGGATCGCGCGCGGCGACGTACGGCCCGACGTGCCCGTCGACCTCCTGCGCGAACTCGGCCAGTCCGTTCTCTGGCACCGGTTCCTGATCACCGGCGACCCGCTCGACGACGACGTCCTCGTGCGCATCGTGGACGAGGTCCTGGTACCGCTCGCTCGTCAGGTGACCCCCGGCTTCTAGCCTCCGGTGGCGTGTCACTCGCGTTCCCTCTCCCCCGGCGACGGTTCCTGGCCGCCGGCGCCGCCGGGCTGCTCGTCCCGGTGTTGCTGGCGGCCGACGGTGACGCGGTACGGGTGCGGTCGGCGCGACCGGTCCGGGTCCCCACCGGCGCGTTCACGCTCGGGGTGGCGTCCGGGGACCCGCTGCCCGACGGCGTCGTGCTCTGGACCCGGCTGGCTCCGCGCCCGACCGACGGCGGCGGGATGCCACCGGAGCCGGTCGAGGTGCGCTGGGAGGTGGCCACCGACGAGCGGTTCCGCCACGTCGAGCGCCACGGCACCGCGGTGGCGCGGCCGAGCCGGGCGCACGCGGTCCACGTCGACGCCCGCGGACTGCGCCCGGGGCGCGAGTACTACTACCGCTTCCGCGTCGGCACCGAGGCCTCACCGGTCGGCCGCACCCGCACCGCGCCGGCCCCGGACGCACGGCCGGCCCGGCTCCGCTTCGCGACCGCGTCGTGCCAGAACTGGCAGGACGGTTTCTACACCGCGTACCGCGGGATGGCCGAGGAGGACGTGGACTTCGTCGCGTTCCTCGGCGACTACATCTACGAGGTGGGGCCGGGCGCCGACCGGCTGCGTGACCACACCGGGAGCGGGCAGACGTACACGCTCACCGACTACCGCAACCGCCACGCGCAGTACCGCACCGACGCCGACCTGGCCCGCATGCACGCGGCCGCGCCGTGGATCATGACGATCGACGACCACGACGTGGACGACAACTGGACCGGCGACCACCCGGCCGACCCGGGCGTGCGCGAGCCGGTGTCGTTCCCGGCCCGGAAAGCCGCCGCGCTCCGCGCGTTCGTCGAGCACATGCCGGTCCGGGTGGGGCCGGGGTTCCGGCTCTACCGCCGGTTCCGCTTCGGGCGGCTGGCGACGCTGCACGCCGTCGACACGCGTCAGTACCGGTCCCGGCACCCACGGACGCGACGCGAGGCCAACGACCCCGGCCGGACGATGACCGGGCCCGCGCAGGAGCGCTGGCTGGTGCGTGGCCTGGCCGGGTCGTCGAGCGCCTGGAACCTGGTGGCCAACCAGGTGATGATCGCCGCGGCCGGGTACCCGGGCACCCGCCTCGGGTTCGACGGCTGGAACGGCTACCGCGCCCAGCGTCACCGGCTGCTGGAGTTCCTCGGCACCGGCGCCGTCTCCAACCCGGTCGTGCTCAGCGGCGACCAGCACGCCACGCTCGCCTGCGACCTGCGCCCGGACTTCGACTCCCCCACCTCGCCGGTCGTCGCCGCGGAGCTGGTCGGCACGTCGATCACGTCCGGCGGGGACGCCGACGTGGCGGCCTTCCAGCGCGAGCACGCGGCCGAACGGGCCGCCAACCCGCACTGGAAGTACCTCGACAACCGGCGCGGGTATCTGGTCGGCGAGCTCTCCCCGGGCCGGCTCGACGCCCGGCTGCGGGTGGTGGGCACGGTGCTCAGTCCCGGCGACACCACCGTGACCACCGCCGCCCGGTTCGTGGTCGAAAGTGGACGTCCGGGCGTATCCCTGGATTCACTGGCCGGCTGAGCATTGATCGGTGAGCGTGCGCGTCACGCGCGGTAGTGGCATGCTGACCGGTGATTCCGGGACCGGAATGGGTCGTGTCGTCCGAGCGATGGTGGTAGGTCAATGCAGACGGGCCGGTTCGACCACGCCGCCCTCATCGTCGACTCCGACGACACCGTCGAGCGCCTCCTGGTGCCGGTGCTCCGCCGGCACGCCGCGGCCCGCCAGCACGCGCTGGTCATCGTGAACCCGGAGACCGAACGGGTGCTGCGGGCGCGGCTCGGCGCGGACGCCGGCCGCGTCGAGTGGGGCGTCCCGGACGCGTTCTACGGGCGGCTCGGCTTCGCGTTCGCCGGTTTCCGCCAGTACCTGCAGGCCCAGCACGCGCAGGGGCGCACCGTCCACGTCATCGCCGAGCCCGACGTCGCGACCGACCTCGAGGCGCCGGTGGACCGCGTCGCGGCCTACCTGAGCTACGAGGCGATGTGCAACGACGTGTACGCCGGCTACGGCTGCCCGGTCACCTGCATCTGGGACAGCCGCCGCCACCCGACGCTGGTCATCGAAGGTGTCCGCAGCATCCACGACCACGAGCTGACCGTCGAAGGCCGGCGGGAGAACCGGGCGTTCGTGCCGGCCACCGAGTACCTGCGCGGCCGGGCCGAGGTGGCGATGTCACCGGAGCCCGACGTCAGCGACCTCGACGTCACGGTCACCGGCCTCGGCGAGCTCACCCGCTGCCGGGTGGGGCTGTGGGCCTGGGCGGTGGAGTTCGGGTTCGCCGACGCCGCCGCCGACCAGGTGACGTCCGCGGCGAACGAGGTCGTCACCAACGGCCTGCAGCACGGACGCCCGCCGGTCCGCGTCCGCGCCTGGCACCACGACAAGACGCTGATCGTGCAGATCGACGACGACGGCGGCCGGGCGCTGCCGGTCGACGCGGGGTACCGCCCGCCCGGCGGTCCCGGCGACGGGATCGGGCTGTGGCTCGCCCGCCAGCTCGCGGACGTGCTCCTCACCCGCACCGACGCCGGCCGGACGTCGGTGCGGCTGTACTTCCCGTACGCCGTGACCCACCGGGAACTCGACGTACACGCCTAAGGAGCGACCGACCCGAAGTCCCGGAAGCCGGACGGGTCGTGGCGGCCGATGCTGGCGTGTTCGAACAGGCCCCAGCCGACCTGACCGTCGATCGTGGCGCGGGCCGGGTGGTCGACGACGCCCCACGGCACGCGGCCGGCGTTGGCCGGGTCGCTCATGTCGTAGCGGTCGGCCCGCGACCACTCCCGGCCGTGCCAGGTGCCGTGGGTCCAGTCCGGATCCCCGCCGTACCCGGCGCCGACGTGCAGCGGGATGCCCCCGAGCGACTCGACCTCGACGGTGAGCGGCTTGCCGTCGGGCGTGGTGCAGTGCAGGCGGGCGCCGGTCGGCACCCGGGTGCCGCTGGTGTAGCTGATCTCGATGCGTGGCCAGCCCAGCTGCTCGACCCGCCCGTCCGGGAACACCCGGGTGGCGTCGTTGAGCGTCCGGTAGCCGTCCGGCGTCTCCTGCACGATGACGATCAGTGCGAAGTCGTCGAACCGCAGCGGGACGTAGAGCCACCAGAGGCCCTCGTTCGCGTCGTCGAGCGGGCGCCCGGCCGGGATCGACTCGCCGACCGGCCGGATGCCCCAGGACCGGTCCCGGCTGCCCAGCCAGACGTCCGGGTCGACGTCGAACTCGGTGCCGTCGACGACCAGCCGGCCGCTCCACGTGCCGAGCTGCGCGAACCGGTTCGCGTCGAGCGTCACCCTCGGGCCGCTGTACATCAGGTGCGACTGTTCCAGCACGGCCGGGAACGAACCGTCCCAGGTGAGGTCGAAGCCGACGCCGAGGTCGGTGGCGTCGCAGATCAGGCGGATCCGCTGGAGCGGGTCGACGACCTCCACCCGGTACGGCCCGACCCGCTGGTCGAGCCCGCGGGCCTCCAGCGCGTCGGAGAACTTGACCGAGTAGTGCACGTCGCCCCGGCGGACCAGCGCGAACGCGTCGATCACACCCAGGTGCGGGTACGTGCCCAGGCCGGTGATCAGCGCGATGTCGCCGGTGCGGTCGTGGGCGAGGAAGTAGCTGCGGTCGTAGAAGTGGCGGTCGCTGGTCGCCGCGCGCGCGATCGGCAGCGGGGCCTGATGGATCGGGTACTCGTCGAGCGGCGTCGGTTTCACTCGCTCATCCATTCCGCGCGGCCCTCGATCATCGACCGCAGCAGCGGGTGGAACATGACGTACTCGTCGGGAGTGGGTGGCACGGGATCCTCCCCGAAGTGGATCATCCGGCGTTTGATGCGGCTCATCACGATCGCGTGCCGCAGCGCCGCGTACACGAGGTAGAAGTCGAAGTTCCGCACGGTCTCCCCGGAGGCGGCCTCGTACGTGCCGACGACGTCGGAGACGCGGAACAGGCCGGGGATGCCGGGCGTCCCGAAGATCTCCGCGATGTCTTGGAAGAACCGGTGCAGGAACACCAGCCAGGCCAGGTCGACCTCGCGCGGGCCCACGCCGCACATCTCCCAGTCGAGCACCGCGACCGGCCGGAACCCGTCGAAGATGACGTTGCCCGGGCGGGCGTCGCCCCAGCAGAGCACCGGCTCGCCCGCCTCGTCGGGCCAGTGCGCCTCCAGCCAGTCGAACGTGTCCTCGACGACCGGGATGCGCAGGCCGTCCTCCTGGTGGCTCCACCGGTAGTAGTCGCGCTGGGCGTCGACCATCGTGCGCAGCGGATCGGCGCCGGCCTCCGCCTCGAGCGCGGCCGGGCGCGGGGTGCGGTGGATGCCGGCGAGCGCACGCACGACGCCGTCCTGCAGCGCGCGCTGGTCGTCGGGCGCGGCCTCGAGCAGCCAGCCACCGAAGACGTACGGCGGGTTGTCGGTCGGGATCCGGCCGTCGACGCGTTCCATGACGATGAACGGCGAACCGAGGACGTCGGGTGACTCCTCGAACCAGTACAGCGGCGGCACCGGCACGTCGGTGTGGCGGGCGACGGCGGAGATCACGTCGTACTGGCGCCGCAGGTCGTAGGAGGGGAACACCGGGTAGGCGCTGCTGTCCGGGGGGATCCGGACGACCAGGCCGCGCCGCACCGGCCGACCGTCGGCCAGCCAGGACGCGTCGAGCAGGAGCGAGACGCTGGACAGGCCGTTCTCGGCCGGACGGTGGATCTCCCCGATGTCGGCCCGGCCGCCGGTGACCGTGGTGAGCCAGCCGGTGAGGCGGCGGCGCAGATCGGCCAGGTCGGTGATCGTGGTGGTCATGGTCTTGGGGCCCCGTTCGGGGCCGTCGGACACCGCCATTGGACGCCTCCCGTCATTGGAACGCGTTCTGATTTCGCGGAGAGTAGGCGTGGCCGAGCGCTCGGGTCAAGGGGTCCTGATGCTGGCCAGGGTCCGCTCGACCTCCCAGTAGGCACGCATCAGCTCGATGCGCCCGGACTCGTCGAGCCGGTAGACGCTCACGAGCTCGGTGTCGGCGAGGCTGCCGTCGGCCATCTCGGTGGTGAACGTGGCGACGTTCGCGCAGTGCGGCCCGTTGGCGAACGAGTCGTGGACGGTGAAGTGGAAGCGTTTCACCGGCCCGATCGCCAGATCCCAGAACGCGGCGACGCCCTCGCGGCCGCGGTGGCCCTTGGCCTCGGGGTCGAAGAAGGACGGTCCGACCGGGTCCTCCAGGACCGCGTGGTCGGCGAAGAGCGCGAGCCACTCCTCCTTGGCCTTGCGGCCGACCGCGTCGTAGGAGCGTTGCGACGCCGCCCGGGCCGGGTTCTCCCCGTCGGGCGCGTTCCAGGTGATGAACTCGGAGTCGATCATCTCGGTACTGTAACGCGTTCTAATAGGGGCCATGACGATTCGCCTGGGCTACCAGATTCCGAACTACAGCTACCCCGATACACCGGACGACCGGCTGTTCGACGTGGTGATCGCGCAGGCGCGGGAGGCCGAGGCGTCCGGGTTCGACACCGTGCTGGTGATGGACCACTTCTACCAACTGCCGGGGCTCGGCTCCCCGGACCGGCCGATGCTGGAGTGCTACACCGCGCTCGGCGCGCTGGCCGGCGTGACCTCGACGGTGCAGCTCTCGGCGCTGGTCACCGGCAACACCTACCGCAACCCGCCGATGCTGGCGAAGACCGTGACGACGCTCGACGTCGTGTCGAAGGGGCGCGCGATCCTCGGGATCGGCGCGGGCTGGTTCGAGCGCGAACACGACGACTTCGGGTACGAGTTCGGAACGTTCACCGACCGGTTCGAGAAGCTCGAGGAGTCGCTGACCATCGTCGCGCCGATGCTGCGCGGTGAGGCGCCCTCGTACGCCGGCAAGTGGTACACGGTGAAGAACGCGATGAACAACCCGCGGGTGCGCCCGACGATCCCGATCATGCTCGGCGGCTCCGGTGAGAAGAAGACGTTCCGGCTGGCGGCGCTGTTCGCCGACCACCTGAACGTCATCTGCGCCCGGGAGGACATTCCGCGGAAGGTCGCGGCGCTGCGTCAGCGCTGCGAGGAGGCGGGGCGGGACCCGGCGACGCTGCCGACCAGTTTCCTGGCCTCGGTGGTGGTGGCCGAGAGGTCGGCGGAGCTCGAGACGCTGCTCGACGGGGTGCCGCCGCGGGCGCGGGCGCGGATGATCTGCGGGACGCCGGACGAGGTCGCCGCGGTGGTGCAGAAGGAGATCCTCGACCCGGGCATCACCGGGTTGACGATCAACATGCCGCTGATCGGCCACCGCCCCGGCGCGGTCGCCCTGGCCGCCCGCGCCCTGGCCCCGCTGGTGACGTGACGGTGCGTCGACCGGCCCACGCGCGTCCCGCTCGGCCGCGCGTGCCCGCAGCGGCCGAGCGGCCCTAGTTCGGGGGGAGCTTGACGCTGCGGGCGACCCAGATGATCGCGACGACCTCGACGGCAGCGGCAAGCAGCAACACGACCATGCCCCCACCTTCCCACAGCGGTCGGTCAGATCTCGATCAGGACCTTCCCCACGGCGCCGTTCGCCACCGCCTCGTGGGCGTCGCCGGCCGACGCCAGCGGGTAGCGCAGGATCGGCAGGCCGTGCTCGGTGCCCACCGGCAGCGCCCCGTCGGCCACCGCCCGGGTGATGTCCTCGGCCGCGGCGTCCAGCGCCGGCTGCCCCACGGTGTAGAGCAGCAGGAACTGGTAGCGCACGTTCGCGGCGAAGTGCGCGATGACGTTCAGCGTCACCTCGTCGCCACCGTCGTTGGCGTAGACCGCGACCGACCCGTGGTTGGCCAGCACCGCCTGGTTGAGCGTCGCGTTGCGCGCCGGCGACACCTCCACGACCTGGTCGACGCCGCCGGGAGCGAGCCGCCGGATCTCGGCGGCCGCGTCCTGTTCCCGGTAGTTGACGACGTGGTGCGCGCCGGCCGCGGTGGCCAGCGCCGCCTTCTCCGGGCCGCTGATCGTGGTGATCACGGTCGCGCCGGCCCACCGGGCGAGCTGGATCGCCGCGTGCCCGACCGCGCCCGCGCCGCCGGCGACCAGCACGGTCCGGCCGTCCAGCGCCCCCGGGGCCAGGCGGGTCGGACCGTGCTCGGCCACGGTCAGCGCCCGGTGCGCGGTCATCGCCGGCACCCCCAGCGAGGCGCCGAGCTCCAGGCTCGCGCCGTCCGGCAGCCGCACGACGTGCTCCACCGGCTGCACCGTGTACTCGGCCGCCGTCCCGCCGGGCCGCTGGTGGGCCGAGAGGTAGGTCCAGACGGAGTCACCGGGCGCCAGGCCGGACACGCCCGGCCCGACCGCGTCCACCACACCCGACCCGTCCTGGTTCGGCACGATCTCCGGGAACGGCAGGTCGCCGGGGCGGGCCCGCGCCTTCCAGTCGGTGGGGTTCACGCCGGAGAACGCGACCCGGATGCGGACCTCACCCTCGCCCGGCTCCGGAACCGGCCGGTCGACCAGGGCGAGCACTGACGGATCACCGGTCCTGCTGTACACCACGGCTCTCATGACACCTAGTGTGCCCGTGCTCTTGAATGGGGTTCTCGCCACGGCACCTCCGGGAGTGACAATGAAGATCGTCGGGATCCGCCGCACCAGCACGTCGCCGGTCGAGGTGGCCGACCTCTCCGAGGACGGTTCGACGGTGACGGTCCTCGCCGGGCTCGACGACTTCTGGGCCGACGCCGGGACGCTGATCGCGCGCCCGCCGGCGGGTGACCGGCTGGCCCGGGCGGACGTCGAGCTGGTACCGCCGGTGCTGCCGGGCGCGCGGGTGATCTGCATCGGGTTGAACTACCTCAAGCACGTCGCGGAAGGGACGTTCGCCGCGGAGGGCGTGCCGCCGTACCCGACGCTGTTCGCCCGCTGGACCCGGTCGCTCACCGTGGACCGGGCCCCGGTGCCGGTGCCGTCGAACGAGCCGGGGATCGACTGGGAGGGCGAGGTCATGGCCTGGGTCGGGGCGACGCTGACCGACGCCGACCCGGACACGGCGCTCGCGGCCGTCGTCGGCTACTCGGCGTTCAACGACCTCACCGCGCGCACCGCCCAGAAGCTCACGTCGCAGTGGATCCTGGGCAAGAACGGCGACCGGTCCGGGCCGCTCGGGCCGCTGGTGCCGGCCGCCGAGGTCGGTGACCTGCGCGACGGGCTGCGGGTGGTCACCCGGGTCAACGGCGAGACCGTGCAGGACGGGCGCACCGACGAGATGGTCTACACCGTCGGCGACACGCTCGCGCTGATCTCGCACACGTTCACGCTGTACCCCGGTGACCTGCTGGCCACCGGCACGCCCTCGGGCGTCGGCTACGCCCGCGACCCGCAGTGGCTCCTGCACCCCGGCGACGTCGTCGAGGTGGAGGTCGAGCGGATCGGCGTGCTGCGCAACCCGATCGTCGGAAACGACGAACGCCGACCGGCCCCACCCCTAGGCTAGAACACGTTCTATTTCGACGTGGAGGTGCGCATGAGGCACGGGGTGGTGCTGTTCGCCAGCGACCGGGGGATCCGGCCGGCCGACGCGGCGCTGGCCGCCGAGCAGGCCGGGTTCGACGCGTTCTACGTGCCCGAACACACCCACATCCCGGTGCGCCGGGAGGCGCCGCACCCCGGCACCGGCGGCGCCGCCCTGCCCGACGACCGCTACTCGCGCACGCTCGACCCGTGGGTGGCGCTCGCCACCGCCGCCCAGGTCACCACCCGGATCCGGCTCGCGACCGCGGTCGCGCTCCCGGTCGAGTCCGACCCGATCACGCTCGCGAAGACGATCGCCACGCTCGACCACCTCTCCGGCGGGCGGGTCACGCTCGGCGCGGGGTTCGGCTGGAACACCGACGAGCTCGGCGACCACCGGGTCGACTCGCCGCGACGGCGCACCGTGCTGCGTGAGTACGTCGAGGCGATGCGCGCGCTCTGGACCCAGGAGGTCGCCGAGTACCAGGGGGAGTACGTCGCGTTCGGCCCGTCCTGGGCGTACCCGAAGCCGGCCCAGGCCCACGTGCCGCTGATCATCGGGGCCGGTGGGGGCCCGAAGACGTTCGCGTGGATCGCGCGCACCGCGGACGGTTGGATGACCACGCCCACCGAGACCGGTCTGGGCGGGAAGGCCGACGCGCTCCGCGAGGCCTGGTCGGCCGCCGGACGGCCCGGTGAGCCGGAGATCCACGTGCTCGCGACCTCGCGCCCCACGCCCGAGCTGCTCGGCTCCTGGGCCGACGCCGGCGTCACCGACGCGATCTGGGGGCTGCCCGACCGCTCCCCCGACGAGGTCGTCGCCTCGCTCGGACGCACGGCCGAGCGCCTGGGGCTGGCCGCCGCCCGCCCGTAACGCTCAGCTCGCCCCACCACCCGCCGATGAGAGACCGGGGTCTCGAATCGACGGATGGGGTGGCCCGGGTGCGCTGGACGATCAAGCGGAAGCTCGTCGGGATGGGTGCGGTCGCGCTCGTGGGGGTCGCGGCCATGGCCGGGGTGCAGTACTACACCGGTCATCAGTCGAGCGCCGCGCTGACCGAGATCGCCGACAACAACTATCCGTCGGTGCGGCTCGCGCTCGAGATGGAGGTCGCCAAGACCGGCCAGGCCGACGACCTGGCCAGCTACGTGGCCAGCGGGGACACCAAGCACGTCACCGAGTGGCAGGCCGACGAGGCCGAGTACGAGAAGTACCTGGAGCAGTACGCGAAGCTCGACAACACCACCGAGGAGGTCGAGCTCGTCGCGACGCTGCGCGAGCTCGAGACCCGCTACGACGCGGCCGCCCAGCAGGTGACGGCCCTGGTCGAACGGGGCGACCGCACCCGGGCAGCGCAGGTCTCGGACACCACGCTGGGCCCGATCGAGGACGCGATGTTCGCGAGTCTGACCAGGCTCGAGGACATCAACGCCAGTTTCCTCGACCGACAGAACGCCGCGGCGAAGTCGAGCGCACGCACCGCGCTCTGGTTCTCGCTCGGGCTGGCCGCGCTGATCGCCGCGGTCACGCTCGTCGTCTGCGCGCTCGTCGTCCGCTCGATCCTCGCCGCGCTGGCCCGCACGTCGGCCGTGCTCGGCGCGGTCGCGGCCAACGACCTGACGCGCAGCGTCGAGGACGTGGGCGACGACGAGATCGGGGAGATGAACGCGTCGCTGAACACCGCGATGACCTCGGTGCGCAAACTCGTCGGCGCGGCCGGCGAGTCCGCGCACGCGCTGGCCGCCGCGGCCGAGCAGCTGACCGCCTCGGGCGTGCAGATCGCCCACAGCGCCGAGGAGACCTCCGCGCAGGCGCAGGCCGTCGTGCGCGCCGCCGAGCAGGTGGCGATGAACGTGCAGACGGTCGCGGCCGGCTCGGAGGAGATGAGCGCGGCGATCCAGCAGATCTCGGAGAGCGCGAACGAGGCCGCGACCGTCGCCGCCGAGGCCGTGCAGGCCGCCGAGTCGACCAACTCGACGATGCACCAGCTGGGTGACTCGTCGATCGAGATCGGCAACGTGGTCAAGGTGATCACCTCGATCGCCGAGCAGACGAACCTGCTCGCGCTCAACGCCACGATCGAGGCCGCGCGCGCCGGCGAGTCCGGCAAGGGGTTCGCGGTCGTCGCCAACGAGGTCAAGGACCTGGCCCAGGAGACCGCGAAGGCCACCGAGGACATCGCGGCGCGGGTGGAGGCCATCCAGGCCGACAGCCGGACCGCGGTGGGCGCGCTGGACGCGATCCGCGACGTCATCGGCCGGATCAACGACTACCAGGTGACGATCGCGGCGGCCGTCGAGGAGCAGGCCGCGACGACCGGCGAGATGAACCGGAACGTGTCCGGCGCGTCCGAGGGCGTCGGGGAGATCACCGCGAACATCAGCGGGGTCGCCGAGGCCGCCCAGATCACCGGGCAGGGCGTCACCGAGTCGGCACGGGCGACCGCCGACCTGTCCCGGATGAGCAACGACCTCCAGCGGCTCGTCAGCGCGTTCCGTGTCTGACGCTGAGGTCGAGGGTTAGAGGTCCAGCTCCAGGGTGTCGGTTTCGCTGCGCGAGACGCAGCACATCACCGCGGTGCCGTGCTCGGACTCGTCCAGGTACTCGTCGCGGTGGAGGGGCGTGCCGGCCAGCACCGGGGTCCGGCACTCGCCGCAGATGCCCTGGCGGCACAGGTTCGGCACGGCCACGCCCGCGCGCTCCAGCGCGTCGAGCAGGCTGGTTCCGGACGGCACGACGACGTCGCGCCCGGATCGGGCCAGGCGCGCGACGAACTCGGTGCCGGGCTCCAGGTCGGCGGGCACGAAGCGTTCGAGGTGCAGGCGCGGTGGCACCCACCCGGCGTCGGCGGCGTCGGTGAGCACCCGGTCGGTGAGCCCACCCGGGCCGCAGACGTAGAGGTGCGTGCCGAGCGGCTGGGCGGCGAGCGCGTTCCGGGTGACGCGCACGAACTCGGCGCGCCCGGTGACCCGGTGCAGGCGCGGCCCGAGCGTCGCGGCCAGCTCCGCCGCGAACGCTCCGGCGTGCGGCCGGTGCACGTAGATCAGTTCGACGTCGCGGTGTCGGCGCCGGGCCTCGCGGACGTGGGCGACCATCGGGGTGATGCCGATCCCGCCGGCGATCAGCAGGTGCTTGCGTGCGGTGCGGACCGGGGCGAACGCGCTGCGCGGGCGGGACGCGGCGACGCGGTCGCCGGGTCCGAGGCCGTGCAGGTGGGTCGAGCCGCCGCCGCGGCGCAGCACGGCGATCGTGTACTCCCCCGGCGCGGTGCCGTCGTTCGTCAGCGAGTACGCGTTGCGTGCGGGGCCGCACTCGAGCACCAGGTGGCTGCCGGCCGGGTGCGGCGGGAGCGGGCCGGCGTCGGCGGCGGCGAGGGCCAGCTCGCGGATGCCGTCGGCGAGTTCGGTGGTGCGCCGGACGACCAGGTCGAGCACGCTCACGCGGCCGAGCCCAGGTAGGCGGCGTGGACGCGGGAGACGTGGGCGTGCACCACGAGCGTGCGGCCGCACCCGGCGCAGCGCACGTGTTCGTCCGGGCGGACGTCGGCCTCGGTGGTGGCGGTGCAGTGGGCGCAGCGCACCCGGCGGCGCCGGTCGTCGGTCACCAGGACGCGCAGCTCGGCGTCGAGCGCGCCGCCGTCGAGCGCCACCGCGTGCGCACGCAGGACGTCGATCTCCGGGCCGGCCAGCAGGAGACGCCAGCCGACGGTCGCGGTACGGAGCCGCTCGGCGAGCGCGGAGAGCGCGTCGTCGTCGGCCCGGTCGCCGCGCTTGACCCAGAGCGGGCGGCCCAGCGAGCGGCTCCGCTCGCACCAGCCGGCGGCCACCCCGGCGGCGTCCCCGCCGAACGCCATCACCGCGTACGCGCGGCCGCTCCCGTCGATTCCGGGATCGGTCCTCGGCCAGCGCGGCACGCTCGTGTGCGGTGCACCCATCCCCCCAGGGTCCCAGTCGTACGTCAGACGTCCGACGTGAGGAGCCGGAAGAAGCGGCGCCGCCCCACCTTCGCCTCGGCCTCCTCGGTCGCCACCAGCGCCGCCGCGACCGTCTCGGCCACCGGTGCGGGTACCGTCCGGTCGGCCGTCGGCGCCGGGGTCGCCCGGTCGGCCGGCGGGACGCCGGGTACCGGCACGGGCATCGGCGCCGGGGTGGGCACGGAGCCGGGCGCGGGGGCTCCGATGAGCTGGTCGTCGTCGACGTCCGGGGAGCCGTTCATCAGGTGTTCGATGCGCGCCGCCAGCTCACGGGGGCTGAACGGTTTGGCCAGGAAGTCGTCGGCGCCGGAGTTGAAGCTCTCGCCGATGTACTGCGGCTGGCTGTGCGAGGTCACCATGATGACCGGAACCCTGGCGGTCGCCGGGTCCGCCCGGATGAGCCGGACGACGTCGAGGCCGGAGAGCCCCGGCATCTGCATGTCCAGCACCACGACGTCCGGTACCGACCGCTTGACCGCGACGATCGCGGCCGCGCCGTCCTCGGCGGCCGTCACCTGATGACCGGCCCGGGACAGCTTCTGGGTGATCATCGCCCGGATATCGGGGTCGTCCTCCGCGATTACAATCGCCCCCATATACCCCTCCTTTTCCGCTTCATACCGATCTTGGCGCGGCACTGTCTCGGAAAAGTTGCAAAACGGGTGCAGCCCGGGAGCGGCCTTCGTCGTCGGACGGGTGACACCCTTCCCGCACCCGAACCGAAGCCACCCGGCACCCCACGCCGTCGATGATCGAGCCGTCGGGGTGACGAACGCGGAATCGGGGTGGGCATGGCCAGGTGGACCGTCGGACGGCTGGTGGCCTTCGGCTACGTCCTCGCGATGCTCGTCACCGCCGTCCTCGGCGGCAGCGCCTACGTCCGCATCGAGTCGATGAGCCACACGCAGGCCTCGGTCGAACACAGCTACCAGGTGCTCGACCGCATCGCCGCGCTGCGCGCCCAGCTGCAGGACGCCGAGCGCGGCCAGCGCGGATACCTGCTGACCGGCCGGGACACCTACCTGGCGCCGTACGCGAGCGCCGTGCGCGACGTGACCGCGACGATGAGCGGGCTGGCGTCGGCCGCCGCCGGCGATCCCGTGGCCCGGCGGGCGCTGACCGACCTGCGACCGGTCGTGGCGGGCAAACTCGACGAGCTCGCCGAGACCGTCCGGTTGCGCCGCGTCCAGGGCTTCGCCGCGGCCCAGAGCGTCGTGCTCACCGACCGCGGCGACCAGGAGATGGACCGGATCCAGACGATCATGGCCGGCCTGGAGCGCCACGAGCGCTCCGTGCTCGCCACCAACCGGGCGGCGCGTGCCGCCGGCGCCACCGCCACCCAGCAGCTGCTGCTCGCCGGCTCGGCGTTCGCCGCGCTGGTGATGGGCGGCGTCGCCGCGTGGGTGACGCGTTCGCTGACCTCGCCGGTCCGCCGGATCACCGCCGCGGCCGACCAGGTCAGCGCCGGTGACCTGGGCCAGCGGGTCCGGCCCACCGGCCCGGTCGAGCTGCGTCGCGCGGCCGAGGCGATCAACGCGTCGGTCGACGCGATCTCCGCCGCCCGCGACGAGGCGATCGCGGCCACCGCGGCGAAGTCCGCGTTCCTCGCGACGATGAGCCACGAGATCCGCACCCCGATGAACGCGGTGATCGGCCTGACCGGGCTGCTCCTGGACACCGAGCTGGGCGACGACCAGCGGCGGCTGGCCGAGACCGTGCGCGACAGCGGCGAGTCGCTCCTCGCGATCATCAACGACATCCTCGACTTCTCCAAGATCGAGGCCGGTGAGCTCGGCCTCGAGCACACCCGGTTCGACCTGCAGGAGTGCCTCGACACCGCGCTGAGCCTGGTGGCGCTGCCCGCCCACGCCAAAGGACTGGAGCTGGTCGGCTCGCTCGCCGACGACTGCCCCACGTTCCTGAGCGGCGACGTGACGCGGCTGCGCCAGGTGCTGGTCAACCTGCTGTCGAACGCGGTGAAGTTCACCGAGCGCGGAGAGATCGCGGTGTCCGTCGACGGGCGCCGGATCCCGGGCGGCACGGTCGAGCTGGAGATCAGCGTCCGCGACACCGGCATCGGCATCCCGGCCGACCGGATGGACCGCCTGTTCCGGGAGTTCAGCCAGGTCGACGCGTCGACGACCCGGGTGTACGGCGGCACCGGGCTGGGCCTGGCGATCAGCCGGCGCCTGGTCACCGCGATGGGCGGTGACCTGCGGGTGACCAGCGAGGTGGGCGTCGGTACGACGTTCACGTTCACGGTGCCGCTGACCGCGCACGCCGACCGTCGCCGCACCGCGGCGCCGGCCGCGCTCGCCGGGAAGTCCGTGCTCGTCGTCGACGACAACCCGGCCGCCCGGCGGATCCTCGCCGCGCGCCTGGCGTCCTGGGGTCTGCGCTGGGCCGAGGCCGACTCGGCCGAGGCCGCCGTGCTGGCGCTCACCGACGGCATCGGCTACGACGCCGCGCTGATCGACGCGAGCCTGCCCGGAACCGACGGGGCGCGCCTGGCCCGCCGGCTGCGCGACCTGCCCGCCGGGCGGGACCTGCCGCTGGTGCTGCTCACCGGCGCGACCGGGCAGCCGGACCTCACCGGCGACGGCCTGTTCGCCGGCGTGCTCACCAAGCCGCTGCGCCCGGCGCTGCTGGCCGCGACGCTGGGGCGGCTGCTCGACCCCGACCACGTCGAGACCGGGCGGCGCTCCACCGACCTGGCCGAGGCGCCGGTCGCCACCCGGCGGCTGCGTGTGCTGCTCGCCGAGGACAACCCGATCAACCAGCAGGTCGCGCAGTTCATCGTGGAGAAGCTCGGGCACCGGATCGACACCGTCGGCAACGGCCAGGAGGCGGTGGAGGCGTTGGCACGCACCCGCTACGACGCGGTGCTCATGGACGTGCAGATGCCGGTGCTCGACGGGCTGGAGGCCACCCGCCGGATCCGGGCCGAGGTGCCGGTCGAGCGGCAGCCGCACATCATCGCGATGACCGCGAGCGTGCTGGTGGAGGACCAGGCCGCGTGCCGGGCCGCCGGGATGGACTCCTACCTGCCCAAGCCGGTGCGCGCCGCCGACCTGGCCGCGGCGCTGGCCGCGGTGGGCGGCGGCGCTCCGGCGCCGGTGGTGCGGGCCGAGGTCGCCACCGACGACGACGACGCCGGTGCGCAGAACACGGCCGACATGCGGGGACGGCTGGAGGACCTGATCGAGCCGGACTCGGACGCCGACGAGCGGGCCCTGATCGGGCGGATGTTCACGTCGTTCGTGCAGCGGCTGCCCGGGGCGCTGGAGAGCGTCGAGTCGGCGATCGGCGCCGGTGACGCGCCCGCGGTGGCGACCACCGCGCACAGCCTCAAGGGGATGGCGTCGAACGTCGGGGCGATGCGGCTGTCCCGGCTGGCCGCGTCGATCGAGGACGCCGCCCGCTCCGGCGCGCCGGTGCCGGCGGACGTGTGGTCACGCCTGTCCGGCGAGGCCGGGGACGCGGCGGCCGCCGCCGAGGCGATCGGGGCCGAGCTCGCCCCCGCCGCGGCCGCGGTCTGACCGGGCTCAGCCGAGCATGGTGACCGCGGCGGTGATGCCGCCCAGGACGACGAGGACACGCAGGAGGGTGGCCGGGAGGCGGCGGCCGATCAGGGCGCCGACGTAACCGCCGCCCGCGGAGCCGAGCGCGAGCAGCCCCGCGGCGGCCCAGTCCACGTCGGCGATCACGACGAACAGCACCGACGCGACGACGTTCCCGGCCGCGATCGAGAGCGTCTTGAGCGCGTTCACCACCCGCATCTCCAGATCGGCGCCGAAGCCCAGCACCGCCATCATCATCACGCCGGACCCGCCGCCGAAGTACCCGCCGTACACCCCCACGAGGACGCAGGCCACGGTGGTCGCCGCGGAGAGACGCCCCCCTCCGCGGTCGCGGCGCCGCAGCCGCCCCGAGACGAACGGCTGCGCACCGACGAGCAGGCAGGTGACGAGGATCAGGTACGGCACGACCGCCGCGAACACCCCGGGCGGCAGCGCCAGCAGCAGCACCACGCCGAGCACCGCGCCGCCCGCGCACGTCACCAGCACGACCGTCGTCACCAGGGGCTTCTCGCGCAGTTCGCGGCGGTAGCCGAACGAGCCGGACAACCCGGCCGGCGTCAGACCGATGGTGTTGGCGACGTTCGCGACGACCGGCGGGAGCCCGACCGCCAGCAGCACCGGGAAGCTCAGCAGCGACGCGAACCCCACGGTGGAGATCAACACCCCGGAGCCGAGCCCGGCCAGCAGCACCAGCGCGTACTCGGCCGGTGAGTTCACCGCAGCAGTATACCTAAGTGACCCTAGTCACTCTAAACTGGACACACCGACCGGGAGGTGTGTCATGGGACCGGAATGGGTGGCGATTCTCGCGCTGATCGCGCTGTTCGTCGCGGGTACGGCGTTACCGATCAACATGGGCGCGCTGGCGTACGTGGCCGCGTGGCTCGTCGGCATGTACTCGCTGGGGCTGGACGAGAAGGAGATCCTCGCCGGGGTCAGCGGCGACCTGATCCTGACGTTGATCGGCGTGACGTACCTGTTCGCGGTGGCCCGCGACAACGGCACCGTGGACGTGATCGTGAACTCGGCCGTGCGTGCCGTGGGCGGGCGGGTCGCGCTCATCCCGTGGGTGATGTTCGCGGTGACCGCGGTGCTCACCGCGATCGGCGCCGCGAGCCCGGCGGCGTGCGCGATCATCGGCCCGATCGCGCTCGGGTTCGCCGGTCGGTACGGGATCAACCCGTTGATGATGGGCATGTTCGTGGTGCACGGCGCGCAGGGTGGGGGCTTCTCGCCGATCAGCATCTACGGCACGATCACCAACTCGGTGATGGAGGAGGCCGGTCTCCCGACCGGGGAGATGACCGTGTTCCTCGCGAGCCTCGTGATCAACCTGGTGATGGCCGGGATCCTGTTCGTGCTGTTCGGCCGCGGGCTGCTCCGCCGCCGGGTGACGACGGACCCCGCCGCCGACGCGGAGGTGGCCGTGCCCGCCGGAACCGCGCCCGCCGGGACCGCGCCCGCCCGGATTGCGGCCACCGGGACCGCGACCACCGGGACCGCGACCACCGGAGCGGGGCCCGACGGGGAGCGCACCGCGGACGACCCGCCGGACGACGGCGCCGGCGGGAGCACCCGGCGGCGGACCGTCGGGACCGGGGGAACCGGGGCGTCGGCGGAGACCGACGACGCCGAGCACACCGGCAGCCGGCGCGACCACGTGCTCACGCTCGTCGCGTTCGCGCTGGTGGCGATCGTGGCGCTGGCGTTCGACAAGAACATCGGGTTCGTGGCGATCACCGCCGCGGTCGTGCTCGCGATGCTCTCCCCCACCCGGCACCGCGACGCCGTCCGGCAGATCGCCTGGCCGACCGTGCTGCTCGTCGCCGGCGTCAGCACGTACGCGACGGTGCTCAACGAGGCCGGGTCACCGGAGTTCGTCGGGAAATGGGCGGCCGGGCTCGGCGCGGTGGTGATCGGCGCGCTCGTGCTGTGTTACGTCGGCGGTGTGGTCTCCGCGTTCGCCTCGTCCACCGCGCTGCTGCCGGTGATCATCCCGATCGGGGTGCCCCTCGTCGTCGAGGGCGGCATCGACGCGGCGCTGTTCGTGGCCGCGCTCGCGATCTCCTCGACGATCGTCGACGTCAGCCCGTTCTCCACCAACGGCGCGCTGATCCTCGCCAACCGTCCGGACGCGGTCCCGGAGGCCCGCTTCTACCGGCAGATCCTCACCTACAGCGTGATCGTGGTGCTGGTGGGACCGCTGCTGGTGTGGGCGGCACTGGTGCTGCCCGCGTAGCGCGCCGCCGACGTTTAGCCCGGCTCGGTGGGGTATGCCGCCCGCTACCGCAGACCGAGAGGTGGCTGTCCCATGCCAGGAACACGCGTTGTCACGACGGTGGCCGCGGTCGGGGTGACCGGGTGGGCCGCCCGCCGGGTACTGACCCGGCGGGCCGCGCGCAACAGTTCGGTTCCGAACCGCTGGCGGTTCGTCACGGTCAACGTCTCCCCCGACCGGGTGACGCCGTATCCGGAGCCGCTCCGCAGCCTCGGCCCCGACGCGGAGATCGTGGTTCGTCCGGCGCCCGGCGGCAAGGGCACCGAGATCGGCGTCCGGCTGGCCGAGGGTGAGCCGACCGGCGCGAAGGCGGCCGCCCAGCGGTTCGCCGGCACCGATCCGCGCCAGGCCGTGCGTGCCGCGCTGCGCGATGCCAAGCAGCTGCTGGAGGTCGGCGAGGTGCTCTCCCCCGACCGTCCCGGCACGACGGAGAAGACGCTGACCGGCAAACCGCTGGAGCTGGCGATCGCACATGCGAAAGGAGAGGGCCGCTCGTGAAGGCACTGACCTGGCAGGGCGTCAACAAGCTGTCGGTCGAGGACGTCCCCGACCCGCAGCTGATCAACTCACGCGACATCATCGTCAAGGTGCGCAAGACCGTGACCTGCGGCTCCGATCTGCACCTGCTGGGCGGCTACATCCCGTTCATGAAGAAAGGCGACGTCCTCGGCCACGAGTTCGTCGGCGAGGTGGTCGAGGTCGGCCCCGAGGTGCGTAACCACACTGTCGGCGACCGAGTCGTCGTCTCGTCGTTCATCGCCTGCGGGAAGTGCTGGTACTGCTCCCAGGAACTGTTCTCCCTGTGCGACAACGGCAACACCAACCCCGCGATCACCGAGGAGCTCTGGGGCTACGCGCCGGGCGGCTGCTTCGGCTACTCGCACGCGATGGGCGGCAACGCCGGCAGCCACGCCGAGTACATCCGGGTGCCGTTCGCCGACGTCGGCGCGTTCTCGATCCCCGACGACGTCAGCGACCTGCGTGCGCTCTTCGCCTCGGACTCCGCGTCGACCGGCTGGATGGGCGCCGACCTCGGCGGCGTCCGGCCCGGCGACGTCGTCGCGGTGTGGGGCGCCGGCGCGGTCGGGCAGATGGCGGCGCGGGCCGCGGTCCTGCTCGGCGCCGAGCGGGTCGTCGTCGTCGACCGGTACGAGTACCGGCTCGAGGCGGTCCGCCGTCACGTCGGCGCGGAGACGCTCAACTACGAGAAAACCGACGTCGGGGGCGAGCTGCGGGAGCGCACCGGTGGGCGGGGACCGGACGTCTGCATCGAGGCGGTCGGCATGGAGGCCCACTCCACCGGGCCCGACTACGCCTACGACCAGGTGAAGCAGCAGCTGCGCCTGCAGACCGACCGGCCCACCGCGGTCCGGCAGGCGGTCCACCACTGCCGCAAGGGCGGCTCGGTGTTCGTCCTCGGCGTGTTCGCGGGCGTGGTCGACAAGTTCCCGCTCGGCGCGATGATGAACAAGGGCCTGACCATGCGGGGTGCGCAGATGCACGGCCAGCGGTACATCCCGATGCTGCTCGAGCGCATGCGCACCGGTGAGCTGGTGACCGAGCACCTCGCCACCCACACGATGCCGCTGACGGACGGCCCGAAGGGCTACGAGCTGTTCAAGGAGAAGGAGGACGACTGCGTCCGCGCCGTCTTCGAGCCCTGAACCGCGGCCGGCCGGCGTCACGCGAACAGTGACGCCGCGCCGGCGGCGAACATCCCGGCGACCACCAGCCCCGCCAGCACCCGGGTCACCGGCGAGAGCCGCCAGGCGCCCATCGTCCGCCGCTGCGCGGAGAACCAGACCAGCGGCACCAGCACCAGCGGCAGCGCCACGGTGAGCAGCACCTGGCTCCAGACCAGCACCGTCACCTGCGGCAGGCCGCTCCCGGCGATCAGCGCGGCCGGGATCAGACAGGCGATCCGGCGGACCGCGGGCGGGGCCGGGAACCCGGGCACCAGCCGGCTGATCACGTCCGCGCTCACCATGCCGTTCGCGGTCGAGGACGCCAGCCCGGCGCCGATCAGCGTGATCGCGAACAGGACCGTGGTGACCGCGCCGACCGAGCCCAGCGCGTCGGCCAGGTCGGTGCCGCTGCCCGCGCCACTGGCGGTGATCGACATGATCGCGCAGTTGACCGCGAACGCCACGCCGAGCGCGGCGCCGGTGGTGATCAGCGAACGGCGGCTCAGCCGGGCCAGCCGGCGCGGGGTGGCCCGCCCGCCGTCCGTGCGGTCGGCGGCCTCGCGCAGGTCCCGGGCCAGTGCGCTGTGCAGCAGGATGTTGTGCGGCATGACGACCGCGCCGATCAGCCCGGCCGCGACGACGATGCCGCCCGGGGGCAGCGGCGCGGGGCGCAGGCCCGCGACGACGTCACCCACGCCGTGCTGGAACAGCACCGACAGGTAGACCGCGCCGACGAGCCCGAGGCAGGTGTAGACGGTGCGCCGGCCGACGCCGGGTGGCGCGACGAGCACCGCGAGGATCAGGGCGGTCGCGACGGCCACCGAGGCCCCGGTCGACCAGCCGGTGAGCAGCTGGACCCCGATGACGACGCCGAGCACCTCGACGATCTCGGTGATGACCAGCACCCCGAGGATCGGGGGGACGAGCGCGGCGCGGGCCGGGCGGGGCAGCCGGGTGCGCAGCAGCGACGCCAGGTCCTGGCCGGACGCCAGCCCGAGCCGGGCCGAGAGGTACTGCAGGAACAACGCGAGGACGGTCGCGAGCGCGAGCACCCAGACCAGCCGGTACCCGAACTGGGCCCCGGCCGCGACGTCCGTGCCCCAGTTGCCGGGGTCGACGTACCCGGCCGAGACCAGCAGCGCCGGGGCGATCGTCCCGGCGCTCGCCGGGAGCAACCGCCGTGACGCCCGGACGGCCGGGGCGTCGACCGCCACCGCGGTCACGGTCGTCCCCCGCGGGCCGCCGCCAGGCGAACTCGGAGTCCCAGGACCAGAAGGAGCACGAGCCCGGACACCACCAGCGCCGGGTGCCGCGACCAGGCGGCGAGCGGAACGAGCAGCGCCACCAGCACGACGAGACCGGGCCGGTGGCGGGCCACCACCAGGAACGGCGCCTCGAGAGTGTGGGAGATCAACGGAGCCTCCAGGGCAGGCCGCGGTGCCCGGCGCCGCGACGCCGGGCACCCGCGGGATCAGTCGGTGCCGGTGACCTTCTTGACGACGTTCGCGATGCCCTGCGCGGTCGAACCGGCGGCGGTGCCCGGCTTGCCGCGGCCCTGCGAACCGTCGTAGGTGGCGTACAGCTTCGGGTCCGGCGGCGGCAGCAGACCGATGTCGTCGCTGGGTACGGGCGGGTTCTGGACCAGGATCTCCTGCTCGTCGACGAGCGTCAGCCCGCGCGCCCAGCGTCCCTCGGGGCCGGTGCTGTCCTCGTCGAACACCCAGTAGGTGTGGTCCTGGACCTTGTCCTCGTTCTCGAAGTTGGAGTCCTCGATGATGTCGGCGAGGCCGTCCTCCTGAAGCTGCTCGATGCCCAGGAGCCACTGCTGCTGGTGGAAGGTGTCCCGCGCGAGGTTGAACTTCAGCATGCCGCGGATACCCGCGTCGTCGGTCATGTTGTAGATGCGGCTGGTCTGCAGCCGGCTCTGCGCCTCGGCGTGGACGTTGGAGCGGAAGTCGGCCAGCAGGTTGCCACTGGCCACGATGTACGCGCTCTGCCACGGCACGCCCTGGCTGTTGAACGGCAGCGCGCCGCCACCGGAGACGATCGCGTGCTGCGGGTTCATGCCGCCGAGCACGGCCCCCAGAACCGGGTTGGCCGCGGCGGCCTTCTCCGTGGTCTCCGACGGGGCGCCCTCGAGCAGCCGGGCGATCATCGTGCTGAGCATCTCGACGTGGCCGATCTCCTCGGTGCCGATGTCGAGCAGCATGTCCTTGTACTTGCCGGGGATCCGGCAGTTCCAGGCCTGGAACAGGTACTGCATCATCACGGTCATCTCGCCGAACTGACCGGCGACGAGTTCCTGCAGCTTCATGGCCATGATCGCGTCCGGCTTCTCCGGCTTGGCCTCGAACTGCAGGTTCTTCACGTGGCGGTACACGGGTGCGCTCCTCGCGTCGGGGTGGCGGCCGGCGGATCCGGTCGCTGCGAGGACACTCGCGGACACTCGTCGCCCACTCGTCCGTCCGCTCGTGCGCGGCCCGCCCCGGTTCGCGGGCGATCGGCGTTCGCGCCGCGTCCCCGGCGCGTCTCCCGGGCGTCCACGACGCGTGAATTCCTGCGAAGGATCAGGTGTAGACGATCGGCGACGGGTCATCCCGCCGCATGCCGTGAGGCGCTCGGGACACGGGGCGGACACGCGGCATCCGCGACGAAGGGTCGACCTCCGATGACGTCCTCGCGCCCGAGCGGCATGGCGCTCCGGCTGCTCAACACGTTCGACCTGAGCCTCGACGAACAGCCGGTGCGGGTGTGCGGCTCGGCGCAGCGCCTGCTGGCGTTCCTGGCGCTGCACCGCCGGCCCGCGCACCGGCGGACGCTGGCCTCGTCGCTCTGGCCGGACCTGACCGACAAGTCGGCCGCCACCCGGCTGCGCTCGACGCTGTGGCGGCTCCCGTCACCGGACGGGGGGCGTCTGGTCGATTCCGACGGTGGCCAGATGCGACTGACGCCGGTGCTGGAGGTGATCTGCACCTGGTCGAGGACGACACGATGGCCGAGCGGGTCGACATCACGCAGCTCGTCGGTGAGGTACTGCCCGACTGGGACGAACCGTGGGTGGAGGCCGAGCGCGAACGGTTCCGCCAGCTGCGGTTGCACCGCCTCGAGGAGGCCGCCGACCGGGCCCTGGACGACGGGCACCACCACCTGGCCCTGCAGGCGGCGCTCTCCGCGTGCGCCGCCGAGCCGCTCCGGGAGAGCGCGCACCGGCGGGTGATGCAGGTGCACCTGGCCGAGGGCAACCCGGCCGAGGCGCTGCGCCACTACCACACGATCCGCCGCCTGCTCCGGGACGAACTCGGCCTGCCCCCGGCGTCGGCTACCCGCGCGGTCGTCTCCCACCTGCTGGGCCGCCCGGTCGACACCCGATCCGCGTGAGCGCCGTAGTGCGCTCGAGCACCGGTCCGCCCGAGCACCGATTCGCCTGGGCACCGATTCGCCCGAGCACCGATTCGCCCGAGCACCGATTCGCCCGAGCACCGATTCGCCCGAGCACCGATTCGCCCGAGCACCGATTCGCCTGAGCACCGATTCGCCTGGGCACCGATTCGCCTGAGCACCCGCGGTTCGCCGGAGAACCGGTCGCCGGAGAACCACCGTCCGCCTGCACCCGAAGGAGAGCGTCATGGCCACCGCACGCGACGAACTGGCGTTGCCCGACTACGACCGTCTGACCGCGGACGAGCTGCGTGAACGGCTGGAGCCGCTCACCGCCGCCCAGGTCGAACGGATGCACCGGCACGCCCGCGACGCCGACGCACCGAACGCGACCGTCGAGATCCTGGCCGAACGGTCCGAGGCGCTGCGCGACGCCCTGAGCACCCCGCCCACCGACGACGCCCCGGCGTTCCCGCACCACGGGGCGGGCACACCGGGCGGCACCGTCTCCCCCGCCACCAGCACGGCGCCCCCGATCAACCCGCCCTCCCACGGCGACCCCACGAACCCGTCCCAACCCCGCGGGTGAACCATCGGCGCAGCCCGGCGAGCGTGCCACCCGCTCATCCCGCGAGAGCCGCTCGCTAACCCGGCGAGCGAGCCGCTCGCACACCCCCGCGAGCGAACCACCCGCACAGAGCCCATGGGTGAACCGCCCGCACAGCCCCACGGGTGAGCCGCCCGCACAACCCCGCGGGTGGAGCGCCGGCTCAGTGGGCGCGGAGCTGGTCGCGTTGCTGGAGGCTGAAGAGCAGCGCGAGGGACGGCACGACGATCACGAACGCGATCGCGGCGACGATCGTCAACGCCCAGAGCGTCGGGGCCGGCGCGGCGGCCTCGGCGATCGTCACGTGGGTACCGAGCACGTACGGGTACTGCGCCACGCCCCAACCGGCCACGATCGTGCCGGCCGCGGTGATCGCGAGCCCTTGGAGCAACCGGGGCGCCGCCCGCCCGAGCAGCAGCAGCGCCGCCACCCCGCACGCGCCGGAGGCCAGCACGAACGGCAGCCCCCGGGCCAGCAGGCCGTCGAACAGGCGCGGTGAATCGGCGTGCAGTACCGCGATACCGGCGAGCGCGACCACCCCGGTGACCACGGCGGAGATCCGCGCCCGCCGGGTGAACCACCGCCCGAGATCGGCGATCTTCCGGCGCTCCAGCTCGGCGGCGGGCACCGGACGACGCCGGGCCTCCGCGGTGAGGAACACCGCGGCGACGAACGCGCACACCAGCACCGCGAGCACGCCCCCGAGCAGCGACGTCGGGTTCACCCAGCTGGTGATCGCGTCGCCGTGCCCGCCCGCGGGCACCCGCCCGGACGCGATCCCCCCGGCCACCGTGCCGAGGAAGAACGGCGTGATGACCGACGAGGTGGCGAACGCCGCCCCGGTGACGCGCTGCTGTTCGGTGTGCACGACGACTTTCCGGAACGCGAACCCCGAGCCGCGCACGACGATGCCCAGCGCCGCCAGCCCCAGCGGAACGTAGAGCGTCGTCGTGATCGCGGCGAACGCGGCCGGGAAACCGGTCCACAGCATCACCAGGCAGAAGATCAGCCAGACGTGGTTGGCCTCCCAGACCGGCGCGAGCGTGGTGTCGATCAGGTGCCGTGGTTCGCGGCCCCGCCGGGCGCCGCCCGCGGTGAGGTCCCAGAAGCCGGCGCCGTAGTCGGCCCCGCCGAACACCGCGTAGGCGACGACGCCGACGAACAGCACTACCGCGGCGAACGTACTCACGAGGAGGCCCCCGGTCCGTAGGGCACGGCGGTCTCGGTCTCGGTCTCGGTCTCGGCGCCGGTGCCCTCCGCCGCCGCGTCGTCGTCGGCGCGCCACCGTTTGCGCAGCAGGCCGAGCACGTAGAAGGTGGCGACGCCCACCGCGGCGTAGAGCACGACGGTGGCGGCGAAGAGCAGCCAGATGTTGCCCTCGGTGGTCACCGCGTCCCGGGTGAGCAGGTGCCCGACGACCGTCCACGGCTGCCGACCGACCTCGGTGACCACCCAGCCGGCCTCCAGCGCGACGATCGCGGCGACCCCGCTGAGCGCCGTGGCCCGGAGGAACCACGGGCTGCGGGGCAGGTCACGCCGGCGCCACCAGGCCCAGCCGAACCACGCCGACAACCCCAGCAGCGCGGTCCCGATGCCCACCATCACGTCGAAGCTCAGGTGGACGACGGTGACCGCCCGATCGGTGGGCCGGTACTGCGGCGGAATCTCCTCCAGGCCCCTGATCTCGGTCGACGGCACGTACCCGGAGAGGATCGACGCGCCCCACGGGATGCCGACGCCGTAGTGCACCTTCTCGTCGGAGTACCAGCCGCCGAGCACCTCGGGCACGTGCGTGTCGGTCTCGTACAGCGCCTCGATCGCGGCGAACTTGGCCGGCTCGTTGCGGAACACCTCGCGGGCGGCCACGTCACCGACGACGATCTGCACCGGCGTGACGAGCGCCGCGACGGTCAGCGGGATGAGGAGCCCGAGCCGGTGGTAGCGGTCCCGGCGGCCACGCAGCATCCCGACGGCGTAGACCCCGGCGACGGTGAACCCCGCGACCATGTACGCGGCCAGCAGCATGTGCAGCGCCTCGTACCAGAACGCGTCGTTGAACAGCACCTCCACCGGGCGCACGTCGACGATCTGCCCGTCGCGCAGGGTGAACCCGGCGGGCTGGTTCATCCAGGCGTTCGCGGCGACGACGGACGAGGTGCCGCCGACCCCGGACAGGACCACCGGAACACCCGACCAGAAGTGCGGCCAGGGTTTCATCCGGTTCCAGCCGTAGATGTAGATCGCGACGAAAATCGCCTCGATGAAGAAGAACAGGCCCTCGATCGCGAACGGGATGCCGAACGCGGCCCCGTACGTGCCCATCAGCCCGGGCCAGAGCAGGCCGAGCTCGAAGCTCAGCACCGTTCCGGAGACCGCGCCGACCGCGAACAGCACCGCCGCGACCTGCGACCACCGGCGGGCGAGCCGGAGCGCGACCTCGTCGCCGTGCCTGATGCCCCGGTAGTTGGCGATGAGCATCAGGAACGTGAACGCGACTCCGAACGGCACCAGGATGATGTGGAAGCCGAGCGTGAACGCCATCTGCTCGCGGGCGGGCCAGAGCTGTTCCGGGTCCGCGGCCAGCACCCACTCCATGGGACCTCCCGATTCGGTCGGTACTCACCGTAGACACGTGCGTCGGTTGCGCCGGGGGACGACGCGCACCATGTATTGACGCGACGTCGCCGGGTAACCGTCCCCATGGCTACCAGTACCCACCGACAGGATGTCGTCGACCTGCTGATCGAGCAGCACGAGCAGGTCAGGTTCCTGTTCACCGAGGTGAAATCGGCGTCCGGCGACGCCCAGCGGGACGCGTTCGGGCGGCTCGTGCGGCTGCTCGCCGTGCACGAGAGCGCCGAGGAGCTCCTCGTGCACCCGGCCGCGCGGCAGTCGGCCGGCGACGAGGTCGTGAGCGCACGCCTGCACGAGGAGCACGACGCGAAGAAGGAACTGTCGGAGCTGTACGACCTCGGCGTCGGCGGAGCCGGGTTCGACAAGCGGTTCGCCGCGTTCGAGCGGGCCGTGCTCGACCACGCCGCGCACGAGGAGAGGGAGGAGTTCCCGGAGCTGCGCCGCACCGTCGACGCGAAGCGGCTGGTCGACATGGCCGGCGCGGTGCGGGCCGCGGAGGCCGTCGCGCCGACCCGTCCGCACCCGGCGGCGGGTGAGTCCGCGCTCGGCAACCTGCTGGCCGGCCCGCCGCTCGCCCTCTTCGACCGTGCACGCGACGCGGTCGGCGACTGGACCCGCGGCAACCGTCCGTGAGCCGGGTTCCCCGCCGGGCGCGATAATCGGGCGGTGGGCGGTACGCGGATCGGGGTCGTCGGGGCGGGGATCGTCGGGCTGGCGATCGCGCGCCGGCTCGCGCGGCGCGGCGCGGACGTCGTCGTGTTCGAGAAGGAAGCGGACGTGGCCCGGCACCAGACCGGGCACAACTCCGGCGTCGTGCACGCGGGCATCTACTACACCCCCGGGTCGCTGAAAGCGACGCTGTGCCGGCGCGGGGTGTCCCTGCTCGCCGAGTTCTGCGCCGCCCACGACCTGGCCTACCGCGAGATCGGCAAGGTCGTGGTCGCGCGGGACGAGGCCGAGGTGGCGCGGCTCCAGGACATCGAGGAGCGCGCGCACGCGAACGGGGTGCCGGGCGTGCGGTGGCTGTCCGCGGCCGCGCTGCGTGAGATCGAGCCGCACGTCACCGGGGCGGCCGCGCTGCACTCGCCGACGACGGCGATCGTCGACTACGTGGCGGTGGCACGGGCCATGGCGGCCGATCTGTCCCGGGCCGGTGGCGAGGTGCGGCTGAACGCGCCGGTCACCGCGATCGAGCCGGCCGGCGACCGGCTGCGGGTGCGCGGCGAGGTGCTCGACCGGCTCGTGCTCTGCGCCGGGCTGCAGTCCGACCTCGTCGCGCGGCTCGCCGGGGACGATCCGGGGCCGGCGATCGTGCCGTTCCGCGGGGAGTACTACCGGCTGACGCGGCCCGGCCTGGTCCGCGGCCTGGTGTACCCGGTGCCGGACCCGGCCTACCCGTTCCTCGGCGTGCACCTGACCCCGCGCGTGGACGGCACGGTCGACGTGGGCCCGAACGCGGTGCTCGCCACCGCGCGTGAGGGCTACCGCCGCCGGGACGTCGACCTGCGCGACCTGGGCCGGACGCTGGCCTGGCCGGGGTTCCGCCGGCTGGCCGCGAGACACTGGCGCGCCGGGGTGCGCGAGATCCGCGGGTCGGTGTCGACGGCGGCGTTCGCGGCCGCGGCCCGGGACTACGTGCCCTCGTTGACGCCCGGGGACCTCGTTCCCGCGCCGGCCGGGGTGCGCGCGCAGGCCGTCGACCGCGACGGTGCGCTCGTCGACGACTTCCGGATCAGCACGCTCGGCCCGATCACCGCCGTGCGCAACGCCCCGTCCCCCGCGGCCACGTCGTCGCTGGCGATCGCGGAGTACGTCGTCGACCGGATCTGAAACCGGCGTCGACCGGGGGCGTCACGGTACCGATTGACAGGCAAGTAGCCACTTGCCTATGGTTCCCGGCATGGCGGACGTGTTCAAGGCGCTGGCCGACCCCACCCGCCGCACCATCCTCGACGAACTGCGTGAACGCGACGATCAGACGCTGTTCGAGCTCTGCGGCCGGCTGACGATGAAACACGGCCTGAGCTCGTCGCGGCAGGCGATCTCGCAGCATCTCGACGTTCTCGAGGAGGCCGGTCTCGTCACCACCCGGCGCGAGGGCCGCTACAAGTACCACCGGCTCGACACGTCACCGCTGCGGGCCATCGTCGAGCGATGGCCGCTCACCGACCAGGAGTAAGCGATGAAGATCTACCTCACGAACGTCTTCGTGGACGACCAGGCCACCGCGCTGGCCTTCTACACCGACGTGCTCGGGTTCGCCACGAAGGAGGACATCCCGCTCGGCGACGACCGGTGGCTCACCGTGGTCTCCCCCGACCAGCCCGACGGGCCCGAGCTGCTGCTCGAGCCGTCCGGGCACCCGGTGGTGCGCCCCTACAAGGAGGGCCTGGTCGCCGACGGCATCCCGGCCGCGTCGTTCGCGGTGGACGACGTCGCCGCCGAGTTCGCGCGGCTGTCCGGGCTGGGCGTGACGTTCACGCAGGAGCCCACGGATCTGGGCCCGGTCGTTCTGGCCGTCCTCGACGACACCTGCGGAAACCTCATCCAGCTGGTGCAGCGCAAGTAACGCGGGCCCGGTCCCGTTGCGGGGCCTTGTCGCAACGGGACCGGTCCCCAGTTGGTCAGGCCGGATGTGCCGCCACCTCGGCCGCACCGGGCCGGCGCGCCCGGCGCCACCGCCGCCACCCGCGGAAGCGGCCGGCGCCGAGTCCTCCGGTCACCCGGTCCAGGAAGATCGCCAGGATCACCACCGCGAGCCCACCCTCGAACCCGGTGCCGATGTCCAGCTGCGTCACCCCGCGCACCACGATCTCGCCGAGGCCGCCGGCCCCGACCATCCCCGCGATCACCACCATCGACAGCGCCAGCATGATCACCTGGTTCACCCCGGCCATGATCGACGGCAACGCCAGCGGCAGCTGCACCTGACGCAGCACCTGCCCGGGCCGCGACCCGAACGCGTGCGCGGCCTCGACGATCTCCGGGTCGACCTGGCGGATCCCCAGCTCGGTCAGGCGCACCGCGGGCGGGATCGCGAACACCGTCGTCGACACCGTGCCCGGCACCACGCCGATGCCGAAGAAGAACACCGACGGGATCAGGTACACGAACACCGGCAGCGTCTGCATGAAGTCCAGCACCGGCCGCACGATCGCACCCGTCCGTGGGCTCCGCGCCGCCAGCACCCCCAGCGGCACCCCGATCAGCACCGCGGCGAGCGCGGCGATCAGCACCACGGTCAGCGTCTGCATCGCCGCGGTCCACAGCTCCATCGACACGACCAGCAGGAACGCGGCCACGGTGAAGACCACCAGCTGCCACGACCGCGCCGCGACCCAGGCCAGCACCGCGAACACCGCGATCACGACCCCGTAGGGCGGCGTGTGCAGCACCCGGTACAGCCCGTTGATCACCTGCGTCACGACCGACGCCAACCCGTCGAACACCCCACCGAAGTGTTCGAGCAGGAACGTCACCAGCGCGTCGACCCACTCGCCGACCGGAACCCTAGGCACGGACACCTCCCAGCGCCGTCAGGAGGTCGCGGTCCGAGACCACGCCGACCAGCCGACCGTCGTCGACGACGACCAGCGGCGCCGACACCGCCAGGTGCGCGAACTCCACCAGCGGCCGGTCCGGCGGCACCACGTGGTACCCGTCGGCCACCCGCGCCGAGAGGTCCGGCTCCCCCGCGTCGAGAGCGGCGGCCACGTCCGCGGACCCCACCAGGCCCAGCAGCTTGTCGTCGGCGTCGAGCACGAACACGTCGGAGCCCAGGACGTCGGCCGGAGCGGTGGAGAGCACCGCGGTCGAGGGCGCCGGGCGCATCACCGCGGACGCGGTCAGCACCCGGGCGCGGTCGACGTCGGCGACGAACTCACCGACGTAGTCGTTGGCCGGCGCGGCCAGGATCTCCGGACCGGTGCCGCACTGCTGCACCCGCCCGTCCTTGAGCACCATGATCCGGCTGCCGATCCGCATCGCCTCGTTGAGGTCGTGGGTGACGAACACGATCGTGCGCGGCCGGTCGGCCTGCAGGTCCAGCAGCAGGTCCTGCATGTCCCGGCGGATCAGCGGGTCCAGTGCGCTGAACGGTTCGTCCATCAGCAGCACGTCCGGGTCGGTGGCCAGGGCCCGGGCCAGCCCGACCCGCTGACGCTGGCCGCCGGAGAGCTCCTGGGGCCGGGCGTCCCCGCGGTCCCCCAGCCCCACGCGCTCCAGGGCCCGGTCGGCGCGGTCCAGCCGCTCCGCGAGCGGAACCCGACGGACCTCCAACCCGTACGCCGCGTTCTGGCGCACCGTCCGGTGCGGAAACAGCGCGAAGTGCTGAAAGACCATGTTGACGCGCCGGTTACGCAGTTCGCGCAGCTCCGCCGCTCCCAGCCCGGCCAGGTCGACGCCGTCGATCGTCACCGTGCCCGACGTCGGCTCGACCAGGCGGTTGATCATGCGCAGCAGCGTCGACTTGCCCGAGCCGGACAGGCCCATGAGGACGAACAGCTCGCCGGCCTCGACGGTGAAGTCCACGTCGTCGACGGCCCGCTTCGTCCCGTAGACCTTCGTGAGGCCGGTGCCGGTGATCATCCGCCCACCACCGCGGCCACGCCGTCCTTGCCGTCGACGGTCTTCACGCCGTCGAGCCACGTCGTGACGACGTCCTTGTTCGCACCGAGCCACGTCGACGCGATGTCCTTCGCGGGCTTCTTCTGCGGGCCGAACGCGTCGATCCACTGCGACGCGGTCTCGGCGTCGACAGTGATCTGGGACAGGAACCTCGCGAGGTTCGGGTCGTCGGACCCGAGGCCCTTGCGGGTCAGCACCCGGATCTCGCCGGCGCCCGGCCACACCTTCTGCGGGTCGTCGAGGAACGTCACGTCCCACTTCACCACCATCCAGTGCGGCTTCCACGCCAGGAACACCACCGGCTGGTTCTTCGCCACCCGGCGGGTGACCTCGGCGAGCATCGCCTCGGTGCTGCTCGGGGTCAGCGTCCAGTCGCCCAGCCCGTAGGCGTCCGTCTTGATCGCGTCGAGAATGGCCTGGTTGCCGGGGGTGCCGGGCTCGATGCCGAGGACCTCCTTCTTGAAATCGGCGGCGTGCCGGTCCAGATCGGCCAGCGACGTGACGCCGAGCGTCGACGCCTGGTCGCCGGGGACGCCCGGGGCGTACCGGGTGCCGGTGAGCAGCGTGCCGGTGACCTCGACCGACCCGGCGTCGATCAGCGTGCCGAACACCGACTCCTGCGACGGCCACCAGTTGCCCAGGTAGGCGTCGGCCTTGCCGGTGGAGAGGGCCTGGGCGCCGAGCGGCACCGCGACCTCCTGCACGGACGGCGCGTAGCCGAGCTTGGTCAGGATGTCGCTGACGATCTGGTTCTCGACGATCAGGTCCTCCCAGGGTTGCTGGACGAGCCGGACCGTCTTCGTCGCGTCGCCACCGTCGTTCTCGCCGAACGCGGTGTCGCCGGAGTCCCCGCAGGCCGCCAGCACCGCGGTCAGGGCGAGGGCGCCGGCCAAGAACCGTACTTTCATCGAGTCTCCTTAGTCGGTGTCCACCCACACCGGGGAGGACCAGGCCATCTCGCCGTCCACCTGGATCACGCGGACGTAGTAGTAGGCGCCGTCGCCCACCTCGTCGGTCCAGTGCAGACGCTGCTCGCGGGCGCCGAGCGAGGTGAGGCCCCCGGTCGCGCGGAGGACGGTGAGCCGCCCGCCGTCCCCGCCGGGAAGTTCCAGGCCGACGAGCGTCTCCAGGCTCGTGCGGGCCCCGTTGAGGGTGACCGTCGCGTCGGGCGGGCCCACGAGCGTCAGCTCGACGCCGCCGCGCTGGGCGCCGTAGGGCTCCCCGAACGACTTGGTCGACGCGTGCCAGCGGGCCGTCGTGCCGGTCACCGCGGTGAGCTCGGGCGACAGGTACGGCGTGGCCAGTATCTCGCCGCCGGCGATCGTCAGCTCACCGGACCAGTCGGTGGTGACCGCGCTGCGGCCGAACTCGATCCGGATCGGCAGCTCGAGGTGCCCGTCGGGCAGGCCGAGGTCGGGGCGCAGCTCGCGTACCGTCTCGCCGTTCCGGACCAGCTGGACGCGGGCCAGGTCGCGGTACCCGCGGGCGTAGACCTCGATGTCGACCGGGCCGCTGCGCCGGATCTCCGAGCCCATGAACGCTCCGCCGACCCGCACGTCGACGAGCACGTCGCGGGTGGTGGCGCCGAAGACGCGCCGGCCGGTCAACGCGGTGAAGACGCCGTCGCGGGTGAGCCGGTCGGCGAACGCACCGACGTAGCTGGCGCCGTTGCCGTGGTCGGAGCTGGCGATCAGGCCGAACCGGTGGCCCCGGCCCAGCCCGTCGGCGACGAACGTGCCGTGCCGGGTGGCGTCGGAGTACTGGCGGAAGACGCCGTCGGCCTCGTAGTTGCCGCGGCAGGCCTGGAAGACCTCGACCAGGCGCAGGTACTGCGGGTCGGCGTAGTCCCAGTCGTAGGGGATCATCGCCGAGCCCGGGTGGTGCGGGATCGTGAGCGCCGGGTAGTCGGGGTGGCGGCGCAGGCTCGCCCAGAGCTCGTCGGGGGTGCGTGAGCCCTGCGCGAAGCTCGAGTAGATCGGGGCGCCGCGCTCCACCGAGCCGTAGATGACGTTCTGGTGGCCGGTGTCACCGGTCCACTCGAAGCCGTAGAACGGCACGAACCGGTCGTCGACGCGGAACAGGTCGGCGATCTTCTGGATCGACCACCACTGGTAGGCGCTGCTGTTCTCGGAGTGGTCGGTGACCGCCCAGAAGTCGTAGTCGCAGACGTCCCAGCCGTAGCGGTAGAAATCGTCGAGCGAGGGTTCGTCGCCGGACGTGCAGCGGCTCACCAGCGAGTGCCGGTGCAGGTCACCCCAGTAGAGCGTGAGCGTCTGCCCGTCGACGTCGGTGGTGTACCGGTCGGTGTCCGCGCCGAGCCAGCCGCGGACCTCGCGGCGGGTGCTGCTCCCGGCGAGCGGGAGCGGACGCTCGGCGCGCGCGGGCCCCGCGGCGCCCGGCCGGGTGGCCGAGCGGATCACGCCCACGCCGTGCAGGCCGTGCCACACCACCGAGCCGAGGTGCTCGAGCAGCACCGGGCACTCGCGCCCGCCGAAGCCCTCGGTCCAGGTGAGGCTGCGCTCCAGGCGCCCGTCGGCCTGCCAGGCCACCCGGACGCCGTCCGGGGCGGCGCAGACCGCGGGTTCCTCCAGCGTGCCGTCGCTGCCGCCGAACGTGACCGGAGCCGACCAGCCGTCCGGGCCGAGGGTCTGGGCCGCGACCTCCCAGTAGTAGGTCATCAGCGGCAGCTGGCGGTGCACCCGGTAGGCCACGGTCAGGCCGCCGTCCGGGTCCGCGGCCAGGCGCGGCAACCCGCCGGGAACGACGTTCAGACCGGGCGCGAGGACACCGCGGGCCTCCCGGAGCCCGTCGTCGCCGACGCGCACCACACGCAGCGCCGCGGTGACGTCGGGAAGGAGTTCGGGCGGGACCGAGTCGCCGGACTCGCGGGCGCCGACGACCGCGGGTGCGTCGGCGAGCTCGGCGGCCGGGCGCAGCCGGGTGGGCCCGGAGCCGCCGTGCCCGTGCACGGCGATGAGGTCGAACGCGCACCAGATCGCGCCGTCGGTGGTGACCGCGAGGCTCGGGTGCAGCGCGTAGTCGGTGCCGGAACTCACCGGGCGGGCCGGTCCGCCGCCGGTGCGCACGACGACCCGGTACGACCCGTCGACGTACTCCGACCACGCGTGGACGCTGCGGCCGTCGGGCGTCACGGCCACCGCCGGGTCCCAGGCGTTGCCCGCGGCGCCCGCGCTGGCGAGCACGGTCTCGCCCCAGACCCCGTCGCGGTACCGGCGCGACCAGATGCCGAAGCCGGTGCCGTGCGGGCCCTGCCAGACGACCTCGAGGCCGTCGGGGGTCGCGGTCACCTCCTGGTTGAAGCTCGGGTGCCCGCTGCCGCTGATCCGCTCCGGTGCGCCGCCGAAGCGCTGCGCGTGCACGGCGACGTGCCCGGCGTCGTCGGACCGGCCGTAGAGGACCCAGGCGACGCCGTCCGGGTCGAAGACCGCCGACGGGCGGAAGCAGTCGCCGGGCTCGGGGGTGAGCACGAGCCGCTCGCCGTCGAGCTCGGCGACGATCCGCTCCCCGGCGCCCTCCTCCCAGTCGATCCAGACGTACAGCTCCCGCCCGTCGGGCGCGACGGCCACCGCGGGCCGCGCCGCCGCGCTCCCGGCCCGGGCGGAGACGTCGTGGCCGGGTACGCGGTGGTGGCCGGGGAGGCGGGGTGCCGCGGCGAGGTGGGCGTCGGCGGTGGCCAGGTAGTCGGTGAGGCGGCCGCCGCCCTCGTCGACCCACATGTAGCGCAGCGGATCCGGATCCAGCACCGCGACGACGTCGCCGACGTCCCGTGACTCGTCGATCGCCGCCGCGAGACGCCGGTTGAACGCCAGCACCCGCTCCAGGTCGGCGCGCTGGCGGTCGGTGTACCCGTCCGCGTGATGGTCGAGACCGCAGCACTCCATCATGGGCAGAACCTTCTCGTCCGGCGTCGAACGAGAACAATCCCCTGGAGCCGGGGGACCGATACCAATTCCCTACCGACCCCATAGGATTTACGAATGGACCGCCGCCAGCTGGAGTACTTCCTCGCCATCGTCCAGACCGGCGGCTTCACCAGCGCCGGCCGGCGCCTGCGCGTCGCCCAGCCCTCGCTCTCCCAGGCGATCCGCGCCCTCGAACGTGACCTCGGCACCCCGCTCTTCGACCGGCTCGGGCGCGGCGTCGGCCTCACCGCCGCCGGCGAAGCCCTGGTCCGGCCGGCCAAGCAGGTGCTGCGTGACTTCGCGACCGCCCGCGCGTCGGTGGAGAGCGTGCTCGGCCTCACCGGCGGGCGGCTCGACATCGTCGCGCTCACCACGCTCGCCGTGGACCCGCTCGCCGCGCTCATCGGCCGGTTCCGCGCCGCGCACGAGCGCGTGGACGTGCGGGTCACCGACCCCGAGCTCGACAACGCGGTCACCGGGATGGTGCTCGAGGGCGACTGCGAGCTCGGGCTGGCCGAGTCGCCCGGCGGCGTCGAGGGCCTCGACCATCTGCGCCTGCGTGACCAGGAGTTCTTCGCCGTGCTCCCGCCGGGCTCGGCGATCGACCCGGCGCACCCGATCGAGGTGGCGGAGCTCGCCGGCTGGGCCCTGGTGTCCACGCCGGAGGGAACCGCGATGCGTACGCTCGTCGACCGCGAGCTCGGCCGGTGCGGCGCCGCGCCCCGCGTCGCGGTCGAGACGACGCACCGCGCCGCGATCGTGCCGCTCGTCCTGGCCGGGGCGGGCGCGACCGTCTTACCGCCGCGCCTGGCCGAGGACGCGGCCGGGCGCGGCGCCGTGGTCGTGCCCACCACCCCCCGCCTCGTGCACGGCGCGGTGATGATGTGGCGCAGCGGCCAGCTCTCCCCCGCCGCCCGCGCGTTCGTCGAGCTGGCCCGGCTCGACGAGACCGCGCTCCCCCCGGCGGGCACCGCCGGCCCGACGCGGTCACCGTGACCCGGACCCACCCGGCCGGCGCCGAGTCGATCACGTGCTCGCTGCGCGGGTCGGGCGGCGAATAAGCTCCCGGTATGGCTCCCGAACCGACCCCGGCCGAGGTGCTCGTCCTCCGGCGGGCACTGGAGGGATCGGTGCTGCCGCGCCACCAGGCCGGTGGCTCGCCGCAGCGTTTACTCACCAGCCTGCTCGGCGAGCACTGGCTCGACGTGGACGCCGCGGTGCCGCTGGGGGTGCTGATCGACCTCGTCGCGGAGTTCGGCATCAGCGAGACCAGCGCGCGGGCCACCGCGAACCGGCTGGTCAAACGGGGTGCGCTGGAGGCGGGCAAGGTCGGGCGCCACGCCTACTACCGGCTGTCGGACACCGGCAGGCAGGACATCCGGCACAAGACCGGCACCGTGCTCGGCTTCGGCCCGTCGGCCCGGCCCTGGGACGGCCGGTGGACGCTGGCCGCGTTCAGCGTGCCCGAGGAGCAGCGCCGGCTGCGGCACCAGCTGCGCAGCTACCTGCGGTGGCTCGGGTTCGCGCCGCTCTTCGACGGCCTCTGGATCTCCCCGCACGCCGGGCTCGACGCGCTGCGCGAGGTGTTCCAGGCCGTCGGCGTCGACAACCTGAGCGCGTTCCGGGTGGTGGAGACCGCGGTGGGGTGCGCGCCGCTGACCGCGTGGGACCTCACCGAGATCCAGGCCGCCTACCAGACCTTCGTCAAGGACCACGGCGCGCTGCCCGAGCAGCTCGAGGCCGGCACGGTGACGCCGGCCGCCGCGCTCGTGCAGCGCACCCACCTGATCGAGACCTGGCGGATCTTCCCCGGCCTCGACCCGGACCTGCCGGCCGAGCTGCTGCCCTCCGACTGGCCCCGGCCGGCGGCCCACGCGCTGTTCAGCGAGCTCTACGACGGGCTCGGGGAGCTGGCGACGCTCCGCTTCCGGCAGATCGTCGCCAAGCACGAACCCGACCTCGCACCGCTCGTCGGCCACCACACCGTCGCGAGCTGGACCTAGGGCTCAGCCGACGCCGGGCAGCGCGATCAGCCCTTCCTCGCGGCGGAACTCGGTGTCGAGGCCGGCCCGGCGCGTGATGTCCTCGATGTAGTCCGCGACCCGGTCGTCGGTGGCGGGCCGGGGCACCGCGTCGCCGTCGATGTAGAACGGGATCAGCCCGGCCGAGACGAGCCGGCCGTCGTCGGCGAACGTGCACGTCGCGAGCGCGGTGTTCCGGCTCTCGGGGTGGAACGGGTAGGTGGGCATGGCCGGGTCCGGTGCGAAGCCGAACAGCTCCACCCGGCGCTTGGCCCAGGCGGTGCGCTCGGCGCTCTCGCCGCCGGTCGGGTTGAGCGCCTGGGTGACGGTGACGAAGTTGCCGAGCCCGTGGTAGATCGGCGCGCCCCGGTAGATCTCGACGCCGCGCATGATGTGCGCGTGGTGGGCGATCACCACCGACGCCCCGGCGTCGACCGCGGCCCGCGCGACCTGCGGCTCGTACATCTCGATGGCGGCCGGGGTGTGCCCGACGCCCTTGTGGAGAGCGACCACGACGGCGTCGGCGCGCTCCCGGGCGGCACGCACGTCGGCGGCCATCGCGTCCAGGCTCGCCGGGTCGGCGAACGTGAAGATCTCGGGCGGGCCACCCGGGCTGGCGTGGTCCAGCTCGTAGTGGGTGAGCACCCGCACGTAGGCGCACCCGGCCTTCTGGCTGCGCGCCCACGAGTCGCGCGGTCCGACGCAGTTGTAGCTGAGCACCGCGATCGTCGGGCCCGCCGTCGGCACGATCGCCGGGGTCCGCGCCTCGGTGAGGTTCGCGCCGGCGCCCGCGGTCACCAGCCCGGCGTCCCGGCAGGCGGCGATCGTGTCGAGCACACCCTGCTCACCGACGTCGAACACGTGGTTGCCGGCCAGCGTGGCGACGGTGAACCCGGCCGCGCCGAGCGCCTTGAGGTGCGCCGGGTCGGCCGGCGGCGCGGGCACGTCGGTGGAGAGTTGCGCGGTCGACGTGCTGTGCGGGACCTCGACGTGCCCGATCACGACGTCCGCGCCGCGCAGGACGTCGCGTGCGCCGTCGAAGAACGAGTCCGGGTCCGGCTCGTCGAGGACGAGGTCGCCGGTGGCGAGCAGGGTGGTCATCGGGCGGCTCCCAATCTGAAGCGTGCGAGGAACTCACGCAGGCGGGGTGTCTGGGGATCAGTGAACAACTCGGCCGGCGGCCCGGTCTCGACGACCCGCCCCGCCGCCATGAACACGACGCGGTCGGCGACGTCGCGGGCGAACGCCATCTCGTGGGTGACCAGCAGCATCGTGGTGCCGGCCGCGGCCAGGTCACGGACGACCCTGAGCACCTCGTCGACCAGCTCCGGGTCCAGCGCGCTGGTGGGCTCGTCGAAGAGCATGATCCGGGGACGGGTGGCCATCGCCCGCGCGATCGCGACCCGCTGCTGCTGCCCGCCGGAGAGCTGCCGCGGGTACTTCCCCGCGTGGTCGGACAGTCCCATCGTGGCCAGCAGTTCCTCGGCCCGCGCGGTGGCCTCGGCCCGCGGCGTGCCGT
This sequence comes from Cryptosporangium japonicum, assembly GCF_039524755.1. Taxonomy (NCBI): domain Bacteria; kingdom Bacillati; phylum Actinomycetota; class Actinomycetes; order Cryptosporangiales; family Cryptosporangiaceae; genus Cryptosporangium; species Cryptosporangium japonicum. Next base: position 43,783 of record NZ_BAAAGX010000016.1, read on the forward strand.
GGACGAGCACCGGCGGGTCGACGACGTTCTGGCGCACCGTGCGGTGCCCGAACAGGTTGAACTGCTGGAAGACCATGCCCATCCGGCGACGCTGGGCCGCGACCGCCTTCTCCGGCAGCACCCGCAGGCGCGCTCCGGTGCGCCGGTGGCCGAGCAGCTCACCGTCGAGGTACATCGCGCCGTCGTCGATCGGCTCGAGCTGGTGCACGCAGCGCACCAGCGTCGACTTGCCCGACCCGGACGGCCCGATCACCGCGACCACCTCGCCGGCGTCCACGTCGAGGTCGACGCCGTCGAGCGCGACCTGGTCGCCGTAGCGTTTGCGCAGGCCGCGGACCGTCAGTACCGGGGTCATCGGTGCGCTCCCCGGCCGAAGTACCGCTCCAGGCGCTGCTGGCCGAGGCTGAACAGCGAGACGACGACCAGGTACCAGAGCACCGCGACGATCAGCAGCGGCACGACCTGGTAGGTGCGGCCGTAGATCGTCTGCACCGAGTACAGCAGGTCGGCCATCGCGATGACGCTGACCAGCGACGTGCCCTTGAGAACGGTGATGAACTGGCTGCCGGTGGGCGGGATGATCGTGCGCATGGCCTGGGGCATCGTGACCCGCGCGAACGTCTGCCACCCGCTGTAGCCCAGCGACTTCGCGGCTTCCCGCTGGCCCCCGTCGACGCCGAGCAGGCCGCCGCGGACGATCTCGGCGAGGTACGCGGCTTCGTTGAGGCCGAGGCCCAGCACGGCGGCGGTGACCGGGGTGATTAGGTCGTTGCTCGACCAGCCGGCGAACTCCGGCCCGAACGGGACGCCGACCGAGATCCGCGGCAGCAGGTAGCCGAGGTTGAACCAGAAGATCAGCTGCACCAGCGGCGGGATCGACCGGAACACCGTGACGTAGGCGGTGCCGGCCCACCGCAGCGGTGCGAACGCCGAGAGGCGGCAGGCCGCGATCGTGGTGCCGAGCAGCAGCCCGACGAGCATCGCGGCGACCGCCAGCAGGATCGTGGTGCCGAGGCCGCGCAGCACCGCGGGGTCGAACAGGTACCGGCCGACGACGTTCCACTCGAACGCCGGGTTGAACACCAGGAAGCGCACGAGCTGGGCGGCCAGGACGAGCAGGACGACGCCGACGGCCCAGTGGCCCCATCGCACGTGCCCGGTGGCCCGCCCGGCGTAGTCGGCGGTGTCGGGGGGCTGGTGCGCCGTGAGCGTCACGGCTTCGCGGCCACGTTCAGCGCCGGGGCGTCGACCGCGACGTCGGTGAGGCCGTAGGCCTTCATGATCCGGTCGTACTGCCCCGACTCGAACAGCACCCGGAACGCGTCGAGCAGCACCGGCCCGAGCCCGCCGGTCTTCGGGGCCAGCAGCGCGAGCTGGTCGACGCCGGCGCCCTGCTCGTCGCGCTGCAGCACGTACTTGTACTGGCCTTTCGCGGCGTTCTGGATGTCGAGCACGCCGGCCTGCGTCGCGCCGAGCGCGTCGGCCCGGCCGGAGCGCACCGACAGGACCGTGGCGTTGGTGTCGGCGAGCGGCTGCCCCTTGACCGCGGGTTTCGTCGCTTTGGCGCACCAGGTGGAGAGGCCCTCGAGCTGGCCCTCGACGATGCTGCCGGACACGTAGGCGACGGTCTTGCCGCAGAGGTCGGCGGCGTCCTTGACGTCGGAGTCCTGTTTGAACAGGTACGCGGTGCGCGAGGTCATGTAGACGACGTTGTCGAAGTCCTTCTCGCGCGCCGGGGTGTCCTTCACCGGGCCGTTGAACGCGTCGAACCGGCCGGCCTTCATGCCGGTGAGCGCGGCGGGCAGCCCGGCGATCACCTCGATCCGGGTCTTGACGCCGAGCACGGCCCCGAGGGCTTTCTGCAGGTCGGGGTCGAACCCGGTGACCGTGCCGTCCTGGGCCACGACCCGGTAGGGCGGGTGCGGGTCGCCGGCGAACACGATCTCGCCCTTGTCCTGGATCGCTTTCGGCAGCTTGTCGTGCAGCTCCGGCCGGAACAGGGCCTGGGCGTCGACCGAGGGAGCTTTCGCGCCGGACGGGGTGGTGTCGGAGCCTCCGCCGCAGGCCGAGAGGGCCAGCACGACGATTCCCAGCGCTCCGGCCAGGGCGAACCTCGCTAACGTCATCATCTCTGACCCCTCTGTCATTGAGACGTATTGTTTGACGCGCGCCAGGATGACTGTCACACGTCGAGGTGCTGAGTGTCGTATGCCGCACCCCCTCCGCGTCAAGAGGTCGGGCGGAAACGAGGCCGTAGAGTCGTCGTGTGACAGTTTCGTCGTCGAACGTGCTACCGCGCGCACGGGTTGGGGCCAACCCGCAGCATCTGCTGGTGACGGTGCTGGGTGACTTCTGGCTCGACGAGGACGCCGAGGTGCCGCTCGGAGCCGTCGTCGAGATGATGGGCGCGTTCGGCACGTCGGCCGCGAGCGCACGGCGGGCGATCGCCCGGCTGGCCGACCGCGGGACCGTACTGAGCACGCGCGCGGGGCGGCGCGCCCGGCTGCGCCTCTCCCCCGCCGCGCGCGCGAGCGTCCGGGAGGCCGCCGGGCGCATTCTGCGTTTCGGCCGCCCCGACGACGACTGGGACGGCCGCTGGACGCTCGTCGCGTTCAGCGTGCCGGAGGAGCGGCGTCAGGTGCGTCACCAGGTACGCACCGCGCTGCGCTGGTTCGGGTTCGGGGCGCTGTTCGACGGCGTCTGGATCTCGCCGCGGGCCTCGGTCACCGCGGTCGAGGACGTGCTGCGCGCGCACGCGCTGGACACGATGTCGATCTTCCGGGTGGAGACGGTGGGCTCACCGCCGCTCGGGGCCTGGCCGCTGCGTGGCGCCGAAGCGGCCTACCTCGACGTGCTGGCGACCTACCGGCCGATCCGCGACCGGGTGCGCGCGGGCGCGGTCGGCGCGGCCGAGGCGCTGGTCGCGCGGGTGCGGCTGATGGACGCGTGGCGGCGGATCCCGGCGCTCGACCCGGGGTTACCGGACCGGCTGCTGCCCGCGTCCTGGCCCCGCGCCGCCGGGTACGCGCTGTTCGCCGAGGTCTACGACACGCTCGGCCCGCTGGCCGAGTACCGCGCGCGCCAACTCGTCACCCAGCACGACCCGGACCTGACTGCCCTGACCCGCCACCACACCTCGGCGGACTGGGACTAGGGCCTGTTTCAAAGGTTCAGGCCGCCGTGGGCGTGGTCCAGGCGGCGAGCGGCAAGGCGGAGGTCTTTCCGGATACCGCTGTTGTATCCGGAAAGACCGACAACGCGGCCGGTCGTCGCCTGGGCCGCGGCCACGGTGGGCTGCTGGCCTTTGAAACAGGCCCTAGGAGACCTCGGCCCGCAGGATCGCGGCCGCGTCGGCGAGGGCGCGCATCTTGCCCTGGGCGGACGCGCGGGGCAGGTACTTCATGCCGCAGTCGGTGGAGAGCACGATGCGCTCCGGCGGCACGTGGTCGAACGCGCGGCGCACCCGGTCGGCCACGACCTGCGACGACTCCACCTCGGGCGTCGACAGGTCGATGACCCCGAGGATGATCGTCTTGCCGGCCAGGTCCTCGAGCACCCCCAGGTCGAGCTTCGACTGCGCGGTCTCGATCGAGATCTGGTCGGCCGTGCACGCGGCCAGCTCCGGCAGGAACGAGTACCCGGCCGGCCGCTCGTGCACCAGCGCCGCGTACCCGAAGCACAGGTGCACGGCGGTGGTGCCGACGACGCCCTCGAGCGCGCGGTTGAGGGCCCGGACGCCGAACTCGCGGGCGATCTCGGGGCGGGCCTGCAGCCACGGCTCGTCGATCTGGACGACGTCCGCGCCCGCGGCGTGCAGGTCCTTGATCTCGGCGTTCACCGCGGCCGCGAGATCCATCGCCGCGGACTCGGCGTCCGGGTAGTGGTCGTTCTGGGCCTGCTGCGACATCGTGAACGGCCCCGGCACGGTGATCTTGATGATCTTGTCGGTGTGGGCGCGCAGGAACTTCACGTCCTCGACCTGGATCGGCGCCGGCCGGCTGATCGGCCCGGCGAGCCGCGGAACCGGGTACGGCTCGCCGTTGCGGTTGATCGTCGTGCCCGGGTTGTCGATGTCGACGCCCTCGAGCGCGGTCGCGAAGTGGTTCGAGTAGCTCTCCCGGCGCATCTCGCCGTCGGTGAGGATGTCGAGCCCGGCCTCCTCCTGCGCCCGGATCGCCACCAGCGTCGCGTCGTTCTGGGCCTCGGTGAGCTGGTCGGGCGCGACCCGCCACAGCTCCTTGGCCCGCACCCGCGGTGGCATCCGGCCGGCCAGCTTGGACCGGTCGATCAGCCATTCCGGCTGCGGGAGACTACCGACCACCGACGACGCGAGCAGCATGGGCCGAATTTACGCCAGGCTTTCCTCGACGAGTCCGGGCGGGGCCGCGTCCAGCATCCGCAGGATCGACTCGGCCAGCCGGCGGGCCGCCGCCGGGTCGAGCTCCACCGCCACCCGGGCCGCGGCGCCGCGCTCGGGGTTGCGGAAATCGATGTTGAGCGTGTGGGCCTGCGGCGCCGACACCGGGTGGTCGAAGTACACGGTGGCGTCGGTGAGCGGGAACCAGCCTTCGCGGCCCTTGCCGGCGCCGCTGATCGTCAGCGTGGCGGTCTCGTAGGTGCACATCGTCAGGCCCCCAGGTGCTCGCCGAAGAAGGTGTGGATCCGCTGCCAGCCGTCCACCGCGGCCTCCGGCCGGTAGGAGGGGCGGTCGGTGGCGAAGAACGCGTGGCCGGCGCCGTCGTAGCGGTGGAACTCGTAGGGCTTCCCGGCGTCCTTCAGGGCCTGCTCGAGTTCGTCGACGTGCTCCGGGCTCGGGTACTTGTCGTCGTTGCCGAACAGGCCGAGCAGCGGGGCCCGCAGCTCCGGCGCGCGCTGCACCAGCGGGCCGACACGCAGCGGGAATCCGTCCGGCGGCGTGCCGACCACGAACGCGCCGTAGCAGTCGACGGCCGCGTCGACGTCGATGCTCAGCGCGGCCAGGAACGACTGCCGGCCGCCGGAGCAGTAGCCGATCGTCCCGACCTTGCCGGTGGAGCCGGGCAGCCCGCGCAGGTGGGCGACCGCGCCGGCCGCGTCACCGACGAACCGCTCGTCGGGCACGCCGCCGTTCGCCCTGGCCACCGCGGCCGCGTCGTCCGGGTCGGCCCCGGGCGCCTCCCGGCTGTAGAGGTTCGGGCAGATCGCGGCGTAACCCAGCGCGGCGAAGCGCCGGGTGATCTCCTTCGTCGCCGCGTCGTAGCCGGGCAGGTGGTGGATGACGACGACGCCGCCGCGCGGGCCGTCGTCCGCCGGGAGCGCCAGGTAGGCCTCGATCTCGTCACCGTTCGCACCCTCGATGCGCACGGTGTCCGCTCGCAGATCGCCGATCAACGGAATCCCCTTCGTCGGTTGCTCCGCTCAACCCTAGTCTTGGACGTAATTACGTAGTTGCGTAATAATGGAGGAGTGACCGACGAATCGCTCGCTGACCGGGTGGCCGCGCTGGAGCGCAGGCTGGACGCGCTCGAGAGCACCGGAGCAGCCGCTCCGCCCGTCCCGGACGACGTCTTCTGGGCCCTGGACGGGCTGAAAGCACGCACCGACAACGGCGTGCTGTTCACCGGGACGGTCGAGCTACCCACCGGCGAGCACTACGACTGGCAGTACGGCACGCCCGTGCCCGCGCTGCTGGAGGCGGACTGGTCGGCCTGGGCCGACCGGCTCGCCGCCCTCGGTCACCCGGTGCGCCTGAGGTTGCTCCACCGGATCCTCACCGGCGCACGCACCACCGCGGAACTGGCCGACGACGAAGAGCTCGGCACGACCGGCCAGCTCTACCACCACCTCCGCCACCTGGTCGCGGCCGGCTGGTTGCAGTCGGCGGCCCGCGGACGCTACGCCGTGCCGCCGGAACGGGTGGTGCCCCTGCTCGTCATCCTGTCGGGAGTGAGGACATGACCGCCACCGTCACCGAAACCCCCCGCGCACCGGGACACCGCGCGCTGACCGGTATCGCCGTCGGCGTCGTCGTCGCCGCACTGGCGTTACTCGGAGGGCCGGCGCCCCACCACCTTCGCGACACCCACCGCGGCGACGACGCACTGGCCCGGCGGGTGCTCGACGTCGTCGGCGACGAGGCCGGCGGCTACCGCGGTCTCGCGGTCGCGCGGGTCGACCGGTCGGGCACCGCGACCACGCTCGTCGGCGACGACGCCGGCGGACCCCGGTTCGAGATCGGCTCGATCGGCAAGGTGTTCACCGGCATGCTGCTCGCCGACCTGGTCGCCGCGGGCGACGTCCGCGCCGACGAGACGCTGCGTACCGCGTTCCCCGACGTCCGGTTCACCGACCCGGCCGTCGGCGACGCGACGCTCGCCGAGCTCGCGAGCCACCGCTCGGGGCTCCCCCGGCTGGGCGGCGGACCCGCGACCGTGCTGTCCGGCGCCTGGACCAACGTCACCGGCGGCGACCCGTACGGCCAGAGCGTCGAGGACCTGCTGCGTGAGGCCGCGGGCACGTCGGTGGGCGGCGGGCGCGGCGAGGTGCGCTACTCCAACCTGGGCCTGGCGCTGCTCGGCCACGCGCTCGCCGCCCGCACCGGCACGCCCTACCCGCAGCTGGTCACCGAGCGGATCCTGCGTCCACTCGGGATGTCCGGCACGACGATCGACGCCGGCCCGGACCGCGGGTGGGCCGAGGGCGCCACCGCGTCGGGCCGCCGCACCGCCGCCTGGACCGGCCTCGGGTACGCCCCGGCCGGCGTCGGCGTCCGCTCGACCGCGGCCGACCTGGCGAAGCTCGTCACCGCGACGATGGACGGAACCGCGCCCGGCGCCGACGCCACCACCCCGCGGTGGGCCGACGGCGACGAGCGGCGCGTCGGGTACGCGTGGTTCACCGACGGCGACATCACCTGGCACAACGGCGGCACCGGCGGTTTCCGGTCCTACGTCGGCCTCGACCGGGCGGCGGGCGAGGGCGTGGTGGTGCTCGGCAACACCAACCGGGACGTCGAGTGGATCGGCATCCGGATGCTGGGCGCCGACGCCGAGCCCTCGGGCACCGCGCTCGTGCCCTGGCAGTGGGCGGTGACGGTTCTTCTCGTGCTGTACCTGGCGCTCACGCTGCCGCTCCTGGCGGTCGCCCGGCCCGGCGAGGCGCACCGGTACCGGTCGGCGCCCGATCGGCTGCGCGTGGTGCAGTCGGCGCTCGCGGCCGTGGCGGTGGCGCTGCTGGCCCACCGGCTCGGTGACTGGCTGACGATCCCGCCGGTGTTCTGGTCGCTCGGCGCCGGCGCCGCGGCCGGTGGCGCGGTGCTGCTCGCCCTGCGCTGGCGCGACCTGCCGGTGCGCGCGGGCGGCCACGCGTGGGTGCGGTGGCTCGGGTTCGCGGGATCGGCCGCGGCGAGCGTCGTCGTAGCGGTGGTGGTTCTGCTGTAGACGAATCAAGGCCCGCGTCCGGCACGGATGCCGGGCGCGGGCCCTGAGAGCGAAGTCTAGTTACAGCGGCGTGATGTTCGACGCCTGCGGGCCCTTCTGGCCCTGCGTGATGTCGAACTCGACGGACTGACCGTCGGTCAGCTCCTTGTAGCCCTGTCCCTGGATCGCCGAGTAGTGGGCGAAGACGTCAGGTCCGCCTCCATCCGGGGCGATGAACCCGAATCCCTTCTCCGAGTTGAACCACTTCACGGTGCCAGTAGCCATGCTTTGTATTCCTCCGAAAAAAAACCACACGCCCCGAACGGGGACGCCGCCCTCAGCTTTCCCCATCTGTCAAACCAATGGGTGAAGGCACGCCGAAGATTACGCCGGTCTACGTGGTGGGCGCCACTCCTGAGCGACACGAGTCAAAATATTTGCGTCAGGTGACGCGCCGGGCAGCCGCTCGCACCCGCTCCGCAGCCCGTCGAGCGCCACCGCGAGGTACCGCCGCCACAGCCCCGGCGCGGCGTTCTCGGAGTACTCCAGCACCGCCGCGACCATGAACTGCAGCATCACCAGGTCGCCGCCCGCGACGCCGGGCCGCAACGCACCGGCCGCGTGCGCACGGGCCACCAGGTCGTCGATCTCCGGCTCCAGGCGCGCCCGGGCCCGCTCGACGTGCTCGCGCCCGTGGACCCGGCTGAACACGACGTCACGCAGGCCCCGGTCGGCGGCCATGTCCGCGGCCGAGAGCTCGGCGAAGCGCACCAGCGCGGCCCAGGGGTCGGGGTCGGCGCGCGCCTCGGCGGCCAGCGCGACCAGCCGCTCGAGCCGCTCGGCGAACAACGCCTCGACGAGCAGCTCGCGGCTCGGGAACCGGCGGTAGACCGTGCCCACCCCCACGCCGGCGTGGTGCGCGATGTCGTCGAGCGTCACGTCGACGCCCCGGGCGGCGAAGACCTCGCGGGCGGCGGCCAGGACGCGCTGCCGGTTGCGCTCGGCGTCTCGCCGCAACGGCCGGTCGGGCATGCTGCTCAGCCTAGCCATCCGGCGGGGTTGCATGACCATGCACCACTATGCATATACTTGCTTCGTGTCCAAGGTGCTGACCTCCCTCCCTGTTGGCGAACGCGTCGGAATCGCTTTCTCCGGCGGCCTCGATACCTCCGTGGCCGTCGCGTGGATGCGTGAGAAAGGCGCGGTGCCGTGCACCTACACGGCCGACATCGGGCAGTACGACGAGCCCGACATCGCGTCGGTGCCCAGCCGTGCCGGTACCTACGGCGCCGAGATCGCGCGCCTGGTCGACTGCCGTGAGGCGCTGGTCGAGGAGGGCCTCGCCGCGCTGGCCTGCGGTGCGTTCCACATCCGCTCCGGCGGCCGGGCCTACTTCAACACCACGCCGCTGGGCCGGGCCGTCACCGGCACGCTGCTCGTCCGCGCCATGCTGGAGGACGGCGTCCAGATCTGGGGCGACGGCTCCACGTTCAAGGGCAACGACATCGAGCGGTTCTACCGCTACGGCCTGCTGGCCAACCCGTCGCTGCGGATCTACAAGCCCTGGCTCGACGCCCAGTTCGTCACCGAGCTCGGCGGCCGCACCGAGATGTCGGAGTGGTTGCTCGCCCGCGACCTCCCGTACCGCTCCAGCGTCGAGAAGGCGTACTCCACCGACGCGAACATCTGGGGCGCCACCCACGAGGCGAAGTCGCTCGAACACCTCGACACCGGCATCGAGATCGTCGAACCCATCATGGGCGTGCGCTTCTGGGATGCGTCCGTCGAGATCGCCCCGGAAGAGGTCACGATCGGCTTCGAGCAGGGCCGCCCGGTCACGATCAACGGCAAGGAGTTCGCTTCCGCCGTCGATCTGGTGCTGGAGGCCAACGCGATCGGCGGGCGTCACGGCCTGGGCATGTCCGACCAGATCGAGAACCGCATCATCGAGGCGAAGAGCCGCGGCATCTACGAGGCGCCCGGCATGGCGCTGCTGCACGCCGCGTACGAGCGGCTGGTCAACGCGATCCACAACGAGGACACGCTCACCAGCTACCACGTGGAGGGCCGCCGCCTCGGCCGTCTCATGTACGAGGGTCGGTGGCTCGACCCGCAGGCGCTGATGCTGCGCGAGTCGCTCCAGCGGTGGGTCGGGTCCGCGGTCACCGGGCAGGTCACGCTGCGCCTGCGCCGCGGTGAGGACTACACGATCCTCGACACCACCGGCCCGGCGTTCAGCTACCACCCCGACAAGCTGTCGATGGAGCGCACCGAGGACGCCGCGTTCGGCCCGGTCGACCGCATCGGCCAGCTGACCATGCGCAACCTCGACATCGCCGACTCGCGGGCGCGGCTCGAGCAGTACGTCGGCCTGGGCATCGTGGGCACGGTGCCCGCGCGCACCGACCGGCCGAGCCTGACCGGCGCGGCCCAGGCGGCCTCCACCGGCCTCATCGGCGCCATGTCCGAGGGCGGCGCCGAGGCCATCGCCGCGGGCGGCGCCCGCACCCGCCGAAGCGACGTCCCCGGCGACGACGAACTGCTCGACCTGGCCGCCTTGGAGTCGGGCACCGACTGACGGGGCGGCGGCGGTCGGCTAGGTCGCGGTGCCCTGAACGACCGGTGGCCGATGGTCAGCCCGCCACCACCCGCGAGGGTGACCCAGAGCCTCGAGCGGACAGGCGGGCCTCGGGCGCAGACGATGCGCCCGAGTCCGACGCGGCGCGGTCAGCCGCCCGGCGGCTCGGCTGCGGCCGCGCTGAGGGTCGCGGCCCTGTAGGTACAGCTGCAGGACAGCTGGGGCCGGTGGGCGCCTGGCACCTCCAGAGCAGCTGGCGGCTTCGGGTCGGCTAGCGGCTTCGGGTCGGCTAGCGGCTTCGGGTCGGCTAGCGGCTTCGGGTCGGCTAGCGGCTTCGGGTCGGCTAGCGGCTTCGGGGCGGCTAGCGGCTTCGGGGCGGCCTCACAGCAGCTGCGGCCCCCCGCGGCGGCGGTCGAGCGCAGCTCCACTGCGGCTGCGGCCCACCGCGGCTGCGGCCCCTCGGGGCGGTGGCCTAGGGCGGCTCCCCTGCGGCTGCGGTCCACTGCGGCTGCGGCTCAGCAGCGGCATGCGGAAGCGTGCGATGGGAGCCACCACCGTCACGATCGAGGCCGCGGACCGCGTCGACCGGCCCGGCGATGGCCGCTACCGCCGCGGAACACGGCATACAGCCCGCCGTCTCCGCCGGCGCCTTCCAGGGCAGCGACCCGTGTTTCAATCCCACCTGCGCGGCCGCGCCCACTACGAGACAGCGCGACCCCGGCGATCGCGCCCACCCGCGCGATCGCGCCCACCTTCGCGACCGCAGTCGCTGCCCCGATCGCGCTGTCATTTCCGGGCTGGCCGCGGCCACCACCCACCCGGCTGTCATCTCCGGGCTGGCTGCGGCCACCACCTACGCGAATCGGACCTGAGCCCGATCCCGGTCACGAACGGGCTGATCGCCGGCCTGGCCCAGCACATCTGCGGCTCGCCATTTCCGCCCGCGTCGTCCCGGGCCGCAGGAGCGCACCTTCCGGGGCCTACGACGGCCAACCGGGCCTACGACGGCCAACCGGCCCTACCGGGGCCCGCGTAGCCCCAAGAACCCGTCGAAGCCCCGATAACTCGTCGGCACCGACGGGGTGCACCCACGTTCATAGGCACCGCACCGGTCACCATTCACACACCGTGCCGCCGGTCCACCCACGGCGCGGTGCCGCTCATCACCGGCATTGGCAGCGACGTACCGGACATGCATCTCGGCCGCCCGACCACGTCGTCGCGCTCACCCGGCTGCGCGGCCCTCATGGCGCGGTCGTGGAGCAGCGCACTCGCGGCCGGTCACCGCGGTCACCGCCGAACTCATCAGCCTGATCAGCGGACCGCTCCCTCACGAGCCCCACCAGCCGTCTCCCTCACCGGGCTCACCGGGCTCACCCACCCAGCAGAATCACGCCCCAGCAGAGCCACGCCCCAGCAGAGCCACGCCCAGTGAACTCACCGCCCAACGAACTCACCGCCCACCGGGCCCGATCGGCTCACCCTCACCCGGCTCGTTGGGCGCAGGCCTCGGAGCGCGCCACGACCTCCACTCCGCTCGCGCTGGCCTCGGGTTTTGCGGGGCCCGGTGGGTTCGTGGGCCGGGAAGCGACCGCTGCGGGAACTCCTGTCGTACCCCGCACGTAGGGTTTAGCTGTGAGGACGACTGGATCCGGATGGCGGGAACGGCTCACCGGGGCCGTGCACCGGCTACGGAACGAGCCCGGCACGACCGACCTGACGCCGCTGCAGCCGCTGGTCGACGCGGCCGACACGCGGCGGGACGAGTTCGCGGAGCTCGACGACGACGCGCTGCGCGAGGCCGCGCGGGCGCTGCGTACCGGTGAGGCGCTGGGCGACACCGACCTGGCCGAGTTCTGCGCGATCGCCCGCGAGACCGGGCGCCGGGTCTGGAACCTCGACGCGTTCGACGTCCAGTTGCTCGCCGTGGTCAACATGCTGCGCGGCCGGGTCGTCGACATGGCCACCGGTGAGGGCAAGACGCTCGTCGGGGTGCTGGTGGCGGCCGCGTTCGGGTGCGCCGGGCGCCGTGTGCACGTCCTGAGCGTCAACGACTACCTGGCCCGGCGGGACGCGGCCTGGTCACAGCCGTTCTTCGACGAGTTCGGGCTCACCGTCGCGTCGGTCACCTCCGATCTGGACGACGACGCCCGGCGCGAGGCCTACACGGCCGACGTCGTCTACGCGCCGGTGCACGAGGTCGGCTTCGACCTGCTGCGCGATCGCCAGCGCACCGCCCCCGGCGACACCGTGCTGGGCCCCCGCGACGTCGTCATCGTCGACGAGATCGACGCGGTGCTGCTGGACGAGGCGCTGGTGCCGCTGGTGCTGGCCGGTGAGGCCGGCCCGGTGGTCGCCGCGCGTGATCTGGCCGCGCACCTGCGCCACTTCCGCCTCGGCAAGCACTACGAGGTGGACGACGACCGGCGCAACGCCACGTTCACCGACGCCGGCCTGGCCAGCGTCGAGGCGTTCCTGGGGGTGGGGAACCTGTTCCACCCCGAGCACGTGGCGCTGCTCACGGCGGCCAACCTCGCGCTGCACGCGCAGGTGCTGGTCGAGCGGGACGTGGACTACCTGGTCCGCAACGACCGGGTGGAGATCATCAGCGCCTCCCGGGGCCGCACGGTCGACAAGCAACGCTGGCCCGACGGGCTGCAGACCGCGGTCGAGGTCAAGGAGGGCCTGGACGTCTCGACCGCCGGTGAGGTCCGCGACCAGATGCTGATACGGTCGCTGGTCACCGGGTACACCACGGTCACCGGCATGAGCGGCAGCGCCCGGGAGGCCGCGGCGCAGATCAGCGAGTTCTACGACCTGACGATCGGCGTCGTGCCGCCGGCGACACCGCTGGTGCGCGAGGACGAGCCCGACCGCCTCTACGCCGACGCCGAGTACCGCGACGAGGCGCTCATCGCGTTCCTCACCGAGGCCCACGAGAAGGGTCAGCCGCTGCTGATCGGCACCCGGGACGTCGCCACGTCGGAGGCGTGGAGCGACCGGCTGAAGGCCGCCGGCATCGACCACGTGGTGCTCAACGCACGCAACGACACGGCCGAGGCCGCGATCATCGCCGACGCCGGGCGTCGGGGCGCGGTGACGATCTCCACCCAGATGGCCGGCCGGGGTGTCGACATCCGGCTGGGCGGGGTGGCCGCCGACGACGACCCGGCGCTGGCCGAGGCGGTGCGCGAGCTCGGTGGGCTGTGTGTGGTGGGCATCGGGCGCTACGACTCGGCCCGTCTGGACCGGCAGCTGCGCGGCCGCTCGGGCCGGCAGGGCGATCCGGGGCGTTCGGTGTTCTTCACCAGCCTCGACGACGACCTGGTGCTGGAGCACGCGCCCGACCACAACGCGGTGCAGAAGCTCGACAACGAGGGGTCCGTGCTCGACAAGGGCCTGCGCAAACACGTCGACCACGCGCAGCGGGTGGCGGCCGGCAAACTCGACCAGATCCACCGCAAGACCGTGCGCTACGACGAGCTGGTCGAGAACCAGCGGGCCGCGACGATCGAGTGGCGCACCGCGATCCTCGCCGCCGAGGACCTCGACGACCTGCACGAGTGGGTGTGGATCGAGCACGAGCACTCCCTCGAGGTGGTGCGGCAGGTGCTGCTGTTCCACCTCGACCAGGCCTGGGCCGAGCACCTCGCCGAGCTGGCCACCATCCGGGAGGGCATCCACCTGCGGATCCTGGGCCGGGAAACCCCGCTGGACGAGTTCAACCGGCTGGCGATCGACGCGTTCCGCTCGTTGCAGACGCACGTGCGTGAGGCCGCCGAGGAGACGCTGACGACGCTCGAGCCCGGCGAGAACGTGGACCTGGCCGAGGCGGGCCTGCGCCGCCCCACGTCGACCTGGACCTACCTGGTGGCCGACACCCCGTTCGGCACACCCGAGGAGCGCTTCTTCGAGGCACTGGTCGGGCGGCGCGGACGCGGCTAGTCCCGGTCCGGCAGGCCCCCCGCCCGGCCGCGAACGGTGCCTCGCGGCTCGCGGGATCCGCCGGGCCGGCCCTAGGAGTACGACCAGCCGCTCCAGCGGGTGACCCGGATCGTCAGCACCGGCCCGGTCGGTGGCCGGTCGGCGTACTGCGGGTACTTCGCGACCAGCGCGTCGACCGGATCGTCGCTGACCACGGCGAGGCCGTCGGCGCGCACCCACCACAGCTGCGTCCACTCGTCGGAATACCGGTCGGCCAGTACGCACACGTGCGGGTTCGCGGCGACGTTACGCAGGCGGCGCAGCCCGGTGTGCCGCTTGGGTTTGTGGTCCACGGCGATCAGGATCGTGTCGCCGACCACGGCGAACGTCGCCGGCACGAGGTGGGGCACGCCGTCGGCGTCGGCGGTGGCCAGCCGCACCACGCGGGCGTCGGTCAGCCGCCGGCGGGCCTCGAGCTCTCCGAGCTGCACGCGTCTCTCACCACTTCCGCCCAGGTCTCCGGATCGTCCCAGAAGAACGAGTGCGCGCCGGGCAGTTCGACGTAGCGGCCGCCCGGGCTGAGGGCCGCGAGCCGGCGGCACCACCCGGGCCGGGACAGCCGGTCCTCGCTCCCCCGCAGCACCAGCGCGGGTACCCGCAGCGCGCCGACCGGCTCCTCGATGCGGTACGCGAGGTGCGACCGGATGAGCCGCGCGAGGCGCAGCGGACCGGACCGGGCCCACTCCGGGCCCTGCGACCGGATCAGGCCGCCACGCTCCTGCCTGCCGTCACGCAGCCAGCTCCGGCCGAGCCGCAGGGCACCGCGGCGGGCCGGGTCGACGATCGGGCCGGCGAGCAGCACCGCGACGACGTCCCGCCGCCCCACCGCCGCGGCGGCCGCGACCTGGGTGCCGCTGGAGTGGCCGCCGAGCACGACCGGCCCCAGGTCGTTCGTGTCGAGCCAACCGGCGACCGCGTCGGCGAACCGGGTCACGTCGACGCCGCCGGAGCGCGGGAGTTCGAGCAGGTGGGCGCGGGTCCAGCCGGCGAAACCGGCGAGCCCGGTGAGGAGGTAGTCGGCGACCGACAGCCCCGGCACGACCACGACCTGGGCGACGCCGGGGCGCGCGGTGCCGATGGACCGGCACCGGAGCCGCCCGAACGGACCATGGTGATACGTAGTCGTCAAATCCGGCATACCACCAGTACTACCCGCGAAGGGCCAGGAGTTCCCGGACGAGCACGGGAAGGTCCAGCGCCGGGTTCGCGGTGAGGAGCCGCTCGCGGATCGGGGCCGGCACCGAGCTCCAGCCGACGTGCGCGCCGACGACGGCGCCGGTCATCGCGGCGATCGTGTCGCAGTCGCCGCCGAGGCTCGCCGCGTGCCGGCACGCGTCCCACAGGTCGTCCGGGTGGAGCGCGGCGATCGCCAGCGCCGCCGGCACCGCCTCCTGCGTGGCCAGCCCGGTGCCCACCAGGCGGTAGATCCGGTCGAGGTCCGGTTCGGCGGCGAGGTCCAGGGCCCAGTCGATCCGGGCGGCGACGTCGGCCCCGGGCACGTAGTGGCCGCGTCCGGCGCCGAGCCGGGCGGCGGCGACCGCGTGCCGGAGCGACTCGCGCAGCGGCCGGCCCTCGATGCCGGAGCTGACCGCGGCCGCGACCGCCGCGGCACCGGCGATCGCGACGCCGGTGTGGTGGGTGACCCGGCACGCCTGCTCCACCGCGTCGACCAGGGCCTCCAGTGGACGCGGACGCACACCGACCCCGATCGGCGCGATCCGCATCGCGGCGCCGTTGGTGTCACCCCAGCGGCCGGTCTCGTCCGGGGACACGCCCCGGGCGACGGCCGCGAGCGCGCGCCGGGTGGAGGGGCCGAGCAGGTCGAGCGAGCCCTCGGCACGCATCCGCTCCTCCCAGGCCAGCAGCGCGTCGGCGAAGGTCCGCGGATCGACGTGGCCGTTGCCGGCGACGAACAACCGCCCCAGGATCACGGCCTGGTCGGTGTCGTCGGTGACCCGCCCGGCCGGCCGGCCCCGGCTGATCTCGTTGTCGTCCGGGCCGGGGTACAGGTCGTCGAGCACCGGGCCGTAGCGGCGGCGGATCGCGTCCCGGGGCTGGTTCTGGGTCGGCATCCCGAGCGCGTCCCCGAGCGCGAGCCCGCCCAGCGCCCCGAGCGCCCGGTCCCGGGTCACCGCGGCCGGTAGCCGTTCTCGGCCAGCGCCCGGCCGTGCCGCCCGTAGTGCGCCGGATCGGACGGGACGGTCGTCGCCAGGCCGTCGACGTAGCGGTTGAACATCGAGAACGCGGCGGCGATCAGCACCGTGTCGTGGATCGCCGCGTCGTCGGCGCCGGCCGCGCGTGCCCTGGCCACGTCCTCGTCGGTCACCGAGCGACCGTCCACCCGCACCTTCTCGGCGATCGCCAGCAGCGGCTCCAGCCCGCGCTCGGCGCCGTCGTCGAGTTCCCCGGCGACGGCGCCGTGCGTCCGGGCGCAGAACTCGCACCCGTTGCCGCGGGACACGTGGGCGGCGATCGTCTCGCGCTGGGCCGGGGTCAGCGGCGACGGTCCGCGCAGCAGCGTCTCGGCGAGTTCGGTGAGCGGGGCGGCGACGTCGGGGCGGGCGGCGAGCAGCCCGACGAGCCCGGGCAGCGGCGGCAGGTCGATGTGCGGCATGCCGCCACGCTAATCCGCTCGCCGGATCCGTGGCCCCGGCGTACGGTGCCGGGCATGAACGATCAGGTCCTCCGGCGCTACGTCCGCGACGACCGGCTGGTCGACTTCCCGGCCCGCTGGACACGCAAGCTCGCGGTCCTCGGTCACGTCAGCCTGCGCACGTTCGTCCCCGGCGAGCGCTACGACGAGAAGACCGTCGAGGAGCGGCTCGTGCCCTGGTGCGCCGGCGGGCCGGTCGACCACGTCGCGCTCCGCCGCTACCTGGTCGACGTCGGTTACCTCACCCGGGCCGACGGCGAGTACTGGATGACCGGTCCGGCGCTGAGCTAGACGGGCGCAGCGCGGCACGCAACGACAGGCGCGACCCGGTGTGCAGCACGCCGCGCCGGTAGACCGCACCGGCCACCCGCACCGTGCCGGCCAGCGCGATCAGCGTCAGCACCACCGCGAGCACGATCTGCCAGGCCGGGGCGACGCCCAGCGCGCCCCGCGCCGGCATCAGGATCGCGGTGAACGGCGGGATCATCGACAGGATCTCCACCAGCTCGCTGCGCGGATCGCGGATCAGCAGGTTGAGCCCGAGCACGAAGATAATCACCAGCAGCATGATCAGCGGCGAGATCACGCTCTGCATCTCCTCGAAGCGGGACACCAGCGCGCCCGCCGCGGCGAACACCGACGCGAACAGGAAGAACCCGAGCAGGTACCAGCCGAGCAGCGAGACGAACGTCCCGATGCCCAGCGACGGCAACGTCAGCTGCCCGGCCGCCGACGCACCGGCCAGCCCCACGCCGCCGAGGATCACCAGCTGCACCAGGCCCACCAGGCCGATGCCCACCACCTTGCCGAGCAGCAGCTGCCAGGGCCGCACGGTCGCCAGGAGCAGCTCCACCACCCGGCTCGTCTTCTCCTCGACGACCCCCTGCGCCACGCCGGTGCCGTAGGTGATCAGCGCGATGTAGAGCAGGGTCATCGCGACGCCGGCGAGGACCAGCCGCTGCCCTTCCTGCGGGTCGGCGGCCCGGAACGCGTCCACCCGCACCCCGGCCGCGGCGACCGCGCGCTGCACCGCGGCCGGGTCCGCCCCGGCCTCGGTCAGCGACTCCTGCAGCGCGCGCTGCTGGAGCACCGCGGTGAGGATGCCGTTCACCGCGTCGTCGAGCTCCTCCTCGACGACCGCGGTCGGCGCCGACGCCGGCCCGGTGATCAGCGCGTCGAGGTCACCGTCGCGCACCTGCTGCCGTCCGGCGCCCTCGTCGACGATGCGCACCTGGAGGTCCTCGTCGAGGCTCTCGGCCACCGCCTCGATCGCCGGGCGCAGCTGCGCCGACGGGCCGGACAACCCGATCGTCGGCCCGGACGAGTTCGCCAGCCACACCGACAGCACCAGGTAACCCGCGATCACGACGAGCAACCCGATCGTGCCGATCACGAACGACTTGGCTTTCAACCGCGTGCGCACCTCGCGCGCGGCGATCAGCCAGACCACGGACGCGCTGCTCACGGCTGGGCTCCCTCGTCGGTCACGACCTCGCGGAACAGCTCGGTCAACGTCGGCCGGTAGGGCCGGAACTCGGTGACGGGCCCGGCCGCCAGCGCGGCACGCAGCACGTCCTGGTCGTCCACGTCGTCGGCGAGCGCCAGCACCTGCCGGGTGCCGTCGGTCGAGACCAGGTCGACGCCCGGCACGGCCGGGTTCCACGCACCGCGGACGTCGACGATGACCTGCCGTTTCGTGCTGCGCAGCGCGTCGACGGTGTCGCAGGCGACCAGCCGCCCGGAGCGGATGATGCCGACCCGGTCGCAGAGCCGCTGCACGAGGTCGAGCTGGTGGCTGGAGAACAGCACGGGCACACCGGCCGCGGCCCGTTCGGCGAGCACACCGCTCATCACGTCGACCGCGACCGGGTCGAGGCCGGAGAACGGTTCGTCGAGCACGAGCAGGTCGGGGCCGTGCAGCAGCGCGGCCGCGAGCTGCACCCGCTGCTGGTTGCCGAGGCTCAGCGCGCCCACCTCGCTG
Source organism: Cryptosporangium japonicum (assembly GCF_039524755.1). Lineage (NCBI taxonomy): Bacteria > Bacillati > Actinomycetota > Actinomycetes > Cryptosporangiales > Cryptosporangiaceae > Cryptosporangium > Cryptosporangium japonicum. Next base: position 62,376 of record NZ_BAAAGX010000016.1, read on the forward strand.
GTGCGCCGGTCGCCGATACCGAGCCGGTCGGTCCACTCGGTGACCGCCGCCCGGGCGTCGGCGCGGCTCAGGCCGTGCAGGCGGGCGAGGTATTCGAGCTGGTCGGCGACCGTCATCTTCGGATAGAGGCCGCGTTCCTCGGGCATGTAGCCGATGCGCCGGGCCGCCTCGAGCGTGATCGGGGCGCCGCGCCACCGGACCGCGCCGCCGTCGGCCGCGAGCACGCCGAGCGCGATCCGCATGGCCGTGGTCTTGCCGGCGCCGTTGCTGCCGACGAACCCGAAGATCTCGCCGGGGCGCACGTCGAACGAGAGGTCGTCCAGCGCGACGACGTCGCCGTAGCGTTTCGTGGTGCCGTCAAATTCCAGCGTGTTGTCGGCCATGCGGTCCCTTCGTCGCGCGTACCCCGACATCATTGCCCCGGGCGGCCGGGATCGAAGCACCGAGGATCAGCAACCCGGCGATCGGCAGCAGATCGAGGTTCGCGACGATCGCCAGGTAGCCGACGAGCACCAGCACCGGGCTCCAGTACGCGCGCCGGGCGGCGATCGCGAACAGCAGCACGAGGACCGTGAACCCGAGCGGGTACAGCGGCGCGACCGGGTCGAGCGGGGTGTCGTGGTCCTGGTAGCGCAGGTTCATCTCGGCGCGGTCGGCCGCGCCCGCGCCGACCAGCAGGTCGACGACCACGGTGTGGACGAACGCGGCCAGGCCCAGCAGCGTCGCGGCCGCCGCGACGAGCGCCGGGACCGTGCGCAGGCGACGCCACAGGTCGACGGCCACCCAGCCGAAGCCGAGCAGCGCGACGAGGAACAGGACGTGGCCGATCGTCCACGCGGGACCGGGGCCGTGGCTGCCGTCGAGGCCGTCGACGAGCCGGACGACGCCGTACGCGGCCACCAGGAAGGGCGGGGCGAGGTAGGTGAGTCTCATGCCGCGAGCCTGGCCCGACCCGGTGCCGCCACGCATCGCCGGAGCGAGCGAACCCCGCCGTCAGCCCCCGGGGACGATCAGGCCGGTCTCGTAGGCCGCGATCACGGCCTGGATGCGGTCGCGGAGGCCCAGTTTCGCGAGCACGTTGCTCACGTGGGTCTTGACCGTGTGTTCGCTGACCACCAGCTCGGCCGCGATCTCGGCGTTGGACAGGCCGCGGCCGAGCAGCACGAGCGTCTCCTGTTCGCGCGGGGTGAGCACGCGCAGCCGGGAGGGTGCGATCGTGCCGCGGTCGCGCCCCCGGGTGAACTCCGCGATCAGCCGCCGGGTGACGGTCGGCGCCAGCAGGGCCTCGCCGCCGGCCACGACACGCACCGCGTGCACGAGGTCGTCGCGGCGCAGATCCTTGAGCAGGAAGCCGCTGGCGCCCGCGGCGAGCGCGTCGTAGACGTAGTCGTCCTGGTCGAACGTGGTGAGCATGACGACCCTGGCCGCGGTCTCGGCGCAGATCCGGCGGGCGGCGCCGAGCCCGTCCAGGACCGGCATCCGCACGTCGAGCAGCACGACGTCGGGCGCGTGGGCGTGCGCGGCGACGACGGCGTCGGCCCCGTTCCCGGCCTCGGCGACGACCGTAAAGTCGGGCTGCGCGTCGAGGATCATCGTGAACCCGCTGCGGACGAGTTCCTGGTCGTCGGCCACGACGACGCGAATCATCCCGGCAGCCACGCGGTCACCAGGAAGCCGTCGTCCACCGGGCCGGCCGACGCGGTGCCGCCGCCCGCGGCCGCCCGCTCGGCGATCCCGATCAGGCCGTGTCCCCCGGACGGAACGGCGCCGGACCCGCCCGACCCGTCGTCGCGGACCTCCACGGCCAGCCCGTCGGGCCACCAGGTGAGGGTCACCGTGGCCACTGTCGCGCCGGCGTGTTTCACGGTGTTCGTCAGCGCCTCCTGGGTGATGCGGTAGGCGGCGAGCTCGGCGTCGGGCGCCAGCCGGATCCGTTCGCCGACCTCGGTCAGCACGACCGGCAACCCGGTGCCGCGCACCCGCTCGACCAGCGCCGGGAGGTCGGCGACGGTCGGCTGCGGTGCGAGCGCGCGGGCGTTCCCGGCGGTCTTGAGCACGCCGAGCGACCGGCGGAGCTGCGCCATCGCGTCGCGGCCGGACTCGGCGATCGCGTCGAAGGCCCGTTCGGCGCGGGCCGGGTCGGAGCGCACCACCAGCGGGCCGGCCTCGGCCTGCACGACGATGACGCTGACCGCGTGCGCGAGGACGTCGTGCAGGTCGCGGGCGATGCGGGCGCGTTCCTCGGCGACCGCGCGGGCGGCGTCGGCGGTGCGTTGGTGTTCGAGCTCCTCGGCGCGGGCGGCGAGCGCGTCACCGCGTTCGCGGTGGAGGCGGGCGACCGTGCCGAGCATCCAGGCCGCGATCGGCAGCAGCAGCGTGAACAGCAGCTGCGGGAGCGTGTTGTGCTTGACCAGGATCGCGCCCGGCGGGATCGTCACGACCTGTCCGATCAGGACCGACCAGCGGTGCCAGGGCACGACGCCGAGGTCGGCGATCGTGTACGTGGCCACCAGCGCCCCGTACTGCAGTTGCTGGCCGGGGCGGGCGTACACCGAGGTGAGCAACCCGAACGCGAGCACGACCAGCGCGACCGTGAACGGGGCGCGGCGCCGCCAGACCAGCGGGATCACCGTACCGGCGCTGAACGCGACGCCGAGCGCGTCGGCCTCACCGGGGTCGGCCGCCCCGACCTGCCCCGCCACCGGTACCGCGACCACGGCCGCGATCAGCAGGTCGACGCGATAGCGCGGGAACCAGGCACTCACCGCCCCAGTCTGCCGCCCGGCCGCCGGCGGTGCCTCGCCGACGCGGGCGAAACCCGCGCTCCCCCGCGCGGGTGAGCCGGGGCGGGGTGCACCCGCCCCGGCCGGCACCTACAGCAGCGCCCAGACGATCAGCGTCATGACGAAGCCGACGACCGAGAGGATCGTCTCGAGCACGGTCCAGGTGGCCAGCGTCTGCTTCACCGACATGTTGAAGTACCGCGAGATGATCCAGAACCCGCCGTCGTTCACGTGGCTGGCGATGATCGACCCGGCGCTGATCGCGATCACCAGCGTGGCCAGCTGCGCGGGCGAGTACCCCTCGTTCTCCACCAGCGGCGCGACGATGCCACCGGTGGTGACCAGCGCGACGGTCGCCGAGCCCTGGGCCAGCCGCAGCGCGCACGAGATCAGGTACGCGAGCACGATGATCGGCAGACCGGCGTCGGAGAGCGTGCCGGCGAGCGCGTCGCCGACGCCGGTCGACGAGATGACCTTGCCGAAGAACGCGCCCGCGCCGACGACGAGCAGGATCATGCCGACCGGCCGCAGCGACGCGGCGGTGACCTCGGACAGCTCCGCCACCGTGCTTCCCCGGCGCACGCCGAGCAGCCAGAACGCGAGCAGCACCGCGATGGTCAGCGCGACCGCCGGGTTGCCGAGGAACGTGAGCACCGCGAGCAGGGTGCTCTTCTCCAGCCAGACCGTGCCGAAGGTCGCGCCGAGGATCAGCACCAGCGGCACCAGGATGATCGCGAGCACGGTGCCCAGCGCCACCGGCCGCGGCACCGCCGCTCCGGCCGCGGGCGCCGGGCCGGCCGGCGCGTCGCCGGGGCCGTCGGCGTCGTCGTCCACCGGGTCCCCGGCACCACCGGTCGGCCGCTCCGCGGTGGCGACGCCGCCGCCGACCGTCACCGGCTGGGCTTCGGCCTCCGCCACCTCGGCGGGGACCTCCACCCGGACGCGCGGGCCGATCCAGTACGGCCAGGCGATACCGGCGGCCGCGAACGCCGGGAGGCCGCAGATCACGCCGATCAGGATCACCCAGCCGAGGCTGACGCCGAGCAGGCCGGCCGCGGCCGTGGGGCCGGGGTGCGGGGGCAGGAACGCGTGCGTCATCGACAGGCCGGCGAGCATCGGCAGCGCGTACAGCGCCAGCGAGCGTCCGCCGCGCAGCGCGGCCACGTAGACCAGCGGCGCGAGCACGAAGATGCCGATGTCGAAGAACACCGGGATGCCGAAGATCAGCCCGGCCAGCCCCATCGCGACCGGCGCGCCGCGCTCACCGAACCGCCCGGTGAGCTTCTCGACCAGCACGTCCGCGCCGCCGGAGCGTTCCAGGATGCCGCCGAGAACGGTGCCGAGCCCCACGATCACCGCGATGTGGCCGAGGATCCCGCCGAACCCGGTCTCCAGCACCGAATCGGACGCTTTCAACGCCGTGCCGACGATCTGCGACACCGGCAGCCCGGCCGCCAGCGCCAGCGAGAACCCGGCGATGAGCAGGGCGATGAACGGCTCGAGCTTGACCACGATGATCAACGCGAGCAGCACGGCTATCGCCGCCGCGCAGAGGAGGAGCAACCCTCCGGTCGAGTCCTGTAACCAACTCACGTCAATCCTCCGGTGAATTCGGTGGCGCGTCGGGTGATGCCGGCCCAGTCGCCGGCTTCCACAGCTGCGGGCGGGACCACACCGGTCCCGGCGGTGACGGCGGCGGCCCCGGCCGCCAGGAACTCGGACGCGTTGCCCGCGGTGACGCCCCCGGAGGGCACCAGCCGCAACGACGGATACGGTCCGTGCAGGTCACGCAGGTAGCGGGGCCCGAAGGCCGAGGCCGGGAAGATCTTCACCGCGGCCGCGCCGAGCGAGGCGGCGGCCAGCACCTCGGTGGGCGTGAGCGCGCCCAGCAGGAACGGCACCCCGGCGTCGCGGGCCACCGCGGCGACCTCGGGCAGCACCCCGGGTGTCACCAGGAACCGGGCGCCCGCGGCGATCGCGTCGGACGCGTCCGCGGCCGTCAGCACGGTGCCCACGCCGACGGTCACGCCCGGCACGCCGGCCGCGGCCCGGAGGTGCTCGAGCACGCCGGGCGTGGTGAACGTCAGCTCCACGGTGCGGATCCCCCCGGCGGCGAGCGCGTCGCACAGCGCCGGTGCGGACGGCAGCGCCGGCGCGCGCACCACGCACACCACCCGGTCGGCGAACATCGGCTCCAGCGCGCTCATCGCCGCACCGCCCGGCCCGGGGTGGCGTCGGTCCGCCGCCCGTCGTCGATCACCCGGACGCCGTCGACGAACACGTACGGAATGCCGACGGCGGGCCGGCGCGGATCGTCGAACGTGGACCCCGCGGCGACCGTGGCCGGGTCGAACAGGGTGAGGTCGGCGATCGCGCCGGGGCGCAGCACCCCGCGGTCGGCCAGGCCGAGGCGGGCGGCCGACCGGCCGGTCATCCGGGCGACGCACTCCTCCAGCCCGAGCACGCCCTCCTCGCGCACGTAGTGGCCGAGGTAGTGCGGGAACGTGCCCCACGCCCGCGGGTGCGGGCGCCCGCCGACCAGCAGGCCGTCGCTGCCGACCGTGTGCCGCGGGTGCCGCATGATCGCGCGGACGTTCGGCTCGTGCCCGACGTGCTGCAGGATCGTGGTGCCCAGCCGGTCGCGGCGCAGCACGTCGACGAAGACGTCGAACTCCTCGCGGGCCTCGGCCGCGGCGATCTGCGCGATCGTCGAGCCGACCAGGCCGCTCAGCTCCGCGGTGCGTACGCCCGAGATCTGCAGCGTGTCCCACTCGGCGACGACGCCGTGGCAGCCGTCGGAGCCGGTGACCTCGAGGTGCTCGCGGATCCGCGCCAGTGCCACCGGGTCGGCGAGCCGCTCCAGCGTCGCGGCCGGGCCGCCGGTGGCCGACCAGCTCGGTAACACCGCGGCGAGGGTCGTCGAACCCGGCAGGTAGGGATAGGTGTCGAGCGTGACGTCGAGGCCGTCGGCGACCGCGTCGTCGATCAGCGCCAGCAGCTCGCCGGCCCGGCCCCGGTTCACGCCGAAGTTCATCGTCGCGTGGGTGAGGTGCAGCGCGACCCCGCTGCGCCGCGCGACCTCGATCATCTCCGCGTACGCCGCGAGCGCGCCGCGGCCGTAGGAACGCTGGTGCGGCGCGTAGAACCCGCCGTGCTCGGCGACGACCCGGGCGAGCGCGACCAGCTCGTCGGTGTCGGCGAACATGCCGGGCACGTACGTGAGGCCGCTGGACATCCCGACCGCGCCCTGCTCGAGCCCGTCTCGGACGAGCCGCGCCATCGCGTCGAGCTCGGCCGGGGTGGCCGGCCGGTCCTCGGTGCCCACGACCATCATCCGGACGCTGCCCTGCGGCACGAGGTAGCAGACGTTGACCGCCGCACCGGCGTCCACCCGGTCGAGGTACTCGCCGACGGTCCGCCAGGGGATGTCCCCGGGGACGCCGTTCCAGCCGGCCAGCTGCTCACGCAGGATCGCCAGCGTCTCGTCGGTGGCCGGGGCGTAACTCAGCCCGTCCTGGCCGACGACCTCGGTGGTGACGCCCTGGGTGGTCTTGGCCAGGTGCTCGGGATCGGTCACGACGGCGAGGTCGGAGTGGGCGTGCAGATCGATGAAGCCGGGCGCGAGCACCAGCCCGTCGGCCTCCAGGACCGGCCCCTCCGACCCGACGTCGTCACCGAGCGCGGCGATCCGGCCGTCGACGATCAGCGCGTCGCCGCGGTAAGCCGGTGCACCGGTGCCATCGACGATCGAGGCCCCCCGGATTCGCAGCGTACTCATCCGAACACCGTCCGGACGACGTCGACCACCGCCGGTTGATCCGCCGACGCGTCGTCAACGACCGGCAGCAGCCCCCACTTGTCGAACGTGGTGCACGGGTGGGAGAGGCCGAGGCGCAGCACGTCGCCCACCCGCACGGTCTCGGCGTCGCCGGTGAGGCGCACGAACGTGTGCTGGTCGGCGAGCGCGGTGACCTCGGCGCCCTCCAACGGCCCGGCCGGGGCGGTGCCGCCGCGCCGGATCGCCTGCACCTCGGGCAGGCCCTCGTCGAACGGCAGGTCGCGCTTGCCGCCGTCGGCCAGCGCGAGGCCCGGCTCCGGGCGTGAGATGACCCGCACCCAGCCGTGCAGTGCGGCCCGGAACCGGGGCCCGGTGTCCCGGTTGGACGGGGTGATCCCGCGGTAGAACCCGTCGTCGTGGGCGAGGTAGGCCCCGGCGCGCACCACCACCCGGGTGCGTCCGGGCTCGTGCAGCGGCGCCAGGGCCGCGGCGACCTCGTCGAAGTAGGCGCTGCCCCCGGCGGTGAGGACGGCCTCGCCGTCGTACAGCTCGCCCAGCGCGGCGTGTACCTCACGCAGCGACGCCAGGTAGGTGCGGATCGTCGCCAGGCTCGCGCCGGACGCGTCGTGCGCCAGCGACCCCTCGTACCCGGCGACACCGGCCAGCCGCAGCCCGGGGGTGCCGGCGATCGCGCGTGCGGTGGCGAGCGCGGCGCCGGGCGTGCGTGCTCCGGTCCGCCCGCCGGGCGCGCCGACGTCGACCAGCACGTCGAGCGGCTGCGCCGAGCCGGCGACGTGCGGCGCCATCGCGTCGACGATGTCGGTGCCGTCGGCCCAGACCAGCACCCGCGCGCTGCGCGGCTGCCCGAGCCAGCGCAGCACACCCGGGTCGAGCACCGGGTACGCGGCCAGCACCCGGGGCACCCCCGCGGACAGCGCGAACGCCAGCTGCCAGGGCGTGGCCACGGTGACGGCCCAGGCCCCGGCGTCGAGCTGCGCGCGCCAGAGCGACGGCGCCATCGTCGTCTTGCCGTGGGGCGCGAGGTCCACTCCGGCGCTCGCCGCCCAGCCGGCCATCGCGGCCCGGTTGTGGTCGAGCGCGCCGGCGTCGAGCGTCACCAGCGGGGTCGGCAGCGTCGCCAGCGCCGGCCGGCCCGCGACCCAGTCGGCGGCCGTCACGCCCCACGCGGCGACCGGAACCGCCTTCTGCTCCGGCCCCAAGGGCCCGACGTTCTCCGCGTCGTATCCCACGCTGCCTCCTCCGGACTGCTGCGTTGCACAGGGCGCAATAGGCGTTGCACAATTGGTCCGCACTGTTCTAGCATCGCCGCATGCTGGGGGCAACGGGTTCAACGCGGCGAATCGTCTGCATCGGCGAGGCGATGGCCGTGCTCACCCCGGCGCGGGACGTGCCGCTGCGCGACGCGGACACGTTCGTGCGCACGGTCGGCGGCGCCGAGCTCAACGTGGCGCTGACCCTGGCCGGGCTCGGTGTGCCCACGGCCTGGCTCTCCCGCCTGGGCGACGACGGCTTCGGGGAGCACGTCCGCTCGGTCGCGTCCGGCGCGGGGGTCGACGTCAGCGCGGTCGAGCTCGATCCGGCCCGGCCGACCGGCGTCTACGTGAAGGCGCCCGGCACCGCGAGCGACGGTTCCCGCCGGTCGGCGATGCTCTACTACCGGGACGGCTCGGCCGCGTCCGCGCTCTCCCCCGCCTACCTGCACCGCGTCGGCCCTGTTCTGGGCACGGCCGCGACCGTGCACGTCAGCGGCATCACCCCGGGGCTCTCCGACGACGCGGCCGCGTTCTGCGACGCGTTACCGGCGCACTGCTCCCGGCTGACCGTCGACCTCAACTACCGCCCGGCGCTCTGGCGCGACCGCGACGACGGTGCGCTGCGCCGGTTGCTGGCCGCCGCCGACGAGGTGCTGCTCGGTGCGGACGAGGCGGTGCAGGTCTTCGGCAGCGCCGAGCCCGGCGTCCTGCGCGAGGCCCTGCCGCGCGCCCGGCGCATCCTGCTCAAACAGGAGGAGCACGGGGTGCTGGTGCTCGGCGCGGAGACGTTCCACGTGCCGGCGCTCGACGTCGACGTGGTGGAGCCGGTGGGGGCCGGTGACGCGTTCGCGGCCGGCTACCTCGCCGGGCGGTGGTTCGGCCTGGACGTCCGCTCGGCCGTGGTCCTCGGGCACCGCTGTGCCGCCGCCGCGCTGGTCGTCCGGGAGGATCGTCCGGTCACGCTGCCCGCCTGGAAGGATCTCGCCGGATGAGTCAGTCGGTGGCCCGCGCCCTGTCGCTGCTCGACCGGGTCGCCGGCGGCACCAGCACGCTGGGGGAGCTCGCCGCGGCCGAAGGTGTCCACAAGAGCACGGTGCTGCGGTTGCTGCGTGTCCTCGAGGACGAGGGCTTCGTCCACCACGACGGTGAGCACCGGTACCGGCTCGGCCCGCACCTGTTCCGGCTCGCGCACCAGGCGCTGGACTCGTTCGAGGTCCGGGTCGTCGCCGCGCCGCGGTTGAAGGCCCTGCGCGACGAGACCGGGCAGACCGTCCACCTCGCGGTGCTCGACGGCACCACCGCGATCTACGTCGACAAACTCGAGCCGCGCGAGATGCCGGTGCGGATGGCGTCGCGGATCGGCAAGACCGCCGCGCTGCACAGCACCGCGGTGGGCAAGGTGCTGCTCACCGGCCTCGACGCGGCCGAACGCGACGAGCTGATCGCCACCCTGCCCTACGTGAAGTACACCGAGAACACCCCGGCCGGCCCGGACGAGCTCCGCCGCGAGATCGCCCGCACGGCCGAGCGCGGGTGGTCGGAGGACCACGCCGAGAACGAGACGTTCATCAACTGCGTCGGCGCCCCGATCCGCGGTGCCGACGGGCGGATCCTCGCCGCGGTCTCGGTCTCGGTCCCCGACGTCCTGCTGCCCTACGAGGACGTTCTCGCCCTGGCCCCCGCCCTGATGAACGCCGTCGCCGACATCTCGCGCGACTGTGGATACCGATGAGGAGCACCCATGAGCACCCGTACCGCCATCGCCACCGACCGGGCACCCGCGCCCCTGCCGCTGTTCCCGCAGGGCCTCCGCCAGGGCCAGCTCCTGCAGGTCTCCGGGCAGATCGCGACCGACCCGGCCACCGGCGAACTGCACGGCCCCGGTGACGTCGCCGCGCAGACCGAGCAGACCCTGCGCAACATCGAGGCGATCCTCGCCGCCGGTGGAGCCTCGTTCGACGACGTCGTGATGCTGCGTGTCTACCTGGTCGACCGCACCCACTTCGGCACGATGAACGAGGCCTACGGGCAGTTCCTGGGCTCGCGGGTCACCTCCGGCGTGCTGCCCGGCCGCACGACCGTGATCGTCGGCCTGCCCCGCGAGGACCTGCTCGTCGAGATCGACGCGCTCGCCGTCATCGGATGAGCGGGAGCAGTTTGAAGTTCTCCCGTTCGACGGTCGCGCCGTCCTGGTTGTAACCGTCGTGGCAGACGAAGACACCGCGCGGGAAGCGAGGCCCCAGCGACCGGGCCGTGGCCTCGATCCCGACGGTGTCCTGGCAGCCGTCCACCCGGCGGCCGCTGCCGACCCGGAACCGGCCCGCGTACCGGTTGCTCACCCGGTCGTAGACGACGAAGTCCGTGCTGCCCTGTGAGGTCGCGTAGAGCCGGTCCCCGGCGATCGCGAGTCCTTCGAGGTCGGCGGTGACCTTCCCGTCCTTGCCGCCCCACCGGGTCTTCGCGCGGTCGATGACGACCCGGCGCAGCCCGGCGTCCGGGTCGGCCCGGTACCGCGAGATCCCGAACCGCCGTTCGCTGACGTAGAGCGCGCGCTCCCGGTCGTCGGCGACGCAGGTGTCGAGCCGGGTGCCGACCTTCCAGGTCCGCACGGCCTGCGCGGTGACCTTCGGGCCGCGCACGGTCAGGCGCCACTGCTCGACCCGCCCGCCCACCGAGGTGGCGAACGCGTACAGGTCCCCGGCGCGGTACAGGCACACGCCGTACGGGGTGACCCCGGTGGGGATCGCGGAGCGCAGGACGAGCCGCCGGGACGCCCGGTCGACGGTGAACACCTTCAGGCCGTGCCCGGAGGTGGCCACCACGACGTCCCCGCGCACGTCCACACCGGTCGGGTAGACCGCGTCGACGCGCTGCACCCGCCGGCCGGACAGGTCGTAGGTCTCCAGTGGACCTTTCTGGTCGGTGCCGATGACCAGCGACCGTCCGGGGCGGTCCGGATCACGCCACAGCGCGACGTCGATCGCGGCCGACGCCGAGTGCTCCACCGGCTGCGTCTCGACCGTGGCGTCCACGACGCGCTCCGGGGCGGCCGACGCCGCGCCGGGCGTCAGGAGCAGAAGAAGGAACGGGAGGAATGCGGCAAACAGACGCATCGCGCCACGGTAGCGTCACCCTCCGCCCGGGGCGGAGGGTGACTCGCCGTGCTTACTCCGAGTACTGGTCGAGCAGGACCCGGTCGGCCGGGCTCAGCCGGTCCTTCGCGGCCGCGTGCTGGTGCCAGTACGGGTAGAGCAGCGGCGGACGGCTGACCTTCTCCAGCTCGGCGATCTCGTCGGCGGTGAGCGTGAGCTCGGCGGCGGCGAGGTTGTCGGCGAGCTGCTCCTCGGTGCGCGCCCCGACGATCAGCGACGTCACCCCCGGACGCGTGAGCAGCCAGGCCAGCGACACCTGCGCCCCGGACACGCCCCGGCCGTCGGCGATCTTGCGGACGACGTCGATCGTGGCGAACAACCGGTCCGGGTAGTCGATCGGCGGCTCGCTCCAGTCACCGATGTGCCGCGAGCCCTTCGGGCCCTCGACCTGGCCGTCGGCGCCGCGGGTGTACTTGCCCGACAGCAGCCCACCGGCCAGCGGGCTCCAGACCAGCACGCCGAGGCCCTGGTCGACGGCGGCCGGCAGCAGCTCGTTCTCGGCCTCCCGGCCGTGCAGCGAGTAGTAGATCTGCTCGCTGGCGAAGCGGGGCAGCCGGTCGCGCTCGGCGATGCCCAGCGCCTTGAGCAGCTGCCAACCGGTGTAGTTGCTGACCCCGACGTAGCGCACCTTGCCCTGCTGGACGAGCGTCTCGAGCGCGCCGAGCGTCTCCTCCAGGCGGGTCTGGCCGTCCCACTCGTGCAGCTGGTAGAGGTCGATGTGGTCGGTCTGCAGGCGGCGGAGGCTGGCCTCGGCCTGGTTGAGGATGTGGTGCCTGCTCAGCCCGGCGTCGTTCGGGCCGTCACCCATCGGGAACCGGACCTTGGTGGCCAGCAGCCAGTCGTCGCGCTGCCCCTTGACCGCCTCGCCGACGATCTCCTCGGACACGCCGACCGAGTACATGTTCGCGGTGTCGATGAGGTTGACGCCGTGCTCGCGGCACAGATCGAACTGCCGCGTGGCGGCCTCGACGTCCGTCGTGCCGATCCGGGAGAAGCCGCCGGAACCGCCGAACGTCATCGTGCCCATGGTGAGCGTCGAGACCCGCAGGCCGGAGTTACCTAGTTGGCGATATTCCATGCCCTAACTGTGCCCACCGGCGCCGGAACTATGAATGCTTGCGAGTCCCCAGAACTTGCGCGAGAGTTCCGGGGTGACCGCCGATCCCCTCTCCGACGCGCTCGAACTCGTCCGCGCCCGCTGCGTGATCACCGGCGGTTTCACCGCGTCCGGGGACTGGTCGGTGCGGTTCCGGCCCACCGCGACGCTCAAACTCAAGGGCCTGGTGCGTGGCGGCTGCTGGCTGGTCACCGACTCCCGGGCGCCCCGGCGCCTCACCCAGGGCGACGTCGCGGTGTTCAACCGCGTCGAGTCGTTCGTGCTGTGCAGCGACCCGGCGATCCCGCCGGTCGAAGAGCCCGACGCCCACCTGGGGTCACTGGCCGATCCCGGGTCCACGGTCGTCATCGGGGGGCACATCGACCTCGACCGCAGCGGCGACGAGCTGCTGCTCGCGGTGTTACCGCAGCTCACCGTGCTGACCGAGGCCGACCAGGTGCTGCGCCTGCTCGAACAGCTGCTCGAGGAGCGCTCGGCCGGCCGGCTCGGGGCCGGGTTCGCCTCCGACCAGTACGCGCAACTGCTGCTCGTGGCCGTGCTGCGCGCGGTGCTGTCGCGGGGCGCGGCCGACCGGCCGGGGTGGCTCACCCTGCTCGCCGACCCCGAGCTGCGCCCGGCGCTGACGCTCATGCACGCCGAACCGGCCCGGTCCTGGAGCCTGGACGAGCTGGCCCGGGCGTCGGCGATGTCCCGCACGCGGTTCGCGACCCGCTTCCGGGCCGCCTCCGGACAGCCACCGGTCGCGTACCTCACGCGCTGGCGCATCCGGCTGGCCGAACGCGCGCTGCGCGAGACCGACACGACGGTCGCGGCGCTCGCGTCCGAGCTCGGGTACGCCTCGGAGAGCTCGTTCAGCCACGCGTTCGCCCGCACCGTCGGCGTCTCCCCCGGCCGCTACCGGCGCAGCCCCGCCTCGTAACGTTCCCAGCCGCCGGCCCGGGTGGCCTTGCGCCGGTACATCGCCTGGTCACCGGCCCGGATCAGCTCCCGGACGCCCGCCGTAGCGCCCGGCTCGGCGACCGCGACGCCGACGCTCACCCCGACCGCGACCGTGCGCCCCTCCACGTCGATCGGCTCCCGGATCGCCGCGACGACCCGGTCCGCGGTCGTCGCCACGAGCTCCGGGTCGTCGACGCCCGAGAGCAGGATCGCGAACTCGTCGCCGCCGAGCCGGGCCACCGTGTCGGTCCCGCGCACGCAGCCCCGCAGCCGGGCGGCGATGGCGCGCAGCAGCTCGTCGCCGGCCGGGTGTCCGTGGACGTCGTTGACCTGCTTGAACCCGTCGAGGTCGAGGAGCAGCAGGGCCACCTGCCCGGCGCTGCGGCGCTCCCCCAGCGCCTGCTCGAGCCGCGACTCCAGCAACGCGCGGTTCGCGAGCGTGGTCAGCGGGTCGTGGTAGGCGCGGAAGGTCAGCTCGGCGTGGAGGTCGACCCGGCGCAGCGCCTCGGCGACACGCGCGCCCCAGGCGACGAGGCTGCTCGTGGCGTCGGCCGGAGGGTGCGGCTCGCCGGAGACGCCGAACGCGCCGAGGTGCCGTCCGGCCGCGGTGATCGGGACGAGGAGCAGACCACCGGGCGCCGGGGGCAGGCCGACGGCGTCCCGGAGCCGGGCGTGGTCGGCGGCGTCGAGGTGGTCGACGAGCGGCCCGGTGAGGCGGACGAGCAGGTCGGGCGGGATCCCCTCGGCCGGCGGGCCGCTTCCGGGCGGAGCCTTCCCCTCGGCCGGCGGGCCGCTACCGGGCGGAGCCTTCCCCTCGGCCGGTCGGCCGCCCCAGGGCGGGGTCAGGAGGAGCACCCGGTCCGGGGCCGGGGCGCCGGTGAGTTCGGCGGCGGTGGCCACCGCGACGTCGTACACCGCCGGCCGGTCGGCCGCCACGGACAGGCGCTCCGCCCCGGCGAGCTGGGTCCGCTCCCGGGCGATCAGGCGACCGTTCCGCTCGCCGATCCCGCGCAGGAACCGGACCATCGGCGGAACCAGCAGACCGAACGACACCACGGCGACGAACTCGCCCGGCGTGATCGGACGCGGCCCGACCACCCGCACCAGCGGAACCAGCTGCACGAGCACCAGACGGCACCAGAACTGCCGTCTCGTGCCGTAGTAGCTACGGAACAGCAACGCCCCGAAGTACCCGGCGTTCTCCGCGGGCGACTCCACGACCAGACCCGGCGCCGCGAGCACCACCCACTCCAGCGGCTCGACCCGGCCCGGGAACCGGTCCCGGCTCCAGCCGACCAGCCAGTGGACCGTCAGCCCGGCCAGACCGACCGCGACGCCGACGCGCACGCCCCGCGATCCGTACGGAGCGCCCACCGTCGCCACGACGCCGACCGCGACGCTGAACACCGCGTAGAACAGGAAGATCGTCTTCAGCCGGGAGAGGACGCTCCCCTCGATCCGTGCCGCCACCGCCGGGTCCCCCTGTCGTTCCCCGGAACATCGGCGTCTCCGGGGCCCGGCTGAGCCAATCGCGCCGGGCGCCGTTCCCGGCGCGCTCACGCCGCCGCGGAGGACCGGAGCGCCGGTTCGGCCGTTTCCCCACCCGGTGGCCAGGGCCGTCGACACGAAGTTCGCGGCGAGCACCGGCCCTCCCGCCCGGTAGCCGGCGACGTCGATGCCGGGCATCAGCGGGGGCGCTCGTGGGCCAGCTCGAGTCGGATCCGCCGCAGGTAGGCCATCGGGGGCGTGCCGACCTGGCGCGCGAACGCCAGTTGCCGCGTGCGCTCGCTGACGCCGACCCCACCGCCTCCGGGATCTTCACGACGAGCAGCTCGAGGTCGGCGCTCCACCCCGCCCAGCGGCGCGGAGACGATCCGGGTGGGCGCGCCGTAGCCGAACGTGAGGAGCTCCCCGATCGAGCGCCTCCCCGGACATCCGTCCGCTCAGCGGACCTCCGTTCTGACACGGGATGCGGTCAACGGACAGAGCGATGCGGGGACTGGATCGCGGCTCCGTCCGGGCGCGCTTGACTGCGCCTGTTGGACGCCGCGGACACCTGGCGCGGCGCGGTCGCGGCCGGTACGGACCCGCTGGCCCGGCTGGTGGACGTCGTCGAGGTCCCGGGCCGGGACGAGTGGGCCGCGGTGCGGGGCGTCGAGCCCGACGGCGCGCTCCTGGTCCGCCCCGGCACCGTGGTGGCCTGGCGGTCCGCCACCCGGCCCGCCGACACCGCCGACGCGCTGGACCGGGCGTTCGCCGCGGTGCGCGCACCCGTCACGTCGTGAGGACGATGCGGCCCTCGGCTCCACCGGCGGCCTGGCGCTGCCACGCGTCGGTCACGTCGTCGAGCGGCACGGCCCGGTGCGCGACGGTCAGCGTCCCGGCCCCGACGGCGTCGGCCACCACCCGGACGGCCCGCGCCCGCTCGTCCGGCGTCAGCGCGTTGTTGGTGTAGCCGACGATCCGCAGCTGCCTGCTGCGGATCGTCGCCGAGTCGAACGGCGCGGTCTCCCCCGCCGAGCTGCCCAGGTTCACCAGCCGCCCGCCGGCCCGGAGCACCCGCAGCGCCGCGGCGGCCGGGACGCCGAACAACCCGTCCAGCACCAGGTCGGCGCCGCCGGGGCAGGCGTCGGCGAAGGCCAGGGCCAGCTCGTCGACGCCGGCCGCGCCGAGCGCCACGACCTCGTCCGCGCCGGCCGCGCGGGCACGCCGCCGCGCGGCCTCGGAGCGGGCCCCGGCGACGACCCACTCCGCGCCGGCCGCCCGCGCGAACTGGATCGCGGCCTGGCCCACCACGCCCCCGCCGCCGAGCACGACGACCCGCTCACCGGCGACCAGCTCACCCGACCAGGTCAGGGCCGCGTAGGCCGCGACCGCGGAGAGGCCGGCCGCCGCGACCGCGACCGGGTCCGCCCCGGCCGGCAACTCCACCACATCGGACGCCGGGACCGTCACGACCGTGGCCATGCTGCCGTTCCCGGGCGCCATCCCGGCCGTGGTCGGGAACCACACCGTGCGCCCGGCCTGCCGGCCCACCCCCTGCACGCCGGGCACGTACGGCGTGGCCGGTGCGCCGAAGTACGACGTGCCGGACGCGCACAGCAGGTCCAGCGGCGTGATCGGCGCGGCGACGACGTCGACGAGCACCTCGCCCGGGGCCGGTTCGGGCGCCGGCACCTCGGTGACCGCGGGCGGCTGCCCGCACGTGGTGATCTGGGCGGCTCGAAACAGCATCCGGGGCTCCGCTTCACTCGTCCGCAGCACGGACGCCCGTCCGCGCACCGATGCTAGCGTCCGCCCCGCTCGGCACCGGGCTCGGCGATGCGACGAAATCGTTCGGTCGATCCCCGCCCAGGTGTGAGG
Organism: Cryptosporangium japonicum; assembly: GCF_039524755.1. NCBI lineage: Bacteria > Bacillati > Actinomycetota > Actinomycetes > Cryptosporangiales > Cryptosporangiaceae > Cryptosporangium > Cryptosporangium japonicum. Next base: position 78,782 of record NZ_BAAAGX010000016.1, read on the forward strand.
ATCCGGCTATGCCGATCGACTCGCACCTGCTGACGTTGTTCGTCGTGACGACGCTCGTCGCCATGATCACCCCGGGGCCGGACATGTTGTTCGTGCTCGGCTGCGGAATCAAGGGCGGTCCGCGGGCCGGGTTGCTGGCCACCGCGGGGGTGGCCAGCAGCGAGGCGATCCACGTCGCGCTGGCCGCGGTCGGGCTCGCGGCCCTGTTCGCGGCGGTGCCGACGGCGTTCGTGGTGGTCCGCGTCGTCGGCGGGCTCTACCTGGTCTACCTGGGCGTGCAGATGATCCGGCGGCGCAAGGGCGGCGTGGCCGACGTCCCGGCCGCCGGCGGGGGGATGTCCGGGCGCCGCGCCTACGTCAACGGGCTGGTGACGAACCTGCTCAACCCGAAGATGGTGACGTTCACGCTGGCGTTCCTGCCGCAGTTCATCGATCCGGCGCTGGGCCGGGTGTGGCTCCAGTTCGTCGTGCTCGGGGTGCTGCTGATCGTGATCGAGTTCCTGATCGACGGGTCGGTCGGGGTGCTGGCCGGCCGGATCGGTGGGTGGCTGCGCCAGCGGCACGCGGCCCGGCGTCGCATCGACGTGGCCACCGGCGGCCTCTTCATCGGCCTGGGTTTCCGCCTGGCCGCCGACCGCTGACCTCGAGTTCCCGCGGAAAGGGCTCAGGTCGCCGCGCCGGGGCCCGATGGAACTGCTATGCCCTTCGCCATCCGGAACGTCGGCCTGTCGTGGCTGTCACTGGCGCTGGTCGGGACGGTGCTGGTCACCGCGGGATGCTCGGACTCCGCGGCCGACACGATCGCGGCTCCCGATCGGGGGGTGGTCGGCCTGGCCATGCCGACGAAGGGGTCGGCCCGCTGGATCGGCGACGGCGAGAACATGGTGCGGCAGTTCACGCTCCTCGGCTACCGCACGGATCTGCAGTACGCCGACGACGACGTGCAGACGCAGATCGACCAGATCGACGCGATGGTGGAGCGCGGTGACAAGGCGCTCGTCGTCGGGGCGATCAACGGCAGCGCGCTCAAGGACGTGCTCGCGAAGGCCGCCGCCGCCGACATCCCGGTGATCTCCTACGACCGGCTGATCCGCGACTCCGCGAACGTCGACTACTACGCCACCTTCGACAACTACCGGGTCGGCGTCCTGCAGGGTGCCTACATCGTGGACACGCTCGGGTTGAAGCGCGGCCGTGGTCCGTTCAACCTCGAACTGTTCGCCGGCTCCGCTGACGACAACAACGCGACGTTCTTCTTCAACGGGGCGATGAGCGTGCTCCGCCCGTACCTCGGCCGCGGCCGTCTCGTCGTCCGCAGCGGGCAGACGTCGTTCGCGGCGGTCGCCACCCCGCGCTGGGACGGGGCGGTGGCGCGGCAGCGGATGGCCCGCATCCTCGCCTCCTCGTACGGATCCGCCCGCCTGGACGCGGTGCTCTCGCCGTACGACGGCATCAGCCGGGGCATCCTGGAGGCGGTCAAGGCCGCCGGCTACCGGGGTTCGCGGCTGCCGGTGCTCACCGGTCAGGACGCCGAACTGGACTCGGTGAAGCTCATCGCCGACGGTCAGCAGGGGCAGACCGTCTACAAGGACACCCGGGAGCTGGCGAAGGTCGCCGTGCAGATGACGAACTCGCTGCTGACCGGCGGTACGCCCGAGGTCAACGACACCGAGCAGTACGACAACGGCGTCAAGACCGTGCCGACGTTCCTTCTCCAGCCCGTGAACGTCGACAGATCGAACTACCAGCGGGTCCTCGTCGAGGGCGGCTACTACACCGCCGACCAGCTCGCGGCCTGACCGCGAAACCCAGGAGCACGCCATGAACGGATCCGCTCCGCAGGGCGGGCCGCAGCGTCGGTCACTGTCCGGCCGGTTCGTCGACCTCCCGGTCCGCACCAAGCTGGGCGCGCTGGTCGGCGCGAGCCTGGTCGCACTCGCCACCTGCCTGGTGGTGACCGCGGTGAGCCACCGGATCGCCGAGACCACCGCGACGCGGCTGGAGAACGTCAACGAGGCCAGCGCGCTGGTGCTCCAGCTCGACCGCCAGGCCACCGAGCTGAAGAGCAGCGCTCTGCAGGCGCTGGTCCGCGGCGACCCCGCCACCCAGCAGGCGCTCCTCGCCGATCAGGTCGGCGCGGCCGATCAGCTGCTCGGCCGGCTGGAGACCGTCGACCTGCCGAAGTCGTTGTCGAGCGCGGTGGGGCGGATCAAGACCGCGTACGGCGACTACACGACGGTGGTCACCCGCTTCGTCAAGGGCGCCGCGGTCGACCCGGCCGGGGCCAGGAGCGCCTGGGGTCAGATCGGCATCGACAACTACCTGACCAGCACCGTCCTGCAGAACGAGCGGACGCTCTTCGCCCGGGTGATCACCGCCGAGGAGGACGCGTCGGCCGCGAGCCGCCAGAACGCGCAGTACGTCCTGTGGGCCACCGCGGCGGCGACCGCGCTGCTGCTCTGCCTGCTGGCCCGGTTCGTGGTGCTCTCGATCACCAGGCCACTGCAGCGGGTGCGGCTGGCGCTGGCGGCGATGGCCGGCGGTGACCTCACGGTCCGCGCGGAGATCACCTCCCGGGACGAGGTGGGCCAGATGGCGTCCGCGTTGGACGAGGCCCAGTCCGGCGTCCGCAGCATCATCGCGTCCGTCTCCGACTCGGCGTTCCAGGTCGCCGCGGCCGCCGAGCAGATGTCGTCGACGTCCAGCCGGATCGAAGCGTCGGCCCAGGACGCGTCCGGCCAGGCCCAGGGCGCGGCGGAGGCCGCCGCGCAGGTGTCCGACAACGTGCAGACCGTGGCGCGGGGCACCGAGGAGATGGGGCTCTCGATCCGCGAGATCGCCCACAACGCGACCGAGGCGGCGCGGGTGGCGAGCCAGGCCGTCGACGTGGCCCGGACGACGACGGAACAGATCGGGAAGCTCGGCCAGTCCTCCACCGAGATCGCCACCGTGGTGAAGGTGATCACGAGCATCGCCGAGCAGACCAACCTGCTCGCGCTCAACGCCACGATCGAGGCGGCGCGCGCGGGCGAGGCCGGCAAGGGCTTCGCCGTGGTCGCCAGCGAGGTCAAGGATCTGGCCCAGGAGACCGCGCGGGCCACCGAGGACATCGCGCAGCGGGTGGACGCGATCCAGTCGGACACCGAGGCGGCCATCGCGGCGATCGGTCAGATCAGCGAGGTCGTGATGCAGATCAACGACTTCCAGTCGACGATCGCCGGCGCGGTGGAGGAGCAGACCGCGACCACGAGCGAGATGAACCGCAGCGTGTCCGCGGCCGCGGAGGGGGCGGGCGGGATCGCGACGAACATCGCGGGGTTGGCGACCGCCACCCAGATCACCACCGAGGGCATCACCCAGTCCCAGACCGCGGTGGCCGACCTGACCAGGATGGCCCAGCAGCTCCAGGCGTTGACCACGCACTTCCGGAGCTGATCGCGCCCGTTCCTTGACGTGGGCGGGACACCGCACTTTTCCGACGACGGTTCAGCACTCTCGTGCATGGTCGACCGGCGGGACCGGGACCTACGGTCGCTGCGTGCCCCACACGTACACCGTCCACGCCCACTCCGCGGCCGAGCCGCACGCCGTGTTCGCCCTGCTGCTGCGCGCCGGGACGTGGCCGCTCTGGTCGCCGCTCGACCGCGCCGAGCTCGAGGGCGGCGGTGACCCCGACGCCCCGGCGCAGGTGGGCGACGTCCGGGTCTTCCGCACCGGACCGTCCGTCTCGCGCGAACCGGTCCTCGAACTCGTGCCGGACCGGCGGTTCGTCTACGGGAACGTCGGCGGACTGTTCCGGTCCTACCGGGCCGTGATCGACCTGGCGCCGTCACCGGACGGAGGCACCGACGTCACCTGGTCGGCGACCCTCGAGCCGAAGCTGCCGGGCACCGGCCGGTTCTGGGCCTGGTACCTGGGCCGGTTCGTGCAGCGCATGGCCGACGGTCTGGCCCGGTACGCCGCCGGGCGGTCGACCGGAGCGCGCTGAGTAGTGTCGATGCGTGCACCGTAATGCCCGCTTCGACACCGACGGCTACGCCTGCGCCGACACGGACTGGGGTGTGCGACGCACGTTGTCGAGCTGGGACGACGCCGGGTGGCGTGCGTTGCTCGTCCAGCGGTTCGAGCACGTCGCGGTGGCCGACGACCTGGTGCTCCCGGCGTCGGCCGCCCATCACTTCTGGGTGGTCACCGACGGTGCGGGGACGATGCGCACGGACATCGGCGACGGGTGGCGCAGCACACCGATCGCGCCGGGAACGGTCGGCCGGGCGCTACCGGGGCGCCCGACCCGGGTCCGGTACGAGATGAGCGCGCCGATGCGCACGATCCACGTCCACCTGACCGCGGACGACGTGGCGCGCGCCGCCGGCGAGACCGGCGCCGCGGTGCCGGTGGCGGAGTTCTCGGCGCGGCAGAGCGCGCTGATCGGGGCCGTGCTGCGATCACTCGCGGACGCGGCCCACCGCGGTCGTGACGATCGGTACGCCGCCGCCGCGGCCGAGTTCCTCGCGGTGGAGCTCGTCGGGGACGCCGACGCTCCGCCGACCCGCGAGGACCAGCGTGTCCGGGCCGCGATCTCGTACATGCACGACCGGCTGGGCGAGCCGATCCGGCTGGCCGACCTGGCCGGCGCGGCGCGCCTGAGCCGGTACCACTTCCTGCGCGTGTTCACCCGCGAGACCGGCGTGACGCCGGCCCGCTACCTGACCCGGTTGCGGGTCGAGCACGCCAAGCACCTGCTCGGTCGCGGGCTGGCGGTGCACGAGGTGGCGTCGGCCTGCGGTTTCACCAGCCCGGGGCACCTGTCCGCCGCGTTCCTGCGCCAGGCCGGCGTCCGCCCGTCGGTGTACCGGGACCGGGAACGCCCCGGCTGATCCTCGCCGAGCGGCGGCGATGGCCGGGCCTATCGATGCCAGGGTGTGGCCGATCCGGCGGGGACGGGCTCGGACGAGCCATCGGTGAACGCCTCGATCCGGGGCGGACCGCCGTGCTGCCAGCCGCCGTCGGTGTAGTTGAAGCAGACGAGGAACGTGCCGTCGTTCGTACGGGTCGACGCCACGCGGTCGGTGAGCGTGATCCGGACGCTGTCGACCCGCGGCGGCACCCGGCCGGCGATCACCCGGTACCCGCCGGGGTTCGCGTCGTCCTCACGGATCCCGCCGGAGTCGTGGTCGACCTGGTACGGCACGTCGACCAGGGCCACGTCCGCGAGCGTCGTCCCGCCCCCGCCGGCGTTGTACGGCCCGACCTCGCCGTTCAGTTCACACGTCACGCTGTAGTCCGGCGCGTAGATCAGCACCCACCGCGGCGGCCGCAGCCACCGCGGACACCCGACCCTGACGCGGAACGTTCGGTAAATCATGCATCGGAACGATTGGACCACTGCCGGTCCACCGGCCGCGAACCCGGAGCGCCCGATGCGCCCCGGGCCTCGCCGCGTCGGGTGAGGTGGTCGGCTACTGGCCGGGCGGCGCGTAGTACGCCGACTGGCGGCGCATGATCTCGTGCATCGAGGCGCCGCGGTCCACCCCGTAGACCGTGCCGGGGAAGTCGAGCGTCTGTTGGACGGCCCAGAGTTCCTCGTGGCGGTCCGGGGAGAACAGCCGCGCCGGATCACCGGCCGCGATCCATCCGATCGGGACCACGGTGCCGGGGTCCAGCCGGGAGTTCACGTGCAGGACGCTGTTGATGCGGAGCTCGCAACCGGCGCCGACGTGGGAGCCGGGGAAGAGGGACGCTCCGGTGGCGACGAAGACCTCGTCCTCGAGGTGCGCGCCGTTCACATGGGTGTGTGGTCCGATCATCACCGAATCGCCGATCGTGAGGGGATGATCAGCCCGGCCCCGCAGCACGGCGTGCTCCATCACGACGACATTGCGGCCGATGGTCACCGGTCCGCCGACCGCGTGGATCACCGCGAGATCGAGCACCCGCGACCCGGCGCCGACGACGACCTCACCACGGAGCACAGCGTGCGGCGATACCCACGCGTCGGGGTGCACGTCAACCATGCGCCCAGTCTGTCCTATCCGGCGCGCGGGTCGGCGGGACTCGTGAGCGCCCGCGCGGCGTCAGGTGAGTTGTTCGGCCAGTCCGACGACGATGCCCTCGGGGCCCCGCACGTAGCAGAGCCGGTACACGTCCTCGTAGCGGGCGACGTCGCCCACCAGCTCGGCGCCCTGGGCACGCAGGCGGGCCACGACCTCGTCGAGGTCGTCCACGGCGAACATCACCCGGCGGATCCCCAGCGTGTTGGCCGGCGCGTCGACCGGCACACCGCCGATCGCCGCCGGGGTGTGGAACTTCGCCAGCTCGATTCGGCCGTGGCCGCCCGGGACGCGGAGCAGGGCGACCTCCTGGCGCACGTCGTCGAGCCCGATCACGCTCTCCACCCAGCGTCCCTCGACCGGCATCCGGCCTTCCGGTTCCAGGCCGATCCCGACGAAGAACGCGATCACCGCATCGAGGTCCTCGACGACGATGAGAACGTTGTCCATCCGCTGGACGGTCATGTGGTCCCTCCCTCTCCGTCGGCGCGGCCCGATGCGCGCTCCTCCCCGGGGACGGAGCCGACCCGCTTCTCTCGACATCCTCGACGAGCGGCTGAACCCGGCCGGGCCGGCAGCACGGCGGGCCCGCGTCACGTCAGCGGGTCACCCCCGGCCCCTGACCGTCATCGGTCGGCGAAGCGGTCCGTCGCGGTCACCAGCGCGTCGAGGATTCCCGGCTCGTCGAACGCGTGCCCGGCGTCGTCCACCAGCACGAACTCCGCCTCCGGCAGCGCACGGTGCAGGTCCCACGCCGTCCTCGCCGGCGTGCACAGGTCGTAGCGGCCCTGCACGATCACCGTCGGGATCCCGGCCAGGCGGCCCGCGTCCGCGATCAGCTGGCCCTCGGTGAACCAGCCGGCGTTGCGGAAGTAGTGGTTCTCGATCCGGGCGAACGCGGTCGCGTACGTCGGGTCGCGGTAGCGCTCCACGAGCGACGGGCGCGGTAACAGCGTGAGGTTGCTCGCCTCCCAGACCGACCAGGCCACCGCGGCCGGGCCGTGGACCGACGGGTCCGGGTCGGAGAGCAACCGCCCGTACGCCTCGACGAACCGGCCGGGCACCCGGTCGGCCTCGGGTACGGCCGCGGCGTAGGGCTCCCACAGGTCGGGCACGATGTTCGCGGCCGGGCCCTCGTAGAACCAGTCGATCTCGCTCGCGCGCAGCGTGAAGATGCCCCGCAGGACCAGCTCGGTCACCCGCTCCGGATGGGTCTGCGCGTAGGCGAGCGCCAGGGTGGAGCCCCACGATCCGCCGAACACCTGCCAGCGGTCGATGCCCAGGTGCTCACGCAGGCGCTCGATGTCACCGACCAGGTGCCAGGTGGTGTTCGCGCTCAGGTCGGCGTCGGGGTCGCTGACGTGCGGGACGCTGCGCCCGCAGCCGCGCTGGTCGAAGAGCACGATCCGGTAGCGGGCGGGGTCGAAGAGCCGGCGGTGCTGCGGCGAGCACCCGCCGCCGGGGCCGCCGTGCAGGAAGACCACGGGCCTGCCGTCGGGGTTGCCGCACTCCTCCCAGTAGACCGACTGGTCGTCGCCGACGTCGAGCATGCCGGTGCGGTGGGGTTCCAGGGCTGGGTAAAGGGTGCGCACCCGTCCGACGGTATTACGATCCGGGAATGCGGGAGAACGCATCGGGGTGACTCGCGGCGCGCTCGCCCTCGTCGCCGACCGCAGCTTCGGCGCCCTGTTCTGGGGCAAGCTGCTCTCGTCGGCCGGTCTGTGGATGCAGGGCGTCACCGCCGCCGTGGTGGTCTACCAGGGCACCGGGTCGGCCACCGCGGTCAGCCTGGTCAGCATCGCGCAGGCCGCGCCGCAACTGGTGCTCGGGCCGTGGACGGGGTCGCTGGCCGACCGCGGTGACCGGGCCCGCCAGATCCTGGCCGGCCGGGTGCTGTGCGGGCTCGGCTCGGCGTTGCTGGCGGTGTTCTTCGCGGTCGCCGAGCCGGGGCCGCGTGGGCTGGTGGCGGTGGTCTTCAGCTGCTCGTTCCTGGTGGGGACGGGGTTCGTGGTCGGTGGTCCGGCGATGCAGTCGGTCATCCCCGACCTGGTCCGGCCGGACGAGTTGCGTACCGCGATGACGCTCAACACGACGCCGATGACGACCGCGCGCATCGTCGGCCCGGCGCTGGGGGCGCTGGTGCTGGGCTGGGCGGGCCCGGCGGCGGCGTTCGCGATCAGCGCCGTGCCCCACGTCGTGTTCGTGGTGCTGCTGGTGTGGGTGGCGCGGTTGCCGGCGCGCGCGGACGTCGGCGAGGGCGCGCCGACGTCGATGCGTGCGGGTCTGCGGTACCTGCGGGCACATCCGCGGCTGCTGGTGATGCTGGGCGGCACCGCGCTGGTGGGCGTCGGCACCGAGCCGTCGTTGACGCTGGCGCCGGCGCTGTCGGTCGCGGTGCACGGCGACGTCACGCTGGCCGGTGCCCTCACGCTGGCGTTCGGGGTGGGGGCGCTGGCGGCGCTGCTCGGCAGTCCGCTGCTGGCGCGTCGGGCCAGCGTGCTGCGCTCGGCGTGGATCGGGTTGGCGCTGCTGATCGGCGGGCTGGGCGCCTCGACCGTGGTCGCGGCCCCGGGCTGGGCGTTCGGCTGCTTCGGGGTGGCCGGGGCCGGGTTCTCCTGGGGCATGGCCGGGTTCAGTTCGGTGCTGCAGGCCGAGAGCGACCCGGCGTTCCGGGGGCGGGTGATGGCCTGGTGGCTGATCGCGTTCCTCGGCTGCCGTCCGCTCTCGTCCGCGGCGACCGGCGTGCTCACCGACCTCACCTCGGTGCGGGTGACGTTCCCGGTGACCGGGGCGGCGCTCGCGCTGGCGGCGGTGCTGCTCGCCGCGGCGCTGCGTTCCCCCGCGGTGTCCCGCGCCGACGCCGGGTAGCGGGCCGCCGCTCGTCGCCGTGCGCCGACGCGATACAGTACAGACGTACTGTTCGACGGGGGTGGGTCACCGGGTAACAGCCCGTTACCCGCCCTTAGTCTGGCTTTTAAGGACAGCGAACCTGGAGCGGAGTGCCTGGTGACTGACTCGACGATCATCTACACCCACACGGACGAGGCGCCGGCGCTGGCCACGTACTCGTTCCTGCCGGTCATCCAGGCGTACGCCGCCCAGGCCGGGGTCGGCGTCGAGCTGCGTGACATCTCGCTGGCCGGGCGCATCCTGGCCGTCTTCCCGGAGCACCTCACCGAGGAGCAGCGCATCCCGGACGCGCTCGCCGAGCTCGGCGAGCTGGCGAAGACGCCCGAGGCCAACATCATCAAGCTGCCGAACATCTCGGCCTCGATCCCCCAGCTCAAGGCCGCCGTGGCCGAGCTGCAGGGCCTCGGCTACGCGCTGCCGGACTACCCCGACGAGCCGAAGACCGACTCCGAGCGCGACGTCCGCGCCCGCTACGACAAGGTCAAGGGCTCGGCGGTCAACCCGGTGCTGCGCGAGGGCAACTCCGACCGCCGCGCCCCGGCGTCGGTGAAGAACTACGCGAAGGCGCACCCGCACCGCATGGGTCAGTGGTCGGCCGACTCGAAGACCAACGTCGCGACGATGGGCGTCGACGACTTCCGGTCCACCGAGAAGTCGGTGGTCGTCGAGGCCGACGACGCGCTGCGCATCGAGCTGGTCGGCGACGACGGCACCACCACCGTGCTGCGCGAGTCGGTGCCGGTGCTCGCGGGCGAGGTCGTCGACGCGTCGGTGCTGCGGGTGGCCGCGCTGCGTGAGTTCCTCACCGCGCAGGTGGCCAGGGCGAAGGCCGAGGGTGTGCTGTTCTCGGTGCACCTCAAGGCCACGATGATGAAGGTCTCCGACCCGATCGTGTTCGGGCACGTCGTCCGGGCGTTCTTCCCGGAGACGTTCGCGAAGCACGGCGCGGCGCTGGCGGCGGCGGGCCTGAGCCCGAACGACGGTCTGGGCGGCATCCTCAAGGGCCTGGAGGCCCTGGAGAACGGCGCCGAGATCAAGGCCTCGTTCGACGCCGAGCTGGCCGCCGGTCCGGAGCTCGCGATGGTCGACTCGGACAAGGGCATCACGAACCTGCACGTCCCGTCGGACGTCATCGTCGACGCGTCGATGCCGGCGATGATCCGCACGTCCGGCCACATGTGGGGTCCGGACGGGCAGGAGCACGACACGCTCGCCGTGCTGCCCGACTCCAGCTACGCCGGCGTGTACCAGGTCGTGATCGACGACTGCCGGGTGAACGGCGCGTACGACCCGTCGACGATGGGCTCGGTGCCCAACGTCGGCCTGATGGCGCAGAAGGCCGAGGAGTACGGCTCGCACGACAAGACGTTCGAGATCCCGACGACGGGCACCGTGCGGCTGGTCGGCGCGAACGGCGTGGTGCTCGAGCAGGCCGTGTCGGCCGGTGACATCTTCCGCGCCTGCCAGACCAAGGACGCCCCGATCCGCGACTGGGTGAAGCTGGCCGTCACCCGCGCCCGCGCCACCGGCGACCCGGCCGTCTTCTGGCTCGACGCCGCCCGCGCGCACGACGCGAACCTGATCGCGAAGGTCGAGCAGTACCTGCCCGAGCACGACACCGACGGGCTGCGGATCGAGATCCTCCCGCCGGTGGAGGCCACCAAGCTCTCGGTGGACCGCATCCGCCGGGGCGAGAACACGATCTCGGTCACCGGCAACGTGCTGCGTGACTACCTCACCGACCTGTTCCCGATCCTGGAGCTGGGCACCAGCGCGAAGATGCTGTCGGTGGTGCCGCTGATGGCCGGCGGCGGGCTGTTCGAGACCGGCGCGGGCGGCTCGGCGCCGAAGCACGTGCAGCAGCTGGTGAAGGAGAACTACCTGCGCTGGGACTCGCTCGGTGAGTTCTTCGCGCTCGCGGCCAGCTTCGAGCACCTCGCCCAGACCACCGGGAACTCCCGCGCGCAGGTGCTGGCCGACACGCTGGACCGGGCGACCGCGACGTTCCTCGAGGAGGACAAGTCACCGACCCGCCGGGTCGGCGGCATCGACAACCGCGGTTCGCACTTCTACCTGTCGCTGTACTGGGCGCAGGAGCTGGCGAAGCAGACCGGGGACGCCGAGCTCGCGGCGGTGTTCGGGCCGTTCGCGGAGTCGCTGACGAAGTCCGAGCAGACGATCGTGGACGAGCTGCTCGCGGTGCAGGGCAAGCCGGCCGACATCGGCGGCTACTACCAGCCCGACGCCGCCAAGGCCGCCGAGGTCATGCGCCCGTCGGCGACCTGGAACGCCGCACTCGCGTCGCTGAGCTGATCGGAGTACCCGCGGGCGGTCCGGCACTGCGCCGGGCCGCCCGCGGTGTTCCTCGGTCAGCGGCGCCACCCGGTGAGTACCTGGTCGATGCGCGTCCGGATCCGGTCGCGGGCCTCGCGCCGGGGCACGCCGCGCATGAGCAGCGCGTCGTAGTCGGTGTCCAGGTGGCGGACCGACGCCACCACGGCCAGCGTGACGGCCTGTTCGTCGAGGAGCCGGGCGGCGGCCGAGCGGCCCACCCGGCCGCTGCTGCGCTCCCCGGCGTGCCGGGCGATGGCCTCGGCGCGGCCGGGCGGGCAGCCCGGGAACAGCTCGGCGATCCGCGCCGCGAAGCCGGCCTGGTAGCTGAGGTCGGCGGCGGCGCGGCGCACCTCGTCGCGTCCGCGGCGGCGTTCGCGCACGTCCTCGTCGGCCAGGCACTGGTCCTCGGCGCGCGCGAGCGCGGCCTCCTCGACCAGGATCCCCTGGCGCTCGTAGCGTTTGCGCCGCCGGTTGAAGCGGACGACGACCGCCGACAGCGTGCTCTCCTTCTTCGCCCGCCGCGACAGGGCCGCGTTCCCGGCCGGCAGGAACACCAGGTGTCCGAGGTCGGCGCACCCGAGACACAGCCGCTCGTCGCCCTCGACCACCTGGTACGCGCCGGGCGGCGGTGCGAGCCCCGCGACCGCGCCGGGAGCGGTGACGCCGGGCTCGCCGCAGGACGCGCACGCCCACGGCCCGTCCGGCGCGTGGGCGAGCAGATCCGGGGCGGCCTGCTGCCGCTCGGCCAGGCGGGCGCGGCGGGCCGGGGTGAGCTCCGGGGAGACCCACTGCACGCGGAAGGCCCGCTCGACCGCGTCGTCGCCGCGGAGGGTGAAGCGGAGCTCGCGCCGGTCCCGGCTGGCCGCGACGTAGGCCGCGTTCCCGGGCTCGAGGCCGGCCCGTCCGGCCCAGGACGCCAGCAGGGCCACCGCGTCGACGAGCCTCGCCTGCTCGACGGCGGTGGCGCGCTCCAGGGCGTCGAGCCGGCCCTGGCGCCAGGTGTCGACCTCGCGGGCACGCACCCACCCGAGCCCGGTCAGCACGTCGATCGCGGACACCACCTTCCGGGCCGCCAACGCCCGCTCCGCCACCTCGACGACCCGCCGCTCCAGCTTCGACACCCGGCCATTCTCCACTGGTGACGCCGGCCACTGCGGCGGTGGTCACCGAGGCGATATATCTCCACGATGCGCCTGGTCGATCTGCTGGACCTCAAGGACGTCGGCGACGGACGGTACGTCGCCGCCCCGCTCGACCACTCCTCCGGCGACCGGGTGTTCGGCGGGCAACTGCTGGCCCAGGCGCTGGCCGCCGCCGGGCGGACGGTCCCCGACGAACGTCCGCCGCACAGTCTGCACGGGCACTTCCTGCACCCCGGTGACCCCGGTGAACCGCTCGAGTACACGGTGGCGACGCTCCGGGAGGGACGGTCCCAGACCGTCCGCCAGGTGCTGGGCCGACAGGGCGCGAACGAGGTCATCGCGCTGACCGCCGCCTTCGCCGGGGGCGGCTCACCGTCCGGCCCGGTGCTCGAGCACCAGAACACGCCGTCGCCGTTCACCGAGTTCGACACCGTCGAGGCGCTCGAGGCCACCCTCGACCGCGCCGACGGGCGGCTCGACGACTGGTTCACCCGGCGCATCCGGCCGAAGCCGGTCGAGCTGCGGTTCGTCGACCACCCGGCCCGCGACCTCGTCTTCCGCGGCGAGAAGCCGCCCCGGGTGCAGCGCATCCTGATGCGGATCTCCGACCGCCTGCCCGACGGCCCGGTGACGCACGCCTGCGGGCTCACCTACTTCTCGGACCTGTTCCTGCTCTCCAGCGCGCTCTACCCGCACCAGGCCTCGGTCAGCGACCACGCCATGCTCGTCGCCAGCCTCGACCACACGATCTGGTTCCACGGGCCGGTCCGCGCCGACGAGTGGCTGCTCTACGTGCTGGAGTCCGACTGGGCCGGCCAGGGCCGCGGGCTCTGCCAGGGCAAACTGTTCGACGCCGCCGGGCGCCTGGTGGCCACCGTGATGCAGGAGGGCCTGATCAAGCCGGTCCGGAAGCCCTGACCCGCCCCTCGCGGGAGGCCCGGTACGACGCGGCGCGCAGCGTGGCCAGCGGCTCGGGCAGGGTCAGGCCGGGTAGCGGGCGCAGCACCGGGTCGAACGCGAGGTCGGCGTCGCCGCAGCCGGTGCCGGCCAGCTCGAGCCGGGCGAACCGCCGCCACGGCCCGGTCGGGGCGGCCACCGCGAGGTGGAACGCCGGCCGGCCGGCGCGGGCCGCCGCCGGGAACGCGCCCAGCAGCACCGGGCCCGCCGGCGCGCGGTACGGCAGCACGCTGGTGTAGGTCGCCGCGCGGGCGTCGTAGCGCGGCCGGAGCACGTGGCGGGCCAGCGGCGCCCGCCCCGTGGTGGAGAGCAGCAGGTCGGCGGGGTCGCCGTCGGGATCGACCCGGACGGCGAGGCCGAGGACGTCGGGGAACGGGCGCGGCAGGCCGGTGGCCCGGGAGAGTCGCACGACCGCGTCGTCGTGGCCGGGGCGGTCGATCCACGGCACGCCGACCGGCTCGGCCAGGCCGTCGCGGTGCACGACCGCCCGCACCACGGTGCCGCGCGGGTGCAGGGCCGGGCGGGCCCGCAGCCGGGCGGTGAGCCCGAAGGCCGCGGCGACCCCGCGCGTGAGCAGGCCGGGCTCGCGTGACGGTGCCTCGGACAGGCGGGAGCGGATCGGGGCGGTGAGGTACCACATGGCCGGTCGGGTACCCGGCCCGGCCGACGATCCACCCCCGTTTTCGGGGGATGATCGGGCACATCGCCGGGCATAGAACTCGCCATGGAATCCGCAGATCTGGCCTACGCCGTCATCGGGGTGGGCGCGTTACTCGCCGGCGTGCTTCCGCGCCTGCTCGAGGGACGCCCGCTCTCGCTCCCCATCGCGTTCCTCGGCCTCGGCATGCTGGTCTTCGGGTTGCCGCTGGGCCTGCCCTCGCCCGACCCGCGGGAACACGAGTCGATCACGACCCACCTGACCGAGGTGGGCGTCATCGTGGCGCTGATCGGCGCCGGGCTGAAGCTCGACCGGCCGCTGGGGCCGCGGCGCTGGTCGGTGACCTGGCGGCTGCTGCTGATCGCGATGCCGGTGACGATCGCGCTGACCGCGCTGCTGGGCTGGTGGTGGGCCGGGCTGGTGCCCGCGTCGGCGTTGCTGCTCGGCGCCGCGCTGGCGCCCACCGACCCGGTGCTCGCGGCCGACGTGCAGGTCGGCGAACCGACCGACGAGGAGGACTCGGAGGACGAGGTGCGGTTCGGGCTCACCTCGGAGGCCGGGCTCAACGACGGGCTCGCGTTCCCGTTCGTCTACGGCGCGATCGCGCTGGCCGGGACCGGCTTCACGGCCGCGACGGTCGGCGAGTGGCTCGCCGTCGACGTGCTGTGGCGCATCGTCGTCGGCGCGGTCATCGGCCTGGCCGCAGGCTGGCTGCTCGGCAAGCTGTTCTTCCGGGCCCGGTCGGAGACGCTGCGCCTCGCCGACCACGCCGAGGGGTTCCTGGCGCTGGCGATCACGTTCCTCGCCTACGGCATCGCCGAGCTCGCGCACGGCTACGGGTTCCTCGCGGTGTTCGTCTGCGCGGTCTCGATCCGCGCCTCCGAGCGCGACCACGGCTACCACCAGGTGCTGCACGACTTCGCCGAGCAGATCGAGCGCCTGCTCACCGTCCTGCTGCTGCTGTTGTTCGGGGGCGCGATCATCGACGGCCTGCTCGCGCCGCTGACCTGGCCGGCCGCGCTGGCCGGGCTCGCGCTGGTGTTCGTGCTCCGGCCGGTCGCGGCCTGGTTGTCGCTGCGCGGCTCCACCGCGGGGCCGCGGGAACGGTGGGTCATCGCGTTCTTCGGCATCCGCGGCATCGGCTCGCTGTACTACCTGGCCTACGCCGCCGGGCACGCCACGTTCCCGGACGCGGACCTGTTGTGGGCGACGGTCGGCTTCGTGATCCTGGTGTCGGTCGTGGTGCACGGCATCGCCGCGACCCCGGTCATGCAGTACCTGGACCGGGTGCGTGAGGGATCACGGTCAGCGACTCCGAATCGTCCGCAAAAAGTCTGAAACTAAGATCTCCTAAAGGAGTGTCCACAAACGTCAGTAACTGTGCGTGAATAGTTTCCGTTTACATCGACGTACCAAACGGAGGCTTATCGCATGGGAAGCATCGGGGGTAAGCGTCGCGTCGCCGCCGCGCTCGCGTGCGCGGGGATCGCGGCGCTGGCCGTGACCGCCGCGCCGTCGGCCGCGAGCGCGGCCACGGCCTTACCCGACGCGGGCGGGCGCACGCCGGGGCACGGCCCCGCGCGCTTCACCCTGCCCGCCGACGCACCGAAGCCGGACGGTGCCTACCGGATCCAGTCGGCTTACAAGGTCCTCCCCGGCGGCACGCAGACCTACAGCTGCGACGCCACCACCGGGCAGTGGGGCACCGCCTCGATCCCGGAGGCCCAGCTCGCCCGCTACGGCGGCCCGGGCCGGATCCACCACTACCGCGACCCGAGCCTGACCCCGGCGGGTCCGCGGTGGACGGCGCGCGACGGAGGCACGCTGGTCGGCACGGTCGTCGCCGACAAGACCGTACCGAAGGCCGGCACCATCCCGTGGCTGCTGCTGAGCGTGGTCCACGAGAACGACGGGCCGCGCAAGGAATTGCACTCCGTGGACTTCATCAGCCGGGTCAACACGACCGGTGGCGCCGGCCCCACCGGTGCCTGCACGGCCGGTGAGACGAAGTCGGTTCCCTACGGCGCCGACTACGTCTTCTGGACGAAGAAGAAGTAACGCCTCACGCTGCCCCGCCACGCCAGTGGAGGATCTCGAGCGCGGCTGCCACCGCGATCGTGTTCTCCGCCAGCGGGCGGGGCAGCATCGTGTCCGCCCTCGCCAACCGGCGCAGCACGGTGTTGCGGTGGGTGAACAGCCGCTCGGCCGCGCGGGCGGCGTGGCACTGTTCCTTCAGGTAGGTGAGCACGGTCTCGCGCAGGTCGGCGTCCGCGTCGGCCAGCGCGCCGAGCGTGTCGGCGACGAACTCGTCCGCGGCGGCCGGGTCGGTGGTGAGCGCGGCGACCAGCTGCACGTCGTCGAAGCGCGCGATCCGCCGGGGCGACGTCAGCCGGGCGAGCATCCGCTGCGCGGTGAGCGCGTCGAGGTGGCTGCGCCGGAACCCTTCGACGTTCCGCGCGGGCCGTCCGACCGCGACCCGCACGTCGTCGCCGAGCTCCCGGCGGAGCACCGACGCCGGCGGGGCCTCGGCCGCCGGCAGCCAGAGCCAGAGGCTCGCCGCGCTGGCCAGCACGGTCAGCCGGCGCGACACCCCGCACGCGCGCCGGACCGCCTCCGCGGCGTCCTCCAGTTCGCCGGTCGGCGTGCCGAGCGAACTCCACACGATCGCCGCCAGGTGCGGACCCGTCAGCGGGTACCCCAGCTGGGCCTCGGCCCGCTCCCGTCCGATCGGCGCGCCCTCCAGCAGCAACGTCACGGTGGCCCGCCGCTCGGCGTGCGCGCCGCGGGTCAGCTCGTCGCGTTCGGCCTGCATCCGCGCGGTGATGCCGGCGAGCGTGTCGTCGAGGAACGTCGCGATCGACCGGGACGACACGTCGAGCAGCTCACGCAGCTCCGCCGGGTCGTCGGTCAGACCGAAACAGATCTCCATCCAATGCCGCCAGGCGACGTTCTGCGCGGTGCGGAACGAGTCGAGCGCCCGCTCGTCGAGGCCGCGCCGGACCAGGTCACGGGCACTGTCCAGAGCGTCGGCGCTGACGTTGGGCGGCACGCGCTCGCCGGGCCGCTGGATGTTCGACGCGGCCCAGTGACGCACGTTGGCGAGGTTGTCGCGCCGGGTGCGCTCGGCCAGCACCGGGTCGTCGGCGATGATCCGCATCCGCTCGCCGGACAGCGCCGCGGCGTCCATCTCCTCGATCCACTCCCCCGGCGGACGCATCGCGATCTCCGCGCCGCGGCGGAGCAGCTCGCGGACCCGCGGGTTCACGCCGGCGGGAACATCCGCTTGCCCCACCAGTTCGCCAGCCGGGGATAGGTGGCCGGGGCCAGCCGGACCAGCGCGTCGATGGCGCGGGCGTCGTTGCCGACCAGGATGCGTGGCCGCTTCGCCGCGACCCCGTCGAGGATGATCGTCGCCGCCCGGTCCGGGTCCATGCGCAGCAGCTTGTCGGTGTAGGTGCGGGTGCGTGCCTCCTGCTCGCGCGTGACCGTCTCGCCGCGCGCACGCGCCGCCGCCAGCGCGGCCAGCGCGATGTTCGTCTTCACGCCACCGGGGTGCACCACCGTCACGTCGACCGGATGCCCGTCGCGGAGCATCTCCGAGCGCAGCGTCTCGGTGAACCCGCGCACCGCGAACTTCGACGTGCAGTACGCGGCCAGACCCGCCTGCGCCAGGTACCCGTTCAGACTGCTGATGGTGACGACGTGCCCCGCGCCCGACGCGATCAGGTGCGGGAGGAACTCCTTGGTGCCGTGGATGACACCCCACAGGTTGACGCCGAGGACCCGCTCGAACGAGCCGTACCCGTCGTCCAGGATGCTCGGTGCGCCGTCGGCGATGCCCGCGTTGTTGTAGAGCTGGTGGACGTGCCCGAAATGCTGCTTCACCGTCGCCGCGTAGGTCGCGACGGCCGCCCGGTCGCTGACGTCGAGGACCTCGGCGTGCGCGTTCGTCCGTTCCGCGGTCTCGGCCAGCCCGACCGGGTCGATGTCGCTGATCGCCAGCCGGGCGCCGCGCCCGGCCAGCGCGACCGCCAGCGCCCGCCCGATGCCCGAACCGGCGCCGGTGACGACCGCGACCGTGTCCCTCACCGGTGGACCCCCGCCCGGTCACGCGACGCGAACCGGAGGTCCGGGTCCACCACCGGGCCCTTGCGCAGCACCGTGACGTCGGCCCGGTAGTTCATCGACATGACCCACGGGGCCTTCTCGCCCTGACGGGGAAGCTGGTCGAGCGCGCGCTGGACGTAGCCGGCGCCGAAGTCCAGCAGCGGGCGGGTCGGCGCGTCCGGGTCGGGGCGCACCGGGACGCAGACGTCGTAGCCGTGCGCGCGCATGTGGTCGAGCAGGCGGCAGAAGTGTTCGCAGAGCAGGCCGACCTTCAGCGTCCAGGACGCGTTGGTGTAGCCGATCGCGAACGCGAAGTTCGGCACGTCGGACAGCATCATGCCCTTGAACGCGACGTGCTCGGACAACCGCACCGCCTCACCGTCGACGCTGAGCGCGGCGCCGCCGAACGGCTGCAGGTTCAGGCCGGTCGCGGTGACGATGACGTCGGCCTCGAGTTCCCGGCCGGACACGAGCCGGATGCCGGTCGGGGTGAACGTCGCGATCCGGTCGGTGACGACCTCGGCCTTATTGTTCCGGATCGCGCGGAACAGGTCGCCGTCCGGCACCGCGCAGAGCCGCTGGTCCCAGGGACCGTAGGGCGGGTTGAAGTGTTCGTCGACCGGATAGCCCGGCGGCAGCGCCTTCGTGTTGACCGCGCGGATGATCTTCCGGGCGGCCGACGGGAAACGCTGGGCGAACGTCCACACCCCGGCCTGCTTGGCGATGTTGATCCGCCGGCTGATCGCGTACGCGCGCCGCTCCGGGAGCAGCGTGCGCAGCCGGTTGGCGAGCGCGTCGTGCGAGGGCACCGGCATGACGTAGGTGGGGGTGCGCTGCAGCATCGTGACGTGCGCGGCGGTGGTGGCCAGCGCCGGCACGAGCGTCACCGCGGTGGCGCCGCTGCCGATCACCACGACCCGTTTGCCGGCGTAGTCGAGGTCCTCGGGCCAGTGCTGCGGGTGGACGATCGGGCCGGTGAAGGTGTCCCGGCCCTCGAAGTGCGGCGTGTACCCCTCGTCGTAGCGGTAGTAGCCGCTGGCGCAGAAGATCCAGTTCGCGGAGATCCTCGTCGGTTCGCCGTCGTGGTCGACGTCGACGACCCAGCGGGCGTCGGCGCTGGACCAGTCCGCGCCGACGACGCGGTGGTGGAAGCGGACGTTCCGGTCGAGGTCGTGTTCCCGGGCGGTCTCGCGGAGGTAGGCGAGGATCTTGTCGGCGCCGGCGATCGACTGCCGGTCGCGCCACGGTTTGAACTCGTAGCCGAACGTGTGCAGGTCGGAGTCGGAGCGGATGCCCGGGTAGCGGAACAGGTCCCAGGTGCCGCCGGTGGCGCCGCGGGCCTCGAGGATCGCGAACGTGGCCGAGGGGACGTGGGTGCGCAGGTAGCAGGCCGCGCCGATGCCGGAGATCCCGGCGCCGACGATGAGCACGTCGACGTGTTCCATGACCAGACTCCCTCGGTAGCCGCGACGCTTCCCCGGTGATCATCACCTCTGGAACCGTCCGGTACCAGGTGCGGGCGGCACTGATTTCGGGCGCGGATGGTGCGTTCCGCTGCGTGCGGGGTCGGTGGCCCGCTCTTCTGAGCGGCCGTCACCGGGCGCTGCCGCCCGCCGTCCTACGCGGCTGAGGCCGACCCCATGGAGGGTGGGGCGCCGGCGTGTGCCGCGAACGGGCTCGGCTCCGGCCGCGTACCGTCTCGGCATGCGGGTGGAGACGCGCGTCTGTTTCGCCGTCTACAGCGAGGTGCTGTCCCCCGCCGACCTGGCCGCGCGCATCGGCGCGGCGCCCACCGCGTCGGTCGTCCGAGGCAGCCGACGCCGCCGCCCTCCGGTTCCGGTCGCCAACCGCTGGTCGCTCGAGTCCGGCCTCGGCCCCGAGGCCGCTCTGTGGCGACACCTCGAGGCGCTCCTTCCCCGGGTGAGCCCGCTGGCCGAGGCGATCACCGCCTTGTGCGCCGACGAGCCCACCTGCGGCCTGACGATCGTCCGTGAGTTCACCGCCAGCGACCAGGAGGCCGACCTGGGCTTCTGGCTCGACGAGAACTGGCTGGCTCTCCTCCACCGAACCGGCGCCACCATCGAGGCCGACGAGTACGACTACGGCCCCGACGAAGACTCCGCCGCCTCGACTGCCCCCACGTGATGCCGGCGACGTGATCAGCGGCGGATGAGATCGGTCGAGCGCGACCAGACCTGCCCTCGCGAGGACGACGGCGATGTAGTGGTAGAAGTCGGTAACACGGCTCCTGCAGCCAGCGGGACCCGGACCTTGCGGACCTCCCACCCCGTCGCCGTTCGGGCGGGGACTAGTGGTTCAGCAGGGCCCGGCGTTCCTCGGTGGCGGCGGAGTGCAGGGCCTCCAGGCGGGCCGATTCGGCGGCGGCGAAGGTGTCGGCGAACTCGTCGTAGGCGCGCCCCCGCCACCAGGAGAGCAGGCGGTCGTAGGCCGACAGCGCGGCCGGGCCGGTGGCCGCGCGGGCGGCGCGGAGGCCGTCCTCGAACTCCCAGGCGTCGACCGCGCTGCCGGGCACCCGGAGCGCGTACCCGTCGGGCTCGGTGACCAGCCCCGGCCCGATCGCCCCGCGCAGACGCGAGGCCAGGGTGTAGAGGGCGGGCCGGGCGTCGGCCGGGCCGCCGGCGTCGCCCCAGACGCTCCGGGCCAGCGCGTCGAACTCCACGACGCGACCGCGTGCGAGGATCAGCCGGGCGAGCAACGCGCGCTGGCGCCGCGGCAGCGCGCGCGGCGGGGACCCCTCCCGCACGACCTCGATGGGCCCCAGCACCCGGCAACGCGACACGCTCCATCGTAAACACGGTGAGCAGGTATAACGGGGGGAACAGGTTCTGATTGTGGATAATCCACAGTGGTCCGCCGGGCGTCTGCGCCGCTTCTCGCCCGACGACCTCGACGACGAGCAGCGCGCCCTCCACCGCGCGGTCACCGGGGGGCGCCGCGCCGCCGGTCCGCAGGCGTTCGCGCTCGTCGACGACCAGGGCCGGTTGACCGGCCCGTTCAACGCGATGCTGCTCAGCCCGCCGGTGGGGGCCGCGCTGCAGTCGCTCGGCGAGGCCGTGCGGTACGAGTCCGGGCTCAGCGACCGCACCCGGGAACTCGCGATCCTGGCCGTGGCCGCGCACTGGGACAGCACGTTCGAGCGGGAGTCGCACGAGGCCGTCGGCCGCCGCGCCGGGCTCACCGAGGACGAGCTCGCCGGTGTCCGCGCCGGCACCGAGCCCGGCTCGCTGAGCGCCGACGAACTCGGCGCGCTCCGGGTCACCCGCACGTTGCTGGCCGAACAGCGCCTCGACGACGCCCGGTACGCCGCCGCGGTCACGAGCCTCGGCGAGCGCGGCCTCTTCGAGCTCACGACGATCGTCGGCTACTACGGGTTGTTGGCGTTGCAGTTGCGTGTGTTCGCGGGCGAAGGGTGACCGGGCGCCGGATTACGGTGGAGCACGTGAGCGAACAGATTCCCACCCGCACCCTCTGGTCCGGCGGCCCCGGCGTCGGTGCGATCGGCCTCGGCTGCATGGGCATGACCTGGGCCTACGGCACCGACGCGCAGTCCGACGACCCCGGCGCGGTGATCGGCCGCGCGATCGACCTCGGCGTCACGCTGATCGACACCTCCGACGTGTACGGCCCGTTCACCAACGAGGAGCTCGTCGGGGCCGCCCTGGCCGGTCGGCGGGACGAGGTCACGCTGGCCACCAAGGGCGGCCTGATCGCGCACGTCGCCGACGGCCGGCCCGACTCGTCGCGGATGCCGAGCCCGAACGGCTCGCCCGAGCACCTGCGTAGCGCCATCGACGGGTCGCTGCGACGCCTCGGCGTCGACGTGATCGACCTGTACTACCTGCACCGCCCCGACCCGGCCGTGCCGATCGAGGACAGCATCGGCGTGCTGGCCGAGGCGGTGTCGGCGGGCAAGATCCGGGCCATCGGCGTCTCGGAGTTCAGCGTCGACCAGCTCGACCGGGCCGCCGCCGTGCACCCGATCAGCGCGGTGCAGTCGGAGCTGTCGCTCTGGACCCGCGACCACCTTACGACCACGCTGCCGTGGTGCGAGCGGAACGGGGCCGGGTTCGTGCCGTTCTCGCCGCTCGGCCGCGGGTTCCTCACCGGCGCGTTCCGCGAGGCCGCGTTCGCCGCGAACGACTTCCGCGCACGCAACCCCCGCTTCCAGCCGGAGAACCTCACCGCCAACCTGGCGATCGTGGAGGCCGTGGAGGCGGTCGCGGCGACCTACGAGGCGACCGCCGCGCAGGTCGCGCTGGCCTGGGTACTCGCGCAGGGTGCGCACGTGGTGCCGATCCCCGGCACGAGGCGGCTGGCGCGGCTGGCCGAGAACGCGGGCTCGGCGTCGTTGCCGCTCACCCCCGAGGACCTCGCCGCACTCGACGCGCTGCCGGCCCCGGCGGGGGCGCGCTACTGACCGGCGCGGTGACGGGGGTTCGCGTCGGTACTCGGGTGAACGTACCGGTGGTTATGGCCCGAATGGTGACAAATTAGCGCTAGCGCACACAACGTCGGCACGTCGGGGTTACGCGCGTGCGAATAAGTGGTCGTATCCGATTTGTCGTAAAAACAGATCGGAGACGACGATGACGCGCAAGACCGTACGCGTCGGGCTGGCGCTCGTCAGCGCGGCCCTGGCCACCGGTTCCAGCCTGTCGCTGGCTTCCCCGGCGCTGGCGGCCCCCGCCGCTCCGGGGAAGCCGGCCGTGAACCCGGGCGCCTTCCTGCAGGCCAACGCAGGCGAAGACGACGAGGGCGCCGCCGACGGGGAGCGCCGCGGGGGCGAGCGCGACCGCGACGAGCCGGGCGGCGGCGAACGGGGCGGCGGCGAGCGGTCGCGCGGCGGGGAGCAGCCGGGCGGCGAGGAGCGGTCCGGAGGCGGGGAGCGCCGGGGCGGCGAGGAGCGGTCGGGCGGCGGGGAGCGCGGGGGTGACGACGGGCGCCGAGGTAGCCAGTGGAGCGGCGGCGAGCGCCAGGACGAGGGCCGGTCCGATCGCGGCGGCCAGGGTGACGGCGACGGCCCCGGGAGCGACGATCGCGGGCGTGGCCACCAGCAGGGCCACAACGACGGCGACGGACAGCGCGAGGGGCACGAGGATCGGAACGGGCGCCAGGGCCAGGACGGTCGGAACGACCAGGACGACCGCTACGGACGCCAGGGCCAGGACGGGCGGGACGGACGCAACGGGCGCAACGGCCGGGACGGCCGCGACGGAAACGACGGCCGCGATGGCCGGGACGGACGTGACGGTAACGACGGCCGGAACGGACGTGACGGACGTGACGGACGTGACGGCAACGACGGCCGGAACGGACGGGACGGACGGGACCGGCAAGGTGGCCGGGACGGGCGCGATTGGCGGGACGAGCGTCACCGCGACAGTCGCGAGTGGCGCTACCGCGACCACCGGCGCGGCGAGCGCATCCGCGCCGACTGGTACGAGGGCCGTCGC
Source organism: Cryptosporangium japonicum (assembly GCF_039524755.1). NCBI lineage: Bacteria > Bacillati > Actinomycetota > Actinomycetes > Cryptosporangiales > Cryptosporangiaceae > Cryptosporangium > Cryptosporangium japonicum. The sequence continues at coordinate 102,414 of NZ_BAAAGX010000016.1, forward strand.
TGGCGCGATGGCGACTACCGCGTCTGGCGGGGTCCGTCCGACTGGCGCCGCGGCGCCAGCTACCACCGCGGCGGAGGCTGGGACGTCTCCGGCGGCTGGGGCTGGGCCTCCCGGGCCCGCTTCGGCGACCGCGTCGACTCGTTCCACCGCGGTTACCTGAACTGCCAGCAGGTCGGCTACGAGGGGGTCCTGCGCGGCCTCTGGGACGACTTCAGCTGCGACTACACGCGCTTCGGCTGGGCCGGCTGGAGCTACTTCGGCTTCGGCGCCGGCGACTGGCGCTACGGCGGCACCTGGGTCCTCCGGGTCGACGACTTCGACGTCTACTGACCCCGGTTACTGACCTCGGTTACTGACCCCGGTTACTGACCCCGGTTACTGACCTGGTCCCGTTCGGGCCACCCACCACCGGCCCGAACGGGACCACCCCACCCGCCCACTCCGGGGAACCGAAGACCAGAACGGCCGCTCAGGCGACCACCGAGGTCGGATGGCTCCAACTCCGCACGCATCCTCCGGCCGCGGTCAGCGCGAACGCCTCGATCGCGGCTCCCCACTGGCCGGCCGCCGGGCCCAGCGTCGAGAGACGCAACTCCGGCGCCTCCCGCCACACCAGCAGCTCGGTGAGCGTACGCTCCACCGGCCCGAGGAGGGCATCCCCGGCCTGCGCCAGGCCGCCACCGAGCACGACGAGCGCCGGGTCGAGCAGCATCGTCAACGTGCTGACGCCGAAGCCCAGCGCCCGCACCGCCTCACCCCACACCCGGTCGGCGACCGGGTCGACGCCGAGCAGTCCGACGACGTCCGCGGCGCCGGACACCTCCCGGGCCCCGTGCGCCGCCCGGTACCGGCGGGGTACCGCCGCGCCCGCCGCGTACGCCTCCAGGCACCCCCGCTTGCCGCAGGGGCAGGGCTCGCCGTCCGGGTACACCGGCATGTGGCCGGCCTCTCCGGCCGCGCTGCCGGCCCCGCCCACCAGGGTGCCCGCGGTCACCACCGCGGCCGCGATCCCGGTGCCCAGCTGCAGCAGCACGAAGTCGTCAGTGCCGCGGGCCGCGCCCAGGTGCCGTTCGGCCCGGCCGGCCGCGCGCACGTCGTGACCGACCGAGACCGGCAGGCCGAGTGGCCCGGCCAGCGCGGCGCGCAGATCGAAGTCGCGCCAGCCGAGGTTCGACGCGTACGCGACGGTGCCGGTGGCGGCGTCGACCAGGCCGGGGGTCACCACCCCGGCCGCGAGCACGTCCAGCCCGTCGGCGAGCGCCGCCTCCCGCAGCGTCGAGATCAGCGACCGGACGACCGCGACGGTGTCCGCGCCCCCCTCGCTCGGCCCCGTGCGCTGATGACGCCGCACGCCGCGCTCGTCGACCACGGACGCCTTCACGGTGGTCCCGCCGATGTCCACCGCGACCACCGCCGCGGTCACCGCGCACCCACCGCGTCGACGACCGCTCGGATCTCGTCGCCGGAGGTCCGGTCCCGGCCGCCGACCGGGCGCATCGCCCGCAGGTGCACCTCGGGTACCCCGGTGTGCGCCACCAGCGACGCCACGTTCGGCGACCGCACCGACCCTCCGGCCAGCACGGTCACGCCGCCGTGGGCCACCAACGCGCGCAGCCGGTCGCGTCCGGAGTCCGCGGTTCCCGGTCCCCCACCGGTCAACACCCGCGACACCCCGAGCGACGCCAGCGTGTCCAGCGCGGCGAACTGGTCCGCGACCTCGTCGAACGCCCGGCTGAACGTCACCGGCGCTTCGCCGCAGGCCTCGACCAGGATCGCCAGCGTCGACGCGTCCACGACGCCGGAGGCGGTCAGTCCGCTGAGCACGAACCCGACCCGGGGCAGCCCGGCGAACAGCCGGATGTCGGCGAGCATGACGCGCACCTCGTCGGGCGAGTACACGAAGTCCCCGCCGCGCGGCCGGATGAGCAGCTGCACGCCCACCCGCGACGTGGCCCCGAGGGCCGCGGTGACCATTCCGTACGACGGGGTGATGCCGCCTTCGAGCAGGTCGGCGCAGAGCTCGATGCGGTCGGCTCCGCACTCCTCGGCGACGCGCGCCCCGGCGACGTCGTCCACGCAGATCTCGACGAGCGTCACCGCAACGCCGACAGGTCCGCGCCGAGCCGGATCCGCCCGACCGGCCGTCCGCCGCCGAGCACCGGCACCTCGGCCAGGTCACCGGCCCCGGAGACGTCGACGCCGAGGAACCTCAGCGCCGCCACCGCCAGCAGCGTGGTGGCCCGCGGCGACCCGTCGATCACCTTCATCGCGACCGCGCGGCCGTCGTCGGCGGCCGCCACCAGCACCCCTTCGGCGCCGCCTTTGGCCAGCACACCCGGCACCCGCTCCATCAGCAGCGTGTTCACGTGCCCGGTGCCGCCGACGAAGAACGGCTCGGCGCGCATCGCGTCCGCGACCGTGCGTTCCGGCGAGCCGGCCGGTGCGGTCACCAGCCGGGCCGCGGCCCGGGCCAGGCCCAGCGTCGTCGTGCCGAAGAGCGGTGCTCCGCACCCGTCGGTGGTCACGTGGGTCACCGGCCCGCCGGTCGCGTCCTCGAGCACGGTGCGCACGCGCTGCTGCAGCGGGTGGTCCGGGTTCAGGTACCCGGCGACGTCCCAGCCCTGCCCGGCACACGCGGCCAGCATCGCCGCGTGCTTCCCGGAGCAGTTCATCCGCACCGGCGACGCCGCTCCGCCGCCGGCGATCAACGCGTTGCGCGTCGCGACGTCCTCGGGCCAGTCCGGCGGGCAGCCCAGCGCGTCCTCGGAGAGGCCGGCGCCCAGCAGGATCGAGCGGGTCAGCACCGCGTGCGCGTCCTCGCCGGTGTGCGAGCCGGCCGAGATCGCCGTGCCGGCGTCGTCGAGCGACAGACCGACCGACCGGCAGGCCACGGCCTGCCACGGCTTCACCGACGAGCGCGGCAGGATCGGCGCGGACGGATCGCCGGCCGCGAACGCGACCGAACCGTCGGCGGCCAGCGCGACGAGCGTTCCGAAGTGGCGCGACTCGGCGAAGCCGTCCCGCTCCACGACTGCCAACTCTGGGATCACGGTGTCTTCTCCACGACGGGGGCGGCGGTCCGCCGCCGGGTGAACGTCTGCAGCCGGTACGCCGCCCCGGAGAGCAGCAGGTTGCAGACCAGGTAGACGAGGGTGACGACGAGGTACGTCTGGACGAGCAGGTGGTTGTACGCGGCGAGCACCTGCGCCCGGTAGAGCAGTTCGGTGAACGCCACGATGTAGCCCAGCGAGGTGTCCTTGAGCAGCGACACGAGCTGCGACACCACCGACGGCGCCACCGCACGCAGCGCCTGCGGAAGCACGACCAGCCGCATCGACTGGCCCCGGGTCATCCCGAGGCTCAGCGCGGCCTCGTTCTGCCCGCGCGGCATGCTCAGGACGCCGGCCCGGAAGATCTCCGCGAACGCCGCCGCGTTGGCCACGGTCAGCGGCAACACGAGCTTCCACAGCAGCGGCAGGTTCAGGCCGTAGGCGGGCAGCGCGAACAGCGTCACGTAGATGAGCAGCAGCACCGGGAGCGTCCGCGCGATCTCGATGTAGGCGGTCGCGAGCCAGCGGATCGGGCGCACCGGCGAGAGCCGGCCCAGCGCCAGCACCAGCCCGAACGCCGCACCGAGCACCGCGACCAGCGCCGCGGCCTGCACCGTGCCGCGCAGCCCGACCAGCAGGTAACTCCAGATCGGCCACTGCCCGAACGGACGCCAGCGGTCCGCGTCGAGCTGACCGTGCGAGGCGAACACCCGCAGAGCGAGAACGACGACCGCGACGAGCACCACCACGGTGACGATCGACGCGACGCGAATCCGGCGTCGGCCCCGTGGCCCCGGCTCGTCGAACAAGACCGACGGTCCACTCATCTCCGGCCTCCGCTCTTCGCGCGAGCGCTCATCGGAAAATCGCCACCCTCCGCTCGACGAAACCGGTGGACAAGCCGATGACCAGCGCCAGCGCCATGTACGCCAGGCCGGCGCCGACGAAGATCGGGATCGGCTGCGCGTGCACGAGGTTCACCTTGTTCGCCGACGCGGTCAGCTCGACGACGCCCACCGCCGCGGCGAGCGAGGTGTTCATGACCAGCGCGATCATCACGTTGCCCACCGGCTGGACGACCGCGCGGAGCGCCTGCGGCAGGATCACCAGCCGCAGGGACTGGACGAACGTCAGCCCGAGCGCCCGCGCGGCCTCGGCCTGCCCCATCGCGACCGTGTTGATGCCGCTGCGCACCGCCTCGGCCACGTACGCGGCCTCGTAGATGACCAGCACGACCACTGCCGTGGTCGTCAACGGCATCAGCAGTCCGACGTCGGGCAGCGCGAACACGAACAGCACGAGCAGGGCCAGCGCCGGGACGTTCAGGAAGAACTGCACGTACCCGAACGCCAGGCCGCGCAGGATCGGCACCGGGCTGACCCGCGCGGCGGTGACCAGTACGCCGAGGATCAGCGCGCCGACGCCGGCGACCACGGTCATCCAGACCGTGGTCCACAGCCCGTCCAGCAGCGCGGGCAGGTTGTCGAGCAGGACGTTCACGGGGAAGCCTCCGGAGAGGCCGGGGGTGGGCGGGCCACCCCCGGCGGGAATTCAGGACCCGGGAACCGAACCGATCGCGGGCGGCTCGGGCGCCTCCGACTTCACGACCGTGCCGAGCGAGGCCTTCCAGATGTTCGCCCAGACGCCCTTGTCCTGGATCGTCGTCAGCCAGGTGTTGACGAACTGCTTCATCTGCGCGTCGCCGTGCTTGAGGCCGATGCCGTAGGGCTCCGAGGTGAACGGGTTGCCCACCACCGTGATCTGCGGGTTCGACTTCGCGTCGCTGGCCAGCAGCGTGATGTCCTGCACGTACGCGTCGCCGCGGCCCTGGGTGAGTGCCTGCACGGCCTGCGGGTCGGTGCCGAACTGGACGACCTTGGCGGTCGGGACCCGCTTCGGCACCTCGGTGACGGCCGGGGTGTTCGCGCCGACGATGACGGTCTTGCCGGCCAGGTCGTCGATGCTCTTGATGTCGTTGCTGCCGGTCTTCACCGCGACCGCCAGGCCGGAGGAGAAGTACGGGCCGGCGAAGTCGACCTGCGTGGCCCGCTCCTCGGTGATCGTGTACGTGTTGAACACGACGTCCACGGTGCCGTTGGCGAGCAGCGCCTCACGCGTCTCGGTGGCCGGCGGCACGATCTGCACCTCCGGCTTGCCGATGATGTACTTCGCGAGCGCCTTGGCCAGGTCGGCGTCGAAACCGGTGACGTTGTCGGGGTTCGACGGGTCCTGCTGGGAGAGCAGCGGCGCGTCCAGGGCCTCGGCGACGACGAGCTTGCCGCGCTTCTTGATCTTCTCCATCGTCGAGCCGGGCAGGATCGCCGCGGCGTCGGCGACGGGAGCGTCGGCCAGCAGATCGGTGGACGCACCCGAGCTCGCGGCGGGGGGAACCGCGGACGAGCCGGAGTCCGAGCCGCCGCCGCAGGCAGCGAGCGCGAGCGTCACGGCCGCGACGGCCGCCGTGAGCAGCGTGCGCGGAGCACGTTTCACCATGTGAACACCCATTCAGTGAGAAAGAACCTTGGAGAGGAACGAGCGGGCCCGCTCGCTGCGGGCGCCCGTGAAGAACGTGTCCGGGTGGTCGGACTCGACGATCTGCCCCTCGTCCATGAAGACGACGCGGTCGGCCGCGCGCCGGGCGAAGCCCATCTCGTGGGTGACGACGACCATCGTCATGCCCTCGGCGGCGAGCCCGACCATCACGTCGAGTACCTCGCTGACCATCTCCGGGTCGAGCGCGGACGTGGGTTCGTCGAACAGCATCACGGTCGGACGCATGGCGAGCGACCGGGCGATCGCGGCGCGCTGCTGCTGACCGCCGGAGAGCTGCGCCGGGTACTTGCCGGCCTGCTCGGCGATGCCGACCCGTTCGAGCAGCTCCAGGGCGTCGGCCCGAGCCTGCTTCCGGTCCTTCTTGCCGACGTGGATCGGGCCCAGCGCGACGTTGTCGAGGATCGTGCGGTGGCCGAACAGGTTGAACGACTGGAAGACCATGCCGACCTCGGCACGCAGCCGCGCCAGCTCCCGGCCCTCGCCGGGCAGCGTGCGTCCGTCGATGCGGATCTCGCCGGACGACACGGTCTCCAGCCGGTTGAGGCAGCGGCACAGCGTGGACTTGCCCGACCCGGACGGCCCGACGATGACCACCACCTCGCCGGCGGCAACGTCGAGGTCGATGTCGCGGAGGACGTGGTGGTCACCGAAGTACTTGTTCACCCCTCGGACCTCGATCATCACCCCTCCTAGCAGCAGTTCTTACGACAGAGGCGAGACTAATTCCAATTCTCGAAACAAGTCAACGGCCGATCGAAGATTTGTCACCAACCTGGTACAACCGAGGGGTGCAGCCCGAACCGATCGCCCCGGACTCGCCGGGGGCCGTCCTCCGCCTCGTGCGTTCGGGTCAGGCCGCGTCCCGCTCCGACATCGCGCGCCTGACCCACGTATCGGCGTCCACCGCGGCCACCCGCGTCGAAGCCCTGATCGGGCTCGGGTTCCTGCACGAGACCGGGGCCGGGCGCTCCCGGGGTGGGCGGCGTCCGCGGGTGCTCGAGCTGCGGACGGACGCCGGGGTGGTCGCCGCCGCCGACCTGGGTGCCCACCACGCGACGCTCGCGGTGTTCGACCTCGGCGGCACGCTGCTGGCCGAGCACGAGCTCCCGATGGACATCGCCGACGGCCCGGAGCGGGTGCTCGGCTGGGTGGTGGAGCAGGTCGGGGCGCTGGCCGAGGACCGGGCCCCGCTGCGCGGGCTCACGGTCGGCGTCCCCGGGCCGGTGGACTTCCGGGCCGGACGGGTCGTGTCACCGTCGCGGATGCCCGGCTGGAACGGCGCCGACGTCCCCGCGCTGGCCCGGGCGTTCACCGACGTGCCGGTGCTGGTGGAGAACGACGCGAACCTGATGGCGCTGGGTGAGTTCGCGGCCTCCCCGAGCGAGCACCTGGTGTTCCTGAAGGCCGGCTCGGGCATCGGCTGCGGGGTCATCGCGTCCGGCCAGCTGCACCGGGGCGCCCGCGGCGCGGCCGGCGACATCAGCCACGCCCCGGTCTCCGACCAGCAGGACGTGCCCTGCTCGTGCGGACGTACCGGCTGCCTCGACGCGGTGGCCAGCGGTGCCGCGCTGGCCCGGCGGCTGGCCGAGGCGGGCTTCGACGTCCACGGCACGACCGACGTGGTCCGGATCGCACGCGACGCCGAGCCGGTGTCGGCACGCATGTTCCGCGACGCCGGGCGCGCCACCGCCGACGTGCTCGCGACGATCGTCAACTTCTTCAACCCGGACACGCTCGTGCTCGGCGGTCAGCTGAGCCAGGCCGAGCCGTACGTCGCGAACATCCGGTCGACGCTCTACGAGCGGTGCCTGCCGATGGCGGTGGAGAAGCTCGTGATCGAGCCGAGCCGGGCCGGGCGCCTGGCCGGCGTGATCGGCGGTGGCCACCTGATGCTCGAGCACCTCTTCGACCCGGCCCGGGTCAACGCGCTGGTCTCCTAGGAGAATAGGGGCGTGCAACCCCTACTGACGATCGCGCCCTTCACTCCCGCGGACGCCGCGGACGCCGTCACCGTGGCCCGGCTCACCGAGTTGATCAACGAGGTCTACGCGGACGGCGAACGTGGCCTCTGGATCCCCGGGCAGAGCCGCACGACAGTGGGTGAGGTCGCGAACTTCGCCCGCGCGGGCGAGCTCTGGGTGGCCCGGCTCGACGACGAGCTCGTCGGCTCGATCCGCCTGGCCCGCCTCGACGACACGACGAGCGAGTTCGGCATGCTCGTCGCGTCGACGAAGCACCGCGGGCTCGGGATCGGCCGGGAGCTGGTGCGGTTCGCCGAGGCCAACGCCCGCGGTGCCGGCGACACGACGATGCAGCTCGAGGTGCTCACCCCGCGCGACTGGACGCACCCGGTGAAGCGGTTCCTGGTCGAGTGGTACACCCGGCTCGGTTACGTCAACGTCCGCACCGAGGAGTTCGCGCCCGCGTTCCCCCGCCTCGCCCCGTTCCTGGCCACCCCCTGCGACTTCCGCATCTTCCACAAGAATCTCTGGTCCTAGACCCGGCGATCTCCGGTCCTAGACTCGGCGTTCGGACGAAGGAGGGTCAGTGACGAGCGTGGCCAGCGAGCAGAGCACCCCGGCGCGCGGGCGGCAGCGGGTGATCGAGTCGGCGCTCGCGCAGTTCGCCGAGTTCGGCGTCGAGGGCACCTCGCTGCAGATGATCGCGGACGCGATGGGCGTCACGAAGGCCGCGGTGTACTACCACTTCAAAACCAAGGACGAGATCGTCCTGGCCGTCGTCGCCCCGGCGCTCGGGCAGTTGCGCGAGATCCTCGACCACGCCGAGGTGCAGCGCACCCAGGCCGCACGCACCCGCACGTTCCTCACCGGGTTCGTGCACCTGGTGGTGGGGCACCGCGAACTGCTCACGCTGCTCTACGACGACGTCGCGGTGCTGCGCACGCTCCGGCGGCACCTGCCGGACTTCCACGACTACGAACGCCGGATCCCGGTCGCGGTCGTCGGGGCCGGCGCCGAGCCCGGCCGGCGGGTGGCGGCGGCGGTCGCGCTGACCGGCATCGTGGCCGCGGCCGGCAGCCCCGAGTTCACCGCGCTGGGCGACGCCGACCTCGAGGGCCACCTCCTGGACGCCGGCCTGCGCCTCATCACCCCGCGCCGCCGCTCCCGCCCGTGACCGGCGCCGACGCCCAGCGCAGCGGCGTCACCAGCAGGTCGAGGAAACGGTCGACGACGCGGTAGGCCTCGCCGACGTCGCCGCCGCGGATGATCGCCTCGCGCAGCGCGGCGTCGACGACCGCCCAGAGCATCAGCGCGGTGTCCTCGGCGGCCGCCGGGCCGAGCGCGTCGAGGTCGTCGGCCAGGATCATCCGGGTGTCGCGCTCGGTGGCCGCGATCAGCGCCGCCGCCTGCGCGTCGGCCGCGGTGCGCAGCGCGACGTGCACCTTGTAGTGCCACGGCCGCAGCTCGAAGGCCCGGATGATCGTGTGCAGCCGGAGCCGGAGCCGTTCCTCCGGGCGGAGGTCCGCGGCCACCGCACGGGCCGGCGCGAGCTCGGGCGCCGACACGGCCCACTCGAGCACCGCCGAGGCGTACAGGTACTCCTTCGACGGGAAGTACCGGTACACGGTGCCGAGCGCGACGTCGGCCGCCTGGGCCACCGCGCGCATCTGGATGTGCTCGTACTCGTCGGCGTCGAGCGCGCCGAGCGCGGCGGCCAGGATGCGCTGGCGCCGCGCGATCTGCGTCGCGGTGAGTTTCGGACGCGCGTACCGCACCACCGCGCTGGCGTTCACGATCGCGTCGTCGACCATCGGCCCTCCCACGCGCTGTGAACTGGATTCTAGACCTATCTGAGGGACAGCATTAGAACCGGGTTCCACTATGGTCCCTCCGACGACCTCGGCCCGGGTGGGTGGATCCGATGACCGAATGCCACTGCGCCGTTCTCCGCGACGTCGACGCCCCGTACCCGGTGGAGACCGTCACGCCGGCACCGCCGGGCCCGGGTGAGCGATCGCGTCCGAGCGCGACGCGATCGTCGCGGTCGAGCACCGCGGTCGACGTGCCGCGCCGCCCGGCCGGTGCGTGCTCGTGGGCGCGGGCTCCGAGCCGCTGACCGTGTTCCCGCCCACGCTCGCCGGCAAGACGATCACGTACGTCCGCACGTCTTCATCCCGCAACTGATCCGGCTGGGGAAACAGGGCGTCTTCCCGTTCGACCGGCTCATCACCGAGTATCCACTGGATCACCTCAACCGGGCCGAAACGGACGCCCAGAGCGGTAACGTCGTGAAGCCAGTTCTGGTCCGGCGCTAGGTCAGGAGCCGACAATGTCCGTCCCCTCCGACTACCCGCGAACCCTCACCATCGACGGCACCGCCGTGGAGACCGCCGAGCACTTCGGAGTGATCGACCCGTCCACCGGGCAGCCGTTCGCCTCGGCCCCGTCGGTCTCCCCCGCCCAGCTCGACAGCGCGGTCCGCACCGCGCACGCCGCCTACGCCACCTGGCGGCGGGACGAGGCGGCCCGGCAGAAGGCGCTGCTCGCCGCCGCCGACGCGGTCGACGCGGCCGCCGCCGACCTGGCCGCGATCCTGGTCGCCGAACAGGGCAAACCCCTGCGTGACGCGCGCGCCGAGACGTACGCGGTCTCGCTGTGGCTGCGCTACTACGCGGGCCTGGAACTCGCGCCCGAGATCGTGCGCGACGACGAGAAGGGCTACGCGGAGGTCCACCGCAAACCGATCGGGGTCGTCGCCGCGATCACGCCGTGGAACTTCCCGCTGACGCTGGCCATGTGGAAGATCGCCCCGGCGCTGCGTGCGGGCAACACCGTCGTGATCAAGCCGTCGCCCTACACCCCGCTGGCCACGCTGGCGCTCGGCGAGGCGCTGCGCACGGTGCTGCCGCCCGGTGTGCTCAACGTGGTGACCGGGCCCGATCCGCTCGGCACGGCGCTCACCACCCACCCGCTGGTCCGCAAGATCAGCTTCACCGGGTCGACCGCGACCGGGAAGAAGGTCGCCGCGGCCGCCGCCGACGACCTCAAGCGCGTCACGCTGGAACTCGGCGGCAACGATCCGGCCGTCGTGCTGCCCGGCGCGAACGTGGCCGACATCGCCGGCCCGCTGTTCTGGAGCGGCTTCCTCAACAACGGTCAGACGTGCCTGGCCGTCAAGCGCGTCTACGTGCACGAGTCCCAGCACGACGAACTCGTCGACGCGCTCGCCGCGATCGCCGACGGCGTGAAGGTCGACCAGGGCCTGGTCGAGGGCGTGCAGCTCGGCCCGATCAACAACGAACCGCAGTACGAGCGCGTGAGCGGCCTGGTGGAGGACGCGATCGCGCAGGGCGCCCGGGTGGCCGCGGGCGGCTCGCCCGTCGACCGCGACGGCTACTTCTACCGCCCGACGATCCTGGCTGATCTGTCCGACGGGGTGAGGATCGTCGACGAGGAACAGTTCGGCCCGGTCCTCCCGGTGCTGTCCTACCGCGACGTCGACGACGCGGTGGCCCGGGCGAACAACACCACGTACGGCCTGACGGCGTCGGTGTGGTCCCACGATCCCCTCCACGCGGCGGAGGTGGCGGCGGAGATCGACGCGGGCCAGGTGACCGTGAACGCCCACGGGAGCGCGATCACCCCCGATCTGCCGTTCGGGGGGCACAAACACAGTGGAATAGGGGTGGAGAACGGGCCGTGGGGGTTGTTGGGCTTCACCGAGATCCAGGTGATAGCCGGGCCACCACGAGGGAGGTGAGGTCCATCGGGGTCGTGCGCGCCGGCGTGCGGGGGGAGGTGCCGCGCGGTGCCGGCCGCGCGGACATGGGGCGCGGGCACGGACGCAGTTGCGGGCTTCAGGGTGGCCGCGAGTTCAGAGGTGGCTGCGGACTGAGTTCGCGCGGGGTCTGGGGCCGCGCCGGGTTCCGGGACCGCGCCGGGTTCTGGGACCGCGCGAACTCTGAGGCCGCGCGGACTCCGGGGCCGCGCAGGTTCTAAGGCCGCACGGGTTCTGAGGCCCCTGCGGGTTCCGAGGCCGGTGCGGGTTCTGGGGCCGGTGCGCGCTCTGGGGCCGCTGCGAGATCTGCGCGCTCTGGGGCCGCTGCGAGATCTGCGCGCTCTGAGGCGGCTGCGCGCTCTGAGGCGGCTGCTGTAACTGCGGCGGCTGCGGGGTTGAGACGGCTCCGGGCGTTGAGAGGGCTGGAGGCGCTGCCCGCTGCGAGCACCGGCGCGACCGCTGTCGCTGGCCGCAGGCATGGACACGGCCGCAGGCGCAGGCTGGGAGCACCGGCAGGCCCGCAGGCGCGAGCCCCACCGCAGCCACGACCTGAGCACAGACTGCGGGTGGAGGCACAGCCGCGAGTATCGGCACGTGCGCGCAAGCGCGGGCCACAGGCGCGGGCGCGACCGCTGGCCCCGGCTACAGACGCGAGCACGCCATCGCCTCCTCCGACTCCACAGTCCCGCGATCCCCTCGGCGGCCACGATGTCTCCCCGCGCACTAACCGAACCAATCCACCACCGCCTACTTGGCGTCGACCGGCCACACCGCAGCCCCACCACACCGCAGCCCCACCACACCGCAGCCCCACCACACCGCAGCCCCACCACACCGCAGCCCGCGACCCCTCGCGACCCCTCGCGACCCTCGCGACCCTCGCGACCCTCGCGACCTTCGCGACCTTCGCGACCCTCGCGACCCTCGCGACCCTCGCGACCAGCGTGCCTTGAGTAGAACGGGGTTCTTGTTGGGGGTGGGGGGCGGCGTAGGATGGTGGGGTGCCTACTGGGGTTGCGCTTCGGGATGTTCGGGCGCAACTGTTCGACGCGGCTGAGCGGGTGTTGTTGCGGGGCGGGCCCAGTGCGCTGACCAGTCGGGCGGTTACCGACGAGGCCGGTGTGGCCAAAGGCGTGCTGCATCGGCATTTCGCGGACTTCGACGCGTTCCTGGCGGAGTTCGTGCTCGATCGGGTCGAGCGGATGGATGCTCAGACGGCGTCGCTGCTATGTGCGGCGGGGACCGGAACGGTGGTCGGCAACGTCTCGGCGGCGGTGAGTTCGTTGTTCGGGTCGGTGGCGGTGGCCATCGTGCCGCTGGTGATCTTCCGGGACGAGTTGCGGGCTCGGCTGCGGGAGGCGTGGCCGGCCGGGGTTCCGGTGCTCACCGAAGGGGCGATCATGTTCGAGTCCTATCTCGCGGCGGAGCAGGAGCTCGGGCGGGTGGCGGGGGACGCTCCGGTGGACGGGCTCGCTCCTACGCTCGTCGGCGCCGGTCATCTGCTCTTCGCCGATCGCACCGGTGCGCCGCCCACCGACGAGGCGGTGCGCTCCATGGTCACCACGGTGCTCGGCGCTCACCTCCGCGACTGATCGATACCCGCGCAGGATCATCGCCGAGCGGTCCCCCGGTGACGGTCCGGAGCCCGCCGTTCCGGGTCCGCTTACCGCGCCCGGCTGCGGCGAGGACCCCGTCGGTCCTTGACCGGCCACACCCGCGCCAACAGGAATCGGGCACCAGCTCGGACGGGAGACACCGAGCCAGCCGGCCCAGGGGAAGCGACCGGCTCAGACCGCGCCGTTCGGGAAGCGGGCCGACAAGGCTGGGAGGTGGGCCTCCACGGGGGGCGGGTCGACGTCCTCATCGGTGCGCCGGCCGCGAGCGAACACCGTGTGCAGGGGCATGAAGAAGTGCCAATCGCCCCGGTCGACCGCGTCGGCGTCGGGGAGGGAGGCGAGCACGTCGGGGTCGGCCAGCACGGCCTCGAACGAGGAGCGGCCCAGGGCGATCAGGCTGGCCCGGAACGCGGCGTAGCCGTCGCCGTAGCGCAGGAGCGTGTCGCGTTCGTCGTCGGTCGCTCCGGCCAGCAGACGGGCCGCGGCCAGCACACCGGGCCGCCGGGCCCGTTCCATCGCCCGAGCGAAGTGGTCGGCGAAGTCCGCGACGTCGGCCGCCGGCACCTCGTCCCGCCAGGCCTGGGCGACGGCCTCGGCCGGCTCGTCGTCGTAGTAGCCGCACTCGAGCGCGGCGTAGGCCCTCTCGATCACGTCCCAGAAGCCGGCCTCGTCCACCGCGTCAGGTGAGTTTCCAGAGGCGGACGGTGCCGTCGGTGCTGGCGGTCACCACGTGGGTGCCGTTCGCGGTGAACGTCGCCGCGCTCACCGGGGCGCTGGCGGGGAGGCGTACCTCCGCCCCGTCGGGCTTCCCGGTCGACGCGTCCCACCAGCGCACGACGTTGCCGGCGCAGGTGATCATCGAGTCGGAGTCGCGGCTGAAGCCGAGCGCGATGCTCAGGTCGGTGGGGCCGGGATCGATCGCCGGGCCCACCGGCTGGCCGGACTGGGCGTCCCACAGTTGCACCGCGTTCTTGAAACCGCCGGAGACGAGGCGGCTGCCGTCGGGGCTGAACGCCAGGCTCGTCGTGACCGCGCCGCTCCGGTTGGCCTGGAACACGACCTGCTGGTGGCTGCCGGCGTTCCACAGGCGGACGCCGTCGTCGGCCGCGGTGGCGATGCGGGTGCCGGTGGGGGCGAACGCGATCGCGGCGACCGGCGAGGTGTGGCCGCGCAGGGGCGGGTCGGAGGGCTCGACCGTGATCGCGTTCCAGATCCGCACGACGCCGTCCGCGCCGCCGGCCGCCATGGTGGCGCCGTCCTGGTCGAACGCGACCGCGATGGTCTTCTCCGGGCCCACCGGCACGGTGGCGCCGGCTTCGCGGCCGCTGTCCGGGTCCCACTGGTGCAGCACGCCGTCCTGACCGCCGGTGAGGAGCACACCGCCGCTGGGGCCGGCCAGCGTGGGGTCGTCGTCGACGACGAAGGCCGCCGCCCAGACCGCGGCGTCGGCGCCGCCCAGGGGCCCCACCTGGCGTTTCGTGGCCGGTTCCCAGATCGAGACGTCCCCGCCGGTGGTGATCCAGGCGACGTGGGTGGCGTCGCCGTCGACCGCGACGCGTTCGGCGATCGATTGACCGGCGGTGAACTCGCCGAGCAGGGCGGCGCTGTGCCCGGTCCGGGCGGTCTCGTCGGCGGTCGCGGTGGTGGCGGTGTGCGAGGCGTCCGCGGAGCGGTCGGCGTTGACGACCAGGGTCACCGCGGTGGCGGTCGCCACGACGACGGCGGCGGCGGCCCCGGCCAGGATCGTGCGTCGCCGCGGACGGGTCCGCCCCTCGCGCCGCGGCGCGGCCGTCTCCCGATCACCGGTCCGAACCCACTCCTCCGTCCCACCCCGCGACGAACCACCCCGCGACGAACCCTCCCGAACCGGAACAGCACTCGGCAGCGGCACAAGCGGCACAAGCGGCGGAAGCGGCGGCAGCGGCTCGTTGCCGAGGGCCACCGTCCGCGACGAGGGCGGCACCGGCGCACCGGGCTCCGCGCTACGCGGCGCCGGCCGCTCACGCCACGGCCCCCGCTGGTACAGCAGCGCGCCGTCGATGCGCAGCGGCACCCCCGACCGGGTGATCCAGTCCCCGCCGAGGTCCTGCTCGGCCGCGTTCACCAGCTCGACGGCGAGCGCCCGGGCCGACTCGGGCCGCGCCGCCGGGTCCTTCTCCAGCAGACGCTCCACCAGCGCGGCCAGCGCCGGCGGCGCGCCCTCCAGCGGCTCCGGCGGCATCGACAGGTGGTGGTGCAGCAGCCCGGGTAACGAGAGCCCGACCGGGAACGGCGACCTCCCCGACAGCAGCTCGTAGAACGTCACCCCGAGCGCGTACAGGTCGGTGGCCGGCCCGATCCGCCCACCCGAGATCTGTTCGGGGGCGATGTAGCGTGGGGTGCCGACGATGTCCGCGCTGGCCGACGCGTCGGAGCCGGCGAAGAGCTTCGCGATGCCGAAGTCGCCGACCTTGAGCAGCCCCCCGGTGGTGAAGAGCAGGTTCGCGGGCTTGATGTCCCGGTGCACCACAC
Organism: Cryptosporangium japonicum; assembly: GCF_039524755.1. NCBI lineage: Bacteria > Bacillati > Actinomycetota > Actinomycetes > Cryptosporangiales > Cryptosporangiaceae > Cryptosporangium > Cryptosporangium japonicum. The sequence goes on from NZ_BAAAGX010000016.1 coordinate 117,883, forward strand.
CCTGGTGGTGCGCGACCGACAGCGCCTCGGCGACCGCGAGCATCCACGCCGACGCGACGTCGGGCGCGACCGGGCGGCCCATCCGCTCGGTGAGCGTGCCGCCGCCGAGGTGTTCGAGCACCAGGAGCAGCACCAGGTCGCCCTCGGCGTACTCGTTGACGCGCACGATGTGGGGGTGGTCGAGCGCGGTCATCACCCGCGCCTCGTTGAGGAACCGCCGGGACGCGTCGACGTCACGTTCGGCGACGACGAGCGCCTTCACCGCGTGGGCCGAACCGAGACGCCGGTGCCGGGCGTGGAACACCAGCCCGTGCGCTCCCCGGCCGAGAACGTCGCCGATCTCGTACTGCGGGAGGGCGACGACGAGCTGGGCCCGATCGATGATCACGTCGACTGACTCCGCCTCACGGTCCGCCTTCCCCGGCCACGCCCGTCGCAGTGCGCGCGCGAATCGATTCTGCCCCGTGCGCACCACCGAGCGCACCCACCCCCCGAAAGGGGGTCACCAGCGCATCGAAAGCGAATCGTAAGCTCGGCCGGTCAAGGTCTGAGCGGTCAGGACGAACCACACCGACTTCCCCGGAGCACCCGATGCGCAAGCTGATCAACTCGACCTACATCACCCTCGACGGCGTCATCGAGAACCCGATGTGGACCATGCCGTTCTTCGACGAGGAGGCCGGCGCGCTGGCCGGGTCCCAGACCGACGCCGCCGACGCGATGCTGATGGGCCGCGCGACCTACGACGGGATGTTCCCGGCCTGGTCGAGCCGGGACGAGAGCGACCCGACGACCGGCGCCGCGTACTTCAACTCGGTGAAGAAGTACGTCGCCTCGCGGACGCTGACGAACCCGGAGTGGCGCAACACCGAGGTGCTGTCGGGTGACCTGGTCGAGGCCGTCACCGCGCTGAAGGCGCAGGAGGGCGGCGACATCATCCAGTACGGGTTCGGCGCGGTGACCGCGGCGCTGATCACGGCCGGCCTGGTCGACGAGGTGCGGCTCTGGATCCACCCGGTGATCGTCGGCGGCGCCTCGGTCTCCGCTCCCCTTCCCGACTTCACCGCGACGTTCGACCTGGTCGACACGAAGGTCTTCACGAGCGGCGTGATCATCGCCACCTACGCCCCCAAGGTCTGAAGCTCGGGTGGATGGTGATTCCGAGGGTGGCCGATCAGAGCAGAGCTCGGGCTTCGGCCGGGGTCAGGGCCGCACCCTCGGTGAGCAGAACGGTCAGGCGGGGCTCACCGAGGACGTCGGTGAGCCGGTCGGTCACCCGGTCCACCTCGTCCTGTTCGGCCGGGGCGGGCGGGGACTCCACCGCCACCCGGGCGGCCGCCGCCGCGCCCAGCAGACGCGCGGCGGCCGGAGCGTCACCCCGGGCGGCGGCCGCGGAGGCCAGCCCTTCGAGGGCGGGCACCTCGTTGCGGGGTGAGCCCATCGGGCCGGCCAGATCGAACGCCTCGCGGTGCAGCGCGATCGCCCCGTCGACGTCGCCGAGCTGCTCGGTGGCGTAGCCGAGCTCGATCAGCGCCATCGGCAGGAACAACGCGGTCGCCGCCTCGGCCCGGCCCCGCTCGACGAGCTGGGTCAGGTGCTCGACGGCCCGGTCGAGCTTGCCGCCGCGTCGCGCTCCGAACCCGAGGCTGATCTGCGCGAACGCGATCGAGGCCGACGAGCCCTGGGCCACCGCCATCCGGTGGGCCCGCTCCCCCAGCTCCTGCGCGGCGGCGTAGTCGCGGGTCTGCACGGCGAGCCAGGCCAGCCACGAGAGCCGCCCGCCGACCTCGGCGGTGAGCGAGAGCTCCTCGGCCCGGCGCAGCCCCTCGCTGTGCAGCGCGGCCGCGCCGTCGAAGTCGCCGCGCACCTCGGCCAGCCCGGCCAGCCACTCGGACGCGCGCAGCCAGCCCCAGCCGTCCCCCAGCTCCTCGAAGACCGCCGCGCCGCGGGTCGCGACCCGCTCCAGCTCGGCCCAGTCGCCGGTGGCGTGGGCGATCATCGCCCGGGTGCTCGCCACCGCGGCCCCGGTCCACGGGTCGTCGGTGACCGGGAGCAGCGACGCGGTCAGCTCCAGCTCGCTGCGCTCGATCAGCGCGTGGGCGACGAACCAGGCCGCGCGGGGGTCCTCGCACGCCGCGACGCACGCGCGGACGTCGTCGGCGGCGAACGCGGCGCCCTGCAGCAGCGCGAACCCGAGCCGCCACGGCGACGCCCGGCGTTCCTCGGCCGGCGTGCCCGGCCGGGCGAGCGCCGTGCGCGCCTCGGTGAGGCGGCCACGCAGGTACCAGTACCAGGTGAGCGCGCACGCCAGCGGCAACCCGCCCCCGGCGGCCAGCGCCGCGTGCAGGTTCGCGTCCTCGGCGTCGAGCCGGGCCAGCCACTCCCGTTGGTGCGGCCCCCGCAGCAGCGGATCGGCGCGCCCGGCCAGCGCCAGGTGGTACGACGTGTGCCGGGCGCGGACGTCGTCGGCGGACTCCAGCCGGGCCAGCGCGAACTCCGCCACCGACTCCAGCAACCGGTACCGGTGCCCGTCGAACACCACGAGCGACCGGTCGACGAGCGTGGCCAACGTGTCGAGCGAGGTGCCGCACACCGCGGACGCCGCGTCGGCCGTGCACCCGTCGCGGAACACCGCGAGCCGCGCCAGCGCCTGCTGGTCGTCGGGCGCGAGCAGGTCCCAGCTCCAGGCGATCACCGCGGTCAGCGTCCGCTGCCGGGCGGGTACGTCCCGGGTGGACGCGGTGAGCAGCGCGAACCGGTCGTCGAGGCGGGCGACGACACCCTCGAGGCCGAGGGCACGCACCCGCGTGGCGGCGAGCTCGAGCGCGAGCGGGAGCCCGTCGAGCCGCCGGCACAGGTGCGCGACGAGCGGCGCGGTGCGTTCGTCGAGCCGGAACGTGCGCTGCTGGGCGGCCGCCCTGGCGGTGAACAGCCGGGCGGCGGCCGAGCGGCGGACGGCGTCCACGTCGTGGTCGTCGTCGGCCAGCGGCAGCGGCGGGACCTCCCAGAGCACCTCGCCGGTGAGGCCGAGCGGTTCGCGGCTGGTGGCGAGCACGGTGACGCCGGGGGCCTCGCGCAGCAGGCGGGCGACCAGCTCGGCCGCGTCCTCGACGACGTGCTCGCAGTTGTCCAGGACGATCAGCAGGTCACGGCCGCGGACGGCGGTGAGCAGACGGTCCGCGGGCGGCACGACGGAGCCGGTGGGCTCGGCGAGGTCGAGTGCGCCCAGCACGCGGTCGGCGACGCCCCCGTCGCCGGCCGGCAGCGGGGCCAGCTCGACCAGGCAGGCCGGCGCGTGGTCGCGGGCCACCTCGGTCGCCAGCCGGGTCTTGCCGACGCCGCCCGGCCCGATCAGCGTGACCAGGCGGCGGGACGGCACCAGCGCACGCAACTCGACCAGCGCCTCACCCCGGCCGACCAGTTCGTCCAGCCGGGCCGGCACGCTGTTGCGTACGATCGCGGCGGTCGGCACCGGGCTGAGCGCCGCGTCCTGGGCGAGCAGCCGGCCGTGCAGCGCGACCAGTTCCGGGCCCGGGTCGAGGCCCAGCTCATCCGCGAGGTGGTTCCGCAGGTCGGCGTAGCTGTCCAGGGCCTCGGCCCGGCGTCCGGCGGCGTAGAGCGCCCGGAGGTAGACGCCCCGGAGCGCTTCGCGGAGCGGGTGCTGCGCGACCAGCGCGGCCAGCTCGGCGGCGACCGCGTCGTGTTCCCCGCGCTCGAGCCGGGCGGCGGCCAGCCGTTCCCGGGCGACCAGACGCTGCTCGGTCAGCCGCAGCACCTCGGCGCGGACGAACTCGTGGTCGGCGACGTCGGCGTAGGCCTCGCCGCGCCAGAGCCCGAGCGCCGTGGCCGGGTCGGTGGGCAGCAGCGCGGCGAACCGGTCCGCGTCGACGTCGCCGGTACGCAGCACGTACCCCGGCGCCACGGATTCCACCCGGTCACGGGCGCCGGGCTCGGCGTCGCCCAGGGCTTTGCGTAGTTGGGAGACGCGTACCTGCAGCGCGCCGGACGCGTTCGCGGGTGCGTTCTCGCCCCAGAGGTCGTCGATCAGCCGGTCGGCGGAGACGACGTGGTTGCGGTTGGTGAGCAGGTCGGCCAGGAGCAGCCGCACCTTGGCCCCCGGGATCACGACCGGGTCGCCGGCCTCCGTGGTGGCCGTCACCGGCCCGAGCACACCGAACCGCACCAGCACGTCCTCCGAAAGCGAACCGTAAGAGCCCACCGTCACGGTACGGGCATGGAGATCTTCTACGCCGACCACGGTGCCGGGCCGCCGCTGGTGCTGATCCCGGGCGCGCTGTCGGGCATCGGTTCCTCGTTCGGGGCGATCCTGCCCCGGCTGGCCGCCACGCGCCGGGTGATCGCGGTGGAGCTGCAGGGCCACGGGCACACGCCGGACGCCGACCGCCCCCTGACCGTGAGCCACTGCGCCGACGACGTCGTCGAGCTCCTCGACCGGCTCGGGGTGCCGGACGCGGACGTGCTCGGCTGGAGCTTCGGCGCCGCGGTCGCCCTGCACCTGGGGCTCGAGCACCCGGCGCGGGTGCGTCGCCTGATCCTGGCGAGCCTGAGCGTCGACCGCGGCGGCCTCTACCCCGGGGTGCTCGGCGGGACGCTCGCCCCCGAGCACCTGCACGGGTCGGAGCTGCACCAGGAGTACCTGCGTACGGCCCCGGACCCGCGCGGGTTCGCCGGCCTGGTCGCGAAGGTCGCCGCGCTGGACGCGGACCCGCCGCAGTGGCCGGCCGCCCGCATCCGCGCGCTGCGACGCCCGGCGATGCTCGTCCTCGGCGACGCCGACATCGTCCGGCCCGAGCACACGATCGAGACGTTCCGGCTGCTCGGCGGTGGGGTTCCCGGTGACGTCAGCGCGCTGCCGGTGTGCCGGCTGGCGATCCTGCCGGGCACGACGCACACCGGGGTGCTCGCGGCCGTCGACTGGCTGGCACCGATGGTCGACGAGTTCCTCAGTGAGGCCGGCTAGCCGGACGGCGCCGCAGCCGCGAGACCACGAACAGCGCCACGGCCAGCACGCAGACCACGATCACCACGTTCTGGAACGTCCCGGCGACCGGCTCGACCCGGGGCCAGTTCTCGCCGAGCACGTACCCGGCCAGCACGAACGTGGTGTTCCAGAGCAGGCTGCCGAGCGTCGTGTAGAGCAGGAACACCGGCAGCGGCATCCGCTCCACCCCGGCCGGCACCGAGATCAGGCTCCGGAAGATCGGCACCATCCGTCCGAAGAAGACCGCTTTGCGGCCGTGGCGCGCGAACCACGCCTCGGTGCGGTCCAGGTCACGCACGTGCACCAACGGCATCCGGTCGACGATCGTCCGCAGCCGGTCCCGGCCGAGCGCGGCGCCGATCCCGTAGAGCGCGAGCGCCCCGACGACCGAGCCCAGCGTGGTCCAGGCGATCGCCGACAGCAGGTTCAGCTCACCCCGGCTCGCGGCGAACCCGGCGAGCGGCAGGATCACCTCGCTCGGGATCGGTGGGAACAGGTTCTCCAGCGCGACCGCCAACCCGGCACCCGGGCCGCCGAGCCGCTCGACCAGGTCGGTGGCGAACTCGGTGATTCCAGTCATCATCATGGAAGGAACGCTAGAAATCGGACGCTCACCCCACCATGCGGTCGCCCGCCGACCTTCGCTGCGGAAAACCCCAGCGCTACGCGGCGAACAGGGCCAGGAGGCTGTGCGGGGTGTCGGCGCCGAAGATGAGCTCGAAGTCGCGGGCGGCCTCGGTGCCCTCGGCCAGGCTGCGGGGGAACAGGTCGCTCTCGTACGACGCCAGCGCGGCCTCGGCGTCGGACGGGTGCGCCGCGATGGCCGCGGCGAGCTCCGCGCCGTCGAGCATCGCGAGGTTCGCGCCCTCGCCGTTGGGTGGCTGGAGGTGGGCGGCGTCGCCGAGCAGCGTCACGCCCGGCGTCCGGTCCCACCGGTGCCCGAGCGGCAGCGTGTGCAGGTGACGCAGCACCGGCGGGGTCTCGCCGTCGGTGATCAGCGCGGTGAGCTCCGGCGCCCACCCGGCGAACTCGGCGGCCACGTCGTGCCCGGCGAACCAGTCCAGCGGCCGGGTCAGCATCACGTAGGTGTGCAGGACTCCCCCCGCTTCCCGGTGGGCCTGGATCCCCGCGCCCGGCACCAGCGCGTACATCGAGCCCGCGCCGACCGCCGTCGCGGTGGCCGGGTGCCGTTCGTCGGCGTCGAACAGGTAGGTCTCGTGGACCGACGTTCCGGTGGGGACCGGCGTTGCGTCCGACACCAGCGGACGCACCCGCGACCACGCGCCGTCCGCGCCGACCAGGAGGTCGGTGACCACGGTGGAGCCGTCGGCGAACGTCAGCTCGTGCCGGCCGGCCCCGACCGACCGGGCCGCGGTGACCTTGTGCCCCCACCGGATCGTGCCGGCCGGCAGCGCGTCGATCAGGAGCCGGCGCAGGTCGCCGCGGAGGATCTCCGGGCGCTGCCCCGAGCCGGGGTGGTCGAGCAGGACGTTCCCGGCGGGGTCGAGCACCCGCTGGGCCTCGGCGCCGTGGTGGACGCGGGCCCGGAACTCGTCCAACAGCCCCGCCGCCCGCAGCGCGCGCTGCCCGTTGTGGGGATGGATGTCGAGCTGACCGCCCTGGGAGCGGGCGCCGGGCGAGGCGTCGGCCTCGTAGACCGTGGCCGGGATGCCGTGGACGTGCAGCACGCGGGCGAGCACGAGCCCGCCGAGACCGGCTCCGACGATGGTGATCATGACAATCCCTCGGATATCTCTGGATCAATGTTCCAGAGACAGCGTGGATCGTTGATCCAGGCATGTCAAGATGGGGTCATGCCCATCACCGACCGGCGGCGTGACGACGCGCTCTCCCGGGCCCTCATCGTCGCGACGGCCATCGAGATGCTCGACACCGCCGGCGAGCGCGGCCTGACCGTGCGCGGCCTCGCCGCGAAGCTGCGGACCGGCCTCGGCGCGCTCTACTGGCACGTGCGGAACAAGAGCGACGTGCTGGTCGCCGCCACCGACGCCGTCCTCGCCGAGGCGCTGACCGCCGACACCGCCGACCTGGCCCCGGACGACGCGATCCGGGCCGTCGCGCTCGGCGTGTTCGACGCGTTCGACGCCCACCCGTGGATCGGCGTCCAGCTCTCCCGGCTCTCGTCGCAACCGACGACCGTGCAGATCTTCGAGCGCATCGGCCGGCACCTGCAGGCGCTCGGCGTCCCCGACGACACCCAGTTCGACGCGGCGGCGGCGCTGCTGAACTACGTGCTGGGCGTGGCCGGGCAGAACGCCGCGCTGGCCGCGTCGGTCGAGCCCGGCACCGTCCGGTCCGACGTCCTCGCGGGCGTGTCGTCGGCGTGGTCCGAACTCGACGCCGACGACTACGCGTTCACCCGCCGGGTGGCCGCCCGGCTGCGCGACCACGACGACCGGGAGCAGTTCCTGGCCGGCGTGAACTGGCTGCTGGCCGGCATCACCGCCCGGTCGTGAGCAGCAGCACCGCCAGCGCCGCCAGGCACACCAGCAGCGCGACGCTGAGCCCCACCCCGAACCGGCGCAGGCGCTCGATCGTCGCGGCGTTCGCCGTGGCCTGCTCCCGGAGCCGGTCGATCGTGCCGGTGGCCTCGTCGACCCGGTGCCGGATCGCGTCGGTGCCGGCCTCGGTGGTGCGCACCAGCTCACCCACCTGCCGGGTCAGCCGCTGCCGGTCGATCCGGTCGTCGCCGAGCAGTTCGTCGAGCGTGCGCAGCCGGACGTCGAGCGCGGCGATCGTCTCGCGCAGCTCCGAGCCGAACGGCGCGAGCGTCGGCTCCACCGCGCGCTTGGTGATGTCGGTGACCGCGTCGGCCAGCAGCGTCACGGTCTCCTGGTGGACGTCCCTCGTGGTGGTCAACGGTCCCCTCCTAGTTGCGGGTTTCGGCTCAGCGCGTCGATGCGCCGCAGCCAGTTCGACGCCCGGTCGCGTCCCTCGGTGGCGGCCACCTTGTCGTCCGGGCCCGGTTCCCGTTCGGCCGCCGCGACCTCGGCGGCGGTGCCCTCGGCGAGCCGGGCGAGTTCGGCGTGCAGGTGCCCCACCACGTGCTCGACCGCGCCGGTGACCGCGCGCACACCGGCGTCGCGGCTGCGGGCCCAGGCCTCGGCCACGGCCGCCCGGTTGGCGTCCGCGTCGGAGCGGCGCCGACGCGGGTCGAGCAGCACGATCAGCCGCTGCCAGCCGCCGCGCCACTCGACCGTCGCGGCGACGTGGTCCACTTCGGCCACGCCGAACGGCTCCACGTCCCAGGTCAGCTCGGGCGGCGTCACGGTGCGGCCGGGGAGCCGGGCCGCCAGTTCGAACGACAACACCGCGCAGTCCGACGCCAGCAGCTCGCGGACCGTCCGGTTGAGCACGTCGATCTCGGCGCCGAGCCGGTCGCGGGCCGCGGCGAACGCACGCTTGCCGGTCAGGCCGTGCACCACGTGCTCGACCCGCGACGTGCCCCGGTCGAGCGCCTCGGCCACCCGGGCGCGCAGCCACGGTTCGCCCCACTCCGGGTCCTGGCGGAACGCGTCGCGCACGGCGCCCAGCTCGTCGGCGTCGGCCCGGAACGCGTCCAGCCGGGCCCGGCGGGTCTCCTCGCCGTCGGCGACGCGGTCGATCCGGCGGACGTGGCGGCCGTGCACGTCGGTCACCACCTGGTGGGCGCGCTCGAGCCAGGACGCGAGCAGCGTGCGCCGCGAGTCGAGGACGTAGCGGCCCAGGTCGTCGGAGAGGGCCCGGAAGTCGTCGTTGAGCTCGCTGACGACCTCGGTGAAGTACGTCCGTGGCGGCGTCTCGCCGAGCACGTTCTCGACCGTCTCGCGGACCCGGTCCTCGTCGCGTTCGACGACACCGCGCCGGGTGATCACGAAGAAGAAGCGGGAGGGGTCGAGCTGCCGCTGGAGGTAGGTCAGGTTCGCCTGGTCCTCGGCGCTGGCCGGGCGGGCCCCGTCGAAGCAGTAGACGACCGCGCCGTGCCGCTGGTCGCGCACGGCCCGGTGCGCGGTGACCCGGTGGTGCGGCACGGGCGCGTCGGTGCCGGGCGTGTCGACGATCGTCACGTGCTCGAGCAACGGGTGCGGCACCCCGACCCGCAGCGTGTCGACGCGCAGCGCGAGCGCCGGGTCGCGGGTGAGGTCGGCGAACGCGCGCTCCCGGTCGAGCGAGCCGGGCCACTGGTCGGGCACCGACACGAACCGCCGGACCCGCACCTCGGCCGGCACCGACAGGTCGGTGATCCGCGGCCGGTCGGGGCTCGGCGCGAGGTAGGCGTAGAGCTGCGGGTCACCGGTGAGGTCGAGCATCTTCCAGAGCCGCCAGAACGCGGCCTCCGGGTCGCTGTCGGACTGGCCCGAGGCCAGCGGGCGGAACTCGCAGTCGCGGGCGGCGACCGACCGGTCACGCAGCCACCGCCCCAGCGCCCGGATGTTCTCCAGGTGGACACGCAGCTGGTGCGGCTCGGCGCCCGGGGACAGCAGCCGCAGCTCGACCTCCGGCAGCCACTCGACGGTCAGCGAGTCGCGCGGCGCGTACTCCACCCGGTTCACCGTCGACGTCGTCGGGCGCGGCGCGGCCGGCAGCAGCGCGGCCCCGGTGCGGACGCCGAGCAGCGCGTTGATCAGCGACGACTTGCCCGACGAGGACTGGCCGAGCACCGCGACCTCGAGCCGGTCGTCGCGGACCTCGTCGCGGACGGTCTCCAGCGCGGCCCGGTCGGCGTCGGTCGCGCCGAGCGCGGTGTCGGCGAGCACGTTCTCCAGCAGCGCGATCAGGTCGTCGCGCAGCCGGGCGTAGGCCTGCCCGAACGCCTGGTGGTCCACCGGCTCGCGGGGCAGCCGGACGCCCCGCACGGCCTCGCCGTTGTAGCGGTCCAGCGTCGCGCGGACGTCGTGGTCGAGCAGCGTCCGGAGCGTCTCGACCGGACGCGCGGCCGACGCGAGGCGGGTGATCGCGGCGAGCCGGTCGTCGAGTTCGATCACCGCCGGACCGTCGCGCTCGATGCCGACCAGGTCCGCGAGCAGGTGCAACGAGCCGAGCCAGTCGGGGTGGCGCGCCATCAGCGCCATCGTGCGGCGCCGGGCGAAGTCACCGCAGAGCGACTCCCGGCCGCGGATCGCGGCCGCCCCGAGGCCGGCGGTCCAGCGGTCGGGCGCGGTGCGGGTACGCAGCAGCGCGACGCAGCGCAGGAACGTCGTGCGCTCCGGGCCCGGCCGCGCCAGCCGGCGGACGGCGAGCGGGATCGCCGGGCCGATGTCCAGACCGGGCACGGCGAGCTCGTCGAACGTGGACGCCGACCCGGCGATCTCGGCCTCCCGCCGGTTCTCGATCAGCAGCAGCGGCAGCGACCGCAGCATCTCCAGCGCCTGCGCGTCGAGCTCGGTGATCCCCCGGCGCGGCACCACGTACAGCACGCCGACGTCGGGTCGCCCGGCCTCGTCGGCGGCGGCACCGGTCAGGTCGTGGACCGTGTCCAGGCCCGGACAGTCGACGATCCGCATGCTCCAGTCGAGCAGCGCGCGGGCGGGCACGATCGCGCGGACCCGGCGCAGCTCCCCGAACCGCTCGAGGTCCGGGGTGTCGAGCGGGGCCCGGACCCACTCGGTGGGCTCGGCACTGGTACCGCCGACGCCGAGCCAGAGCTCGGGGTTGACGCCGTACACGTACTCCACCGGCACCGGCGTCGCCCGGCCGGGGCGCTCGGCGAGGCCGGGCAGGGTGCCCACACCGTCGGCGAGCAGGGCCGAGACCAGCGCGGTCTTGCCCGCGTCGACCGGACCCCAGACGACGAGCGTGAAGTCCGGAACCGCGCCGAGCCGGATCCGGTGACCGGTCCGGTCGGCGGCGTCGTAGGCGGCCCGGACCGCGGCCGGGAGAACCGCGATCGCACCGGCGTCGGGCTCCGGTGCGGCGTCGGGGGGCGAGGGGTCGAGGGTGGAGGGACGGCTCACGGATCAGAAGTCTAGGGACTTTCGCCCGATATATGGCGAATTTGTTCGCCGGGTCGTGTTGCGCCTGATGACTAGTGTGGCGATGGTCGCGGCGATCGGGAGGGGCTCACGCGCGTGGTTCTGGAGGCGCCGACGCGCATCGAGGCAGCACCCGGGCCGGTGTGGTGGCGCGAGATCCTGATCATCGTCGCGTTCCTGGTGCCCTACGACCTGATCCGGATGGCGGCCAGCGACGACCGGGCGCCGGCGATCGCCCACGCCCGCCAGGTGCTCGACTGGGAGCGTCACCTCGGGCTGGACGTGGAGGCCGGGCTGAACGCCGCCGTGGCCGGGGAGCGCTGGGCCGAGGTCGCGACGTCGTTCTGGTACGCCGGGCTGCACTACCTGGTCACGCCGATCGTGCTCGTCGTGCTGTTCCGGTGGCGCCCGGCCCGGTACCGGCGGGCGCGGCTGGCGCTGATGGCCGCGACCGCGACCGCGCTGATCGGCTACCTCTCGTTCCCCACCGCGCCACCGCGGATGCTGCCGGGGTACGTGGACACGCTGATCGCGACCGCCGACGTCGGCTGGTGGCCGCCGCACGACTCGGCCGGGTTGAACCAGCTCGCCGCGATGCCGTCGATGCACGTGGGCTGGTCGCTGTGGTGCGCGCTGGCCCTGGCGGCGGTCTGCCGTCGTCGCTGGCAACGGGTGGTCGCGTACGCCTACCCGGTGGTGACCACGGTGGTGGTGGTCGCCACCGCCAACCACTGGCTGCTGGACGCGGTGGCCGGAGCCGCGCTGGTCGCGGGCTCCTGGGCCGCCCTCGCCACCGGACCCCCGGACCGCGAAGACCTCACTGGGTAGCCATTCCAGATGTTGCTAACATCCGGATGGTGCGAACATCCGAAAGCGTGCTGCACGCGCTGCGGTGCGTCGGGGCGGCCGGCACCGACACAATCGCCGAGGCGGTGGGGACCTCCCCCGCGGAGGCCGGGTCGGCGCTGATCGACCTCGCGGTGGACGGCCTCGTGACGTTCGAGCGCGGCCCGTTCGGCGGGTGGCGGATCACCGCGCCGGGCCAGGCCGCCGACGACCGGGCGGTGGCGCGCGAGCTCGACACGCTCGGCGCCCGGGACCTCGTGACGACGGCGTACCAGGGGTTCCTGGAGCTCAACCCGGAGCTGCTCGACCTGTGCACCGCCTGGCAGTTGCGCACCGCCGAGCCGGACCGGATCGTGGCGGCGTTCACCGACCTGCACGGCCGGTGCGCGGTGTGCCTCGGGCCGCTCGCGCCGGTGCTCCCGCGCTTCGAACGGCACCGCGGCGGGCTGGAGCACGCGCTGTCCCGGGCCCGGGCCGGGGAGACCGGGTACCTCGCCGACCGGCTCGACTCGTACCACACGCGATGGTTCCGGCTGCACGAGGACTTCCTGGTCACGCTCGGGCGGCCGCGGCACTGATGCGCTGGATCCGGCCACTCGCCGCGGGCGGCCACCCCGCGGTCGTCGGCGCGAAGGCGCACGGCCTGTCCGTGCTGGCCCGCCTGGGCCTCCCCGTCCCGCCCGGCTTCGTCCTCACCACCGACCTCCACCGCGCCGTCCGCGCCACCGGCCGGCTCCCCCGGTCGCTCCCCGGCGAACTGGCCACCGCCCTCGACGCCCTCCCCGGGCGGGCCGGGACCGGGCCGGTGGCGGTGCGGTCGGGCGCGGTGGTCTCGATGCCGGGCATGCTGGCGACCGTGCTCGACGTCCGCGGCGCCGACGCGGTGCTGGGCGCGATCGCGCACGTGCTGGCCTCGTGGGACGCACCGCGGGCCCGCACGTACCGCCGCCTGCACGACGTGCCCGACGACGCCGGCACCGCGGTCGTCGTCCAGGCCATGGTCGCCGGCGACCGCGACGAGCGCAGCGCGAGCGGCGTCGCGTTCAGCCGGGATCCGGTGACCGGCGCGCCGGTCCCCTACGGCGAGGTGGCGTTCCGGGCGCCGGGGGTGGCCGTGGTGTCCGGCACCGGCACCACCCGGCCGCTGACCGAGCTGGCCACCCGGAACGCAGCCGCGTGGGCCGAGCTCCTGGCCGCGCTGCGGCTGGTCGAGCGGCACCACCGGGACGTGTGCCACGTCGAGTTCACGATCGAGTCGGGGCGGCTGTGGCTGCTCCAGGTGCGCCGGGGCGGCGTCGCGGCGAGCGCGGCGGCGCGGATCGCGGTGGGGCTGGCCGAGGACGGGATCCTGAGCCGCACCGAGGCCGTCGGGCGGGTGGATCTCGCGGGCCCGGCCGTCGCACTCCGGCTCGGCGCCGGGGTCCCGGTGCTCACCCGGGGCACGGGCGCCGCACCCGGGCTGGCCGCGGGCCGGGCCGCGCTCACCGCCGACGACGCGGTGCGGCTCGCCGGGCACGGGCCGGTGATCCTCGTACGGCCGACGACGTCGCCGGCGGACCTGCACGGGCTGGCGGCGGCGAGCGGGGTCGTCACGTTCCGGGGTGGCCCGACCAGCCACGCCGCGGTCGTCGCCCGGGCGATGGGCAAACCCGCGGTCGTCGGCGCGACCGAAACCACTGTGCGTGAGGGGGCCGAGATCACCATCGACGGCACCACCGGCATCGTCGCGGCGGGAGTCCACTGCGGAGTCACACCGGGTGACGATCCGGCCCTGAAACTCCTGCGACAGTGGAGCACTTATGGGTTAGCTGAGAATTAAATGAGTCGCTCGTCGAACCGTGTGACCCTTCGCGGCGTCTGGGTGATCGGGGCCTGTATGCGCAGGTAGACCGGCGGAGGATGACCAGTTGCGTAAGAGAGTGACCATCGGCGCCCTGGTGGGCGTCGCCGCGGCAGCAATCACCGGCACCACGCTTGTCGGTGTCTCGTCCGCGGCGGACAAGTCGGCGAGCACCTCGCCGGGCCGGATCGTGTGTCCGGACGTCAAAGGCCAGCTGCGGGACGTTCCGGCACAGGCACAGGGCGAGGTCGACCGCAACCTCGCGCTCCTGCAGACGCAGATCGACGAGGCGAACAAGCGCCTGGTGAGCTCGCAGGGCGAAGGCGGCAAGAACTTCGTCCAGAACGCGATCCTCGGGCCGCTCGCCGACAAGCGGGCGGCGACCGTCGACCGGATCGTCATCGCGATCGGACGGTCGGGACCGCGCCCGAACCTCGACGTGAAGACGCTGTCCACCTGCAGGGTGGAGGGCGCCGGAGCCGGCGCCACCGCGCCGGCCGCCACGACCGCGCCGGCCGGCACCGCGGCGCCCAACCCGTCCGCCACGCACGGCCACGCCCAGCGCGGCCCGGTCAAGGCCGACTTCATCGACATCCGGAAGGTGCGGCCGACCCGCAGCACCCTCGCGCGCACCACGCGCCAGGGTTCGAAGGGGTCGTTCACCTCGCGTTGCGGCAACAACGAGCGTGGGCACTTCAACTCCGACAACGTGATCGTCGCGCCCGGCGTCGGCAACGGGGCGCACCACCTGCACGACTACGTCGGCAACACGACGACGTCGTTCAAGTCCACCGACGACAGCCTCGCCCGCGGCGGGACGACGTGCCAGGACCGCGGCGACAAGTCGAGCTACTACTGGCCGGTCGTGCGTGACATCACGAAGACCAAGAACCAGAAGCGGGTGGCGGGCGAGCTCGAGGAGGACCTCAACGTCGGGAAGACGCTGCGGCCGCGGGTCTCGATCCAGTACACCGGCAACCCGTTCCAGAAGGTCGTGCCGATGCCGCGCTTCCTGCGCGTGCTGACCGGTGACGCGAAGGCGTTCACGAACGGTGGCGCCAACCAGCACGCGAAGTTCTCGTGCCAGGGCTTCACGAACCGGATCTCGACCGACAAGTACACGCTCTGCCCGGGTGGCCGGGGCTTCCAGCGGATCGCGGAGTTCCCGAGCTGCTGGGACGGCAAGAGCACCGACAGCGCGAACCACCGCACGCACATCACGTTCCCGGACGCCAGCGGACGCTGCGCCAAGGGCACGGTCGCGGTGCCGAAGCTGACGATCACGCTCACCTACACCGTGCCGACGGGTCCGTCGTTCGCGATCGACGGGTTCCCCGAGCAGCTGCACAAGCCGATCAACGAGCACAACGACTTCATCAACGTCATGTCGACGTCGTCGATGAAGCGGGTCGTGAACTGCATCAACAGCGGACGCCGCTGCTGATCACCCGGGACGGCGGCGTGGGCCCGGCCCGCGCCGCCGTCGTCGTGTCCGGGTCAGCGTCCGCCGGTGAACAGGCGGGCCGGGACGTAGAGGGCGTGCCCGGAGGGGTAGCGGATCGACGCACCCGGCTCGGCCCAGGTGATCGTGAGGCCGTCGATCCCCTCGGCGGTGCCGGCGTCGAGCCGGACGTAGTGACCGTAGTTCCCGCTGGGGTCGCTTCCCAGCACGATCTCGTAGTGGTCGGTCGCCGAGCTGCTGTCGCCGGAGAGCCGGAGCGCGGTGATCGGCGCGTGCACGTGACGGACCACCGCGACGTACTGCCGGCCGTCGCCGTAGGTGGCGTCGGCCCGGAACGTCGTGACGACGTCGGTCCGCGGCCACCAGGCCGCGACCGCGACGAGCACCACGGCGACCGACGCCACGACGCCGGCCACCACCCGCCCGGCTGACGGTTTGCCGGGCGCGGGACCGGGGGCGGCACCCGGCGCCGGAGGGGACTCGAGATCGCTCATGCGCGCGAGTGTGGCAGCACCGCGCTAATCGTCGGGAGTGGACCCGGCGACGAAGCCGTAGACCGCGATGTCGTGCCGGTCGGCGCCGACCGGCAGCGCGGCACGCAGCGTTCCCTCGTGGGTGAAGCCCAGCCGCTCGGCGACCGCGCGGCTGCGCCGGTTCTGCACCGCGGCGCGGATCTCCAGCCGGACGACCCGGTACGCGGCCACGAGGTGGTCGCGGAGCACCGCGCCGCAGGCCGTGACGAGGCCGTGCCCCTCGGCCCGTGCGTCGAGCCAGTAGCCCAGCTCGGCGGTGCGGTGGTACGGGTCGATCCGTGCGCTGATCGTGCCGACGAGCTCGCCGCGGTGGCGGATCGCGGTCGGCACGCACCGCCCGTCCACCCAGTCCAGCAGCTGGAGCCGGTCGAAGGCGACCAGCGCGGCCAGGGTCTGCTCGCCCTGCGCCCAGGGTTCCCAGACGCGTAACCGGTCGATGTTCGCGACCGCCAGCCGGTGCATGGTCTCCGCGGTCCAGCGTTCCCGTAACACCAGGTCGACGTCGTCTCGAACCGGTAACACGAATCGACTTGTCACGAATCGGAACCTAACCGGCCGGGCGGCGGCGGGGGCGGGTGGGGTCAGCCGCCGCGCTGCAGCTGGCCGATGATCACGCCCGCGCCGACGCTCACCGCGGCGAGCAGCGCGATCACCGCCCCGAGGAGCACCCAGGTGCGCCGGCGGAAACCCTCGTCGGGGCGTTCCCAGGCCGCGATCCGGAGCTGCACCTCCTCGTGGGTCAGCTCCTCGGACGGCCCGGACGGGAACGGCGGCGGGGTGTCCGGAGCCGCGTGCCGCCCGGCCGGAGTGACCTCGGGCCGGGGTGCGCCCGGCGCCTCGGGGCGGCGGGCGGCGTCCGGGTGGAGTGCGCCCGCTCCGCCGCGGAGGAGGCGGCGGGGCGCGACCGCCGTCGGGGTGCGCACCGCCCCGGCGCGATCGGACATCGCGCGCAGCACGTCCTCCTCGACCCGCAGCGGCGTCTCCGCCCGCGTCAACCAGTCCGGTCCGAGCTCGGCCGCCGCCGCGGCGGCCAGCAGCAACGCGAAGTCCTTGGCCGACGCCGTGCGCTCGGCCGGGTCCCGGGTCAGGGCCTGCCCCAGCACCGCGGCGAACCGGTCGGACAACCCGCCCGGCAGGTCGGGCCCGCCGTAGATCTGCCGGTGCAGCATCTCGCGCACCGGCAGGTCGGCCGGGAACGGCGGACGCCCGGTGAGCATGTGGTAGGTGACCCCGCCGAGCGCGTACACGTCGGTGGCCGGGCGCACCGGCTGCCCGAGGATCTGCTCCGGCGCCGCGTACCCCGGCGTACCGACCAGCGACCCGCTGGTCACCACGCTGCCCTCGAAGATCTTCGCGAGCCCGAAGTCGGTCACCTTGGCCGCACCGTCGGCGGCGAACAGCACGTTGTCCGGCTTCACGTCCCGGTGCACGATGCCCCGCCGGTGCGCCGCGTGCAACGCGTCCGCGACCGACAGCGCGATCGCGCACGCCGTCTCGGGCGTCAACCCGGTACGCAGCCGCGACGTCAGCGTGCCGCCCGGGCAGTGCTCCATCACCAGCAGGCAGAGCCCGGCGTCGTCGGCGTAGTCGTGCACGTGGACGACGTGCGGATGGTCGAACGCGGCCATCACCTGCGCCTCGGACAGGAACCGCCGCTCGAGCCCGGCGTCGGGCATCGCGAGCACCTTGATCGCGACCGGCCGTCCGAGCGACCGGTGTCGGCCCTCGAGCACCGTGCCGAAGCCACCGCTGCCGACTTCCCGCCCCACCTCGTAGGACGGTAAGGCGGCGACGATCGTGGCGCGGTCGAACAGCACCCGCTAGACCTAGCACACTCGGCTGTGCACCGCTCAGCGGGACGGCCCGGCGTCGTACCCGGCGCGCGCCGTCCGCACCTCCTCGATGTGCGTCTCGGCCCAGTCCTTGATCGCGCGCTGGAGCGGCAGCAGGCTCTCGCCCAGCGGGGTCAGCGCGTAGACGACCTTCACCGGCAGGCCGGACACCACCGTGCGCGTCACCAGACCGTCGCGTTCGAGCGTCCGCAACGTCTGGGTGAGCATCTTCTGGGTGGCGCCGGCGACGATCGACGCGAGCTCGCCGTGGCGGCGCGGCCCGTCGGCGAGCGCGGCGACCACGAGCGTGAGCCACTTGTCGCTCAAGCGGCCGAGCAGGTCGTGGCCGGGACAATCGGCCAGGTTCGCGTTGTACACCCGGGCGCGTTCGGCCCGCCGATCGGCCGCGCTCGTCGTGGTCATAGGCACTCCTGGGAACCCGGGGCACTCTCGAGTGCCTTCTTACCGCCGCCCACCGACATTCTTAGCGTGAACGGCATGAGAGCTGCAGTCGTGACGACGTTCGGTGGGCCGGACGTGCTGGAGATCGTCGACGTACCGCGCCCGGTTCCGGGGCCGGGCCAGGCGCTGGTGCGGGTGGCGGCCGGCGCGGTCAACCGGATCGACCTGTCCACCCGCAACGGCGCGCTGGCCCGGGCCGGTCTGCTGGCACCGGCCGAGCGCTACTGGCTGGGGTGGGACGTGGCCGGCACGGTGGCGGACACCGGGCCCGGCGCCGTCCGGTTCGCGGCCGGGGACGCGGTGATCGGCCTGCGTGACGTGCTCTCGGCGCCCGGGACGCACGCCGAGTACGTGGTGCTCGACGAGGCCGCGCTGGCCCCGGCGCCCCGGAGCGTCCCGCCGGCGGTGGCCTCGACGCTGCCGCTGATCGGGCTGACCGCCGACCGGTCGCTGACGCTCACCGGCCTGCGGGCCGGGCAGACGCTGCTGGTCACCGGAGCCGCCGGTGGGGTCGGCCGGCTGGTGCTGGAGCTCGCGCGGCGACGCGGGATCCGGACCGTCGCGCTCGCCGACGCCGAGGTGCCCGCCGACCACCGCGTGACCCGCGCCGACCCCCTCCCGGCCGCCGTCCGTGCGCTCGTCCCCGGCGGTGTCGACGCCGTCGTCGACGCGGCCGTGATCGGCGTCCCGGCGCACGAGTCGCTGCGCGGGGGCGGCACGTTCGTCGCGCTCGTCGCGCCGTTCGCCCCGCCGCCGCTGCGCGCCACCCGCGTCGTCGTCCAGGAGGTCCACGCCGACGGCGCACGGCTGGCCGAGCTGGCCGCGCTCGTCGACGCCGGGCACCTGACGCTCCGGGTGGCCGGGACGTTCCCGCTGGACGCGATCGCCGCGGCCCACGAGCGCCTCGCCGCCGGCGGCCTGCCCGGCCGACTCGTGCTGGTCTGCTAGATTCGCGTCCTCACCTCTCGTGAAGGAACGACGCCTATGTTCCCGGCGCACCGCAGCGGTCGCCGCCGGTCCTGACGGCGACCCGATGGTCGCGGCTCCTGCGTGCCGCGGAAACCCCATCCGCCTTCACCCGTGAGGTCATCCCTACCGTGGGAATCAACGTCCAGAGTTTCGCGGTCACCAATCTCCGACGCCGTCCGCTGGCCCTCGAGGTCGCCGGGTTCGTCGTCGGCCTGGAACCGACCGATCCCAGTCCCTTCCTCAACTACGCGACCCCGCTCCCGGGCACCCGGCCGACGCCCGGCGACGTCGCCGCGCTGATCACCGCGTTCACCGGGCGGGGGCTCCGGCCCCGGCTGGAGTTCGCCCCCGACGCCGCCCCGGAGGTCGAACCCGCGCTGCGCCGGGCCGGGTTCACGACCGAGGCCGAACACCGGTACCTGGCGTGCACACCGGACACGCTCGTCGTCCCGCCCGGTCCGCCGGTGGAGACGCCACGCACCGACGAGGAGTTCGCGGCGATCGACGCCACGCTCTCCGAGGCGTTCGGCGGGGAGTTCGCCGCGTCACCCGAGGGCGCGGCGCGCCTGAAACGCCAGCAGGACCGGGGCGGCTTCGTGCGGTTCGTCCGCGCGCCCGACGGCACCTGCGCGGGCGCCGCCGGGTGCTCCGCGCCGGCCGAGGGCACGGCCGAGCTCGCGGGCGTGGGCACCCGGCCCGCGTTCCGCGGGCGCGGCATCGCGGCGTCGGTCACCGCGGCGCTGACCGGGGCCGCGTTCGACGCCGGCGCCGGGTCGGTGTGGCTCGAGTACGGCGGTGACGGCTCCCGGCGCGTGTACGAACGGGTCGGCTACCGCGTCGCCGGTCGCCGTCTCTACCTGTCGCTCACGACCTAGCCGCGCGCACCCGGCGGGCGTTCCGGTCGGAGTCCGTGTAGAGCACCCCGGCGCGCGAGCCACGCAGCTTCGCGTTGATGTGCTCCCCCACGGTCACCGGGCGGTACGCCGCCGGGTGATCCTCGTCCACACAGGTGGAGATGGTCTCGATCAGCGCGTCGACGTTGCCGTCGTGGAAGTACGCGGCCGAGCGGCGCCGCTCGATCGTGCCGTCGACGATCGGCGGTTTCACCCGGTGCAACGTCGAGCGCCACCGGTCGTTCGTCCACTGGGCGGTCAGGTCGCCGAGGTTCACCAGCAGTGCTCCGTCCGCGGGCCGGACGTCGTGCCAGGCTCCGTCGGCGCCGAGCACCTGCAGGCCGGCGACCTGATCGGCCCAGAGCACGGTCACGATGCCGTAGTCGGTGTGCTCGCCCATGCCGGTGAGGTCCCCGTCGAGGTCGACGGTGCCCGGCGGGAGCGCGTAGTTGTTCATGCGCATCACGTCGAGCGAGTGGTCGGTGAACTGCTCGAAGAAGTCGGACGGCAGCCCGAGCGCGTCCGCGAAGACGCGCGTCAACACGTGCGCGACCCGTCCGGCCTCGGCGTAGTACGCCCACACCGACGCCCGGAACTGCGCCGACGGCCACACGTTCTCCGAGTAGTCGGACTCCGGCAGGTCCAGCCCGGGGAACTCGGACGCGGCGGTGCCCACGTTGAACGCCTCGAAGAAGTCGTTCATCTTCGACGCCGACTCGACCCCGAGCGAGAGCGACAACGACTCGGACTTCGGGGGCGTGTACCCGCGGTTGACGTCCGGCGGCAGCTGGTAGGCGCGCTTGGCGTCCGGGTCGAGGCCGAAGAACGCGTCGGCGGCGTCGGCCAGACCGGCGATCACCGAGGGCGGCACGCCGTGCCCGAGCACCTGCACGAACCCCACGGTGGAGCAGGCCTCGTCCATCGCGCGGGCCACCGCGGCGCGGTCCGCGTCGGTGAACTGCTCCGGTTCGACGTAGGGGCCGATGTCGACGGCGGGCACGCGGAACTCGCTCATGTCTGGTCTCCTCACCACAGGTCGGGCAGCACGCCCATCTGGTCGTAGACATCCAGGCCGTCCCACATCGACCACAGTTCGACGATCCGCCCGCCGTCCACCCGGAAGATGTCGATGCCGCTCATCGTGATCACCCGTTCGGTGGCCGCGACCTTGCCGTACGGCCCGACGTGCGTCCCGGTCGTCGACCAGTGCAGCACCACCCGGTCGCCGTCGGCGAGCAGGCTCAGCACCGACGTCGTGATCGCGGTGAACGCGCCGAAGTAGCGGCTCGCGTCGTCGCGGACCGTCCGGACGGCCGACCCGTCGAACCCGGTCAGGTGCACGACGGCGTCGGGCGCGAACACCTCGTCGATCACCGTGAGGTCACCGCTGCCCCACAGCCGCTGGTGGTACGCGGCGATCAGCTCCTTCATCGGCGCCGTCCCTCCTGGACGAACAGCAGGCGGGCGGTCTCGGCGCCGTAGCCGCGGACCCCGCGCCACCGGTGGGCCATGCCGCCGGGGTAGTAGAGCGTGTCCCCGGGCAGCAACTCGTGGAGGGAGTCCTCGAGCTCGACGAGGATCGAACCGGCCATCACGTGGATGAACTCCTCCCCCGGGTGCGTGTACCAGTCGCCCCACTCGTCCGGCGCCCCGACGAACAGCATCGGGTAGAGCGCGTGGGCGCCCGCGACGAGCGTCCGGCCGGTGCCCCCGGGGTTCTCCAGCGGGAGTCCGCCCCCGGCCCGCACCAGGCTCACCCCCACCCGGGGCTCGTCAGTCTCGGCCGCGGCCATCAGTGCCGGCTGGGTGGTGCCGAGGGCCTGGGCGATGCGGTGCAGCGACGACATGCTGGGGCGCGACCGGCCCCGCTCGAGCTGGCTCAGGAACGAGTGCGAGAGGTCGGCGGCGCGGGCCAGCTCGACCAGCGTCATGCCCCGCTCCTTGCGCAGCCGGCGCACCGACTCGCCCAGCCGCTCTCCCGCTGCTTCCTCGACGCTCATCGCACCCCGATGTTCACGCGCGCGCCGGACGGCGGCTCGGGGAGCAACTTACCCGGGTTGAGCAGGCCCTTCGGATCGGTGCGGGCCGCGGTGTCGAGCACCAGGCCGACGTTGCGGTCGACGAACCACTGGTGCGGTGAGTGCACGTCGAGCCCGGCGGCCTCCAACCGGGGTATCCCGGCGAGGACCTCCTCCTCGGACCGGTACTCCGCGACGAGCATCGCGCCGGGGCCGTGCCCGAACAGCTCGAGGTGCAGGTGCACCGGCCCCGGGTAGCAGGCGCGGACCGCGTCGGGGTCGTCCCAGAGCGGCCGGCCGCCGATCTCCATGTGGAACAGCGGGCTCTGCGGCCGGGCGCGCTGCAGGAACCAGACCGGGTGGTTGTACGACATCCCGGAGAGCCGGTCGGTCTCGGCGTAGTCGTCGAGCACCGCGACGACGTTCCCGCCGCCGCCGCGGACCAGCGCGGTGAGCGCGCCGACGGTCGAGGCCTCGGCGATCACCCGGAGGCTGTACCGCCCGGGGTCGAGCGCGACCGGCGTGGTGAGGGTGGGCACCAGCGCGGGCTCGTCGGCCGAGGCCAGACGCGGCCGCACGGGGAGGTCGAGCAGCTGCCGGTGGACGTCGGTCAGCGCCCGGTAGGAGTCGAACGCCGCGTAGCACGCCACCCACTCCCGGCGGGCGTCGGTGGCCAGCTCCGCCTCGACCACGATCCCGGTGACGCCGTACGCGTGCACGTACGGTTCGAGCGCGGCGCCGGACACCGGAACGGTGCGGCCGCTGCCGTCCATCGGCGCGACCGTCGCCGCGGTCACGAACCCGTCGGTGGTCGTGCCGTGCTCGATCGTGCCGGTGCCGACGCTGCCGCCGCCGAGGAAACCACCGGCGGTGGAGTGCTTCGTGGAGGGGAACAGCCAGATGTCGCGCCCGGCGGCCCGGCCGGCCCGGTCGATCGTGGTGAGCCGGGCGCCCGCCCCGGCGGTGACGGTGCCCGACTCGTTCACCCGGACGGTGTCCAGGCCGCGCAGGTCGAGCAGGATGCCGCCGTCGAACGGGGTCGCCTGCCCGTAGTTGCCGGTACCGGCCCCGCGGGGCGTCACCGGCACCCCGGCCGAGAACGCCACCGCGAGGATCGCCGCGACGTCGTCACCGGTGCGCGGGCGCACCGCGACGTCGGCCACGTACCGGCCCGGCGGCACCTTCTCCATCAGCACCGGGGACATCCGCGACCAGTCCGACGACAGCTTCACCAGCGCCGCCGCGCCGGTCTCCACCGCACCGGCCCCGAGGCGGGTGATCTCCGCGGCGGCGGCCAGCGTCGCCGCGCGCACCTCGGCGCGCGAGCCGGCCGCGCTCACGCGCCGTGTCCCGCGGCCACGGCGGGGGCGTCGCGGTCGACGCTCAGGAGGTCCCCGACCTCGTCCACCAGCGCGTGGAACGCGGCCGAGTGCAGCTGCGACGCCCGGCGCGGACGCTCCAGCGCCACCGGCACCGTGGCCAGCACCGTGCCCGGCCGCCTGCTCATCACGACGATCTCGTCGGCGAGCAGCACGGCCTCCGGGATCGAGTGCGTGACCAGCAGCGCGGTCGTCGGCTGCTGTTGCCAGATCGGCGGCAGCTCCACGTTCAGCCGGCGCCGGGTCAGCTCGTCCACCGCGCCGAACGGCTCGTCGAGCAGGAGCAGCCGCGGCCGGGTCACCAGGCACCGCGCGATCGCCACCCGCTGACGCATCCCGCCGGACAGCTGCGCCGGGCGCGCCGACTCGAACCCGTCGAGCCCCACCGTCCGGATCAGCGCCGCCACCCGCGCCGGATCCGGGCGCCGCCCGGCCAGCTTCAGCGCGAGCGCCACGTTCGACGTCACGGTGCGCCAGGGCAACAGGTTCGCGTCCTGGAACGCCACCGCGACGTCACCGCGCGAACGCAGCACGTCGGGCGGTTCGCCGTCGACGAGCACGGACCCGTCGGTCACCGTCTCCAGCCCGGCGATCATCCGCAGCAGCGTCGACTTGCCGCACCCGGACGGTCCCACCAGCGCGGTCAGGCTCCCCGGCGTCAGGGTCAGGTCCACGTCGTCGAGCGCGTGCACCCGCCCGAACGTCTTGCTCACCCCGCGAACGGTCACCGAGGGGCCACTGTCCATCGCCGACACACCTCCAGATGTTGATGTCACCAACACTGACAGGGACCGCCCGGCCCGAGCCAGCTGTTTCTACGGATGTAACGACCTGCTGACCGGAGCGCAACGCGGTGGCGCGATGTTGCTGACACCAACATCGCGCTGGACCAGTCGAGAGGTCGCGCCATGAAGCGCCACGGCACATCCCGAATCCTGGCGGCTCTGCTCGCCCTCCTCGTCACGGTCACGGCCGCCTGCGGCGGGACCGATCAGGACAGCGGCGACGGCGGCCGCACCACGATCCGCTTCGGCTTCAACTGGGTGCACGACATCGAGTGGGCGTCGTGGTACCTCGCCGAGAAGAACGGCTACTTCGCGAAACACGACGTCGACGTCGAGCTCGTGCCCGGCGGCGAGAACACCCCGGCGGTGTCCCAGCTGATCGCGGCGGGCAAGGTCGATCTCGGCGTGGCCAGCGACGAGCTGCAGATCATCAACGCCAACAAGCAGGGCGGCGACTTCGTGCTGATCGGCGCGATGTACCAGCGCTCCCCGTACGGCCTGACCTGGCTCACGACGTCGGGGATCACGAAACCGGCGGACCTCGTCGGCAAGAAGATCGGTGGCCTGCAGGGCGAGCAGCCGCGGCTGGACGCGGTCTTCACCGCCAACGGGCTGAAGCCCGACTACACGTTCGTGCCGGTGAGCTACGACCCGCAGCCGCTGGTCAAGGGCGACGTCGACGCGATCACGTCGTACTCGACGAACCAGACGATCTCCCTCGGCCTGCGGGGTGTGAAGACGACCGCGATCACGTTCTCCGACTTCGGCCTGCCCTCCTACGGCGACGTGCTGTTCGCGAGCCGGTCCTACCTGGACGAGCACGGTGACGCGGTCGCCGGATTCCTGGCCGCGCTGAAGGAGGGCATCGCGGCCAACGTGGCCGACCCGGCCGCCGGCGTGAAGACGCTCGTCGACACGTACGGCAAGGACGCCACGATCGACGAGAAGTACGCGACCGCCGCGAACCCGGCCTACATCGCGCTGCTGGACAGCGACTACACCAAGGCGCACGGCCGGCTGGCGATCGACGAGACGTTCCTGGCCGACCGGGTGTTCGCCGGCTACCGGCAGGCCGGGGAGAAGGACCTGCCCGAGGTGGCGGACTTCGTCGACCTGTCCTACCTGGAGAAGTCGGCGTGAGGATCGAGCGGGTCGAGCCGGTCCTGCTCGGTTACCACAAGTCCGATCCGCCGATGCGGCGCAGCTTCGCGCTGGTCCGGATCACGGCCGCGAACGGGCTCACCGGCTGGGGCGAGGCCAGCACGAACTGGGGGCACAGCTACCCGACCGTGTTCGCGACCGCGATCCGGGACGTGTGCGCGGGCATCCTGCGCGGGCAGGACGCCCGGGACGTCCGGGGCCGCGTCGCCGACCTGCGTACCCACCTCGACGGTTACCTCGGGCGCGACGGCCTGACCGGCCAGCTGGTCGGCGCGTGCGAGATCGCACTCTGGGACCTGGTCGGCCGGGCGCTCGACGCTCCGGTGTGCGAGCTGCTGGGGGCGGTGCGGCGGCCGATCCGCCTCTACGGCACCGGCACGACGATGTTCGACGAGTCGCCGCAGTGGCACGCCCGGTACTTCGACCAGGCGCTCGCGGCCGGGTTCCGGGGGGTCAAGGTGCGCCTCGGGCGGAGCGTCGAGGCGGACCTCGCGGTCGTCGAAGCCGTCCGCGCCCACGTCGGCCCGGACGTCTCCGTCGGCGTGGACTCGTACTGGTTCCACGACGCCCGCACCGCGTTGACGCTGGCGACACACCTGGCCGAGCTGGGCGTGAGCTTCTTCGAGGAGCCGGTGCCGCAGCACCGGCACGCCGACCTGGTCTGGCTCACCGCGCGGAGCCCGGTGCCGATCGCGGTCGGTGAGCGGGTCGGATCGCCGGACGCGTTCGCCCGGCTGGCCGCCGACCACGCCGCGGACGTGTTCCAGCCCGACGCGTCGATCTGCGGCGGCCTGCTGGCCTGCCTGGACGTCGCCGCGC
Organism: Cryptosporangium japonicum; assembly: GCF_039524755.1. Taxonomy (NCBI): domain Bacteria; kingdom Bacillati; phylum Actinomycetota; class Actinomycetes; order Cryptosporangiales; family Cryptosporangiaceae; genus Cryptosporangium; species Cryptosporangium japonicum. The sequence goes on from NZ_BAAAGX010000016.1 coordinate 143,856, forward strand.
TCGCCGCGCAGCACGGGATCCGGGTGGTGCCGCACGTCGGTGGCCCCACCGCGGTGGGGCTGGCCGCCAACCTGCACTGGGCGACCGCCGCCGGGGTGGAGGAGGCGGAGTTCGACATCGACCCCTATCAGCCGCTCGTCGACGAGCTGAGCCCGGCGCTGGCGCTTCCGGCGATCCGGGGCGGGTTCGCGGCCGTCCCCGACGGGCCGGGGCTGGGCGTCGACGTCCCCGACGACCTGGCCGACCGTTTCCCCTACGTGCCCGGCGACACCTACGCCGAGGTCTTCCCGTCCCACGAGCGCGGCCGCTCCGGAGCACCGGCGTGAGGCGGGCACGGGTCGCGGGCGTCGCCGGCGTGGTGCTCCTGCTGCTGGGCTGGGAGCTGGCCGGGCGGGCCGGGCTCGCGGACGGTTTCGTGCTGACGCCCGGGGACGCGATCGCGCCGCTGGGCGAGGACACCGCCGTCTACGCCCGCTCGGCCGCGGCCACGTTCGGCGCGGCCGCGCGGGGCCTGCTCTACGGCGGCGGCCTGGCGGTCCTCGCCGCGCTCGCCGCCGACCAGGTGACGAGCCTGCGCGGCGCGGTCGACCGGCTGGCCGCGCTGGCGAACTCCGCGCCCTGGGTCGCGGTCGGCCCGATCGTGCTGCTGGTCGCGGGCGCCGACGCCGGTCCGGTCGCGATCGCCGCGATCGCGGTCTTCTTCTACGTGTTCGTCGCGGCGGCCCGGGGGCTCGGCGCCTCGCCGCGCAGCAGCCACGAGTGGTTCACGTCCCTCGGCGCGGGCCGCGTGCGCCGGCTGATCTCGCTGCAGGCCCCGCGGGCGCTGCCGTCGGTCGCCGAGGGGGTGAAGCTCGCCGCGCCGGCCGCGCTGGCCGGTGCCGTGTACGGCGAGTGGTACGGCGCCGAGCGCGGGCTCGGCGTCCTGCTCGTGAACGGCATGCGCAGCGCCCGCCCGGAACCGATCTGGGCCGCGGCGCTGGTCTGCGCGGCCGGCGGGCTGATCGCGTACGGGGTGCTGGCCGGGCTGCAGCACGCCGCGCGACGACGCTTCGGAGCCACGCTCGCCGGCCACCGGACGCCCCGGCGGGGACACGTCCTCGTCGCGTCGGCCGAGATCGTCGTCTCCGCGGCGCTGGCGATCGGCGCCTGGGAGGCCTGGATCCGCCTCGGTGAGGTGTCCCCGCTGGTCGCCCCGGGCCCCGGCCGGGTGCTGGACGACCTGCGTGCCGACCCGGGCGCCTACCTGAGCGCCGTCGGTCACACGCTCGGCACCGCCGGTCTCGGGCTCCTGATCGGGGCCACGGTCGGCATCACGCTCGCGGCGCTCTGCTGGTGGTCGGCGATCGTCGCCGGGATCACCGTGCCGGGCCTCGTGCTGATGGCCGCGACGCCGCTGGTCGCGTTGTTCCCGCTGTTCGCGCGGGTCTTCGGCTACTCCGGTGGCACGGTCGTGGTGATCACGTCGTTCATGGTGCTGCTGCCGGGGTTCGTCTACACCCGGGCGGGCCTGACCGCCGCGCTGGCCGGCCACCGGGACATGGCCCGCTCGTTCGGCGGCTCGCGGCGCGCGGTGTTCACCGTGGTCGCGGTGCCCAGCGCGCTTCCGCACCTGGCGACCGGCCTGCGCATCGCGGCGGGCTCCGCGGTGGTCGCGGCGGTCGTGGCGGAGTCGCTGATCGGCACCGCCGGCCTCGGCGTCGACTTCACGTACGCCTACTCGCTGCTGCGGATGCCCCGGGCGTTCGGCGCGGCCGTCCTGATCATCCTGGTGTCGCTGACCGTGTTCGCCGCGTTCGGCCGCCTCGAGCGGCTGGTCCACCAGCGGTTCAGCGCGGCACCCTAGGCCGCGACCACCACAGCGAGAGCCCCACGCCGGTGAACACCAGCACCACCGCCACCAGCACGAACCACACCGTGATCTCGACGTCCACACGCTGGAGCCCGATCTCGCTGGGCAGGTCCTCGAGGACGTCGGCGAGCTGATCGGCGTCCCGGGCCTTGAAGTACCGGCCGCCGGTGAGGTCGGCGACCTGGGTCAGCGCGGCCTCGTCGATCTGCTGGATCCGGCGCCCGCCGCCGCGCGGCCCGCCGCCCCAGTTGCCGCCGGTCAGGTCACCGGAGACCTGCGTGGGCGTGCACACCATCGGCGCGGGCTCGGTCGACCCGAACCCGATCGTGAACACCCGCACGCGCCGGGCGGCGGCCTGCTCGGCCGCGGTCACCGGGTCGACGCCCTGCGTGTTCGAGCCGTCGGTCAGCACCACGATCGAGTCGGGCTCGTAGTCCCCGAGCGGCGCCGGCGTCGCCCCACCCGGCGGCGCGGCGCTGTCGCCCAGGTTCACGCCGCTGGCCGCGACGTCGGGGTTGATCTCGGCGATCGCGTCGATCGACGTGAGGATCGCCTGCCCGATCGCGGTGCCGCGCGCGGTGGTGAGCCCGTCGATCGCGGTGATCAGCGCGTCCTGGTCGGTGGTGGGCGCCACCAGCAGGCCGGCGATGCCGGAGAACGCCACCAGCCCGATCCGGGTGCCGTTGTCCTGCGACCGGATGAACTCCCGGGCGGCGTCGCTCGCCACCGCCAGCCGGTTCGGGGCCACGTCGGTCGTGCACATCGAGCCGGACACGTCGATCGCGAGCAGGATCGTGCTGCGGTCGGTGGGCACGGTCACCGAGGCCTGCGGCCGGGTGAGCCCGGTGCCCAGCACCAGTAACCCGGCGAGGAACAGGATCAGCGGGATGCGGCGCCGCCAGGCCGAGCGCCCCGGCAGCGCCGCCTTGATCAGCGCGACGCTGGAGACCCGGATCGCGGTGCGCTGGCGCCGCCGGTTGAACCACCACCGGGCCAGCAGCAGCAGCGGCACCGCCAGCAGCGCGAGCAGCGCCCACGGCCAGTGCAGCGACATCAGACGATCCTTCCGTGCCAGCGGGTCATCAGCAGCGCGCCGAGCAGCAGGAACACCAGCGCGGCCCCGGCCACCGGCGCGGTCAGTTCGAGCGGCTCCCGCTTGCTCGTCAACCGCAGGTCGATCTGACCGGCCGCCTCCGACAGGTCGTCGGCGTCCGCGGCCCGGTGGTAGGAGCCGCCGGTCGTCTTCGCGATCGCGGTGAGCTGCTCCTCGTCCAGCGCGGTGGCCAGCTGGTACCCCTCGACCGCGACCGTCGTGCCCTGCGCGGTGCCCACGCCGACGGTCTGGATGCGCACCCCGGCGGTGGCCGCGAGGTCGGCGGCCGCCTGCACGTCCGCGCCGCCGGTCTCCTCGCCGTCGCTGAACAGCACGATCGTCGCCGAGGGCCAGTAGCCGAGGTCGGGCGGCGGCGCGCCCTCGGCGGGCAGCGCGACCGGCTTGCCGGTGATCGTGCCGAGCGACGCCAGGATCGCCTGGCCGAGTGACGTGCCGCCGGTGCCGCCGACCCGCTTGATCGCGGCGAGCGCGGTGGCGCGGTCGTCGGTGGGCTCCTGCGTGGTGAGCGCCTGGTCGCCGAAGACGACGACGCCGATGTCGACCGAGCTCGGCTGGGCCTCCACGAACGTCGACGCGGCCCGCTGCGCGGCGGCGAGCCGGCTCGGCTCCAGATCGTCGGCCTTCATGCTGTTCGACGCGTCGAACACCAGCATCACGGTGCCCGCGACCCGGGGCACGACCACCGTGGCCTCCGGCCGCGCCAACCCCACCAGCAGCAGCGGGAGCGCGGCGAGCAGCAGCGCGTAGGGCAGGTGGCGGCGCACGGCCGCGCGCTTCGAGGGGCCGGCCAGGCCCGCGGCGGCCAGCGCGGCGGTGCGCCGGCGCTGCAGCACCACGTACGCGGCCACCGCCGCCCCGGTGAGGAGCACCGCGGCGACCAGCACGAGCGGGTAGTGGAGGCTCACCGGCGGCTCCGCCGGACGAGCCCGACCAGCGCGGGCACGAACTCCTCGTCGGTGCCGATCCGGTGCGCGGTGACCCCGGCGCGCGTCAGGCCGCGGTCCACCGCGTCGTCGCGGGCCCTGGCCTGCTCGCCCAACCGGCTCTGCAGCAGCGGGTCGCTGGTGTCGACGAGCAGTTGCTCGCCGGTCTCCGCGTCCTCCACCAGGATCAGCCCGACGTCGGGGAGCGCGGACTCGACCGGGTCGGCGATGCGCACCGCGACGACCTCGTGCCGGTGGGCCAGCCGGGTGAGCGCCCGGTCCCAGCCGGGCTCGCCGATGAAGTCCGACAGCACGAACACCAGGGCGCGCCGCCGGGACGTCGTCGACGCGGCGAGGCGCAGCATGGCGTCCAGATCCGTCGTCGTCGTGCTCGTCGTGGCGGCCCGGGACAGCTCCTGGGCCAGCCGGAGGACCTGGTTGCGCCCCGACCGCGGCGGGACGATCCGGTGCGCCCCGTTGTCGTAGAGGATCGCGCCGACGCGGTTGCCGCCCTTGACCATCAGCTGGGCCAGGCTCAGCGCCAGCTCGGTCGCGAGCGACTCCTTGCCCGCGTCGGAGCGCCCGACCCGCATCGACGCCGACGTGTCGACGACCAGCCACGCGGTGAGCTCGCGGTCCTCGGTGTACTGACGCACGAACGGCTCGTCGAGGCGCGCGGTGACGTTCCAGTCGATGTGCCGGACGTCGTCCTCGGGGGTGTAGGAGCGAAGGTCGGAGAAGTCGATGCCGGTGCCGCGCCACACCGTGCGGTAGGCGCCCTGCAGGCGCCCGTCGAGGCGACGGCCGACCTTCCACTCCAGCCGGCGGAGCAGGCGTTCCGGGGTGGTGGCCACCGGGGTCAGCCGCCCCGGCCGGCCGGCTCCGGCACCTTCAGCGCGCCGAGGATGCCGGTGAGCACGGCGTCGGCGGTGACGTCGTCGGACAGCGCCTCGTAGGAGAGCACCAGCCGGTGGCGCAGCACGTCGAGCGCGAGGTCGGTGACGTCCTCGGGCACCACGTAGTCGCGGCCGCGCAGGTAGGCCAGCGCCCGGGCGCCGAGCACCAGGCTGATCGACGCCCGCGGGCTGGCCCCGTAGGTGACGTACCGGCCGAGGTCACCCAGGCCGACCCGGGCCGGGTCGCGGGTGGCGGCCGAGAGCCGCACCGCGTACTCGATCAACGCCGGGTCGACGTAGACCTGGTCGGCCTCGCGCTGCATCGCGACGAGCCGCTCGGGGTCGATGATCGCCTGGATCGCCGCGCCCGCCGCGAGCGCGCGCTCGACGATCACGAACTCCTCGGTCTCGCTCGGGTAGCCGACGAGCACCTTCATCATGAACCGGTCGACCTGGGCCTCGGGCAGCGGATACGTGCCCTCGGACTCGATCGGGTTCTGGGTGGCCATGACCAGGAACGGCTCGGGGACGGTGAACGTCTCCCGGCCGATCGTCACCTGGGTCTCCTGCATGACCTCGAGCAGCGCGCTCTGCACCTTGGCCGGCGCGCGGTTGATCTCGTCGGCCAGCAGCAGGTTGGTGAACACCGGGCCGAGCGAGACCTGGAACTCCCCCGTCGGCTGGTGGTAGACGCGGGTGCCGAGGATGTCGGCCGGCACCAGGTCGGGAGTGAACTGCACGCGGTGGAACTGCCCGCCGATCGCCTCCGCGAGCGACTTCACCGCGAGCGTCTTGGCCAGGCCGGGCACCCCCTCGACGAGGATGTGGCCGCGGGCGAGCAGCGCGACGAGTAACCGTTCGAGCAGGACGTCCTGGCCGACGATCGTCTTCTTGACCTCGTAGAGGACCTGCTCGTTCTGGCTGCCGGCGGAGTTGCCCGCGCTGCCACCGTTCCAGTTCGACATTGTTCTCTTCTCTAAAGTGGTGGCTGCCTGCCGTCGCCCTCGCCGGCTCCGAGCGCGGAGCCGATCGGGACGGCGAACCCGACGCCGATGAACGTGCCGGCGTCGGTGGGGTTGGCCAGCGCGACGACGATGCCGATCACCTGGCCCTGGGAGTTGAGGAGCGGGCCGCCGGAGCTGCCCGGGTTGACCGCGGCGTCGAACTGGATCAGGCCTTCGAGCGGGGCGGCACCGGCGCGGGCCACGGTGCGGTTCAGGCCGGAGACGACGCCGGTGGTCGTGGTGTCGACCAGCCCGAGCGGGTTGCCGATCGCGACGACGTCGTCACCGATGGCCGGGCCACCGCCGAGCGTGGCCGGCACGACGACGTCCGGCAGCGCCCCGGGGACGAGCACGGCGATGTCGATCGCGGGGTCGGAGTCGGCGACCGTCGCCGGCGCCTTGGTGCCGTCGGCGAAGGTCACGGTGACCGCCGTGGCGCCCTCGACGACGTGGAACGCGGTGAGGATCGTGCCGTTGGCGTTCGCGACGACGCCGGTGCCGAGCGCGCTGCTCATGCCCCGGGTGCGGTCACCGCGGCCGTTGGCCTGGATGAGCACCACCGACGGGGCCAGCGTGCGGAACACCTCGGCGGTGGTGAGCGAGGGGCTCGCCGACGGGGTGGGTGAGGGCCGGGCGGCCGCCGGGGCCGGATCGCCGCCGCCGCGGACCACCACGGAGGCGGTGAGCGCCAGCGCCCAGGCGACGACGGCGACGATGAGTAATCGGCGTGGCCACGTCCGTCGCTTTTGTGGCTCATCCGGCACAGGTGTCACAGGATCATCAACCATGTGCCGCACCACTTGATCCTAGACAGGGCCTCGGCATGTCTGAGCCTTTCCCTGCGTAGGAATCAGCTGTGCGGACCGTTATCTCCCACCATATTTCACGGCGCGGCCAGACGGGCCGATCGTTGCGTTCCCCAGGCGCCGAGTGGTCGCAGCGCCTCGTTCAGTGACCGACCGTCATCGGTCAGCGAGTACTCCACCCGCGGCGGCACCTCGCGGTACACCTCCCGGTGGACCAGCCCGTCCTCCTCCATCTCACGCAGGTGCTGGACCAGCATCTTCTCGCTGACGCCGGGCAGGCCGCGCCGGAGCTCGCCGAAGCGGCGGGTGCCGTGGTGGTCGAGCTCCCAGAGGATCAGCGACTTCCACTTGCCCGAGACGACGTCCATCGCCGCGTCGATGCCGCAGATGTAGGGCCCGCGCCGGGCGCTCACCGCCATGACCTCGATCCTTACCGCTTGGTGAGTAGTGCACTAAATAGTAGGTACTTGCCGCTGGGGAGGTGCGGGCAAAGGATCGAATTCATGAGTACGACATTCCTGGGGCTGGGAGAGATGGGCCGCGCGCTCGCGGCGACGACGTCCGCCGCCGGAGAGCCGGTCACGGTCTGGAACCGCAGCGCCGGACGCGCCCACCCGATGGCCGGCGTCGCGGTCGCCGACAGCGTGCCGGAGGCGCTCTCCGGCGGCGGGGCGATCGTGGTCTGCCTGTTCGACCACGCCTCGGTGCACGAGGTGCTCGACCCGGTCGCGTCCGCGCTGCCCGGGCGCACCCTGATCAACCTGACCACGACGACGCCGGACGAGGCGCGCGAGCTCGCGGCCCGCTACGACGCCACCTACCTGCAGGGCGCGATCATGGCGGTGCCCGCGATGATCGGCGGCCCGGCGTCGCAGCTCTTCTACAGCGGCTCCGCCGCGGCCTACGAGAGGCATCGGGCGCTGCTCGATCGGTGGGGCTCGAGCACGTATTTCGGGGCCGACGCCGGGCTGGCGTCGGTGTACGACATGGCGATGCTCACCGGGATGTACACGATGATCGGCGGGTTCCTGCAGGGCGCGGCGATGCTCGCCGCCGAGGGCGTGTCCGCGTCCGCGTTCACGGCCCGCCAGGCCCCGTTCCTCGCCGCGATGGCCGGGCAGCTGGCCGGCTACGCCGCGACCGTCGACGACCGGGACTACGCGGGTCCCGGCCAGCAGTCGCTGCGCTTCACCGACGCCGCGCTGGGCGCGCTGCGCCGGGCCAGCGTCGAGCAGGGCGTCGGCGCGGACGTGCTGGCACCGGTGCACGAGCTCGTCCGGCGCCAGATCGACGCCGGCTTCGGCGACCACGGCACGGCCCGCCTCTACGAGTCGCTGCGGAGCACCCGATGAACGTCACCGTGATCGGTCTGGGCCCGATGGGCCGGGCGATGGTCCGGGCCCTCGCCGACGCGGGGCACACGGTGACGGTGTGGAACCGCACCGCCTCCCGGGCCGACGGGCTGGATGCCACCCTCGCCGCGACCCCGGCCGAGGCGGTCGCGGCGAGCGAGCTGATCGTCCTGAGCCTCACCGACTACCCGGCCATGGACGCGATCCTCGCCGGCGTCGAGGACTTCGCCGGCCGCACGCTGGTGAACCTCAGCTCCGACACCCCGGACGCGTCACGCGCGGCCGCGGCCCGGTACCCCCGGTTCCTCACCGGTGGGGTGATGGTGCCGGCGCCGGCCGTCGGCACCCCCGGCGCGTCGGTGCTCTACAGCGGCCCGGCGGAGGTGTTCGAGGCCTACCGGGACGTCCTGCGGGTGATCGGCGAACCGCGGTACCTGGGCGCGGACCCCGGCCTGGCGCAGCTGTTCTACCAGGCCTATCTGGACGTCTTCCTCACCGCGCTGTCCGGCCTGCTGCACGCGACCGCGCTGGTCACGGCATCCGGGGTCCCGGCCGCGCGGTTCCTGCCCAGCGCGCTGGAGTTCCTCGCGCTCACGCCCGGGATGATCAGCGACGGCGCGGAGATCGCCCGGCGGCTCGAGGCCGGTGAGCACCCCGGCGCGCTGAGCAACGTCCGGATGATGGGCGCCACCGCCGATCACATCGTGCGTACCGCGGCGGCGGGCGGCGTCGAGGTGGGCCTCGCCGAGGCGGTCAGGTCGCAGTACGACCGGGCGATCGCGGCCGGCCACGGCGACGACGACTGGACGGCACTGTACGAAGTGATCCGCGCGAAATAGTTTTCGGACCGGACAACCCCCGCGGTGGCGCCGTTCGTCCATCCAGGCGAAGGAGGTGCCAATGCATCGACGAACACTGGACGCAGAGTTCGCCGGCTTCGTTCGGGAGCACCGCGTCGACCTGGTGCGGACCGCCCGGCTGCTCAGCAGCGGGGATCCGCACCGGGCCGAGGATCTGGTGCAGACCGCCCTGGTGCGGGCCTACACGGCCTGGAGCCGGGTCCGGAACAGCGACCACCCGGTCGCCTACGTCCGGCGGAGCATCGTCAACGCGCACATCGACGAGAGCCGGCGGCCGTGGTGGCGGCGGGAACGTTCGGTGGCCCTGCCCCCGGACACGTCCGTGACCACCGCCGACGACGATCTCGGGGAGGCGGTGCGAAGCGCGCTCGCCTCGCTGCCCCCGAAGATGCGTGCGGTCATCGTGCTCCGGCACTGGCTCGACCTGAGCGTCGAACAGACCGCCGACTGGCTCGGATGCACCCAGGGGACCGTCAAGTCGCAGAACGCGAAAGCGGTCGCCAAGCTGCGGCACCTCCTCACTCCAGAAGGGCAGACCACCCGATGAACGACATCAAGCGCCTGCTCGCCGAAGCTCTGAACGAGGAGTCCACTCCGATGACTGTTGACCCCAGCGAGGACGTCGCCCGGGGACACCGGCACCTGGCCCGCCGGCGCACCGCGCTCGTGAGCGGCGTGGCCGCGGTCGCCCTGCTCGTGGGCGGCGGTGGCGTGCTGATCGCGTCGACCGTCGCCGGCGACGACGGCGGTAGCACCCGCACCGACCCGGCCGTGCTCCGCCAGACCGGCGCACCGGCGGCCGAGGACTCCGTCGGCCCGGCCCAGCCGCGCACCCCGCAGGTGGTGCTCGTCGCGTACACCGGCAAACAACCCAAGGGATACAAAGTCGCGCAGGTGCCCGAGGGCTGGGTGATCCAGGGTGGCACCGAGTCGTCGCTGGTCATCGCGCCGGAGGACGCGAAGGACAAGGACCCCAACTCGTTCGCCGACAAGATCGCCGTGCTCTCGACGTCCTCGGACACCCCGCCGGAGTCCTTGCGTGACGGCACACCGACGCCGGTCGGCGGCGTCACCGGCTACTACCGCGCCGACGCCGGCGGCGGAACGCAGATCCTCACCTACCAGGACGCCACGTCCGGTCGCTGGGTCGACGTGCAGATCCCCCCGAGCCTGCACTGGGACGCCGAGCGGATCGCCGAGTTCGCCGCGGGTGTCACGGTCGTGGGCGGCGCCGGCGACTCACACGGCTGAGCGCAGGTGCGCGACCGGCCAGCGGCGGTCGAAGAGCGTCGGGTCACCGGCGTCCTCGGCGCGCAGCGTCTCGATCAGGCGCACGTAGCCGTCGAGGTCCAGGTCGCGCACCAGCGTCAGCAGCTCGGCGGCCTCCCCGGTGACCGGCTCCACCGGCGCGACGAAGCGGTCGTAGAGGTCGACGACCTGCTTCACCATCGCGAGGTGGCGGGCGCCGGGGTCCACCGAGGGGAAGTTCGTCGCGGCGAAGTCCTCGGTGAAGACGATCGGCTCCACCGCGAGCGAGGAGGCCCCGTAGCGCTGCGCCAGGTGGATGAGCAGCTCGACGTCGAACGTCTCGTTGAACGACGTCATCTCGCTCAGCACCGGGCGCAGCGCGTCGGCGTCGAACGCCTTGAAACCGGCCTGGGTGTCGAGCACGTGCGCCAGCGACGGGATCAGCAGCGCACGGACGTAGTGCCGGAACAGGACGATGAGCTTGTCGGGTTTGTCGCCGGTGCTGCGCGGCTCGACCGACGGGCCGTCCGGCTTCACCAGCACCGCGCCCTCGAGACCGTAGCGCTGGCCGAGGGTGGCGACCGCGCCGCCCGCGATCGGCGCGATCAGCGAACCCAGCTGCGCGAGGTTGGCCGAGAGATCGGCGTCGGTGTAGACGACGACGTGCCGGTGCGCCGGCCCGGCCGCCACCGCGTCGGCCAGCGCCGCGAGGATCGAGCCGCCCTTGCGTGACTGGTCGGTGGAGGTGAGCTTCGCGAACTCCGGGCTGATCGGCGTGCCCAGCCGGTCGGCCAGCTCGATCACCCGCACGCCGCGGTGCCCGGTGGACGGATAGCCCTCGGCCGCGATGATGCCGGCCATCACCTCGGCGCTGCTCGGCTCGTCCGGGCAGCCGTCGTCGCAGGCCACGATGCTCCAGGTGACGCCGGGCAGCCCCTCGGTGAGCCAGTCGAGCTGGCGCACCTTGGCCCGCACGAAGTCCTCGCCGTGCGGGTGCTCGGACCGCGGCACGATGCGCCCGGTCTCGCCGTACATCGCCCACACCACGGTGACGTGCACGGGGCCGGTGACCGCGGCGAGCCGCTCCCGCGACCGCGCCACCGCCGCCGCCTCCGCGGCCACGGCCGGCCCGTGGTCGCCGGTGCCGGTCAGAACGGCCTCGTTCTGCTCGGAGTCGGTCAGATCGCGCACGAGCGCCGAAGTCTGCTCCACGCCGAGTGATCGTAGGGCCACGCACCCACCGCAGTGGCCCCGCCCCACCGCACGCGGGCGATCACGGGAATTCGGCCAGGCGTTCACTACCGGAGCGGGTGTCACTCCTAAGGTGAGCCCCATGCTGAGCTCGTCGAAGACCCGGGCCGCGCTCTCCTCCTCGGCGCGGATCTCGATGCAGGTGCTGCTGCTGCTCCTGATGACGTGGGTGTCGCTGTGGATCCTGGGCAAGGCCTGGTCGATCCTCTGGCCGCTCGTGGTCGCGCTGCTGATCACCACGCTCACCTGGCCACCGACCCGGTTCCTGCGCCGGCACGGCTGGCACCCGGCGCTGGCCGCCAGCACCGTCACGGTCGGGTTCCTGCTGCTGGCGATCGGCACGATCGTCGGGATCGCCCTGCCGGTCGCGGCCCAGTCGGGCGAGCTGGCCGACGGGATCGTCGACGGCGTCGGGCGGCTGCGTGACTGGGCCTCCGGGCCGCCGCTGAACATCAGCGACGACCAGATCAGCAAGGCGCTGGACACCGTGACCTCGCGCGTGCAGGACAGCGCGGGCAGCATCGCGAGCGGCGCGCTGACCGGGGTCAGCGTGATCACGAACGGGCTGATCACGATCGTGCTGGCGCTGTTCCTGATGTTCTTCTTCCTCAAGGACGGCCCGAAGTTCGTCCCGTGGATGCAGCGCCAGCTGCCGGGCCGGCTCGCCACCGACGTCCCCACCGTGGCGGCGCGCTCGTGGCTGACGCTCGGGTCGTTCGTGCGCTCGCAGGCCGCGGTCGGCCTGCTCGACGCGATCTGCATCGGCATCGGACTGTGGATCGTGGGCGTTCCGCTGGTGCTGCCGCTCGCGGTGCTGACGTTCGTGGCGGCGTTCATCCCGATCGTCGGTGCGGTGTTCGCCGGGTTCGTCGCGGTGGTGATCGCGCTGGTGTTCAACGGCCCCACCGACGCGTTGATCGTGCTGGCGATCATCCTGATCGTGCAGCAGCTGGAGGGGAACATCTTCCAGCCCATGCTGCAGTCGCGCGGGCTCGGTCTGCACGCCGCGGTCGTGCTGCTCGCGGTGACGCTCGGCGGCAGCCTGTTCGGCATCGTCGGCAGCCTGCTGGCGGTGCCGGTGGCGGCGATCATCGCGGTGATCTGGAACTACATCCGCGAGCAGCTGAGCGACCCCGATCCGGACGCCGAGCCGAACGCCGAGCCCGAACCCACCGATCCGGCGCCCGCGCCGGAGACCGCGGCCGACCCGGCCGCCGCCGGTCCGATCACCGGCTCCGCGCCGGGGACGGCACCGGCCTGAACCGAGCGGCACCGGACCCGGCGTTAGAGCGGCGTCGCGCTGGGTAGTCCGTCGATTGCGGAGCGCAACCGGGGCGTCCCGTTCGTCGACCGGTGACGCCCCTGGGCGTCCTGCGGAAGGAGCACCAATGACTCAATCGCCGCCGTCCAAAGCCCCCGAGCTCTTAGTGTCCGAGGACACCACGACGTCCGGGACCACCGATCCGGCGAAGAAGCGCGGCCTCGGGAAAGCCGCCGGCGTGGCCGGAGCGGCGGCACTCGCCGTCGCGACCGCGCTGGTACGCCGTAAACGCCGCGCGGCCGCCACCCCGTCCCCCTGGTACCGCCGGACCGGCCGCCCCACGGCCACGCGACGCACCGGCCGCCGCTGACCCCACCCGATCCGTGAACCCGGCGCCCATCGGCCTCCGACCACGGCGGCCGATGGGCGCTAGCCGGTGTACGCCTCGTAGGTTCGCCGGGCGGCGGCCCGCGCCGCCTCGGGGTCGTCACCGGCCGCGACGGCCGCCTCGGCCCAGGCCTCGCTGCTGCGCTCGAGGTACGCCTTCCCGGACGGCGACGCCACCCACGCCGCCGCCGCGGCCGGATCCGCCGGTGTGGACGACGGGTCGGCCAGGTGGCCGGCCAGTCCCCAGAGCCCCATCTCCCACCCGAGCCCGGTCGCGCCGGGCCCGAACTGCGCCCACAGCTCGTCGTCGACGTGGGCGACGTGCTCGAGCTCGAACCGCGTCCGCCCCTCCCCCTCGGGCGTGAGCCGCACCGTGATCCAGCTGACCATCCCCCCGTACTCCCACGTCGCCGCGTAGGAGTGCGGCTTGTCGCAGGCGGTGATCGTGCCGCCGGCGTTGCCCTCGAGCTGGTAGTGGCCGCCTTCCTTCAGCTCGCCGGAGATCGGCAGGAACCAGCGCGGGATCCGCTCGGCGGTGGCGACCGCCTCCCACAGGTCGTCGATGTCGGTGGGGTACACCTGGCTGATCGTCGCGACCTTGGCCGGCCGCCCGTCCACGTCGCGGTTCGACAGTCCCCGGGTCGCGGCGTCGATCAGCTCGTTCTCGTCCGGCATCCGGCTCACTCCGATGGTCGTCGTTGTCGTTTGCCGCGGGCCACCTCGGTGGCCAGCGCGTCGAGATGCGGCCGCCAGAACCGGCGGAACTGCCCCAGCCAGTCGTCGGCGGCCCGCAGCGCGGTCGCGTCGACGGCGTAGAGACGGCGCGCGCCGTCCGGCCGCACGGTCGCGAACCCGTTCTCACGCAGCACCTTCAGGTGCTGGGACACGGCCGGCTGGGAGATCCCGAACTCGTCCCGGACGACGTCGGTGATCGCACCGGAGGGCTGCTCACCGTCGGCGAGCAGCTCCAGGATCCGCCGCCGGACCGGGTCGCCGAGGACGTCGAACGCGTGCACGGGGTGAGCGTATCAGCTTGTACTTATATAAGCCACTGCTTCCACACCGAGGGGTGCGCGTCGAGCCAGCGCTTCGCCGCCCGGTCCGGCGGCAGGCCGCCCACGGTCAGGTCACGCGCGACCGCGTTCTGGTCGGCGTTGGTCCAGGTGAAGTTCTTGATCAGCGACGCCGCCGTCGATCCGGAGTCGACGAACGCCTTCCGGCCGATCTTGTCCAGGTCGTAGGGCTGGTAGTCGCACGCGACCGTCTTCGGGTCGGCGTCGCACCCCGGGGTGTAGCGCGGCAGCCGCACCCGCACCAGGCCGACCTCCGACAGCAGCCACTGCGGCTCGTAGAAGTAGCCGATCAGCGGCGTACGGCCGGCCTCGGCGGCGCGGAACGCCTCGATCAGCTTCGCCTCGCTGCCGGCGTAGGTGACGGTGAGGTTCAGCCCCAGGTTCCGCACCAGCGCGGCGTCGTTGGTGACGAACGAGGGGTCGCCGTCGAGCAGGACGCCGCCGAGCAGACCGGCGTACCGGTTCAGGTTCGTCCAGTCGGTGATGCCGGGATGCTCCCGGGCCAGCCAGGCCGGCACGTACCAGCCGATGCTGCCCCGGTTGCCGGTCAGGCCCAGCTCGACCGCGACCTTCCGGTCGTCGATGTACCTCTTCTTGAGATCGTCGTGCCCCCAGTTCTCCAGCACGACGTCGACCGTGCCACCGGCGATGCCCTCCCAGGACGCCACCTCGGTGAGGTTCTTCTCGACGACCGTGCACCCCAGTTCGTGCTCGAGCAGGTACCGCACGACCGCGACGTTCGCGCGGTAGCCCACCCAGGGGTTCACCGCGATCGTCACCGTGCGGCACGCGGTGCGCGGCGCGCCGGGCGGGGCGGACACCGCCGCGGTCGAACCGCACCCGGCCACGGCCAGCACCAGGGCGACGACCAGTGCCCTCACCACGACGCCCCCGCCAGCCGCCGCGCCAGCACTTCCTCGGTGAGCGCCACCAGGACGCCCTTCACCGAGTCGCGCCGCCGCGCGTCGCACTCGACCAGCCGCACGTCGTCCTCCACTCCCAGCGCCTCGCGCACCTCCGCGAGCTCGAACCGCGACATCGGCTCGAACACGTTCACCCCGACCACGAACGGCAGCCCGCGGTCCTCGACGAAGTCGATCGTCGCGAAACAGTCCTCGATCCGGCGGGTGTCGACGAGCACGACCGCGCCGAGCGCGCCGTCGGCGAGGTCGTCCCAGAGGAACGAGAACCGGTCCTGGCCGGGCGTGCCGAACAGGTACAGCAGCAGCGCCTCGTCGAGCGTGATGCGGCCGAAGTCCAGCGCGACGGTCGTCGTCGTCTTCCCGCTCACGCCGGTCAGGTCGTCGACGCCGATCGAGCGGTCGGTCATCTCGGCCTCGGTGACCAGCGGCTCGATCTCGCTGATCGCGCCGACGAACGTCGTCTTGCCGACGCCGAAGCCGCCGCCGACGACGATCTTGACGGCGATCGGTGGTGCGGGTGACCCGCTAGAGCGCCCGAACACGATCTCTGATCCTCCTCATCAGGGCGGGAGTCACGTCGGTGAGCGGCTCGTCGATGAGCAGGTGCCCGTCGGCGATCAGATCGGCGACGAGGACCCGCACGACGGCGAGCGACGCGTACAGCGCCGCGGACAGGTCGGCCAGGGACTGCGGGGCCTGGCAGAGTTCGACGATCCGGCGCGACTCGAACCGCAGGGGTGCCGACAGCGCGCCCGGGGTCGCGTGCAGCTGGGTCTCGATCCGCAGTCCGTCGTGGCGCGGTACCGTGCGCCCGCCGGTGACCACGAACGGCCGCACCAGGTCGTCGTTCATCTCGGTAGGTTCTGGCGGGATTCCGCGATCAGGGCCGGGGTGAGCAGGGCGCCGAACCGGTCGGCGAGCAGCGAGATCTCGTAGCCGACGAGGCCCAGGTCGCTGTCGCCGCCGGCGACCACACCCAGGCAGCTGCCCCCGGCGATCACCGAGACGAGCAGGAAGCCCCGCCGCATCTCGATCATGATCAGCTTGAGGCCGTCGAAGTCGTAGCGGCGGGACGCGCTGCGGGCGATGCTCGCGAGGCTCGAGACGATCGCCGCCAGCTGGTCGGCCTCGGCCCGGGCGAGGCCGTCGGAGGCGGCGACGAGCAGCCCGTCCGAGGAGACCGCCACCGCGTCGCGGACGCCGTCGGTGCGGTGCACGAAGTTGCCGAGCAACCAGTTGAACCGGTGGTGGTCGGCGGAGGTGTCAACGCTCACTGTCGCTCCTCGAAGTTCCCCGGTGGACGCCGTCGCGGAAGGCGGAGAGGCGGGCCCGGAGCGCGCCGGGTGACTCCTCCAGAAGAGCGGGCCGCTCCCCCGCCGGCGACGCGAGCACGACCGGCCGGCGGGCCCGCGGTGTCCGCTTGCGCAGCCCGTTGCGGGTGCGCTCCCGCTCACCGTCGACGGCGTAGAGCTCCACCCCCCGCTGCTCCGGCACCTCGTAGCCGGGCTCCGGCGCGGACGGCGCGCCCCGGTGCGCCTCCCCCGCGGGGACGGACGCGGAGACCGACGCGGGGACGGACGCGGGGACGGACGCGGGGACGGACGCGGCGGCGTCGGAGCGGCCCCGGCCGCGGGCCCGGACGACCGCCTCGGCCGTCGCGGCCCGCGCGAGCCGCTCCGCCCGCGAGGACGGGGCGACGGCGACCGCGGGGGCGGGCTCGGGCGCACCCTCGATCGGAAGCGCGTAGCGGTGCAGCACCACCGGCACCGCCGGTGCCTCGGCCAGCAGGTTCGACGGCAGCGTCACCCGGGCCGTCACGCCGGTCACCGGGGACGCCGCCAGCCGCACCGAGATGCCGGTCTCCACCGCGAGCCGCCCCACCACGTAGTGCCCGAGGAACCGGGCCGGTGCGGTGATGAAGTCGCCCTCGCCGCTCAGCCGCTGGTTGGCCAGCGCCAACTCGGCCGCCCCGAGCCCGACCCCCTGGTCGACCACCACGATCAGGTACCCGTCGGGCAGGCGCCGCCCGTGGATCTCCACCTCCACGTCGGGCGGCGAGAACGACAACCCGTTCTCGATCAGCTCGGCCAGCGCGTGCGCGACCCCGCTCACCACCGCGCCGGACACCAGCACGTCGTCGACCCGGCGCAGCACCACCCGCCGGTACTCCTCCACCTCGCTGACCGCGGCCCGGATCACGTCGGTCACCGGCATCGGGTCCGACCACTGCCGCGGGCTCGCCGCCCCCACCAGCACCAGCAGGCTCTCCGCGTTGCGCCGCATCCGCGTCGCGAGGTGGTCGAGCTCGAACAGGTTCGCCAGCCCCACCGGGTCGGACTCCTCGCGTTCGAGCCGGCTGATGAACCCGAGCTGACGCCGGAGCAGGTTCTGGTTGCGGCGCCCGAGGTTCGCCAGCGACTCCGCGCTGCTGCGTCGCAGCTGGGCCTGCTCCACCGCGAGCGTGTACGCGGTGGCCTGCACCCGGTCGAACGCGGCCGCGGCCAGGCGCACCTCGTCGGTGGCCCCGGCCGGCACCGCGACCGGCGGTGGCGCCGCGTCGGTGCCCTCCGCCGCCCGGCGCACCGCGTCCGGGAGCCGGGCGGTGGCGAGCCGGTTCGCCTCGTCGGCCAGCGCGGCGAGCGGACGGGCGATCGACCGCGACGCGCGCACGGCCAGGTAGGCCGAGGAGAGCAGCGCGAGCAGCACCGCGCCGAGCAGGCCGCCCATCCGCGCCGCGGCCGCGGTACGCAGCTCGTCGGCGCGGGCCTGGATCACCGACCCCACGTGGCGCTGCAGCTGACGCATGTCGTCGAGGACGGTGGTCAGCGCCGACCACCAGGACTGCGGGTTGACCTGCAGGTAGCGGCCGTCGCCGGCGGCGAGCGCCAGCTGCTGGAAGTGGACGGCCTCGCGGGCGGCGCCGGTGTCGAACAGGTAGCGCAGCCCGTCGCGGGCGGCGGGGCCGGCGTGCCGGGCGAACGTGTTCGCGGCCGCGTCGGCGGTGGAGCGGGCCGTGACGAACTGCAGGAACTCGCCGCCGCGGAAGCCACCGGCCGAGAACACGCCGTTGAGGAGCGCGCGGGCCTGCGCGGTGGCCTCGGTGAGCTCGGTCAGGGCCTGCAGCGCGGCCACCTCGCGACGCAGCGCGGCGTCGGTCGATCCTTCGAAGCCGAAGTCGACGGTGGTCAGCGCGGCGATCCGCGCGGTGTAGAACGCGAACGCCGGCCCGCGGGACACCGAGCCGGTGTCGGCGCCCGCCCGGACACCGGCCAGCCCGTCGAGGGCCCGTAACGCCGCCGCGAGCGGGGCGTCGCCCCGGCCGGTCAGCGCGGTCACCTCGGCGCGCCGGGCGTCGACGCGTCGCCGGCTCGGGGCCAGTTCGGCGCGGAAGCCCGCGTTGCCGCCGAGCAGGCCCGCGGTGACGCCGCGCTCGGTCTGCAACTCCTGGACGAGGTCCTGGACGGCGCGGCCGAGCGTCACCGCCCGGGAGGTCGCCGCCGCGGCCCGCACGTCGTCGACCTGGACGACCGCGACGACCGCGAGCAGGACGACGACCGCGGCGATCGGTAACGCGAGCGTACGGACGATCCGCCGGCCGATGGAACCGCCGGAACGCTCCGACACACGATCAGCTCCCTCATCGACACACCCGGTGGCGCACCCGATGGTGATCAGCGGAACCGTGCGGATTCATACTGCTGCGAATTCGAAGACGACCCGACGCATGACGGAGCCCCGGTCCGCGAGGGCGGGCCGGGGCTCCGTCGGGGAGCGGCCGCGGATCACACCGGCGTTCCGGCGGCCGCGAACGGCTCAGGCCAGCACCGTCTCCGCGGCGACGTACGGCAGCGCGTGGGCCTCGGCGACCGGCGCGGACGTCAACGCGCCGCCGTGGGTGGTGAGGCCGCGGGCGAGGGCGGCGTCGGCGCGCAGCGCGTCCTTCCAGCCCCGGTCGGCCAGCGCCAGCGTGTACGGCAGGGTCACGTTGGCCAGCGCGTGCGTGGAGGTCGCCGGCACCGCGCCCGGCATGTTGGCGACGCAGTAGAACACCGAGTCGTGCACCGCGTACGTCGGCTCGGCGTGCGTGGTGGGACGCGAGTCCTCGAAGCAGCCGCCCTGGTCGATCGCGATGTCGACGAACACCGACCCGGGCTTGGCCCGCGAGACCAGCTCGTTGGAGATCAGCTTCGGCGCCTTCGCGCCGGCCACCAGCACCGCGCCGATCACCAGGTCGGCGTCGAGCACCGCGCGCTCGATCTCGTACGAGTTCGACACCACGGTGGTCAGGCGACCGGCGTAGAGCCGGTCGGCGGCGCGCAGCTTCTCGATGTCCAGGTCCAGCAGCGTCACCGACGCGCCCATGCCGACCGCGATCGCCGCGGCGTTCATTCCCGACACCCCGGCGCCCAGGATGACGACCTCGGCCGGCGCGACGCCGGGCACGCCGCCCAGCAGCACGCCGCGGCCGCCGCCGGCTCGCATCAGGTGGTAGGCGCCGGCCTGCGGGGCGAGCCGGCCGGCGACCTCGCTCATCGGCGCGAGCAGCGGCAGCGCGCCGGAGTCCAGCTGCACGGTCTCGTAGGCGATCGAGGTGACCCCGCGGGAGAGCAGCGCGTCGGTGCAGGGCCGGGACGCGGCGAGGTGCAGGTAGGTGAAGAGCACCTGCCCGTCGCGCATCCGGGCGTACTCCGACTCGATCGGCTCCTTGACCTTGAGCACGAGGTCACCGGCGGCCCAGGCGTCGTCCGCGGTGTCGACGATCTTGGCCCCGGCGGCCAGGTAGTCCTCGTCCGGGAGCGCCGACCCGAGGCCCGCGCCGCGCTGGACGAACACCGTGTGACCGCGGCGCACGAGCTCCTGCGCGCCGGCCGGGGTGAGGGCGACCCGGTACTCGTGGTTCTTGACCTCGCTCGGGACTGCGACCCGCATGGGAAGACTCCTGGTTCGCCGGGGTACGTGCGGACCACTGTGCCAATCCATTCGGCGTAGCTGGTATTCGCCCGACGATTATTCGGCGGAGCGCCGGATTCTGTCCGATCATTCGGTGGGAGCCGAACAGAGGGGCGCGAACATGAACAACCTTCGAGCCGAGTACGACGACGTCGACCGGCAGATCCTGCGTGCGCTCGCCGACGACGCCCGCCTCCCGAACAGCACGCTCGCCGCCCAGGTGGGCGTCGCGCCGTCCACCTGCCTGATGCGGGTCCGGCGGCTCCAGGAGGCCGGCGCGATCCTCGGCTTCCACGCCGACCTCTCACCGGCCGCGCTGGGCCGCCCGCTCCAGGCGATCATCTCGGTGCGCCTGGCCGCGCACGCGCGGACCCGCATCCGGCAGTTCGGCGCGGGGATCGCCGCCCTGCCCGGCGTCCTGAACGTGTTCTTCCTGGCCGGGGCGAACGACTTCCAGGTGCACCTGGCCGCGGAGTCCGCGGACGAACTGCGTGACTTCGTGGTCGAGAACCTCAGCGCGTCACGCGAGGTCGTGATGACCGAGACGAACCTGATCTTCGAGCACCTGCGCGGCCGCTCGCCGATCGTGTGATCAGTTTCCTCAACGACCACTCCCGTACTGCCGTATGTTAACCGGCGTTCACCCCTGTCGACGACGACACCCGGGAACGCCCATGTCCGCGGACACGCACGTCATCGCGCCCGTCACCCACCGCCGCCCGGCCCGGCCGCCGCTCGGGATCCGCCACCTCACGCTGCTGCTGGTCATGACCCACGCGCCGCTCCTGCTGGTCTGGAGCACGGTCTCCGGCAGCTACCAGATCGGCGGGGTCGTCGCGACGCCGCTGGTGTTCCTCATCGCCGGGCTGCTGATGCTGCTCGTCGCGCTCGGCTACGGCGGCATGGCCCGCCGGATCCAGCATCGCGGCGGCGTCTACGCGTTCATCGCCCACGGGCTGGGGCGCACCCCGGCCCTCACCGCGTCGGCGGTGCTGATCGCCTCGTACGTGTCGGTCACCGCGGTCGTGCTCATCTACTCCGGACAGAGTTTCGCCCAGCTCGGCGTGCTGCTGCTCGGCTGGGAGCCGCCGCTGGTCACCGGGGCGATCGCCGGGGCCGCACTGGCCGCCGGGCTCGCCGCGCTGCCGCTGCGGATCCTGCTGCGGGTGCTGTCCGGCCTGGCCGTCGTGCAGCTCGCGGCGATCGGCTGGCTCGACGTCACCGCGCTGCGCCAACCGGCCGGCGGTGGGGTGACGACCGCGAGCCTGGATCCCGGCTGGCTGCTGACCGGCTCGTTCGGGCTCGCCCTCTGCCTGTCGATGACGTCCTACATCGGCTCGGAGACCGGCGGCACGTACTCCCGCGACGTCGCCAGACCCGAGCGCACGGTGCCGATCGCCACGCTGCTGGGCTACGGGCTCACCACCGTCGTGCTGGTGTTCAGCGGCTGGGCGTTGAGCTCCGCCACCGGCGCCGAGCAGGCGGTCCTGCTCGCCCAGCTCAGCGCGGCCGACACGAAGGGCCTGAGCGACACGACGTCGTTCGTGCTCGCGGTCGTCAACGGGCTGGTCGCGCCGGAGCACCGGGAGGTGACCGCGGAGCTCCTGCTCGGAGCGCTGTTCCTGGGCATCGTCTCGTCGATGGCGGCGCTGCACTCCGGCCTCTCGCGGCAGCTCTCCGCGCTCGGCGCCGAGGGGGTGCTGCCGCGCGGCTTCGCGGCCCGGGGCAGCAGCACGCCGACGTTGCCGGCCCGGGCCACCGGCCTGACGCTGAGCACCGTGGCCGCGCTGGTCGCGATCCTCACCGACGACCGGGGCGTCGGCCTCGCGCTGGCGGTGACCGGCGGGCTCGGCGTGCTGGCGGTGCTGTGCCTGGCCTCGCTGGCCGCCGCGGCCTGGTTCCTGCGCCGCGACGACGTCGAGTCGGGGTTCTTCGGCTGGGAGGGCCAGGTGGCCGCGGCGACGGTCGGGGCGATCGTCACCGCCTGCGTGTTCGTGTTCGGCTGTTTCCGGCTCCCGGAGGTGCTCGGCGCGTTCGGCGACGGGGTGCCCGGCTGGTTCCCGCTGGCCTACCTGGGGGCGGCGCTGGGGGCCGGGCTGGTGTGGGTGGCGATCGTGCGCACCGCCCGGCCGGACGGGTGGCTCGACGTCGGCCGCCGGGACATCCGCTAGTTGGTCACGGTGCGCACGGCGCTCGCGGCGTGACGCGGCCGGTGCACCCGGCGGGCCTGGTGACGCAGCCACAGCCCTCCGACGATCGCCCACGCGATCGTCGCCGGGCCGATCAGCGCGAAGCCGGCGATGCCCATCAGCTGGTAGGTCCAGCCCGCCGCGCTGTTGAGCAGGACGGTGAGCGCGTGCCCCTCGAGCACCAGCACCGCCGTGCCGATCGCCACCGCGGTCGTCCAATGCGGAACGACGGTCTCGTCGCGCAGCGAGCGACCGAACTGGAACACCGCGTAGCCGACCAGCAGCACCATCAGAAGGACCAGGTTCGTGCTCACGTCGTTCTCCCCGCGTCGGCTCGCCGTCTCTGCACCTTCAGGTATCCGCACGGGAGGGGCGATAAAACCCCTGCTACGGTCCGAGCCTGGCGCTCGGGCGCCGAAACACGGGGAGAGCAGCATGAACGCCGAGTATTTACGCGACGCGGCCATGACCGCGGCCATCTTCGGGTTCTTCGCGATGGGCTGGTTCGGCTGGGCCCAGGAGGCGCCGCCGAGAGGCTGGAAGCCGTACCTGATCGCCGGCTCGGTCGTCGGGGGCCTCACGTCCGCCGGTGGGCTGGCCACCGCGCTCACCCACTGGGACAGCGGCACCGCGCTCGGGGACGACGGCGGGCGCACGTTCGGCATCATCGTCGGGATCGAGTTCGGCGCCGCCGCGGTCGGCGCGGTCGCGCTGGCGCTCACCGGGCGGGCGCAGTGGATCCCGGTGTGGATCGCGTTCGTCGTCGGTGTGCACCTGTTCCCGGTCGCCGGCGTCTTCGACTACCCGGTCATCGGGGTCGTCGGGGCCCTGGTCACGCTGGCGTCGCTGGTCGC
Source organism: Cryptosporangium japonicum (assembly GCF_039524755.1). NCBI lineage: Bacteria > Bacillati > Actinomycetota > Actinomycetes > Cryptosporangiales > Cryptosporangiaceae > Cryptosporangium > Cryptosporangium japonicum. The sequence continues at coordinate 166,796 of NZ_BAAAGX010000016.1, forward strand.
GGTGCCGCTCGCCCGCACCCAGGGGTTCCAGCCCAGCGCGGTCACCGGCGCGCCGACCGGGGCCGTACTGGCGTCCGGCGCGGTGTATTCGCTGTTCACCGCAGTGCTGGCGTACTGAGAGCCACGTCTCACCCGCCCCGGAATAGCCGAGGGCACCCTAAGGTTGTGATGCATGCAAACGCATGAACCTTAACTGAGAGTGAGACGGCCATGCAGTTCGGGGTGTTCTCGGTCAGCGACATCACACGCGACCCGGTCTCGGGCGAGACGCCGAGCGAGGCCGAGCGGATCGACGCGGTCGTGCAGATCGCCAAGAAGACCGAAGAGGTGGGGCTGGACGTCTTCGCCATCGGCGAGCACCACAACCCGCCGTTCTTCTCGTCGGCGCCGTCGACGTTGCTCGCGCACATCGCCGCGCTCACCGAGAAGCTGATCCTGACCACGTCGACGACGCTGATCACGACCAACGACCCGGTGCGCATCGCGGAGGAGTACGCGATGCTCCAGCACCTGTCCAAGGGCCGGATGGACCTGATGCTCGGCCGCGGCAACACCGCGCCGGTGTACCCCTGGTTCGGCCAGGACATCCGCCAGAGCCTGCCGCTGGGCCTGGAGAACTACAACCTGCTCCACCGGCTCTGGCGCGAGGACGTCGTCGACTGGGAGGGCAAGTTCCGCACGCCGCTCTCGGGCTTCACGTCCACCCCGCGCCCGCTGGACGACGTGCCGCCGTTCGTCTGGCACGGCTCGATCCGCAGCCCGGAGATCGCCGAGCAGGCGGCCTACTACGGCGACGGCTTCTTCGCCAACCACATCTTCTGGCCGAAGGAGCACTACATGCGGCTGATCAAGTTCTACCGGCAGCGGTACGCCCACTACGGGCACGGCACCGAGGCGCAGGCCATCGTCGGCCTCGGCGGCCAGGCCTACATCGCGAAGCGCTCGCAGCAGGCGGTCAAGGAGTTCCGGCCGTACTTCAACGAGGCCCCGGTCTACGGCAACGGGCCGCGGATGGAGGACTTCGCGGAGCAGACGCCGCTCACCGTCGGCAGCCCGCAGGAGGTCATCGACAAGACGCTGACGTTCCGCGAGCACTTCGGCGACTACCAGCGCCAGCTGTTCCTGATCGACCACGCCGGCCTGCCGCTGAAGACCGTGCTCAACCAGCTCGAGCTGCTCGGTGGTGAGGTCGTGCCGGTGCTGCGCAAGGAGCTGGCCGCCCGCCGCGCGCCGGAGGTCGCCGAGGCCCCGACGCACGCCGGTCTGGTGAAGGCCAAGTACGGCGACGCCGCGCCGCGGCAGCCCCGCCCGAACGCCAACCGCGGTGACAACGTCACCGGCGGCTCGCCCTACCAGGACTCGGCCCTGGCGAGCTGATGACGGCGAACGACGCATGGGAGGCCCTCCTCGGGGCGCACGCGCGGCTGATGAGACAGTTCGCGGCCGAGGACGTCTGGGCGGGCCTCGCCATGCGTGAGTACGACGTGCTCTACACGCTCTCGAAGTGTCCGGAGCCGCAGCGGATCGGGGAACTCTCGCACCACGTGCTGCTCAGCCAGCCGGCGTTGTCCCGGCTGGTCGACCGGCTGGTCGCGAAGGGGCTCGTGGAGCGGTGCCCGGATCCGGCCGACGGCCGCGGTGTGCGCCTGGCGCTCACCGCGGCCGGGCGCGACGTCCAGTACCGCGTCGGGCGCGACCACGCCCGGAGCGTCGCCCGCGCACTGCGTGAGCGGCTCACCGAAGACGAACTGCACCAACTCGAAGTGATCGGCAGGAAGCTCGCATGAAGAAGTTCTCGCTCGTCGTCGTGACGGCAGGCACCAGCGACCCGTCGTCGACCCGGCTGCTGGCCGACCGCACCGCGTCGCGGGCCACCGCGATCGCCGCGAGCCGGGGCGCCACCGTCACCGTGACCGTCGTCGATCTGCGCCAGCTGGCCACCGAGATCACCACCGCGATGATCTCCGGGCTGACCGGCCCCAAACTGCAGGCGGCGATCGCCGCGCTGGCCGACGCCGACGGCATCGTGGCCAGCACCCCGGTCTACAAGGCCGGCGCGAGCGGCCTCTTCACCTCGTTCTTCCAGGTGCTCGACAACGACCTGCTGATCGCGAAGCCGGTCGTGCTGGCCGCCACCGCGGGCACCGCCAGGCACGCGCTCGTCGTCGACGACCAGCTGCGGTCGCTCTTCGCCTACCTGCGCACGGTGCCGGTGCCCACCGCCCTGTTCGCCTCGACCGAGGACTGGAACGACCCGGCGCTGAACAAGCGGATCGACCGGGCGGCGCTCGAGCTCGTCGTGCTGATGGAGAGCGGCTTCGCCGCCGCGATCCGCGAGGAGTCCTGGCACAACTACCAGCACGAGTTCGGCAGCGCGGGCGGCGCCGAGCTCACGATCGACCTCGACTCGGACCTGATGAGGCTGGCGACCGGAGGCTCGGCCCACTGAGCCGCTCCCCGGCGCCGGGGGCCAGCGCGGCCGCGATCCGCTCCGGCTCGCCGGCGCGGCCGTAGAGCCAGCCCTGGAACTCGTCGCAGCCGTAGCGGCGCAGCACGTCCGCCTGGTGCTGGTCCTCGACGCCCTCGGCCACCGTGCGCAGGCCCAGCGTCCGGGCCAGCCCGGTGATCGCGGCGACGATCGGCGCGTCCTCTTCGCCGGCTCCCAGCGCGGCGACGAACGACCGGTCGATCTTGAGGATGTCGGCGGGCAGACGGTGCAGCCGGCTCAGCGACGAGTAACCGGTGCCGAAGTCGTCGATCGCGATCCGGATCCCGAGCGTGCGCAGCCGGCGCAGCACCTCGAGGGCGGCCACCGAGTCCGCGTCCAGCGTGCTCTCGGTGACCTCCAGGACCAGCCGCTCGGCGGCCAGCCCCGACTCCGCCAGCGCCGCCACGACGTCGTCGTAGTAGTCGGGCTGGTCGAGTTCCCGGCCGGACACGTTCACCGTGATCTTCGACGGCACGCCGGCCGGCCAGGACGCGGCCGTGCGGCACGCCGTCCGCAGCACCCAGCGATCGAGCGTGCGGATGAAACCGCAGCGCTCGGCGTCGGGGATGAACTCGTCCGGCGGGATCGGCCCGCGCGCCCGCGACGACCAGCGGACGAGCGCCTCCGCGCCGGTGACCCGGCCGTCGGCCGCCGCCACGATCGGCTGGTAGGCCACGCTGAACTCCCCCGCGTCCAGCGCCGCCTCGAACCCGGCGGCGATCCCCGAGGTGTCCTCGTGGTGCACGGTCGCCGAGCCGCCGGCCCGGCGGGCCTCGGACAGCGCGCTCTCGGCCCGGTTCACCAGCGTGGCGTGGTCGTCGCCCGGCTCCCAGCGTGCGGTACCGGCCGGGACCGCACCGCCGGCCACGGCCCGGAGCCGCTCGAGCGTGGCCGTCGCGGCCGGTACACCACCCCGCACGAGCACCGCGAACGTCGTGTCGCCGTAGCGCGCGAGGACCGTGCCGGAGCCGGCTTCGGCGCTCCAGCCCGCGGCCAGCGTACGCAGCAACCCGTCCTCGGCGGCCGTGCCGTCCCGCGCGGCCGGTGACCGCAGCGGCCCGGCGTCGAGCAGCACCAGCACCAGCCGGTGGTCGGCGTCGCCGGCCAGCGCCGAGCGCAGCACCCGGTTGAGCCCGCGCCGGTTCGGCAACCCGGTGAGCAGGTCGGTCTCCGCCTCGGCCGCGGTGTGCACCAGCCACCCGGTGACCGACGCGACGACCGCGTTGACGCACACCAGCGTCCCGACGATCGCCACCGGCAGCGCCCGCCACGCCACCCAGGCCACGACGAGCAGCACCAGGACCGCCGTATCGGCGATCAGGCACGAGCGGTGGTCGTAGAACGCGTGCAGGAACATCGAGACGAGCGGCAGCAGCAACGCGGCCGCGACGGCCTCCGCGTGGCCGCGCTGCATCCCCATCTGCACGGCGAGCAGGCCGAGCGTCGGAAAGATCGCGAGGTAGAACGCGCGGACCGAGAGCCGGGCGCCGAACAGCGCGATCGCGACGCCGGCCAGCAGCGCCACCGTCGAGACGACGAGCGCGGCGGCCCGCTCGTCCCAGGCCGGCACCAGCCATGCGGTCAGGAACCCGACCAGGCCACCGGTCAGGTAACAGACCGACGCCAGCCGGGCCATCGCCGATCCGGACGCGATGACCGAGGGACGCGGCCCGGACCACCAAACGCGTCTCACGGACCTGTCATCGGCCGCCCCGGCGCCGAGTCGAGCGGATCCGCCCTCACGCGTTCGGGCCACCGGGGGGCGACCGCTACGGCGAGTGACCCGGGATGCGACCGGGCGATACCGTGCCGGGTATGACTCTGCCGCTCCCGGGTCCCGCCGACCGGTCGAACCACGATCCGTGGTACCCGGCCGACCCGGCGTCGGCTCCCCCGCCGTCGGCACAGCAGTACGGCATCCAGCCGCCGCCCTCGGCGGTTCCGTACTCCGGAACGCCGCACACCGGCGGCGCTCCGTACTCCTGTGCGCCCTACTCGGGTGCCCCGTACTCCGGCGCGCCCTACGCCGGGGCGCCCTACGCCGACCCGACGTACCCCGATCCGCTCCAGCCGTACTCGGCGCAGCCGGCGTACGGGATGCAGCCCTACGGCGGGCCACCGGCCTACCCGGTGCCGCACCCGCCGACCTACACCGGGGCGGCGGCCCACGGCATCGACCCGAAGACCGGCCGGCCGTTCTCCGACAAGAGCAAGCTGGCCGCCGGGCTCCTGCAGTTGCTGCCCGGCTTCTTCCTCGGCCTCGGCGGCATCGGCCGCCTCTACGCCGGGCACTCGGTGATGGGCACGGTCCAACTCGTCACCACCGTGCTGGGCTGGGGGTCGTTCTGGCTCGCGATCTGCGGCTCGTTCCTGGTGCTGCCGCTGCTGTTCTTCGTCGTCTACGCGGCCGGGTGGCTCTGGTTCGTGATCGACGGCATCATGCTGCTCGCCGGCTCCCCCACCGACGGCGACGGCCGCCCGCTACGCGCCTGACCCGCCGGCCGCCGCGGGTCCTCCGGCGTCAGCGCAGCCGGGCGGCCGCCAGCGAGACCCACAGCACCGCGACGATCGCCCCGGCCGCCAGCGCGAGCGGTCCGCCCGGCGCACCGCTCATCGCCCACCCGTTGCCCACCAGCAGCGCGGTGCCGGCCACCAGCGACACCACCGTGTCCCGAGTCGACCGGTAGTGCCGCGCGAGCACGTAACAGGCCGCGATCAGCGCGGTGAACGTCGTCGTGCCGGCGAGCATGTGGCCGTAGCTCGACGCGGAGAGCGGCTCCCCGACCGGATCCATCACGAACAGCCCGGCGCCGATCATCCCGGCTCCGGCCAGCGCCACCAGCCGCGACACCCAGACGCCGGGCAGCGCCGACCGGAATCCGGCCGCGCCGGTCAGCAGCAACACCCCGGCGACGACGAAGTTCAGGATCTGCACCCAGCCGAGCGGGCCGTTGCTCAGGACGCTCAGGGGTTCCCGGGTGATGTCGTACCCGTCGCGGGTGAAGGCCTGCGCCAGCGAGACGACGGTCCAGAGCGGTCCGGCGACGGCGATCAACGTCAGGGATGTGGGCGACGTGGTGCGGGTGACCGTGGCGGTCATGGGTCCTCCTCCAGTTGGGGATCTCGATGACACGTCGCCCGGCCGAAGTGACAGGGAACGGGGTGATTCCCTGTCACCTAGGCTGAGCGACGAGTGGGCAGAACCGATCCACTCCGAGGAGACGCCATGCGCTACCTGATGCTCACGAAGAACGACGGCCGCGAGCCCGACGCCCAGCTCTACGCCGACATGGCGTCGTTCGTCGAGGAGCTGACCGCCGAGGGAATCCTGCTCGCCACCGGCGGCCTCGACCCGGCCGGGCGGCGGATCGTCTCGGCCGACGGCGAGATCACCGTCACCGACGGGCCGTTCACCGAGGCCAAGGAGGCCGTCGGCGGGTTCGCGCTGATCGAGGTGCGGTCGGAGGAGGAGGCCCTCGAGCTGGCCCGCCGCTTCCGCCGCGTCGTCGGTGACGGCACGAGCCTGATGCACCAGGTCTTCGGTCCGTGACCGAGCTTCGCGGCGCTCTCGACGCCGTCTGGCGTCGGGAGTCCGCGAAGATCATCGCGACGCTGACCCGCCTGGTCGGCGACGTGGGGCTGGCCGAGGAACTCGCCCAGGACGCGCTGGTCGCCGCGCTCGAGCAGTGGGGCGTGTCCGGTACGCCGGAGAACCCGGCCGCCTGGCTCACCACGGTCGCCAAACGCCGCGCGGTCGACCACGTCCGTCGCGCGCGGCGGGCCGAGCGGGCCCACGAGGACGCCGCCCGCGGACCCGACCCCGTCGCGGACCAGCCCGACGACGTGCTGCGGCTGGTGTTCCTCACCTGCCACCCGGTGCTGCCCACCGAGGCCAGGGTCGCGCTCACCCTGCGCCTGGTCTGCGGTCTGTCCGCCGCGGAGATCGCCCGCGCGTTCCTCACCGACGAGCCCGCCACCGCCCGGCGCCTGGCCGCCGCGAAATCTACGCTCGCCGAGCACCGGGTGCCGTTCGAGCTCCCGGAGAACCCGCACGACCGCCTCGCGGACGTGCTCGGCGTCGTCTACCTGGTGTTCAACGAGGGGTACTCGGCGACCTCCGGCGACGACCTGATCCGCCCCGGCCTGTGCCTGGAGGCGCTGCGCCTCGGCCGCCTGCTGGCCGAACTCGCGCCCGCCGAGCCCGAGGCGCACGGTCTGGTCGCGCTGATGGAGCTGCAGCAGTCGCGGTCGGCCGCACGCACCGGCCCGGACGGCGAGCCGGTGCCGCTGCACGAGCAGAACCGCGGCCGCTGGGACCCGCTGCTGATCCGGCGGGGCTTCACCGCGATGCTGCGGGCCCGGGAACTGGGCGGACCACCCGGCCCGTACGTACTGCAGGCCGCGATCGCGGTCTGCCACGCGCGGGCCCGGTCGGCCGACGAGACCGACTGGACCCGGATCGCGTCGCTCTACGACGCGCTGGCCGCGGTCCTCCCCACCCCGATCGTGCGGCTCAACCGCGCGGTCGCGGTCGGCCGGGCCCGGGGCCCGGCGGCCGGGCTGGCGGCCGTCGAACCGCTGCTGGCCGAGCCCGTGCTGCGCGACTACCACCTGCTCCCGGCCGTCCGCGCCGACCTGCTCGCCCGGCTCGGCCGGCCCGCCGAGGCCGGGCCGGAGTTCGCACGGGCCGCGGCGCTCACCCGCAACGCGGCCGAGGCGGCGTTCCTGCGTCGCCGCGCCGACGCCGTCGCGCCGTCGCCCACCGGCGGCGCCACCGGCGTCGGGACCACCGGCGTCGGGACCACCGGCGTCGGGACCACCGGCCTCGGGACCACCGGCCTCGGGGCCGCCGCCGACCGGTTCCTCGCCCGGGGCGAGCTCACCGCGGCCACCCGCCGTTCCTACCGGCAGACGCTGCACCGGCTGCGGCGCGCGCTCGGCGACCACGTCCCGGTCGACGCCCTGCGCGCGGACACCGTGGCCGGAGTGTTCGCGCTGGCCTGGGGCACCGCGGCGGCGACGACCTGGAACCGGCACCGGGCGGCGGTGCGTTCGTTCGGCGAGTGGGCCGGGCTCGGCGACCTCGCCGCCGGCCTGGAGCGCCGCCCACCCGATCCGCCCGCGACGGCGCCGGCGCCGCTCGACCTGGACGCGCTCTGGACCCGCACCGACGTGGCGCTGCGCGAACGCACGCTCTGGCGGCTGCTCCACGAGTCCGGCGCCCCGGTGACGACGGTGCTCGCGCTCGACGTCGGCGACCTGGACCTGACCGAGCGCAGGGCCCGGGCCGGCCCCACCTGGGTGACCTGGCGATCGGCGACCGCCGCCCTGCTGCCGCGCCTGCTGGACGGCCGCACCCGCGGCCCGGTGTTCCTCGCCGACCGCCGCCCGGTGCCGTCCCGGCCGCTCGCGCCGGCCGACCGGTGCCCCGAGACCGGCCGCCGCCGCCTCTCCTACGAGCGCGCCGAGTACCTGTTCAAACAGGCCACCGGCAGCACGCTGCGCCGGCTCAGAAATGGGCCTTCGTGATCGTCGCGTGCACCCCGACGGTGCGGTCGACGACCTGGGACACCGAGAAGTCCACCGCCGCGGACAGGTACGCGTACGCGACCGCCCGGTCCAGGCCCAGGTCACGCTGGAGGAAATCGAGCGCGTTGACGGTGGCGCGGCGCATCGCGACGTCCAGGTCCGAGCCCTGGCCGCCGGTCGAGCCGTCGGGGTCGGACAGCCCGATGACCACCCACGCGCCGGCCGTCTCGGCGAACGGGTAGCGGAAGGCGACCGACGGTGCGCCCCGGCGGCCCTTCTTCACCACGGTCAGGCGGTAGGTGGCGCGCAGCGAGCCCTCGAGTGCGGTGAGCGCGACCTCGCCGTTGCCCATCGCCAGGTGCGGGTCGCCGACGTAGAACAGCGCGCCCTCGGCGAACACCGGCAGGTAGAACGTCGATCCGGGGCCGAGCAGGTTGATGTCGATGTTGCCGCCGCCGAGCGTCGGGGGGATCGAGTTCAGCCGCGGATCGGTGAGCGTGCCGGCGTCGGCGAACGCCACGCCCATCATGCCCATGAACGGGCGGAGCGGGAACTCCACGTCGCCGTGCCCCGGGCGCGGGAGCGCCCCCACGAGGTGCTCGCCGCGGCCGCGGACCGGCGTGAACACCGAGACGTTCCCGTAGCGCGTGGGCACCTCGGTGCGTCGTCCGTCGGTGGCCACGGGCGGCATGATCTCGGCTTCGGTGAGACCGGCCGGAACCGCGCCGTCGGCGAGCCGCGGCAGCGCGCCCTTCCCGTGCCGGCTGGAGACGACCCCGTAGGGAACCCGCGGCAGCGCGGTTCTGATCTCGACCTTGAGGACGTCGCCGGGCTCCGCTCCGGCGACGTGGATCGGGCCGGTGACGACGTGCGGCCCGTCGACGTCGAAGTCGCGGGTGGTGCGGTCGTAGTCGCGGGCGACCGCGACCGCGTCGGTGAGCACGTTCCCGGCGGGCACCCCGTGGCCGCCGAACCAGGCCAGCGGGTCGCGGCCCTGGTCCTCGAGGATGCCCTCGTGCGAGACCGTGTCGATCGTGACGGTCTCGCCGGACGCGATCCGCAGCACCGGGTCGGACGTGACGGACGGGACGTAGCCCCAGCGTACCTGCTCGGGACGGGACGGCAGGTAGTGCTGCCCGGCGATCGGGCCCTGGTGCGGCTGGAGGATCCCGGGGGTCCGCGCGGCCCGGGCGGCCGACGCGGAACCGAGGACCATCCCGCCCGCGCCGACGGCGGCGGCCGCCCGGAGAAGAGACCGGCGTTCGATGTCCATAGGGGACTTTCTAGATCCCGCTCGTCGCGGCTGGATGTCCGGTTCGTTACGGTGCTGTGGTGAGCACCATCGGCACGGGGTTGGGGATCGGGCTGGCCGCGGTCGGGCGTCCGGCGTACATCAACGGCGCGCGCGACGACGACCTGGGTGAGGACCGCTCGGTGGACGCGCTGCGCCGCCGCACCGCCGAGGTGCTGGACGCCGCCTACGCGGGCGGCATCCGCTACGTCGACACCGCCCGCTCGTACGGCCGGGCCGAGGAGTTCCTGGCCGACTGGCTGGCGTCGCGCCCGGACGTCACCGACGTACTGGTCGCGTCGAAGTGGGGGTACACCTACGTCGGCGAGTGGCGGCTGGAGCGGGACGTCCACGAGGTCAAGGACCATTCGCCGGCGGCGTTCACGCGGCAGCTCGCCGAGACGCGGGCCCTGCTCGGCGACCGGCTGGGCGTGTACCAGATCCACTCGCTGGTGCCCGCCAGCCCGGCGCTGGACTCCCCCGAGCTGCTGGACGCGCTGGCCCGGTTGCGTGACTCCGGGGTGCTCGTCGGGTTCTCCACGTCCGGGCCCGCGCAGGCCGACGTGGTGCGACGCGCGCTGGAGGTCACCGTGGGCGGGGCTCCGCTGTTCGGCGTGGTCCAGTCGACGTGGAACCTGCTGGAGCCCTCGGTGGGGCCCGCGCTGGCCGAGGCGGCCGAGGCCGGGCTGGGCGTCGTGGTCAAGGAGAGCCTGGCCAACGGACGCCTGACGGCGGCCGAGGCGCCCGGCCCGGTGACCGCGGCGGCCGCCGACCTCGGGGTCGGGGTCGACGAGCTGGCGATGGCGGTCGCGCTCGCGCAGCCCGGGGTGTCGCGGGTGCTGACCGGCGCGGTCACCACGGAGCAGATCACCCGCAACCTGCGGGCGGCGTCGTTGACGGTGCCGGCCGGCCTGGCGTTCCCGGAGGAGCCGTCGGCGTACTGGGAGACGCGGTCCCGGCGGCCCTGGGCTTAGCGTTCAGGCAGCGTAGGAGAAGTGCGGTCGAGGCCGCGGTGCGCAGGTTGACGAAGTCGGCGTGGTCGGTGATCGGGGCGTGGCCCTGGTCGCCGAACGTGTCGATCGCGAACGACGGGCCGGCCGGCACGTCGTAGACCAGCGTCATCGTGAGCTTCGGGACCGGGCGGGTGGCGGCCGGGCATCTCCCGGCCCGGTCGGGGAAACGCATGTGGGCACGGTGGCCGGCACTGTCGGTGTTGCGGCCGTCCCAGCAGCTCGGGAACTCGAGGATCCGGGTGAGGCCCCGCCCGAGGGGGCAGAGCGGGTAGGCGACGGTCGTGATCCGGTCCTCGAACCCGGCGCAGGTGTAGGTCGCGCGGGCGTTCCGGGCTCCGGCGGTGACGGCCTTGGCGTCGCCGGTGAGCACGCGGAGCAGCCGCGGCGGCGCGACGACCGGGGCGTACGGGTTGCCCTCGAAGCGGAGCGTCACCCGGGGGCGCAGCACCCGCCCGACGTTGCCGTCGGCCGGGTCCTCCCCCGGGACACGCTGCTGACCGGCGACGTCGGTGCGGTCGCGGAGCACGGGCCAGAAGTACGCCGACGTGTCGCCGCGGTCGGCGCAGGTGGTGCCGGCGGCGGCGAGCGACTCGTCGGTGGAGGCGGCCGAGGAGTCGGTGTTCCCCACGTAGTCGTGCAGGTGGTGCGCGCCGTTGCGGATGCCGGGCGAGACGATGAAGTTGTCGGAGTTCCAGTGGCCCTCCTCGTTGTCGCCGCAGTGCGCGACGTACGTGCCGCGGGGTGTCTCCCGGCGCTGACCGGGGACGACGTCCTCGATCGGGACGTAGTTCGGGGCCGGCCGGGGCGCGTGCGACTCCGGTGTTCCGGGGGTGTGCGCCGGGCGGCGCGCGAGGCTCAGCCCGATCGCGCCACCCACCAGCATCGCGAGCACCACGATCCCGGCGACGAGACCGATCAGCCGTCGCTCCGACACGGTTCCCAGCATGGCTCGATTCGCCGTTCCCCGCCGGGGGTCCGGTAGGGTCGACTGCGGTGTGCCGGGAAGTCTGGTCGGCGATGTCTGTGTCGACCGATTTTCCAGGGGGCGTCATGCGTGTTCTCGGCCGCAGTTCGAGCTGGCCCGAGGCCCGGCGGATCGCCGACGTGCTCCGCCGCGAGACGATCGGCGGCGCGCTGCTGCTGGTGGCCGCGGTCGCCGCGCTGGTCTGGTCGAACTCGCCGTGGGCCGGGGCCTACGAGGCCGTGCGGGACTTCCGGATCGGGCCGGGCGCGCTGCACCTGGACCTCACGGTCGGCGCCTGGGCGTCGGACGGGCTGCTGGCGATCTTCTTCTTCGTGGCCGGGTTGGAGCTCAAACGCGAGTTCGTGGCCGGTGACCTGCGTGATCCGCGTCGCGCGGTGGTTCCGGTGGCGGCCGCGTTCGGGGGCGTGGTGGTGCCGGCCGCGCTGTACACGCTGGTGGGCGTGGCCGGCGGCGGGCCGCTGCGCGGCTGGGCGATCCCCACCGCGACCGACATCGCGTTCGCGCTGGCCGTGCTGGCCGTGGTCGGCCGGTACCTGCCGGCCGCGCTGCGCACGTTCCTGCTCACGCTCGCGGTGGTCGACGACCTGCTGGCGATCGTCGTGATCGCGGTGTTCTACACCTCGGAGCTGGCGGTGCTGCCGCTGCTGGGAGCGTTGGTCACGCTGGCGGTGTTCGCCGTGCTGCTGCGCCGGGGGGTGCGGGCGTGGTGGCTGTTGCTGCCCCTGGCCGGGCTCACCTGGTTCCTGGTCCACGCGTCCGGGGTCCACGCGACCGTGGCCGGGGTGCTCCTCGGTTTCGCCGTCCCGGTGATCGCGTCCGGTGCGAGTGGAGCGTCCGACACTCGGCCCGGGCCGGCGGAGCGGTTCGAGCATCGGTTCCGGCCGCTGTCGGCCGGGGTGGCGGTGCCGGTCTTCGCGTTCTTCTCCGCCGGGGTGGCCATCGGTGGCTGGGCCGGTGCCGCGAGCGCCCTGCGTGATCCGGTCGCGGTGGGAATCGTCGTCGGCCTGGTCGCCGGCAAGACGATCGGCATCCTCGGCACGACCTGGCTGGTCACCCGGCTCACCCGGGCGAGCCTCGACGAGGGCCTGGCCTGGATCGACGTGCTCGGCCTGGCGGTACTGGGCGGCATGGGCTTCACCGTCTCGCTGCTCGTCGCCGAGCTCGCGTTCGACGGCGGCGACCACGGCGAGCACGCCACCGTGGCGGTGCTGACCGGCTCGCTGGTGGCCGCCCTCCTGGCCGCGGTCGTGCTGCGGCTACGCAACCGCACGTACCGGCAGCTGGCCGCGGCCGACGAGGAGGACGCCGACCGGGACGGCATCCCCGACGTCTACCAACGCGACCGGTAGTCCGGACCGATCGTGCGGTGCCTCGGTCGGCGTCGCCCGGTCACCGGGGCCCCAGGCCGGTGCGGCCGTCGAGCAGTTCGCGGGCCGCGTCGAGGTGGCCGGCGTGCCGCGCGGTCTCCTCGATCAGGTGGAGCAGGATGCGACGCAGATCGGTGGTCTGCGACGCCAGCGGCTCGTCGTGGTGGCGCCCCACCGGCGCGGTGTCGAGCGTCGCACCGGCGATGATCCCGTCGGAGATGCGGCACTGCTCGCGGTAGAACGCGAACCCGGACGCGTCGGGTCCACCCGGGCGCGCCCCGGCGAACACGTCCTGCAACCAGTGCCGCTCGGCGTCCCCGAGGTGCTCGATCAACCCGAGCGGCGTCCACCCCGAGGGGAGCACCGCCGTCCGCAGCGCCGCGTCGTCCAGCCCGGCCACGATCGCCACCACGCTCTCCCGCTGGTACGCGAGGAACTCACACTGAGCACTGCCTTCTCCGCGGTCACCCCGGCACGGTACGGCACGGCTCCACCCGATGACGCGGGCCCGGTACACCGCCGGCCCGGGCCGCCCGGCTCTACCCCCGGGCCGCGTTCGCCGTGATCGCACCGATGATCCGGGGCCAGGCACCGGGCGGCAGGTCGTGGCCCAGACCCTCGATCAGCTCGAACCGGGCGCCGGGCACCGCGTCGGCGGTGGCGCGCCCGCCGGAGGGGTGGCACATCGGGTCGGCCGAGCCGTGGATCACCACGGTGGGCACGCCGACCCGGCCCAGCGCCTCGGTGCGGTCCCCCGCCGCGCGCACCGCCCGGTGCTGCCGCCGGCGGCCGTCGCGGGCGTCCGGATCCCGCCGGAACGCCTCCCGGGTCACCCGGCGCATCTCGTCCAGGTCCGGCTCGAACCCGGTGGACCCCACGTCCGCGAAGACCCGCACCCGCCGCTCGATCGACTCCTCCTCGGTGCGTGGCCGCCGCGCGAACAGGTGACGCAGCACGCGCGGCGAGGTGCGCCCCACCCCGCGCCGGCCGGTCGTCGACATGAGCGACGCGAGCGACCGCACCCGATCGGGATGCCGGATCGCCATCAGCTGCGCGATCATCCCGCCCATCGAGGCCCCGACGACGTGCGCGGACCCGACGCCGAGCGCGTCGAGCAGCCCGGCGGTGTCGTCGGCCATGTCGTCGAGCGTGTACCGCGCGCCGGGCCGGTGGGTGGAACGACCGGCGTCCCGGTTGTCGAATCGGACCACCCGGTAGCCGGCGTCCGCGAGCCGACGGCAGAACGCGTCCGGCCAGTGCACCAGCTGGAACCCCAGCCCCATGATCAGCACCATCACCGGATCACCGTCGTTCCCGACGACGTCGTGACACAGCTCGATCCCGCCCACCCGGGCGTACTTCTCCCCGCTCACGCGGCGCGACGTTAGTGGCCCCGACCGGCCGGCGCCAGCGCGTTTCCGCCCGGCCGGTCCTCGTCAGCGGCTAGCGCCTGGGCGCACCCGACGGAGGCGCACCCCCGGGGGCCTGGCCACCGCCCGGTTCGGTGCGGGTGTCCACCGGCACCGTGAGGGACACCGCGAACCCGCCGGCCACGTCCCCGGTCACGGTCCCCAGCTGGCTCGCGCCGCCGTCGTCGCCGAAGACGTTGTCGTCGGTCAGGCTCACCTGCGACAGCGTGGACACCGACGACTCGTACCCGCTCGTCGCGTACACCGCGTCGCAGGTGGCCTTCGGCAGCGCCACCTGCGACGTCGCGATCGCGTTGCCCGCGTCGGTGATCGACGCCTGGTCCGGGTACACCTCGAAGTGGACGTGCGGCCAGCGCCCGGTGTAGCAGGCCGGGAAGACGCTGGTGAACCGCACGACGCCGGACGCGTCCGCGATCTGCACCCCGCGCAGGTAGTTCTCCGACGTCACCCCGTCGGAGTAGAGCGAGTACCGGCCCTCCCGGTCGCAGTGCCACACGTACACCGCGACGTTCGCGAACGGCTTCCCCCCGTCGGCCAGGTCGGTGACCGTCAGCTCGAGCGTCATCGGCACGCCCTCGGCGGTGCCCGACGCGGTCCCGAAGCTCGACCGGATGTCGCTGCGCACGATGCCGCTCTGCGCCAGCACGTTCGGCCCGTTCGACCCGTCGCCCGGGTAGGGGCCGGCCGTCTCGTCGGGGATCTCACCGGTCGACGTGCCCGCCGACGCCGACGTCGAGGCCGAGGCCGTCGTCGAGTCGGTCGTGCTGCACGCGGCCAGCCCCAGCGCGGCCCCGCCGAGGCCGAGCAGCCGCAGCATCCGGCGCCGGTCCAGCGTCCCCAGGTCGAAGTTCAGCCCCTGATCGACGACCTCCTCGTCGGGTCTGGGCAGCACCCGGCCCTGATACGTCGGTCTGCGGGACATGGAACCTCCTGGGAGCGACTACATCGACGGTGCCCAGCGTGGCGGCCGGGAATGGCCGCCACCCGTGCGTGCGCTGAGCGTCGCCTGTGAGGCCCGCTACCGGCGCCGGAGCTCGTCCAACAGGAAGGCTTCCGCGCGCGCGCCGGTTCCGAACATCTCCAGCGAGAGGCTCTCGTCGATGCCGTGCCACCGGCTCGCCGGGTCGCCGACGCCGGTGACCAGCACCGCCGCCCCCGGGAACGTACGCGCGAACTCGGCGATGAACGGGATCGACCCGCCGATGCCCATCTCCACCACCGCGTTGCCGTAGGCCTCGGCGAACGCGGCGCGGGCGGCGTCGTACGCGCTGCCGTCGGTGTCGAGCCGGAACGGCTCGGCCAGGCCCAGGTGCGGCTCGACCTCGATGTGCGAGCCCCACGGCACGTGCGCGCGCAGGTGGTCGGCGACGAGGTCACGCGCCGCCTCGGCGTCCTCGCCCGGCGCCAGCCGCACGCTCACGACCGCACGAGCCCGCGGCAGCAGGACGTTCGACGACGACGCGACGGTCGGTGCGTCGATGCCCAGCACGGAGATCGCCGCGGCCTGCGTGGTGCGCTCGGCCACCGTGCCGGAGCCGATCAGCTCGACGCCGTCCAGCAGCCCGACCTCGGCCCGGAACTGCTCCTCACCCACGTCGACGCCGGCGGCGTCGGTGCCGGTGTTGCGGCGCAGGCCGGCCACCGCGACCTCGCCCTTCTCGTCGTGCAGGCTCGCGAGCGTGTGCACGAGCGCGGTCAGCGCGTCGCCGATCGGCCCGCCGTAGACCCCGGAGTGCACCGGGTGTTCGAGCACCGAGACCTCGACGACGAGGTCGACCAGGCCGCGCAGGCTCGTGGTGAGCGCGGGCACGTCGACGGCCGGGTTCGCCGCGTCGGCGATCACGATGACGTCGGCCGCGAGCAGGTCGTGGTGCTCGCGCAGCAACGCGGGCAGCGTCGGCGAACCCGACTCCTCCTCGCCCTCGATGAACAGCGTGACGCCGACCGGCGGCCGGCCGTCGTAGGCGCGGAGCACCGCGAGGTGCGTCAGCACGCCGGCCTTGTCGTCGGCCGCGCCCCGCCCGTAGAGGCGCCCGTCGCGCTCGGTGGGCTCGAACGGCGGGCTCGTCCACAGCTCGTCGCCGCCGGTGGGCTGCACGTCGTGGTGCGCGTAGAGCAGGACCGTGGGCTGGCCCTCCGGAGCGGGCCAGCGCGCGACGACGGCGGGCGCGCCCCCGTCGGCGCGGAGGATCTCGACCGACTCCGGGCCCAGCGCGCCGGCGAGCTCCGCGACCAGCGCGGCGCTGGCCTCGGTGTCGTCGGCGTGCGCCGGGTCGGCCCAGACACTGGGAATGCGTACCAGCCGCTCCAGGTCGGCGCGAGCGCCCGGTACCACCGCGTCGACCGCGGCCGCGATCTCGTCCCTATTCATGGTTTCCACCGTACTCAGGACCCGTCCTCGGCCATCCCGGGCGGGAAGACCACGCCCTTGTGCAGGATGAAGCAGCTGTACGGCTCGCTCTCGAGCGTGTGGACGATCGCGTAGGCGCTCTGCGCGCGCCGGTAGAAGTCGTGGCGCGGGACGACGCCGTACTCGAGGTCCGCCGGGTGGCCCGCCGCCGCGACCGCGAGCACCCGGTCCTGCAGCGGGGTGGTGAGCGCCGGGTCGTCCTTGACCTCCATGCGCTCGAGCGGGTGCTCGACGAACGCGTCGAGCGGGAACACCGACAGGATCGCGTCGAGCGCCCGGAGCGTGCCGCACTCGCCGAGCCGCACCACCGGCCGGCCGGCGCTGAACGCCGGGTAGTTGCGGTCGGCGAGCAGCAGCTGGTCGCCGTGGCCCATCTCGTCGAGGATCTTCAGCAGGTCGCCGTTGAGCAGCGGATCGATACCTTTGAGCACGCAGCCAGCATGGCGTGCCGTTCGGGAATTGTCGTAGGCGCCCCCTAGTTTCGCGGGTATGAGCGATCGCCAGTTGACGTTGATGGCCGTGCACGCCCACCCCGACGACGAGGCGACCGGAACCGGCGGGGTGCTGGCCCGGTACGCCGCCGACGGAATCACCACGATCGTCGTGACCTGCACCGACGGCCGCTGCGGCGACGGGCCGGGTGGCGTCAAACCCGGCGAGCCCGGTCACGACCCGGATGCGGTGGCGGCCACCCGCGCCGCCGAGCTGGCGATCAGCACCAAGATCCTCGGCGTCACCCACTCCGAGCAGCTCGGCTACCACGATTCGGGCATGATGGGCTGGCCCACGAACGACGCGCCCGGCTCGTTCTGGTCCACGCCGGTGCCCGACGCCGCCGAACGGCTCGCCGCGCTGATCCGGCACTACCAGCCCGACGTCGTCGTCACCTACGACGAGAACGGCGGGTACGGCCACCCCGACCACATCCAGGTGCACCGCGTCACGCTGGCCGCCGTCGAGCTGGTCGAGAGCGTGCCGAAGGTGTACATGAGCACGGTGCCGCGCTCCTGGATGGAGAACATGGGCACGTGGGCGAAAGAAGCCGGCCTCGAGTGGGACGAGCCGGAGGAGGCCCCGCCCGCCGACACTCCCCCGATGGGAGTGCCGGACGAGCAGATCACCGCCTGGGTCGACACCACCGGCTTCAGCGACCAGAAGTACGACGCCCTGGCCGCGCACAGCAGCCAGAGCGACGGTGAGTTCTTCCTCAAGATGGGCAAGGAGAAGTTCGCCAAGCTCATGCGCTTGGAGACGTTCGTCCGGGTGCGTGACACGACCGGGTCACCGCTCCAGGAGGACGATCTCTTCACCGGTTTGCGCTGAGGGGGTTAGTTCTTCCGCGAGAAGGCCGCTTTCACCCGCTCCCAGAGGGAGGGGCGCTCGGGGGTGGAGGAGCCCGAGGCAACCTCGGAGGCCCGCGCGGCGGGGGCGGTTTCCGCGGCGGAGGCGTCCGCAGCGGGGGTGTCCGCGGCCGAGTTGTCCGCTGCGGGGTTGTCCGCTGCGGGGCTGTCCGCTGCCGGGGCGGCGTCCGCTGCCGGGCTGTTCGCTGCCGGGGCGGCTTCGGCGGCTTCCGTTGCAGGCTGGGCCGCCGCGGGGGTGGCTTCCGCTGCCGGCTCGGCGTCCACTACCGGGCTGTCTGCCGGCGTGGTGATTTCCGCGGGGGTGTCCGTTGCGGGGTTTTCCGCGGCCGGCGCTTCAGTGGCGGGGGCCTCGGCGGTGGGGGCCTCGGTGGTGGACGAGGTGGCGGGGGCCTCGGCGGTGGTCTCCTCGGTGGTGGACGAGGTGGCCGTGGCCCCGGCTGCGGTCGCCGCCGGGGTGGGCTCTTCGGTGGGGGCGGCCGTGGCCGAGGCCTCGTCCGTCGCGGGCGAGGCTCCGGTGATGGGCTCGTCCGCCTTTGCGGCGTCGGCGGTGGTGCCTTCGTCGGCCGTCGCGGCGTCGGCGGTGGCGCCTTCGTCGGGGGTCGCGGCGTCGGTGGTCGACTTCGCGTCGACCGCGGGCACCTCGGAGGTGGCCGGGTCGGCGCCCGGCCCATCGACCTTCGATGCCACGGTCGCCGACTCGGTGTCGGAGGTCGCAGGCCCGGAGTCCTCCGTACCCGAAACCTCGGCCGCCGGAGATGCCGACTCAGCGGCACCAGCGGCACCAGCGGCACCAGCGGGAGCCTCGACGGCCGACACTCCGGACGCGGCCTCCGACGGCGCGGGAACCTGGGTCTCGGCCGCGGGCGCCGGAGCCGGGTCAACCGCCGCGTCCGCCGCCGGAGCAGCAACGTCAGTCTCCGAAGCGGGCGCCTCCGCCGCAGGGACGGGCACCTCGACCGCAGGGGCGGGCACCTCCGCCGCAGGCGCAGGCACCTCAACCGCAGAAGCGGGCGCCTCCATCGCAGGCGCAGGCACCTCAACCGCAGAAGCGGGCACCTCAACCGCAGAAGCGGGCACCTCAACCGCAGGGGCGGGCACCTCCGTCGCGGGGAGGGGAACCTCCACCGCGGGGGCGGGGACCTCCGCGGTGGGAGTGGGGGCCGGGGTGGCGCCGATCAGGGCGGCTACCTCCCGGTAGGCGCGATCCCGATCGGCCACCCGCTCGGCCACGATCACCGCGTCACGGTGCCAGATCGCCTGGCGACTGGGCCCGTGGGTGCTCACCACGGTCAGCCCCCGTTCGGCCACGAGCTTGCCGGCCCGATCCCCGAGCCGCTCCCACCCACGCTGCGCGACCTTCCCCTGCAGGAGCACGACACGCAGCTCCGGCAGCAGGCCGATCATCCGCTCGAGCACGTCCGCGCCGGCGCCGAGCTGGACGCCGTTCGGCTCGCCCTTCGCGTCGCGGTGCCAGGGGTACGCGTGCCACACCGTGATCGCCCGGGGCTCGATGCCGAGCGCCTCGAACTCCACGGCCTGGCGTTCCGCCGCCTGGTCGTCGTTCTCCGTGCTCACGAACCCGGAGCCCCGGTCCGCCCGGCCGGGTTCGCTCAGCACGACTAACGCGCGAGCCTCGACCCCGCCGTGCCACGGCGCCACGTACGGCATCGAGCCGCGCCCGTCCACATCGCGCAACTCGTCGACCAGTTCGTTGATCGCGCGCACGTGGGACGCGTACTTGTCGCGCTCCTGCTCCTCGCGGAAACCCGCGTCAGCCATCCGCTTAACCACGCCCGCATCACCCTTCTCGACCCACAGAGGTGGGCCAGTGTAGGCGAACGCTCCGGAGCGGTATCGCGTGCCGAACCGCAAAGGCATCCACCTCGACCGCAACGGCCGACACCATCGGCGCCGGGGCCTCCACCGGTCGGCTGACCACCGGAACCCACCGCCCCCACCGCGACGAGATCGCGGGCCGGTGATCCGTTCGTCCCACCCACCGGGCGCCATCGCGCCATCCTGTGGTGGTGAGCACTGGGGAGGCGCCGGCGGAGCGGGTCGCGGTCGGCTGCCTCGTGGTCGCGTCCCTCGGCCTCGCGCTCGGGGGCAGCGCGGTGCGCTGGCCGGGCGTCGGTCCGTCGGTCGCCGGGGCCGGGGTCGCCGCGCTGGGGCTGGTCGTCGGCACGCTGCTGGCGTTCGGGGCGGTGCTGCGGCGGGGCCGGGCGCTCCCAGCGGTCCGGACCGGGCTCGCCGTGGTCGCGTTCCCGCACGTCACCGGGCTGGCCGACCCGCTGATCCCGGCCGGCGGGGCGGGGGTGTTCCTGGGGTTCGAGGCGCTGCACGTCGTCACGCTGGCCGCTCTGGTCGTGGGGGCGGTCGCGGCGGCGGGTACCGGTGCGCTCGCCGGGGCCGGGAGGGCGGCCTTGCCGGTGACTCTCGTCGCCGCGTTCGCCGGGGTGGTGGCGGCGGTGGCGTTGCCGCTGTCGTACGTCGCCACGCTCCCCGATCCGGACTCGGGTGACCCGGCGGGTGACCGGTCGTTCGGGGTGTGGTTCGCGGTCGGCACGGCGATGCTGGCGGTGGCCGGTGCGTTGCCGGTGGTGGGGGCGGTCGTCCCCGGCCGGGGGTTCGCCCGGGCCCGGGCGGTGCTCGGCGCGGTCGTCGCGCTGCTCACCGCGCTCACCGCGGGGGTGATCGTCCGGTTCGGACTGGTCCTGGTGGTCAATGACCACGCGTCGGCGGACGATCGCCGGGGCTTCGCGCTCGCCACCGCCGCGACGGTCGTGTTCACGGTGGCCGAGCTGGCCGGCGCCGCCCTGCTGATCCGCGGCGCGGCCGCACCGGAGCTCACGACGTCGCCGTCCGCCGATCCGTGAGGCGGACCGGAGCGGAGCGCGGCGCTACGGTGAGGGCGTGGCCGAGATCGTGCAGAGCCCGGACGTCCACCGACTGCTCGACGAGCTGACCCGGCCGGACGGCCGGGCCGACCCGTACCCGCGGTACGCGCGGATCAGAGCGACCTCGCCGATCGTGCGTGCCCCCGACGGGGTGCTCGTGCTCACCGGGTACGACGAGTGCAGCACGATGCTCCGCGACCCGCGCCTCGGGCACATGCCGCCCGATCTGCTGGCGTTCATCGGCTATCCGGACTGGACGGACCACCCGGCGCTGCGGACGCTCTTCACGAGCATGCTCACGATCAACCCGCCGGATCACACGCGGCTGCGCCGGCTGGTGAGCTCCACGTTCACCCCGCGCCGGGTGGAGGCGTTGCGCCCGGCGATCGAGGCGATGGTCGACGGGCTGCTCGACGAAC
The DNA here is from genome assembly GCF_039524755.1 of Cryptosporangium japonicum. NCBI lineage: Bacteria > Bacillati > Actinomycetota > Actinomycetes > Cryptosporangiales > Cryptosporangiaceae > Cryptosporangium > Cryptosporangium japonicum. Next base: position 187,986 of record NZ_BAAAGX010000016.1, read on the forward strand.
TGAGCGGCACCGTCGATTTCGTCGACGCGTTCGCGTTTCCGTTGCCGGTGAACGTCATCGGGGAACTGCTGGGCATCCCGGCCGGTGACCGGGCGCAGTTCCAGACGCTGACCCGCGACTGGACGCAGGTCATGGAGGTCATCACGCCGGAGGTGCTCAGCCGCGCCGACCCGGCCGCCGCCACGATCCGCGAGTACCTGGGCGGGCTGATCGACGAGCGACGCACGAACCCGGCCGACGACCTGCTCAGCGCACTGGCCCTGGCCGAGGCGGAGGGTGACCGGCTCACCCGCGAGGAGGCCGTCACGACCGCGGCGCTGTTGTTCGTGGCCGGGTTCGAGACGACGACGGGCCTGCTCGCGAACGGGCTCGCGGCGCTGCTCGACCACCCGGAGCAGTTCCGGCTGCTCGGCGAGCGCCCCGACCTGGCCCGCCCGGCCGTCGAGGAGCTGCTGCGCTACGACAGCCCGGTGCAGATCGGCGCGCGCATGGTGGCCGAGCCGATCGAACTGGCCGGTGTTCCCGTCGCGCCCGGCGAGCGGTTCGTCGCCTACCTCGGGGCCGGCAACCGCGATCCGCGGCGGTTCCCCGACCCGGACGTCCTCCGGCTGGATCGGACGGACAACGCGCCGCTGTCGTTCGGGGGCGGCATCCATTACTGCCTGGGCGCCCCGCTGGCCCGGCTGGAGGCGCAGATCGCGTTCCCGGCGCTGGCCCGGCGGTTCCCGGAGCTCGCACCGGCCGGCGGGGCGCAGCGTCGCGACAGCCTGACCCTCAAGGGATTCACCCGGCTCCCGGTGCGGATTCCGGTGTGAGCACCCCCGCCCAACGGGTAGCTGGATACGCATGGAGATCCTGCTGATATTCATCCTCGTGGCGGCGGTCGCCGCGCTGCTGCACCGGTGGCACATCGCGACGAGCGGTCAGCGGCTGGCCGACCCGCCGGGGCCCGACCCGACGCCGGTGCCGGGCCGGCTGCCGCTGCGGGCCAGCGCCCAGATGCGCCGGGCGATGCGTGCCCGCGGCACCTACGTGACGCCGCAGCACACCCCGCCGCCGACCGCGCCGCCCTCGGACGCTCCGTTCTAGACGGTCGGCTTCCAGCCGATCGCCGGCGCGATGTGCTCGGCGATGGTGGCCAGGATCCGGGCGTTGTACTCGACGCCGAGCTGGTTGGGCACGGTGAACAGCACGGTGTCGGCGTCCTGGACGGCACGGTCGCGGGCCAGCTCGGCGGCGATCACGTCCGGCTCGCCGACGTAGGACCGGCCGAAGCGTGACCGGACGCCGTCCAGGATGCCGATCTGGTCGTCGTCGCCGCGGGAGCCGAAGTAGACCCGGTCGACGTCCTCGGTGATCGGCAGGACGCTGCGTGACACCGACACCCGCGGCTCGCGGTCGCCGGTGAACGCGTCGCGGAACATCCGGATCTGCTCGGCCTGCAGTTCGTCGAACGGCACGCCGGTGTCCTCGGTGAGCAGCGTCGAGCTCTGCAGGTTGACGCCGAGCGACGCCGCCCACTCCGCGGTGGCACGGGTGCCCGCGCCCCACCAGATGCGCTCGGCGAGCCCCTCGGACTGCGGCTGGATCGGCAGGCCCGCACGCACGCCCGAGCGCGCCGGGTCGGTGGTGGCCACCGCGGCGCCCTGGATCGCCGCGAGGAAGATCTCGGTCTTCTGCCGGGCCAGCTCGGCCGGGTCGTCGGCGCGGTACCCGAACGACTCCGCGCCGCGCAGCGCGGTCTCGGGTGACCCGCGGCTCAGCCCGAGCTGCAGCCGCCCGCCGCTGATCAGGTCGGTCGCGGCGGCCTCCTCGGCCATGTACAGCGGGTTCTCGTACCGCATGTCGATGACGCCGGTGCCCATCTCGATCCGCGACGTCCGGGCCGCGATCGCCGAGAGCAGCGGGAACGGCGAGGCGAGCTGCCGTTCGAAGTGGTGGACGCGGACGAAGGCCCCGTCGACCCCGAGGTCTTCGGCGGCCTGGGCCAGGTCGATCGTCTGCAGCAGCGCGTCGGCCGCGGACCGCGTTCGCGATCCCTCGACGTCCCGCCAGTGCCCGAAGCTCAGGAACCCGATCTTCTTCTTCATGATGTGACGAACAATAGTTGATCGATCAACAATTCCGTACCCGTGGTCGATGGCATTCCGAACCGCTAGCGTCCGGACGCATGAAGCGACAACTGGCCGGGGCCGCCGGTGTGGTGCACGGCGTCGCGTCCGTGCTGAACGCCGCCAACGCCCTGCGACCGCCGCACGACCCCGGCCGGCTGGCGGTCCCGTCGTTCGCGGCCGGCGCGCTCAGCACCGAACTCCCGGCCGCCGCCACGGCCGCGACCGTGTTACCCCAGCTCGCCCTGGCCGCGGCCGGCGGCGCACGCACCCGCGCCGGTCGCCTCGGCCTCGCGCTGTCCCTCGGTGCGGCCGCCGGTCTCGTCGCGGTCGCGGCCGCGTCCCGCTCGGCCGCCGACGTGCTCGACCGGGCGCTCGACGAGGTCTACGGCCCCGACTACCGCTCCCGCGTGCGTCACCCGGCCTGGCCCGAGCCGGACGCGCCGCTCGGTCGCCGGCCGGGCGTCGTGCGGATGTTCCAGGTCCGCGAGCGCTACGCCCACGACGTCGACCTCCCCTACGGCCCGGCCGGTGTCCGCAACCATCTCGACGTCTGGCGGCGGACCGATCTCCCGCCCGGTGGCCGCGCCCCGGTGCTGATCCAGATCCACGGGGGCGCGTGGACCCTCGGCAACAAGCGGGAGCAGGCGCTGCCGCTGCTGAGCCACCTCGCCGAGCGGGGCTGGGTGTGCGTCGCGGTGAACTACCGGCTCGGTCCGCGCGCCACCTGGCCGGACATGATCGTCGACGTCAAGCGCGCGGTCGCCTGGGTCAAGGAGCACATCGCCGAGTACGGCGGCGACCCGGAGTTCGTCACGATCACCGGCGGTTCGGCCGGCGGGCACCTGACCGCGTTGCACGCGCTCACCGCGCCGGAGCGGCGCTGGCAGCCCGGCTTCGAGGACGTCGACACGACGGTCGCGGCGGCGGTTCCGCTCTACGGCGTCTACGACTGGACCGACCCGGCCGACGCCGGGCTGCTGCGCCTGGTCGAGCAACGGGTCGTCAAGCGGACGCTCGCGGAGGCCCCGGAGGTGTTCCGGGCCGCCTCGCCGCGCCACGCGATCCACGCCGACGCCCCGCCGTTCTTCGTGCTGCACGGTGACCACGACTCGCTGGTGCCGGTGCGCGGCGCCCGCCGGTTCGTCGGTGACCTGCGTGCCACGTCGAAGGCGCCGGTGGCGTACGCGGAGATCCCCGGTGCGCAGCACGCGTTCGAGATCTTCGGGACGCGACGGGCCCACGCGGCGGCCGAGGCGATCGAGCGGTTCCTCGGAATCGTGTACGCCGAACACGCCGAGCGGGTGCCAGACTCCACGGCATGAAGTACGTGCTGATGATCTGCGACGACGAGACCTACCAGCCGGAACCGGAGGAGCTCGGCGGGAACCCGCGGATGCGGGCCTGGGAACAGGACCTCACCCGGCGCGGGGCCCTGCTGGCGGGCGCGCGGCTGCGCCCGAGCGTCGACGCGACGACCGTGCGGGTGCGCGACGGCGAGACGCTGGTCTCCGACGGGCCGTTCGCCGAGACCAAGGACTTCGTCGGCGGGTTCGCGGTCGTGGAGGCCGACGACCTGGACGCGGCGATCGCGATCGCGGCCGCGCACCCGTTCGCGGACTGGGGCACGGTCGAGATCCGCCCCGTCTGGGAGTGAACGTCGGGGACGCGCTCGACGCCGCCTACCGCGACGAGTGGGGCCAGGTCGTCGCCACGCTGATCGGGCTGACCCAGGACTGGGACCTGGCCGAGGACTGCGCCCAGGACGCGTTCGCGGCCGCGGTCGCCACCTGGCCCCGCGACGGGGTGCCGGCCCGCCCGGGCGCGTGGCTGACGACGGCCGCACGCAACCGGGCCCTCGACCGGTTGCGCCGCGACGCGGTCGGCACCGCGAAGCTGCGCCAGCTCGCGCCGCTCGCTCCGGACCCGGAACCGCACGAGATCACCGACGAGCGGCTGCGCCTGATCTTCACCTGCTGCCATCCGGCCCTGCCGTTCGAGGCCCGGGTCGCGCTGACGCTGCGCACGCTCTGCGGTCTGAGCACGGCCGAGATCGCCCGGGCCCTGCTCACCACCGAGCCGACGATGGCCCAGCGGCTGGTGCGGGCCAAACACAAGATCGCCGAGGCCGGTATCCCCTACCGCGTCCCGCCGGCGGAGTTGCTGCCGCCGCGGCTCGCGGCGGTGCTGGCCGTGCTCTACCTGATCTTCAACGCCGGGTACGACGGGCACCAGGGCCTGACCGGTGAGGCGATCCACCTGGCCCGGGTTCTCGCCCGGTTGCTGCCGGACGAGCCCGAACCCCGCGGCCTGCTCGCGCTGATGCTGTTCGGCGAGGCCCGGCGGGCCACCCGGGCCGACGACGGTGTGCTGGTGCCGCTGGAGGAGCAGGACCGCGACCGCTGGGACGCCGCTCTGATCGCCGAAGGCGAGCGGATCCTCGATCACACGCTGGCCGCGAAGCGGGCCGGCCCGTACCAGGTGCAGGCCGCGATCGCGGCCTGCCACGCCACCGCCGCGGACGCGGCGAGCACCGACTGGCCCCAGATCGTCGCGCTCTACACGCAGCTCAGCCGGCTGACGCCGTCGCCGGTCGTGGAGCTGAACCGGGCCGTGGCGGTCGCGATGTCGGAGGGCATCCCGGCCGGGCTGGCCCTGGTGGACGCACTCGCCGCGTCCGGACGGCTGGACGGCTACCACCTGCTGCCGGCCACCCGGGCCGACCTGTTGCGACGCGACGGGCGGCCGGCGGCGGCCCGGGAGGCCTACGAGCAGGCGATCGCGCTCGCCCCGACCGAGGCCGAACGGCGCTACCTGACCCGCCGGAAAGAAAATCTCTGACGCCTGTCGATCCCGGCCGGGTTCCTTCGTCGGTGGGGCATGAGAACAGAGATCGAAGCGCGGGCACGCCCCGGGCTCGTGCTGGGGCTGGCGTGCGCGGCCCAGGCCATGGTGGGGCTGGACACCGCGATCGTGAACGTGGCGGTGCCGTCGATCCAGCGTGAGCTCGGCGTCGACGCGGGTGTCGTGCAGTGGGTGGTGGTCGCGTACGGGCTGCTGCTCGGCGGGTTCCTGCTGGTCGGTGGGCGGATGACCGACCAGGTCGGACGCCGGCGGGTGTTCCTGGCCGGTGTCGTGGTGTTCACGGTGGCGTCGCTGGTGGCGGGGGCCGCGCCGCGGGCCGGGCTGCTGATCGCGGCCCGGGGCGTGCAGGGCTTCGGGGCGGCGCTCATCGCCCCGGCCGCGTTGTCGCTGCTCGCGGTCACGTTCCCGGACGGACGGGAGCGGGTGCGCGCGCTCGGCCTGTTCGGCGCGATCGGCGGGGTCGCCGGGTCGTTCGGGGTCGTGGTCGGCGGGCTGCTCGCGGCCGGGCCGGGGTGGCGGTGGGCGTTCTTCCTGAACGTGCCGGTCGGTGTGGTGTTCGTGGCGATCGCGCTGATGTTCCTCGCCCCGGACCGGCCGCGCGACCGGGACACCCGCCTGGATCTGCGTGGCGCCACCGTGGTGACCGGTGGGCTGCTGCTGCTGGTCTGGTCACTGCACCACGGGTCGATCCTCAGCTGGGTGGCCGCCCTCGGGGCGCTGGGGCTGTTCGCCCGGATCGAGGCCCGGTCGGCGCACCCGCTGGTGCCGCCGTCGGCCTGGCGCAACCGGGCGCTCGCCCCGGCGTTCCTGACGTTCTGCGCGCTGCTCGGATTTATCTTCCTCGGCTCGCTGCTGATGCAGCAGGAGCTCGGCTACTCCCCCGCGACGACCGGCGTCGCCTGGCTGGCCACCACCGCGACGATCTTCGTCGCCGCGATGGGCGGCGCCCGGCTCGCCGCCCGGGTGCCGGTGCGTGCCCTGCTGGTCACCGGCCTGTCACTGACGGTCGTCGCCGCGCTGTGGCTGACCCGGGTGTCCCCCGACAGCACCTACGTCACCGGCCTGCTCCCGGCGTTCCTGCTGGCCGGCGTCGGCTTCGGGCTCTGCGGCCCGGCGATCCAGATCAGCGCGCTCACCGGCGTGTCCCGGTCGGAGGCCGGCCTGGTCTCCGGTCTGGTGGAGACCATGCGCGAGATCGGCGGCGCGGCCGGCGTCGCGGTGGTGGCCACCGTGCTCGTCGCCGGCCACGGATTCCGCTGGGCGTTCGCGCTCGTCGCGCTGGTCGCCGCACTCGCACTCCTCAGCACCGTTCCCGGAAGGAAGACGTCATGACCGACCTGCCCCCCGTGGTCGACCGGGCCGCGTTCGAGGCCGAGGTCGCGCGCCTGCGCACCCGCGAGAAAGCACACACCCGGGAGGGCGACGCCCTCGCGGCGCAGCGGCGGCGCCTGCCGATGGTCGAGGTGCCCGCCGACACGCTCCTCACCGGCCCGGACGGCCCGACGACGCTGCTCGACGCGTTCGAGGGGCGTCGGCAACTGATCCTGTACTACTTCATGTGGCACGCCGGGCACCCGGCAGCGGCGCAGTGCGAGGGCTGCACCTGGTGTTCGTCGCAGGTGCGTGAGCTGTCCTATCTGCACTCGCGGGACATCACGTACGCCATCGTGGCCCAGGGCCCGTACCCGGAGAGCGCCCGCTACCACGAGTTCATGGGCTGGACGATGCCCTGGTACGCGGCCGCGGGCGAGCCGCTGGAGACGCTGCTCACCGGGCGGCACGTCGGGATGATGCACCTGATCAGCTACGTGCGCGACGCCGACCGCGTCTTCGAGACCTGGTGGACGACGCGGCGCGGCGTCGAGCAGGTCGACAACTCCTACCGGCTGATGGACCTCACGGTCTTCGGACGCCAGGAGCCGCACGAGGACTCCCCGGCCGGCTGGCCGCGGACCTGGCCGGTGGACGGGCACCTGCTGAAGACCGACGGCCGCCCGATCCCGCAGTGGCCCCGCCTGGCGGCGGGCCACTCCGACGACCTCGGCAGCTAGTCGAGGCAGAACTCGTTGCCCTCGGGGTCGGTCATCAGGAGGTGGCCGAACTCGAGGGGCGGCCGCGGTTCGAGCCGGCGCACCCGGGTGGCGCCCAGTGTCACCAGCCGCTCGGCC